>JAPOTR010000002.1 GCA_026709085.1 Cyanobacteria bacterium MAG CAR3_bin_5 | reverse complement strand
GCGGGTACAACAGCGTGACGGGTAACGTGGCGGTCACGGTGACGGATAACGACACCGCCGCCCTGGTGTTCAGCGCCACGTCGTTGACCGTTGCAGAGGGAAGCAGCAACAGCTATACGGTGAGGCTGGCCACCCTGCCCACGGGTACGGTGACGGTGACAGTGGGCGGCGCCACTGGGGACGTGACGGTGGACACCAACTCCGGTAGCCCCGGTAATCAGAACACCCTGAGCTTCACCACCAGCACCTGGAACACCGCCCAGACAGTGACGGTGGCGGCGGGTGAGGACGACGACACCACCAACGACAGCGCCACGCTGGCCCACACTGCCAGCGGTGGCGGGTACAACAGCGTGACGGGTAACGTGGCGGTCACGGTGACGGATAACGACACCGCCGCCCTGGTGTTCAGCGCCACGTCGTTGACCGTTGCAGAGGGAAGCAGCAACAGCTATACGGTGAGGCTGGCCACCCTGCCCACGGGTACGGTGACGGTGACAGTGGGCGGCGCCACTGGGGACGTGACGGTGGACACCAACTCCGGTAGCCCCGGTAATCAGAACACCCTGAGCTTCACCACCAGCACCTGGAACACCGCCCAGACAGTGACGGTGGCGGCGGGTGAGGACGACGACACCACCAACGACAGCGCCACGCTGGCCCACACTGCCAGCGGTGGCGGGTACAACAGCGTGACGGGTAACGTGGCGGTCACGGTGACGGATAACGACAGTCCCAACACTGCGCCCACGGTGGCCAACGCCATTGCGGATCAGAGCGCCAGGGCAGGCACGGCCTTCAGCTACCAGTTCCCGGCCAACACGTTCGCTGATGCCGATAGCGATACCCTCAGCTATACGGCAACGCGGGGGGATGACAGCGCATTACCCGATTGGCTCACCTTCACAGAGGCCAGCCGCACCTTCTCCGGCACACCCCAGTCAGCCGACGTGGGTACCCTCTCCGTCAAGGTCACTGCCGATGACAGTAACGGCGGCACGGTATCCGATACCTTCAACATCGTGGTGAGCGCTGCTCCTGTCATCAATCCAGTCACGCCCGTGAATCCGGTGACGCCGGTGGTGACCCTGCCGAGGGCGAGCGTCAGCGGTGGTGATCCTGTGACGGAAGGGGCAGCGGCCTCCTTCACCGTGAGTGTCGCGCCCCCACCCGCAGCAGGGGAGACACTCAGCGTCAACGTACAGGTCAGCGAGAGCGGCAGCGTGGTGGAGAGCGGCGAGAGCGGCCGCCGCACCGTGGTGGTGAACGACAGTGGCGCGGCAACCTTCACGGTCGCCACCGAGGATGACGCCACGGATGAGCCGGATGGCGCGGTGACCGCCACGGTGGGCAGCGGCGCCGGCTACAGGGTGGGCAGCCCCGCCACCGCCACGGTGGGGGTGAGGGACAACGATCCGGGCCTGGCCCTCTCCGCCGCCAGTGTGCAGATGCTCAGCGGCGGGCAGGCCGGCTTCGCCCTCAAGCTGGATACCACCCCCACCGCCCCGGTGACGGTGACCGTGTCTGGAGATAGTGGGTTGATGGTGGATACGGACCCGCAGCGGGCGGGTAATCAGAACATGCTGATCTTCACCCCTGCCAACTGGAGCACTGAGCAGCGGGTGAGGGTGACGGCGGGGCAGGAGGCGGGCATCGTCACCGTAACCATCAATGCCAGTGGTGGGGACTACGAGGGACTGACGGCAGCGATCAGGGTGGTGGTGCTGGCCGGGTCACAGGTGGATGCCAGCGCCACGGCGGGTTGGCAGGTGCGCTTTGGCCGCACCGTGGCGCAGCAGGTGGTGACTGCCGTGCAGGATCGCTTCACCACCAACCCCCCAGCGGGCCTGAACATCACCGTGGCAGGGGAGGAACTCACTGCTACACCGTTAGAGGAGAATGAAGGGGCATTGGCCAAGCTGTTGGGCTTCGAGACCGTCAGCAGCCAGCAGGTGGCGCAGGGTTCTTCCTTCGCCTTCTCCCCACCACCAGCAGTAGCAGCAGGGGAAGGGGAAGGGATGGAAGCAGGAGGGGGGCCACGGCTGGCCGTCTGGGGGCAGGGGGCGCTCGCCTCCTTCCATGGACAAGACACCCTCTCCCTGTCCGGCAGTGTGAGCACCGCCCTGGTGGGGGCGGACTGGCGCACCCAACGGTGGCAGGCCGGGGCCGCCCTCGCCCGCTCCTGGGGCAACGGCTCCTATGGGGGAGGGGGCGATCACCAAGGTGATGCAGCCCTCAGCGGCGCCCTCACCGGCCTGTTCCCCTATGGCCGTTATGCCCTCACCCCCCGCCTCGGCGTCTGGGCCGTGGCCGGCTACGGCTGGGGTACGCTCTCGGTCAAACCGGATGGCGTCGAGAGGGAATATCAACCCGCCGCCACCATGGCCATGGGCGCCGTGGGCATGGACGGCCTGCTGCTGGATGGGGGCGGCGAGGGGTTGAGCATTGCCACTACGGTTGACCTGCTCGCCGTCAACACCACCACCGCAGAGGTGGAAGGGTTGGCCGCCGCCGAGGGCAACGTCTCCCGGCTCCGGGTGGGGCTGGAGGCCACACGCCCTGTTCCCCTGGCCAACGGCGCCGCCCTCCTCCCCTCCCTGGAGATGGGTATCCGCCACGATGGGGGTGACGCAGAATCCGGCTTCGGTCTGGAACTGGGCGCCGCCCTCGCCTGGAACGATCCCCAGCGGGGCATCACTGCCGAGGTGCAGGGCCGCTCCCTGGTGACCCACGTGGAAGAGGAGTTCCGCCAGCAGGGCCTGGCCCTCTCCTTCGCCTGGCAACCCTCCCCGTCCAATCGCGGGCCGTCCCTCGCGGTGAGTCATGCCGTGGGCGACGCCGCATCCGGCATGGATGCCCTGCTGAGTCCCACCGTCATCCAGGGGTTGGACGCACCCGGCAGCAACGGGCAGCAGTTCACGGCGGAGGTGGCCTACGGCTTCCCCGCCGCCAACGACCGCCTCACCCTGACGCCTGGCGTGGCAGTGGCGCTTTCCCCGGATAGCAGAAGCTACGGCATCCTCTGGTCCCTCACTCCCTACCTTGAGCAGGGGCAGACACAACCCTGGGAAATTGCCCTGGAAGGGGAGCGGGAAGAAAACACCACCACAGATACTCCCGTAGACCATTCCCTCAAGCTCACCTTCTCCCTCCTCTTCTGACGAGATGAGAGGCCATGGGATGCAGAACGGGCAGAACGGTTCCGCTGGGAAGGCGCTGTTTCCCCTGCTTCCCTGATCCGGAACTCGGGTACCCTAGCCTTGTCCCATTCGGACCCGGAACGCCCATGGATGGTGCCGAAGCGGCGCGAGACCTGTCCTGATGGCCAGTTGGAAGCGCCCCTCGACGCTGTTCTGCGTCTTTCTCACCCTGCTCTACGACCGCGTTGGCGAAAGCGTGGTCTTCCCTCTGCTCACCTTCCTGGTGGCCCCCCTGGTCCCGGCCGCTCAACTGGGGCTGGTGATCGGCCTGCTGGGGGGCAGTTACACCATGGCCCAATTCCTGGCAACGCCGGTAATCGGCTCCCTGAGCGATCACTTTGGCCGGCGGCCGGTGATGCTGGTTTGTATTGCCGGTTCTGCCGTGGGGGTGGGACTGTTTGGCGTGGGCGCCGGTCTGGGGGACGGCGACAGCGGCTGGGGCTGGCTCGCCATGGCCGGGGGGCTGCCGGTGATGTTCGCGGGCCGCATTCTGGACGGGGCCACGGGGGGCACGGCCGCCACCGCCCAGGCCGTCATCGCGGACATCACGCCGCCGGATGGACGGGCCCGGGCGTTCGGGCTCATCGGTCTGGCGTTCGGCCTGGGGTTCATCATCGGGCCGGGGCTGGGGGGCTGGCTGGCGGAGGCGCATCTGCAACTGCCCATTGTCATGGCGGTTTCCATCGCGCTTCTCAACTTCCTGGTTACCTTCCTGCTGCTCCCGGAAACCCTGCCCCCCACGGCCCGCCAGCCCATGCCCGGCCCGGCCCGGCTCATTCCCCTGCGTCAGGTGCTGGAACTGCTGTTGAATCCCCGGGTGGGGGGGCTGAGCCTGGGGTTCGGTCTGTTTTTCCTGGTGTTCAACGGCTTCACCACCATCCTGGTGCCCTTCCTCAGCCTGGTGTTGGCCTGGCAGGCGGTGGACGTGGGGAAGGCGTTCATGCTGGTGGGGGTGGTGGCGGCCCTGGTGCAGGGGGGGCTGATCGGTCCCCTGAGTCGTTGGCTGGGGGAGCGGCGCCTCACCATGGTGGGCATCGGTCTGGTGTTGGCGGGCTGCCTGCTGGTGTGCCTGGCCCAGCCGGCATCCAACCCCCAGGGCGGCCCCATGGCCCAACCAACCATTTACAGCGCCGTGGTGCTTCTGGCCGGCGGTGTTGGCGTGACGGCCCCGTCCCTGCGGGCCATGATTTCCCGGCGGCTGGATGCCGGCAGCCAGGGGCAGGGGTTGGGCAGCCTGCAAGCCCTCAACAGCCTGGGAACGTCCATCGGTCCCCCCGTTGCCGGCGCTTTGTTCACCTTGGCGCCGCGGGCCCCCTTCTGGGTGGGCATTGTTGCTCTGGTGATTGTGGCTGCCCTCATCAGCGGCGCCCTGCAACGCCAGCGCCAGCCCCTGGCATGAGGGCAGTGCATTGTGGAGCGGTCTTCCCCCAGGGAAAAACTGAAAATCTGCTAGAAAGAAGCAAGGATGTTGTGTCACAGCCTCCTGCTGGACTTTCTCTTGTCTTCCATGGCAGCCGTCGGCCTTTCCGCGTCCTCGTTTATTAACCGGGAGCGAAGCTGGATTCAGTTTAACCAGCGGGTGCTGGCCCAGGCGCTGAATCCCCAAACGCCACTGCTGGAGCAAGCCAGATTCAGCGCCATTTTCAGCAACAACCTGGACGAGTTTTTCATGGTGCGGGTGGCTTCCCTCAAGTCCCAGGTGGAGGCAGGGGTTGACCAACTCAGCCTGGATGGCCGCTCACCCCTGCAACAGTTGCTGGATATTCGCGAGCAACTCACCCCTTTGTTACAACAACAACAAAATCACTACAAGCATTACCTTGTTCCCACCCTGCAGGACCATGGCGTGGAGATTCTGAGATATACGGAACTCAACCGTCGCCAGCGGGACTGGACCACCCGGTACTTTCAGTCGCTTGTCTTTGCCGTGCTCACCCCCCTGGCGGTGGATTCGGCTCATCCGTTCCCGTTTATCAGCAACCTGAGCCTGAACATTGCAGTGCTTATTCAGGATTCGGCAATCGGCAGCCACCAGTTTGCCCGGGTGAAGGCGCCCAGAAGCCTGCCCCGTTTTGTGGATATTCCCACCGAGCTTTCCACCCTCGGCCCTGTGCGCACGGTTGTTCTTCTGGAAGAGATCATCGCCCACAATCTTGACGTGCTTTTTCCCGGCACAGTGGTGACGGGGCATTATTTTTTCCGGGTGACCCGTGACGCGGATCTGGAATATCTGGAATTGGAAGCGGACGACCTGCTGCAAGCCATTGAAGCCAGCCTGCGCAAGCGCCGTCTGGAAGGGCGGGTGGTGCGCCTTGAGGTGGATGAGCATATGCCCCAGGCGGTGGTGGATCAATTGATGGCAGGCATGGCGGTTGAGCAGGAAGATCTCTATCGTATCCGTGGCCCCCTGGGGCTGGACGATCTGTTCCATCTCACCACCACGGCTCAACCCCAACTCCGCTATTCCCCTCATCGGGGGAGGGTGCCGCCGCCGTTTCGTCGGGCCCAGAAGAGTTTGCTGGCGGATGGCTCCCTCCCCCGGGAGGAATTCGAGAGTGTGTTTGACGTGATTCGCCGGGGTGACGTGCTGGTGTATCACCCCTATGACCTGTTTGCCGGTTCGGTGGAGGAGTTTATTAACCAGGCTGCCGATGACCCGGATGTATTGGCCATCAAACTCACACTCTATCGACTGTCAAAAGAGTCTGCCATTGTGGACGCGCTGGAGCGGGCTTCGGAGCATGGAAAGCAGGTATTGGCTCTGGTGGAGTTGAAGGCGCGCTTTGATGAAGACAACAACATTCAATGGGCCCGGCAACTGGAGCGGGCCGGTGTTCATGTTGTTTATGGGGTTCTGGGTTACAAGACCCACACAAAAATAGCCTTGATTGTGCGCAAGGAGCGACACGGTCTACAAAGCTATGCACACATTGGCACCGGTAATTACAACGTAAAAACATCTCGCTTCTATACAGACCTTGGCCTGTTCACCTGTTGCCCAATGATTGGCCAGGACCTGGTGGAGCTATTTAACTACTTCACCGGTTATGGGAAGCAGCAGCGCTTCCGCAAACTGCTTGTGGCGCCGGTGACCCTTCGGGATCGCATGGAGGCCATGATCAGGCGGGAAATCCAACACGCCAGGGAGCAACGGGGAGGCCATATTCGCGCCAAGATGAACTCCCTGGTGGATCCCGCCATCATCCAGGCCCTCTACGGGGCGGCCCAGGCGGGTGTTCGCATCGAACTGGTGGTGCGGGGTATGTGTGCCCTGCGGGCCGGTGTGCCCGGCTTGAGCGAATCCATTCGCGTGGTCAGCATCATTGGCCCCTTCCTGGAGCACTCCCGCATCTTCTGGTTCGGCAACGGCGGCAACCCGCAGGCATACATCGGCAGCGCCGATTGGATGACCCGCAACCTGGACCGCCGGGTGGAGTGCCTGACCCCGGTTGAAGATCCCCTCCTGCGCCAGAAGCTGGAGATCCTGCTAAGCCTCTATCTACAGGACAACTGCGGAGCCTGGCAGATGGAGGCCGATGGATCCTACCGTCCGGTTCCCCGTCGTCGGGGCGAAGCCGGACGCAATGCCCAGTCGGCCTTGGTTCAACACTGGCAAGCCGTTCAGGGAACAGCGGCCCCAGGGTCCGCCCCGGATGCAGACACCCCGGCTGCGGACGCCATGGCCTAGCCTGGCCCGGCAGAGGGGCCGTCAGGCCGGCAATCGCGGTGTAGCCCAACTGAGACGGCCCGCCTCCGGTTGCCAGCGCCATCGCAGCAGTCGGGCCAGAGGGGCGCCCTGCAGGTGCTGAACCACACCGCCCCCGCACCCCAACGCGGCCCGTGGCCGGACGGTTGCCGCCAGAATCGCCTCGTCCGGGTTGCGGCTCCAGCGGGCCAGCCGGCTGGCCCCCTCCAGGATGCCCACCGTGGCGCCCGCCATGACGCCGTCCTCCATCCGACAGACCCCCTGCCGGACCGTGATCCAGCGCTGCCCCCAGGGATGACGCCCCTCCTCCGCCAGGCCGTAGGGGGCCAGGGCGTCGCTCACCAGCACCACCCGGCCAGGGGCCATGCGGATGAGCAGCACCGCCACGGCAGGATCAACATGGACCCCATCGGCAATGAGCCCCAGGAACACCGGCTCCGGGGCCAGGCAGGCGGCGGCAACGGGACCCGGAGCCCGGTGGCGCAAGGGGGGCATGGCGTTGAACGTGTGGGTCAGCAGGCGCGCCCCTGCCGTGAAGGCGGCGGCGGCTTGTGTCTGACTGGCCTCCGTATGACCAAGACTCACCACAATGCCCTGCTCCGTCAGCCAGGTGAGGGCGGTATGGTGGGGGTCCAGTTCCGGCGCCATGGTCAGCAAGGCCACGTCCTCGGCGCTGAAACCCTCCATGAGTTGTTCGAGTTGCGCCGGATCCAGGGGTTGCACATGGGAGCGAGGATGGGCGCCGCGCCTGCTCTCCGCCAGAAAAGGACCTTCCAGATGGGCCCCCAGCAGCCGGGTTTCCCCTGGGCTTTGTTGCTGCCGAACCTGGCGCAGCAGAGCCAGGCTCCGGCGCAACCGCGCCAGTGGCGCGGTGATCAGGGTGGGACAGACGGCATCCACCCCCTGCCGCCGGAGCCACGCCAGGGCCTGGTGAAGACGGCCCAACTGCTCCGCTTCCAGGTGGCCGAACCAAAGGCCTTGCAGACCGTTGATCTGCAAGTCCACCGCCGCCGGACTCAACCAGTCCCCTTGCCAGCGCCAATGGCGATCATGGCGGGCCTCCGGGTCATGACCCGGTGCCTCGGGGCGCAAATCACGGATAAGGCCCTGCCCATCCAGGCGGAAACACCAGAACCCCGGCTCCCCCGGTAGTCGCAGATGGGAACAATGCACCTCAGCCATGCCGCCGTATCCTACCATTTACCCCAATTCTGGATAAGGTCAGGAGGAGCATGGGATGGTCTCCACAGAGTCAGGAGTGACGATTTTGCCCATGTCGTGTAACGGAGTGTCCCCCTGGTAACTCGTTCTGGACTTTCCTTGTTTTTCGTGATCCCCTGTCAGGTTGTGTAGGAATGATAGAGTCTCCAAGCACTACATTGATTATCAATAACTCCATAAGGCTTGAATCTAGTTGTGCAATGATCTCTTGAATATAGATAAACATGCCAAGTTTCACCTATTAGTCGCAGCCTGCGCCCCCGGTTCCGGTCAGTGCGGTGGAGAGCTGGAAGTTTTTTAAAATAAGCTTTTATTTCTCCGGATTGACAACTAGACGCACTACTTTTAAAATTCTTGTTCATATTTATGCAGGTTCCGGCATCTCCTGTCGGAGGATGAGTAATTCGGTTACCTGTTTTCGCTAGCACGTAACCTGCTGCTTTCCAAGACTGCCCTAAAGAACCAGTCAAGGCTTTTTTACAACTGTAAGGAGAGATTGACCACCAACCTTCTGAATGCGGGCCGTACGAATCAAAACCAATAGTAGCACCAACTCCTGAACTAGGTTTATCAGGACTGGCAAAGGCGGCTTGTATGGTCTCTCCGGTGTCATTGCAAAAAGTCAAATCTGCATAAGCAGGTTTTGAACTTAGAAAAATTGTCAGATATGAGCAAAGGAGAATAACCAAATTAAATGATACACTGAAGACTCGTTCCTTACGACAGAGAGTCCGGTTCCTATTGGTCGAGGTGAAGTTTGCAGATGTAGACGTGGATGAGTGAAGTATTTTGAATGGCGCTCCAACTCTGGGTAAGGGAAGAAGAGAGTAACAGTTTCGTTGCTGGGCTGGTGGCGTTTGGTGAAGTCTTCTGGAGAGAAAGGGACGAGAGTTGGGCTTGACCATGGCTGGAGTGGATGAAAGTTGGAGAACTTCTGAACAAACCTTGTGCAGACAAGGGAGTTCAGAGTCTGCTGGTGTGTGGTTTCGGCTTTTTCAGAAGTTATTTATTATTAGGTATCGCCAAGAGGTTTCAGTTGGAAGCTAGAAAAGAAGTCTTTTAATTCTTTTCTATCAACTTTATCATCTATTTTTAGTGTAATTTTGTGCAATTCTTCTATAGTCTTACCTAGGTCAACTATGGTTTTATCTAGAGAATAGCCGAGCTTCTCTGTATCATAGCTGAGCTTCTTAATCTTATCTTTTAGCCCGTTCAAGGCTACACAAATAGCGATGCTAGTAGCAGATCCACCGATCAATGCGCCTAATCCTTCTTCAAGAGCTTCTGTTGGATTGAACTCGTTATGGCTATCAGCGCGTACAATACTGGCAGGCAAAAGCAAGAGGCAAACAGCCGCAGTGGGTGCGGCCAGAAGTTGAGCGAGAGAACGGTTCATGGGAAATGAAGGCGGGGGTGGTTACGGGAAAAGAAGAAGGAGAGAAAGAGAGGAAAGCAGGCCGTCACCCCCTGGGAGACCCGCGGATCACGGACAAGGCATTTCCCTGGACGGAAACGAGAAGTTTGCCCGGGGCAGATCTGTCCCAGAACTTCCCAGCCCGCCCTTGTTCACCGCTGGACTCTGCAGCGGACTCGCGGTTGCCCCGGGCGCTCCCTCGATTAAGGAAGCAAGAAAAAACAGCGACAGCAGGGACTCCGGCAGTCAGTAGCCCGGGAGAAGAAGCGGGATATGGGAGCTTGTCGGAAAAGCTGACGTTTGCGCCAAGAGGGATTGAACGAGAAGTATTAAGAAATTCTTCAAAACTGTACTGAAGGCTTGAGAAGTTAGTTACACTGGTGTGCTGGTGTGCTGGTGTGCTGGTGTGCTGGTGTGCTGGTGTGCTGGTGT
>JAPOTR010000021.1 GCA_026709085.1 Cyanobacteria bacterium MAG CAR3_bin_5 | reverse complement strand
CCTCTCCTTCCTTCCATGACACACACAATCGCAAACTGACTCTATCCTAGCACAAACGCCTTTTCAGAGGTTCCTTAACAACTTTTGATCTTGCTGTTGCCCGGTTCTATCCCCAGCCAGATGTGCGAGAATTATGGCGAGATGCCCAAGAAAAATATCCAATCTTGAAGAACTTTGAAGTTGATGGTGAGCGTATTCTTCAGGTATTGTATCTTATGACAGTTATTCGTGACAAACAATTAAAATATATTGAACCTACACGAAGTGATTTGATGGACTTAAAAATTGAGCGAATTAAGGAAGAATGGATAAAGGCATCAGAATCCCTTGCTAAAACATATGAATTTGCCAAAGCGCAAGGCGCACGACCGGAAACATTACCCAGGCCTAGTCTACTTATTTCTCTTGCAGCAGTTTGGAGTCTAATATTCAATGATGCAGGTACAGATCCGTTTAATAACTCGAAAAATCATGACTTCATTCGTCGCTGGTATTTCAGCAAAGTCATGCAGTCTAGTCGCTCACAGGTATCAAACTATCAAATTAGTCAGGATTTTCAAGTATTATTAAAATATGCTCATAACGGTGAACGACCAGAATTTCCACAAGTGACTCTGAATGTAGACATTGAGGATTCGCAATGGTCAGATAGTTTTTCCATGGCCCATTTCGAGGAATTTTGCCGAAAACATGCTGAACTCATTGTTGCGAGGGTGAGCGAGATTGTTGGATGTCCATTACAGAGCGTCAGTCGCTCCTCTAATAATGAGGTAGAAGATGAGGAGGACTGATCTCAGTCCACCGGAGTTGCTTAGATCTGCTGGAGCAAGGGGATCAGAGCCGGCTGCAGCCAGATTTGGCAGTACTACGACAATGACGGATCTGAGCAGTGGTTGCTTCAGGGGTTCAGAGTTGCCGCATGTCCTTGCTTTAACCCAATTTCCAGGCTAAAGGAGAGGTTCGCTACCATGCTCACCCAAGCTGAAGCCCGCAATTTCCAGTACTTTGAGGACGTGGAGATTGCCTTGGGGAATCCCATGGTGCTCATTGGCCCCAACAACTCCGGCAAAACCACCGTCCTGCAAGCGTTGGTCCTGTGGACCATTGGTCTGCAACGCTGGCAGAAGAAGCGGTTGGAGCGTCAGAGCCAAGCCCGCAAACGGCCTGGGGTCACCATCAACCGTCAAGCCCGCTCGCCATTCCCCATCTCCATGCCTTGTGGCCTGGCTGGACACCTTTTGCCCTACCATCTCCCATCAGGAATGGAAGTGGTCTAGCCAAGGCGATAAAGACATGAACAGCGTGGCAGAGCTGTTGGAGCAGGAGATGGATGGGATGAGGCACAAGAAGTAGCAGCAGCGTGCATTGTGGAAACAGCCCAGGGTATGGTAGACTTGTCAAGCCAACTGGGGCTTCTTCCCTGGCCACCTCGGTGGCGGGAGCGGTTTCAGGAGGTTTACCATGTCTTGACCATGTCCCAATTTCCCCCTCAGGCGTTTCCCTTTCCAACAGTCCACCAACCTCGTCTCTTTGATCAAGATGTTGAAGAGATTCAAGAAAATCCTCACTATTTGTCTGACCAGGTTGTCACTTACATTGGTAACAAGCGTTCACTAATTCCCTTTATTGATCGCGCTGTTCGGACTGTAAAAGAACAACTTGATAAAGACAAAATTGATATTTTTGAACCTTTCACCGGCTCCGGGATCGTGGCTCGCTACTTCAAACAACATGCCTCGCGCCTTATCGTGAACGACTTGGAAAATTACACAATCCCCCTTGGAAAGTGTTACTTGGCAAACCGAGTTGATGTTGATTTCAAGGAATTGTGTGAATGGAATCATAGACTTTCTTTTCTATTGGAATCCCAAGACCAGCTTAATGAGGGATTTATCACAGAACTTTACGCACCACGCGATGAGTCTTCTATAAAACCTGATGAGCGCGTCTTTTACACTCTGGAAAATGCTCTCAGAATTGATACTGCCAGACAATTCATTTCCACAATACCTTCTAACGTTCAACCATTTTTTCTTGCTCCACTTCTGGCGCAAGCATCAGTTCATGCCAACACCAGTGGAGTCTTCAAAGGATTTTACAAAGACAGAGAAACAGGTATTGGTTGCTATGGAGGTCGCAAAAGAGATGCTCTTTCCAGGATTTGCGCACCAATCAAAATCCCTCTTCCGATCCTCAGCAACTTTTCTAGCCATGTAGAAATCTATCAAAATGATGCTGCTGTTGTGGCGCGGCAGATTCCCAGAGTGGATCTTGCATATTTAGATCCTCCCTATAATCAACATCCATACGGCTCAAATTATTTCATGCTCAATTTGATCACCAACTACCAGCGCCCAACTCAGATCAGTCGCGTTTCAGGGATTCCTGTCAATTGGAATCGCTCTAAGTATAACCAGCGAAGCCAAGCTAGTGCTGCATTTTGGAATCTTATAACTCACATAAAAGCCAAGTATATAATTGTATCTTACAATGCTGAAGGATTTATTTCCTATGAGAATATGATTAGTATGTTGATAAAACTTGGCAATCTCAGTATCTTTGAGAAGCAATATAATACTTTTAGAGCATGTAGAAATCTTGCCAATCGTCCCAAACATGTAACCG
Source organism: Cyanobacteria bacterium MAG CAR3_bin_5 (assembly GCA_026709085.1). Classification (GTDB taxonomy): domain Bacteria; phylum Cyanobacteriota; class Cyanobacteriia; order PCC-6307; family Cyanobiaceae; genus Synechococcus_B. Next base: position 59,952 of record JAPOTR010000021.1, on the reverse strand, counting down.
AGTATCTTTTTCTTGTTGAGGTGAAATGATGGTTCATAAAAAAGATCTTCGCAAGCAGCGCACCGGCATCATCATCAACTTACGCTCCAATAAGCAGGAACAGCACTTTAGGCCTGCGTTACGCTATGTTAAAGATAAGATCATTAATCATTTTAAAGTAAATCTGAGCTTTCAAAAGACTTGGCGCCTAAAAGGCATTGTCCGAGATTTGAACACTCATTTTCCAAACATTGATTTTCATTACCACCTTGATAGTGCCTACATGAGTCCGGATGGTGGAATCTTGTCATTACAGAGAAATGACGGCAAGACATATCCAATTCTCATAACTGAGGTCAAAAATCAAGGCCCCAATGACATTCGTGCTCGCGAGGGCAAGCCAAAGCAATCAAAAGGAAATGCTATTGAGCGTCTTGGCCAAAACGTGATTGGTTTCCGAACTGCAATGATTACCGAAGGAATCTTCCCCTTTATTTGTTTTGGTGATGGTTGTGACTTTGAAGATGGATCATACATACTTGATCGCGTGACAACGATTGCCATGTTTGGTCGTCTTAATCAAGTTAACCTGCATGTTGATGGATTACCCCATGCAAGATTTGATCGTGGTAGCTTTTTCTTTAGACCTGAACCATGGACAGCAGAAGAGATGATAGTTCCAATGCTTGAGATCGCAAAAGGTGCAGTTTATTACTATTTTTCTAGATATGGAGATGATTGCTTTAGTGGATAAATGCTATTGAAAAAACACAAATCCAATATGAGACCGGCTTAGTATCTACAAGATCATGCCAAAGATCAGCGCTGACACAGAATTTCAAGGATTCTTGTTAGGGGCTTACATACATGAGTACCCAAGAAGGAGAAAGCAGGTCACACCTGTCTTATCAACCCGAGTCTCACAAGTCTTGATTGTTCTGTCAAATGATTGAAATATCCTTTGATCTCCGAGATGCTTTTGGGACTCATGTACATAAGTACCCAATCACCGTTGAGCACGACGCCCTTGTTGTCCAGCCAATCACTTCCTGCAGTCCCACCACGCAAGCTCTTGCTGAAAAGCTAGTCCTGGAGCGGTTTTTGAACTCTTGGGTACTTACGTACATAAGTCCCTTTTCATTCAGGGCCTTGTTGCCTTCCCGCTGCCCGGCATCCATGGCTTTCATGCCTTCCCGCAATTCGTCAATCCGCTTGCTCAGCAGGTTCACATACAGCCCTACGCCCAGCAGGATCACGGTCGGCTGGGTCAGCAGCGCCAGCCATTCACTCAGTGCGGGGGGATCGCTGGCATGGGTCCATGGTGAAGGATGTAGGGATACTTTCGGTCACGGTACGAGGCGCTGGCAAGCGGCCCGGAAGGCGGCCGGGGCGGACCCTGGAACGGGCAGGGATCCCGTCCTGTTGTATGGGGTACCTCGCCACGGCGCTTGTGGGGAGCAATTCAACGATCCGGGGAAATGGGATGGCGCAGTCAGTCCATGATTTTCAAGGGTAGGCCCTTCACTTCGTCACGGAGGTCATCCACTTTCTTCCGTAGATCCTTCCGGTCTTCCCGTAGATCGTGGATCCGCTTGTTGAGCCGGGGAACGTGGGCATGTTGTCACCCCCGGGATGATGGACCCTCGGTAGGCGGCTCACAGGTGAGGGCCAGACGAATCCGGCGCAATTCGGACAGCATCTCCGTGAGCAGTTCTTCGGTGGCGTTCCGAGGTCCGTTGAGAACGGTCACGTGTACCCCTTTGATCCGCAACACGTCTCGCGCAAAGCGGGCCACCTCCTGGGGGTGAAACAGGAGCGGATCCTTGTGGTCCTGCCGGAATTCGGCATTCAGCTTGCGCAGATCGAAGGGGGGATTCAGAACGTGGGGGTCGGTGTTGGCATAGCGGTAGATGGAGGCTCGGGAACGGTTCAGACAGTCCTGAACGTCCTCGATGCCCATCAGGGCGTCCGAGGAGGGGGAGGCGGCAGCCATGAGACTGAAACTGGACGAATGCGTCTCAAACGTCCAATACTGTAGCCGCCGGTTGTGCGGTCCTGTTCCCGACAGTGGGCAGCGTTACGCTTTTCTCCAACCCTGTTCCTCATCCATGCGGGCCCAAGACTTGCTCCTGGTCACCCTTCGCGAGCCTCCGGCCGAAGCGGAAATTCCCTCCCACCAGTGGCTGGTGAGGGGAGGGTTCATCCGACGGGTCGCTTCCGGGATCTACGCCTACATGCCGCTGATGTGGCGGGTGCTCCGCAAGGTGGAAGCCATCGTCCGCGAGGAGATGGACGCCATCGGCGCGCTGGAGTTGCGCCTGCCGGCCCTTCAGCCTGCCGAGCTTTGGCGCCGTTCCGGTCGCTGGGACACCTACACGGCCGGCGAAGGGATCATGTTCAGCCTCAGGGATCGCCAGGGCAGAGAACTGGGCCTGGGGCCCACCCACGAAGAGGTGGTCACCTCCCTCGCCGCCGACTTGATTCGCTCCTACCGGCAACTGCCCGTCTGCTTCTATCAACTGCAAACCAAGTTCAGGGATGAAATCCGGCCCCGGTTCGGGCTGATGCGGGGGCGGGAATTCATCATGAAGGACGCCTACTCCTTCCATGCCGACGAGGAGGATCTGCGGCGCTACTACGGCTCCATGGACCAGGCCTATCGCCGCGTCTTTGCCCGTTGCGGGCTCAAGGTGCTGGCGGTTCAGGCGGACAGCGGCGCCATCGGCGGCGCTGCCAGCCAGGAGTTCATGGCCATGGCGGAGGCCGGCGAAGACCTGGTGCTGAGCAGTGCCGACGGACGTTACGCCGCCAACCAGGAGCGGGCCCAGTCCCTGCCGCCCCCGGCGGCGCCCCTCAAGGTCACGGCTGACGAGTGCTTTGCCACCCCGGGGCAGGCCACCATTGAAGCCGTCTGTGCCGCCCACAATCTGCACCCCACCCAGACCGTCAAGGTGCTCCTCCATCGGGCCTCCTTTGCCGATGGCCCTGACCAGCCGGTGCTGACGGTGCTGCGGGGGGACCAGGAGGTGAACACCGTCAAGCTCGCCAACGTGCTGGGCCGTCTGCTGGCGGAGCGGGGACCCCTGCTGGCTCTGGAACGGCTGGAGGTGGACACCCTGCCGGCCCATGGCGCGCAACTGCCTGTGGGGTTTCTCGGTCCCGACCTGGCCGACGATGCCGTTCAGGGGACGCCCGGCCTGGTGGGCGGGTTCCTGCGGATTGTGGATCCCACAGCCGCGGATCTGGCCGGCTTCGTCTGTGGAGCCAACGCGCCGGATCAGCACCGCCGGGCGCCCGGCTGGCGGGCGTTGGCATTGTCCTTCACCCGGGCGGACGTGCGCTCCGCCCAGCCCGGTGACCGCTGCCGCCATGATTCCGAGGCCGTCCTGACGGCAACCCGGGGCATCGAGGTGGGGCACATCTTCCAGCTTGGGCGCAAGTACTCCAGCGCCTTGGCAGCCTGCTTCAACACCGAGGGCGGCGGCACGGAGCCCATGTGGATGGGCTGCTACGGCATTGGCGTCTCACGGCTGGCCCAGGCGGCCGTGGAGCAGAACCATGACGACAACGGCATGATCTGGCCCGTGGGCATTGCTCCTTTCGAGGTGGTCATCACTGTGGCCAACGGGGAGGAACAGGAGCAGCGCCGGTTGGCTGAGGGACTCTACGGAGAACTGCGGGCCGCGGGGGTGGACGTGCTCCTTGACGACCGGGTGGAGCGGGCCGGTGTGAAGTTTAAAGATGCCGATCTGCTGGGAATTCCCTGGCGCGTTGTGGTGGGCCGGAATGCGGCCCGGGGCGGGATTGAACTCAAGGCGCGCTCTGCCAGAGAGGTTCTGGACATGGACGCACCCCGACTCCTGCCCCATCTCCTGCCCCGGCTTCAGCGGCAACGGCGGGGAAGCCTGCCCGAGACAGGGTCCGGGGTGGAGGTCTAGACTGCTCCGACTGTCACGTTGTTCCTGCTGGTCCCATGGTCAGAGTTGTTTTACATCTTGTTGCCGCGCTGCTGGCCGTGGTGGTCACCTTGACGGGCTGCAGCGGCGCCGATGCCCATGGCCTCACCGGACGCTACGTGGACGACACCCTCGTGGCGATCACGGAGTTGCGCCAGGCGGTGGACGTGGCCGTGGACGATCCCGGTTACCGGCAGGCGGAGCGGGAAAGCCGTGACCTGATGAACGACTACATCTCCCGCTACCGCCGCAACCCGCGCATCAAGGCGCTCGGTTCGTTCACCACCATGCAGACGGCCCTCAACAGTCTGGCCGGTCACTACGCCAACTTCGAGAACCGCCCCATTCCCGAGAAACTTCGCAACCGTTTACAAAAAGAATGGAAGATCGCCGAGTTGAGCGTGGTGCGGGGCGCTTGAAGCCCCCGGCGGGACCATCACCTGCGACACTACTAATGTTGTCTTGTTCCCATACGGTCTAGGGGCGCGGATTTCTTGGCGAACGTTGTTGTGATCGGCGCCCAGTGGGGTGACGAAGGAAAGGGGAAAATCACGGATCTGCTGAGCCGCTCGGCGGATCTGGTGGTCCGCTACCAGGGCGGCGTCAATGCAGGGCACACCATCGCGGTGGGGGGCACTCTGCTGAAGCTCCACCTCATTCCCTCGGGCATCCTCTACCCGGACACCCTGTGCCTCATTGGCGCCGGCACCGTGGTGGATCCCAAGGTGCTGATTGACGAGCTGGACATGCTGCTGGCGAACCGCATCGACGTCTCCGGTCTCAAGCTGGCCTCCAGCGCCCATGTGACCATGCCCTATCACCGCCTGCTGGACCAGGCCCTGGAGCGCAACCGGGGGCCTTACAAGATCGGGACCACGGGCCGGGGCATTGGTCCCACCTATGCGGATAAATCCGAGCGCAGTGGGATCCGCATCCTGGATCTTCTGGATTCCGCCGGGCTTGCCCGGCGGCTGCGCCCCATCATCGGCCAGAAAAACGAACTCCTCCAGACCGTCTACGGTCTGGAGCCCCTGGATGCGGACGACGTGATCCGGGAGTACGTGGGCCATGGTCACCGGCTGGCGCCCCACGTGGTGGACGGCACCCGCACCATCCACGCCGCGGCCCGCAACCGCAAGAACCTTCTCTTTGAAGGGGCCCAGGGCACCCTGCTGGATCTGGACCACGGCACCTATCCCTACGTGACATCCTCCAACCCTGTTGCCGGTGGCGCATGTATCGGCGCCGGTGTGGGGCCCACCATGATTGATCGCGTCATCGGGGTGGCCAAGGCTTACACCACCCGGGTGGGGGAAGGTCCTTTCCCGTCCGAGTTGCAGGGGGATCTGAACCATCACCTCACCGACCGGGGTGGCGAATTCGGCACCACCACGGGACGGCGCCGCCGCTGCGGCTGGTTTGACGGCGTGATTGGCCGCTATGCCGTTCAGGTGAACGGGATTGACTGCCTGGCCATCACCAAGCTGGACGTGCTGGACGAACTGGCCGAGATCAAGGTCTGCACCGCCTATGAACTGGATGGGGAAGTGATTCGCGACTTCCCCATTGACGCGGGCCAGTTCGCCCGCTGTCGGCCGATTTTCAAGACCCTGCCCGGATGGCAGGTGGACACCAGCCCCTGCCGCAGCCTGGAGGATCTCCCCCCCAATGCCCTGGCCTACCTTGGCGAGTTGGCGGATCTGCTGCAAGCCCCCATTGCCATTGTTTCCCTGGGGCCAGACCGGGGCCAGACCATCCTGGTGGAGGATCCCATCCACGGCCCCAAGCGGGGCCTGCTGAGCCATTGAGCGCCTCCGGGGTGACGGCGGTTCCCGACAAGCGCTACGACGTGGTGGCGGTGGGTCATGCCATTGTTGACGTGCTGGTGCGGGTGCAGGAGCAGGTGTTGCAGCGCCATGGCCTGCCCAAAGGCGGCACGGTGCTCCTGGACCATGCCCAGGTGGAAGCGCTCTACAACACCCTGGAGCCGGAGTTGGAAACCTCCGGCGGGTCCGCCGCCAACACCGTGGCCGGCCTGGCCGGCCTGGGCAGTTCCACCGGGTTCATCGGGCGGGTTTGTGATGATCGACTGGGGTATACGTTCCGCCATGACATCACCGCCGTTGGCGTGGCCTACCCCACACCTCCCTCTCCGGGCGGTGCGGCAACGGGTCGCTGCCTGGTGTTGATCACCCCGGACGCCGAACGCACCATGGCGGCGGATCCGGGCTGTGCCCGGGATCTGGGGGAGGACGATCTGGACCCCCGGTTTATCCGGCAGGCCAAGGTGTTGTATCTGGAGGGCTACCTCTTTGACGATCCCGGCGCCAAGGCCGCCTTCCGTCGCGCCGCCGCCATGGCCCGACAGGCAGGGGGTCTTGTGGCCCTGAGCCTGTCCGACGGATTTTGCGTTGAGCGCCACCGGGAGGATTTCCGCGCCATGGTGGCGGAGCACGTGGACATCCTCTTCGCCAACGAGGTGGAGATCACGGCCCTCCTGCAGGTGGACGCCATTGCAGACGCCGTGGAGTATTTGCGGCAGCGGCCCCTCGTTGCGGCACTCACCTGCGGCGCCCAGGGCTCACTGGTGCTGGGTGGGGGGCTGGTTCATACCATTCCTCCCCATCCGCTCACCGGCGTGGTGGACACCACCGGCGCGGGGGATCTTTACGCGGCCGGATTCCTCCATGGGATCACCCGTCAACTGCCCCTGGCGGACTGTGGCCGCATCGGCTCCCTGGCCGCGGCCGAGGTGATCAGCCACCTGGGGCCACGGCCGGCCCTGTCCCTGCGCCGCCTGCTCCGCCGGGAGCTGCCTCAACTGGCTCCGGGGGAGGCCACCGCATCCAGCAACCAGGCGCCGTAGGATCCGGCGGCGCCGGCGTCCAGCACCACAAGCTCGGGCGCCTCGTAGCTGTGGCGACGGTTCACCTCCTTGAGGAGCCCGGGCAGTTGCCCAGGGCTGGTCTTGATGATCATCTGCACCTCCTGCTCCTGCTGGAGTTCCCCCTGCCAGTGGTAGGTGCTGGTGACGGGCAGCAGGCTGACACAGGCCGCGAGACGCTGCTCCAGCAGGTGGCGGGCCAGTTGATCGGCGCTGTCGTGATCGGCGCAGGTGGTGAGCACCAGGCGGATATCTTGAAGGTGATTGCCGGGCGTCATGGCCGCGGTTTCCGAAGGCATTCTTGGACCCTTTGGGACAACGTCTCTCTGGTACAGCCGGCCATGCCACTGGACTCCTGCGGCCGCCGCAGCAGCCAGAGGGACACCCCCAGTGCTGCACAGACCCGGCGCCAATGGCGCTCCGGCGTACCTCCCGACTGGCGCGCCAACACTACATCAACAGCCCAACGGCGACAGAGGGCCGCCTCCAGACACGTGCCCGGATCGGTGGGCGGGTGAATCTCCCCCCCATGGCCTGTGCCGACGGGTTGCAAGGGGGCAATGCGCTCCGGTGGCAATCCCGCCGCCAGAGCCTGCTGCAGGGCTGTTGCGGTGGGCAGGATGCGGGCGGCGGTGCGCTGCGGCCCGTGCCAAGCCACCAGGGGGGCCAGGTTGCGGGAGCCGATGGCGGTCAGGAGGGAACGTGAACCCAGATCCTGCACCGCTTCCAGGCGGTCCACCAGGGTGGCGGCGCCTGGCTTGAGTTGAGGGCGATGGAGGCGCAGGTAGGGGATGGCTGATGCGCCACAGGCGGTGTGAAGCGTCCGGGTGATCCGCAGGGCAAAGGGATGGGTGGCATCCAGCACCAGCGCCGGGGGCGCCGGACCGGTCAACACCCGGTGAACCTCCCTTGGCGTCAAGGCCATGGCCCGGCACTGGAAGGCCGGGTTGGCGGTCAACAGTCCGTAGGCTCTGCAGGCGCCCGGGCTCACCACCTGGACCCGGACCGGCACGGACAGGGCCAGCAATTGCCGGGCTGCCCAGACGCCATCCTCCGTGCCGGCCACCAGCCAGATCCAGTTGCGGCATTTCCAGGAGTGGGCCATCACGGGGAATCGAGGAATTAGGGTGCAGCCACCACCAGAGGGGAAACCTGAGAACAGGAAAGCGCGTCGGCGCCAAGGGCGCATCCGTGGGTGTTCCCCTGGTCCGCCCCAGCGGCTTGCCCCATTGCACAGATCGTTTTCACGTCCTTCCAGGAGGAACAATCGTCATGAACCACTGCTTGCTTGAGGCTGTTGTGCAGGAAACCCCCAGGCTGCGCTACACCCAGGGGGACCAGATCCCCGTAGCGGAGATGCTGGTGTGCTTTGACCCGCTGCGGGAGGGTGACCCCCAGCCCACCTTGAAGGTCACCGCCTGGCGCGACCTGGCCACAACCGTGGAGCAGCAGGCCCAGCCGGGCCGGAAGGTGCTGCTGGAGGGCCGTCTCATGATGCGCAGCACGCCTCGTCCTGACGGTGTGGGCATGCAGAAGCAGGCGGAACTCATCCTCAGCCGCCTCCATCCGCTCCAGGTTCCCCAGTCGGAATCGGGCATCCCGCCTGCGGCCCAGCCCCTGGCGCCGGAGCCGGATTCCACGTCGGATCTGGATCCCGAAGACGACATTCCCTTCTAACCCGAGCACTGCGGCCCGCCAACCGCTTGCGGCCTTGACCGCTGCGCCGAGGGGTCGGCATCCCCACTCCCAGGCCCACCCACACCCTGACCTGTTCCACCTGCCGTGGAGTTGGCCAAGGGGAGGCTCCCGGCGCCGCGGAGGGGGAACGATTTTTGCCAGGCTGGGGCCGCCATCCCATCCCCATCCCCCCCCATGACCGCCACCGCCGCCCACCAGCAGGCCGCCGCCAGCGCACCGGTCAGCACGTTGGCCAACCCGGCGGACAACTACAGCCAGACGGACTGGAACAGTGCCTACGGCAACGTCACCACAGAAACGGAGGGGTGGGTGGAGACCGTTGAGGGGACCATCCCCCCGGATCTTCAGGGAACCCTCTACCGCAACGGCCCCGGTCGTCTGGAGCGGGGTGGGCAGTGGGTGCAGCATCCGTTTGACGGGGACGGCATGATTCTGGCGGTGGGCTTCCGCCAGGGGCAAGCCTATCTGCGCAACCGCTTTGTGCGCACAGCGGGCTGGCTGGAGGAGGAGGCCGCCGGGCGGTGGCGTTATCGGGGGGTGTTCGGCACCCAAAAGCCGGGGGGCATCCTGGCCAATGCCCTGGATCTGCGGCTCAAGAACATTGCCAACACCAGCGTTGTTGACTGGGGTGGGAACCTGCTGGCCCTGTGGGAGGCGGCCTCGCCCACGGCCCTGGATCCCGTCACCCTGGCCACCCGGGGCCTCAGCGCCATGGGGGGCGTGCTGGCGCCCCAGGAACCCTTCAGCGCCCATCCCCGCCTGGATCCCGGACACCATGGCAGGTCGCGGCTGGTGAATTTCGGGGTCAAGGCAGGTCCCCGCAGCACCGTCCGCCTCATGGAGTTCGACCCCCAGGGGCAGTTGGTGTATCAGCGGCAAGACCGGCTGCAGGGCTTTGCCTTCCTCCATGACTTTGCCCTCACCCCCAACTGGGCGGTGTTCCTCAGGAACGCCCTGGAGTTCAATCCCCTGCCCTATGTTCTGGGGCGCCGGGGCGCAGCCCAATGCCTGCGCTCCCGCCCCGGTGGGCGCGGGGAGTTCTGGCTCATTCCCCGGGGCGCCGGGGCGCCGGTGGTTCTGCCGGCCACGGAGGGCTTTGTCTTCCACCACGTGAATGCATGGGAGGAGGGAGCCACCCTGGTGGTGGACAGCATTCATTACGCCGATTTCCCCATGGTGGAACCGGAGGAGGATTTCCGCCATGTGGTCTTCGAGAAGCTGCCCCCCGGTCAACTGGAGCGCTGCACCGTTGACCTGATCCATGGCCATGTGGAACGCCGCCGCCTCAGTGAACGGTGTTGCGAGTTCGCCACGGTTCACCCCCGGCGTCAGGGGCGCCGCCACCGCTGTGTCTGGATGGCGGTGGCCCAGCGGCAGACGGGCAACGGGCCCCTGCAGGCCATCGAGAAACTGGACATGGAGACAGGCCGGCGTTGGACGTGGAGTGCGGCGCCCCGGGGATTTGTGAGTGAACCGGTGCTGGTTCCCCATCCCCGCAACGCCGCCGAGGATGCCGGCTGGATTCTCTCCCTGGTGTGGAACGGTGGGCGCCGCGCCAGTGACGTGGTGATTCTCCGTGCGGCGGACTTGCAACTGCAAGCTGTCCTGCGCCTGCCTCTGGCTGTTCCCCATGGCCTCCACGGCAGTTGGAGCCGGCGAGACACCACGCCCCCCGCACCATGAGACCCGCCAGCGCCGATGCCGCCTTTCCCTTCCCCTCGGTGGGACCGCGACGCCATGATCCAGCGGCCGTGGCGGCCGTGGCCCAGGCGTTGACGCCCCTGGCAGCCGATGGTCTGCGGCTGCTGGTGAAACCCGAGGAGTGCCGTCGCCTCAGCCGTGACGCCTACGACTATTCCCCGGTGCTGGCTGCCCGACTGGCGGCGGCAGAAGCGGAGCTGGTGGTGTGTCCCGTCACCGTGGAGCAGGTGGAGGCAGTGGCGGCCGCCTGTGCCCAGCGCCGTGTGCCCATCACCATGCGGGGCGCCGGCACCGGCAATTACGGCCAGGCCGTCCCTTTGCTGGGGGGTGTGTTGCTCACCATGACCGGCCTCCGGACCGTTCGTTCCGCCAGCGGTGATTGCGTCACCGCCGAAGCGGGTTGCCGGCTGGTGGCCGTTGACGAGGTCCTGGCGTCCCATGGCGTGGAACAACGCCTTCTGCCCAGCACCTACCGCACGGCCACCATCGGCGGCTTTGTAGCTGGGGGCTCGGGGGGCATCGGGTCCATGGGTTGGGGTTTCCTTCGGGATCCCGGCAACGTGCTGGGGATGGAGATTGTCACCGTGGAGCCCCACCCCCGCCGCCATCAATTGACGGGGGATGCCGCCGCACCCCTGAACCATGCCTACGGCACCAACGGCATCATGGTGGCCCTGACCATGCCCACCGCCCCGCTGCATCGTTGGCAGGAACTGCTGGTGGCTGTATCGGACCTGGACCATGGTCTGGCCCTGGCGGAGCAGTTGCGCAGGATGGCGCTGCCCATCAAGGAGCTCAGTCTGTACGACCAGCGGATTGCGGCCATGGTGCGCCCCATGCGGGGGGGAGCCACCCACGACGGTGGTTGTCGGCTCATTGCCGTTGTGGCCCTGGAGGCCCTGGAGACGGTCAAGACCCACCTGAGGCGCCATAAGGCCCGATTGCTGGTGCGGCGCCCCCAGACCGTGGCGGGGTCCCTGCGGGAACTCACCTGGAACCACACCACCCTCCATGCCCGCGCCAACGACCCCGCCTGGACCTATCTGCAGCTCCTGCTGCCCCCGGAGCCGGCTGCCGTGCTCCGGACCCTGAGCCGTCAGCAGGGGGATGGGCTGGCCTGGCACCTGGAGGCGGTGCGGAGCGGCGGAGAAGCCCGCTGGGCCGCCCTGCCCCTGCTGCGCTGGAACGGGGCTGCCGCCCTGGCGACGGTGATGGAGACGGCCCGGAACCTGGGCTGCACTCTTTTCAATCCCCACGTGGTCACGGTGGAGGATGGGGGATTGGGGGTGGTGGATAGGGACCAGGTGCAGGCCAAGCGGGCCTACGACCCGGCCGGGTTGCTGAACCCCGGCAAGCTACGGGGCTGGTTGGAGTGGGAAGCGTCCGGGCAAGGTTCAGCGGGGCCCCTCATGGGAGGTTGAATTCCGCGAGGGCATGGACCAAGTTGTGGTGATCATGACCGGGGCGGGCAAGTTTGCACAGGGCAAAACGCTCCAGTTCACTCAGCCGCCGCCATTGGTCACGATCCATGGCGCGCCCCATGGGTTGCAGCGCCGCGGCCACGGTCTCCGGGGGCTGCGCCTGCCGCCAGGGGGGAGTCCGGGGAATGGGCAACGCCCCCACGGGACCATCCGCCATGGCGGCGGTGCGCTGTTTGAGATGGGCGGCCAAGGCCCGGAGATCGTCCGGTCCGTCGAGCCAGTCCACCAACCGTTGACGCTCCTGGTGGTCCAGGGCCAGCCAGTGGCGCAGTTTGAGCTTGACGCCCGCCAGATCCAGCTTGCGGCGCACACAGAGGGGGATACAACGCCAACTGCCCATGAAATCCGCTTCAAAGGCAAAGCAGCGGCCCGCCTCGTTTATCGACATGCCGCGTGTTGCCGTTGGGGTTCCATGCTCCCCAGCACCTGGCGGAGGCGGTCCCGCTTCCGGCGCACCTGTCCGCTGGCCACCAACTCCGCCGCCGCCGCCAGGCAATCGGGCAAGGAACGCTCACGGTTCAGAAACCACAGGTAGGAGCCGCTGTTCCAGATCACGGCCCGGCACAGGGGACCATGGCCTTCCAGGGCGGCTTCCGCCATCCGGACCCAGGTCTCCTCGCCGCTCCAGGCCAGATCCACCCCGAAATAACCGTGGTCGCGGGGATGGAAGATCTGCCGCTCCGCCTGGCCGTCCCGCACGTGGGCAAGGATGCCGGCGCGGCTGGTGGGAATATCCGTGCTCCCCTCCAATCCCTTGACGGTGACAACGTTGGGCTCCCCGTATTCCGCCAGGGCTGCCCAGGCCCGGCTCTCCGTGGGGGGATGGACAAATCCGGACACCAGCAGATGGACCCCCTTGTGGGGGGACCAGAGCAACTCCAGGCTCGCCACCGGGGGGCGCTTGCCCAGTTCGTCGCGAATTTCCACCAGTGTCTCCGCCTTGGGGAAGTGCAGGGGCTGATGGGCCAGGGCCAGGTTCTCCCGGTCCAGACAATGTTGCACGGCGGCAATGGTGAGCCCGGAAAAGTCAATGCCCAAAACCTGGAGCAACTCCATGGGGGTGATGCCGTATTTGATGGGCATGCGTCGCCCCCCATGGAGAATGACGGGATGTCCCGCTGCCGCCAACACCAAAGCCGTCAGGGGAAACACCGGTGCGGTCCTGGTGCGGCCGTCGTAGGGCATCCCGAAGCAGATGGGCAGATGGGGGCCTTGGCTGTGGAGGGATGGACCATGGGCGTTGTAGTGGTCCAGCATGCCCGCCAACTCCTGGGGTTCCGGACGGCGGATGCGATGGGCAATGAGAAAGGCCCCCATCTGGGCAGGGGTGGCGTCCCCGTTGAGCATCAGCGCCAGGGCCTCCGCGGCTTCCTCCCGGGAGAGGCCGCGGCTGGTGTGTTCGCCACTGCCGATTTTGCGCAGGAGTTCACGGAAGCGTTGCCGGCTGCTCCGAGTCACCATGACGACCCTCCTGAGACCATCATCTCAGCACCCCCGCCGGTGCCCCTGGGGTCATGATCCCCGGCAACACAACATGGGGCCAACTCCCATGGTCACGCTTGCCAATGTCGAGCGGGTCAATCCTGAACGGCGCAGTGTATTGTTCCGAACGTGCCATCGTAACAACTTCCCCGTACAATTCTACTGTGCTGGATACTCTTGGATTCTGCTGGGCAATCCCGGTCCATCAAGTATCTGTTGCAACGGTTTTAGCCCCATCCCTGGCGTTGGAGCCAACAAAGCCTCCACGGGGAGACACCAACGCGGGCGCCGGTTCTTATCGTTGAACCACCTCTGTGTCCTGGACTCCTGTTGCCATGAATGCCTCCCGTCAGGTCACCTGTCCAGAGCTTGCCTGGACCATTGCCAGTGTGGCCACGGCCTTCCGTCAACGGTTCCCCGACGGACGGGCTGATCTCTGCCCCTGGCGGGATGACCGGCGTACCCGCCATTGGGAGGAGGCCAACTCCATTGACCTGGGCTTTCATTTCCCTGGCTGGAGCCCGCGGCTGGCCTGTCGCAGTGTGTTGGTGCAACTGCAGTTCAAGACGGCGCCGGGGAAGCAGGGGCAACTGCTGGGTCTGGTGTTGCGGGGCATCAGCTTCCGGGGGGAGCAATGGCGTCTTGCCACGCTGGGGCCATGGCGTCCGGAGGGGAAGGACACGCCTGCGGAGGACGTGAGCCAGGCCCTGCGCCACTTCTGCCGGGACGTTTTCCAGTTGTTCGGGGCTGTGGCCAACTGAGGACAAGACGACGGCTTGGTATCAGCGCTGCCCTTTATCACTGTGGGGCCGCCCCTTCGCTGAGGGCGGCATGTGGCGGTACACCAGGTTGCCCTTGAGCAGAGCGGGCTCACGCTGGGCCCCCAGTCTCTCCATCAGGGCAATGGAACGGGTGTTGTCCGGAGAGACGTAGCTCACCAGACGGGGCAGTTCCAGTGACCTGAAGGCGTAGTCCCGCGCCGCCCGGGCCGCCTCCAGGGCAAGGCCTCGGCCTTCGGCCGCCTGGATGAGGGCAATGCCCAATTCCGGGTCCTGATCCCCCGGCTCGAACCCCAGCACAACCACCCCCAACGGGGCGCCATCCGCCTTCCCCGCCATGATCCACGCCCCATGACCCCGCCAGAGCCAAGTGCTGCACGTGCGTGCGAAATCATCCCAGGCCTCCTCCCGGGTCATGGGTCCTCCCAGGAACCGCGCCCGCGGGGAGCAGGCGATGCGGGCATAGATCTGGAAATCCGTGATGCGGGGAGCCCGCAGCCGCAGCCGCGCCGTCTCCAGGACCGGGATCCGGGCGATGATGCGCTGGGCCAGCGCCGCTGCCGGTCCCACGGGGGGACACTCATGGGGACCGGGTTTCTCGGACGTGTTCACAGCCGCAGCCTTCAGAGCCCCGTGATGCAATAGCCCCCGTCCACGTAAAGCACCTGGCCGCTGATGCCGGAGGCCAGAGGGCTGGCCAGGAACGCGGCGGTGTTGCCCACCTCCTGCTGGGTCACGGTGCGGCGCAGGGGAGCCTTTTCCTCCACGTGGTGAATCATCTCCAGAATGCCCCCCACTGCGGAACTGGCCAGGGTGCGGATGGGGCCGGCACTGATGGCGTTGACCCGCACCTGCTTCTCAGGCCCCAGCTCGGCCGCCAGGTAGCGCACGGAAGCCTCCAGGGCCGCCTTGGCCAATCCCATGACGTTGTAGTTGGGAACGGCCCGCTCGGACCCCAGGTAGGTGAGGGTGATCACGCTGGCCCCTTGGGAGAAAAGGGGTTTGGCCAGGTGGCAGAGGGAGGTGAGGGAGTAGGCGCTGATCTCCAGGGCGGTGCGGAACCCCTGAGCGGTGGTGGCGCTGAAGTCCCCCGCCAGATCCGCCTTGTTGGCAAAGGCGAGGCAGTGAACGAGGATGTCCAGTTGGCCCCACTGGCTCTCCAGTTGCTGGAACACCGCCTGCATCTGGTCCGGGTTCTGCACGTCCATGGGCAGAAACAGGCCGGGGTTGAGGGGCGCTGTGAGTTCCCGCACCTTGGCCTCGAACCGCCCCTTTTCGTCCGGGAGATAGGTGACGCCCAGTTCCGCCCCGGCAAGGTGGAGTTGCCGGGCGATGCCCCAGGCGATGGAGCGGTTGTTGGCAATGCCGGTAACCAGGGCCTTCTTGCCGCTGAGATCCAGGAGCATGACAGCAAAGGAGCGTGTGGTGCTATTGTTGCTTATGTGGGGGCCTTAGGTGTGGCCTGTGCCATGGGTTCCTCGGCGGGGCGGCCGCTTGGGGTGGGGGTCAGCTAGGCTTTTCAGGCAAGGGGACAGCGATTTTCCATGCTGCCCTACACTGTGGCTGAATTGCCAGAACGAGCAGAGATTTGAAAATGGGATCAAAACCACCTTTCTTTGATGCTGTTCAGCAAAAAGCTGCGCAACGTTGGACTCAACTAGAAGGGGATCCAGGGCTTGCCGGTCCCTGGACTCCGCTCTTCCGGCAACTACAAAGTCCTAGCCATGTTCTGTCGGAACTTCTGCAGAACGCAGATGATGCTGGTGCCACAGAAGTATCTGTGTGGATTGAGAATCAGATGTTTATATTCGACCACAACGGTAGGGATTTCTCAGAAGAGGATTTCAGGTCACTTTGCCAGTTAGCCTATTCAAATAAAAGAGCCTTGCACACCATCGGCTTCCGGGGAATCGGCTTCAAGAGCACTTTCAGTCTTGGTGATCCCGTCAAGCTTTTTACCCCTTCTCTTTCCGTTTGCTTCCATAAGCGTCGTTTCATTGAACCTCACTGGCTTCAGGAAGAGGTGGATACTCTCGGCAAAACTCGGATCGTTATTGAAATACGTGATCAGAATCTACAGGAAGCAGTCGAGAAGAATCTTCAGGACTGGTGCAAGAGTCCCGTTTACCTCCTTTCCTTTAACAATATTTGCGAGATAAAAATTCGTGATCAACGGTTGTGCTGGTATAGACAGCCGGGTCCAATACAAGACAGCGAATGGGTGATTCTTAATGAAGACGAGGACAAACCTCACCTGCTGATCCGGTCTGATGACGAGCCCTTCCCTGACGAAGCTTTGGAAGAAATTCGACAGGAGAGAGGGAGCATATTTGCCAGTAATCAAGAATTTTATCCTCCTCCGTGCAAGATTTCGATCTTGCACGGAGTGAAGGCAACGGGAGATCTTTATGTTGTTTTGCCAGCCGGCGTTGCAACAGGATTACCTTTCACATGTAATGCACCTTTCATTCAAGATCCGTCACGTCTCAAGATCAAGAATCTGGAAGTATCACCAACAAATCGATGGCTTCTTCAACGAGCAGGCAAGCTGGCCGCCTTGGCAATGCTGGAATGGTTGAATGATGCTGATATGGATATTGCCGAATGCGCCAGAGCATATGACTTGTTTCCCAGTGTAAATCAAAATGACAATTCACTGGGAAGTACTTGTGGTGCTCTTGTTCAGAAGATTTTCAATCAGGAAATTCAAAATAAGGATCTATTATTAACTGATGATAATCGCTTAAGTCCAGCAAAAGAGAGCATTGCCATTCCAAAAGACCTATTCAAGATCTGGCCTCCTGATATCGCAACCGAATTCTTGGACGAAAGCAAAAGGCCGGCGCTGTGTCGCCATATTGATAAAGACAATCGTAAGAAACTTGTGGCTTGGGACCTTCTTGAAGAGCTTGGCGATGCGGCAGTCATCAAAATGCTAGAGACGAAAATTCCTCCCAAACCCAATACCTGGCCCGAGTTGCTAAATCTATGGGTCTACATCTCACCGAAAGTAAAAGATTACTATTATCACGGCAATCCCGAAGATATTCGCATCGTTCCAGTGCAAGGAAAAGATATTCTCTGCGCTTCAAAAGAAACTGTAAGATTAGACAATAAGAACCTTCCTGAATCCAAGACAGACCGGGAGTTTCTGGTCAGACATCTATCATTTATTCTAGATCAAGACTATACTAACTATCTTAAAGAGCTCAACAAATCTGCAATAGAGAGGAATGACAAATCTACAAAAAAGAGAATTCAGGCCGCAGATGTAATTCTCAAGGATATTGGATTAGGAAGTGGCAGCCCTGTGGATAAGGTGATCAAATTTGTAGCAGACAAGTTGTTTTTTTCGCAAGACGAAGTGAATTTTAAAGAATGTATTCAGATCGCTCATATTGCAGCGAAGCTTAACGCCGACATTAGAAGGCTATCGTCTGAATTTAAATATGTGACCAGAGATAGATATTGCCGATCAAGTAAGGAAGACGAATTTATTCTATTCGATAAGGATGGCACACTAGAAGAGCTGCTGCCAGATGACTGGAGGGAAACCAAACTTCTTCATGAAGACTACTCAAAGTCTTTCGAATCATGCTCGCAAGACGAATGGCAGAATTGGATTATGTCAGGACGTGCAGGGCTTTCGACTTCTATTTCTCTGGTACAAGTGTGCAAAGACATTAAAGACATTACAGGTAGCGTTGTGGAGAAAGAAGCCAGGAAGCACCATCTCACTCTCATGTCTTCCAACTATTTCCCCTACAGCAAGAACCGTTTCAGACTACAGAGCTTGGACTTCGATACCGCCTGTTGGCATCACTGGAAAGAATTAGCGAAAGATAATAAAAATCTGTGGATTAAAATCACTAAACTTGTATTCAAAAACCATAAAAGATACTTGAACAAGATTAAAAGCACTAATCTGTTGCAAATCTCTACACATGGTACGCCACAGTCAATAACAATACAGAATGGGCTATCGTCCTGGGTATTAAAGTTACGACAACTGCCCTGCCTACCCGATAGGAAGGGAGTACCTCGGAAGCCTGATGATCTGTTCAGATTGACTCACGAAACAGAGCCACTGATTGGTGTGGAGGATTTCGTTGAGGCAAGTCTGGACAACGAGCAGACATGGCCTCTGCTTGACTTGATGGGTGTACGAACAACTCCCAGAGGACCGGATCGCTTGCTTGACCGCTTGCGAGAGCTTTCCCGAGGCACAGTGCCATTTGTTAATGATGTAGATGAATTGTACAAACGTCTCGATAGAATGTTGAGCCAGTCCTCGACAGAGGACTCAAATTCAAACATGATCAAGCAAGCCTTCCAGTCCGAGAGACTTATTCTGACTGAGAACAGTGGTTGGCAGATGCCGTCCGATGTTTTTCGGACATCCGGCGAAGAAGATATGCCGGATGTCAAAATCATTCGCAATACAGTAAATAGCTTGACGACGCTATGGCAGCACGTTGGGGTTGCTGAAAAGCCCACTCTTGATGATAAAGTCAGATGGCTCAAAAACTTACCGGAAAACAATGTGCTGAACGCAAATGATTTACGTTACGTGCACTCACTGCTACGCAGATATCCAGACCATATCTGGAGAGAATGTGGGCAATGGTGCAATCTTGCTGGCGAGTGGGCTTCCGTTGATCATCTGTCTTGGTCGACCAGACAGCCCCTTGTCTGCTGGGAACATCTCTATTCATGGGTAAAGAAGAAGACGGCTGACCTGTCATCTCTTTTACAAGAGACTGTTGATTATCCATCTTTTTCACATTTGCGAAATCTGGCTACAATAATGGAAGATCGCCTTGATAATGCCAATTTAGAGTGTGATGATCGCGTCGATCCGGAAGAGTGGCTCACCATCCTGGGAAGACAGTTGTGCCGGGTGAAGCTCAAGAACGACGACGATACCCAGCGAATTCGAACGTTGGCCAACCGTCTCACCCAAATCAGGTGTCATAAAATGCAGGTCCTTAAAACCGTTCCTCACATCAACGGTCAGCCTGCCGGAGATCCTCGACAGCGAGATGTCCTGTGGATCAATGATGACCTCTTTTACGTCGATCAGCCACGAGCGAAGCTGGCCAAGCTTATACCGGAAGAGATCGGAATAGAATTTGGTCTTGAAGATATCAAGGCTGCACTGCACTACAGTTTTCGGCGTTCTGCGCAGGATGTGCAGGAATATGCTGAGGAGAATTTCAACCTGTGCTCAGTCTGCCCTGTTTCAGAGGAAACTCCTGGGAAGGTAGAAGAACCGCCCCCTAGCGAACTCCAAGAGCCGAAGCCAACTTCCAACGGCGGAGAACCACTTGATAAACCAGACGAAAGTAGCGATGTTCTCGACACGCCCCCAGGCGATGTAGATACCGAACCGCCTGTCAAGAAGAAAGCTCCACCCCGGCATCCTCCCACACCTCCCCCTAATCCTAATAAGCCTCCTGCGAAACCAAGGGGACTTCCAGGGGGGTCTTCAGACAATCAGGTCATTGCATGGCGAGCACGCGAAATCATTAAGCATGTTGAACGTTGGCTTGGCTTCAAGCCAGTTGATAAAGAATCTGAAAGAGGCCTTGGCTATGACATCGAGAGCAGAGTGCCTGATACCGAGAGGCTTCGCTTCATTGAGGTCAAGGGCCGCTCCGCAGATTCTCCAACGCCAACAATTACTGTTACCAGAAATGAAATTATCTGCTCGCTAAAGAATCCAGATAAATTTATTCTCGCCATTGTTGAATTTAATGAGAATACTTCAGACAATGATTACAAAGTCCAAGTCGACTATTTGCGAGAACCATTCCTATGCAAACCGGACTGCAAACCAGATTGCAAGGTAGTTAGCGTGAGTTATAATCTTGATAAATTACGAGAAGGAGCAGAGATGGAATATACAGAAAGAATGACTTTCAACACGGACAGAACCTACCATTGCACGCTCAACATCTCTCACCGGGATCTTGTAGTTCGGCAGCCTTGGATTTCGAGACTATATTCTTGGCCAGCGCCCTGAAACAGAGACGCTGGAAACGCCTGGGTTCTTCTGCCCGATCCAGAGGGCAAGGTTCCTCTGTGCGCCAAGTGCGCCCTACGCCGCGAAAGACGTTCTGCACCGCTGTCTCTCCGATGATGTCCAAATCCCGCATCCGAATGACCAACGCCGCGGCGCTGATGACGAACAGATTCTTGACCTCCACTGCCAGGGCAATGACGACAGGTGAGCTGGGCATCATTTCCCGCGCTTGTACTTGCCAATGGCCTGGGCTGAGACCAATGCCGCCAGCCGCGACGACAAATTGCGCAGTGACAGGCCGTGGCGTTTTCGAGCAAGCTTTAGGCGTTCGCTGAACATGGTGGCGCCTCCTCATGGGATGAGAATGCTTTCTCCGTGTTTACGGTCAATAACGTAATGCTGGTCAACGTAAACCAATCCCCCTCGCCTCGCTCTCCCGCTTCAAGTCCCTGATGACGCCCACGGGCCGAGAATGATAGACCCACACTCAAGGCACACCATAACCGCCCCCACCCGGCGTTTCAATGACCACCATGTCTCCTGCCAGGGCCTGCACCCGATCACAGCTTCCCAGGGCAACGGTCTCCCCACTGACCCGCTCCAGCCAGTTGCGACCGGGGGCGCCGGGGCTGCCTCCGGCACAGCCGTAGGGGGGGATGCGGCGGCGGTTGGCCAGGATCATCACCTCCATGGGCTCAAGAAAGCGCAGGCGGCGCCGGGCCCCGTCCCCACCGCGATAGCGCCCGGCGCCGCCGGAGCCTTCGCGAATCTCGAAACACTCCACCCGCACAGGGAACCGGGATTCCAACACTTCGGGATCCGTGAGACGGGAGTTGGTCATGTGGGTCTGCACAGCGGCGGCCCCGGCAAACCCCGCCCCGGCGCCAGAGCCGCCGCCAATGGTCTCGTAATACTGATGATTGTTATTGCCGAAGCTGAGGTTGTTCATGGTGCCCTGGGCAGCAGCCATCACCCCCAAGGCGCCATAGAGGGCATCGGTCAAGGCCTGGCTGGTTTCCACGTTCCCCGCCACCACCGCGGCCGGATTCCTGGGGGCCAACATGGAGGGTTGGGGCGCCACAATGGTGACGGGCTTGAGACAACCTTCATTCAGGGGAATATCGGCCTTCACCAGCGTGCGAAATACATAGAGCACCACCGCCCTGGTGATGGCTGTCGGGGCATTGAAGTTGTTATCAAGTTGCGGACTGCTGCCGGTAAAGTCCACAACAGCACTGCGTTGGTGATGGTCAACGGACACCTTCACCCGAATCTTGGCGCTGTTATCCAGTTCATAGGAAAATTGACCGCTATTCAGAGAGCAAATGACTTGTCGAACAGATTCCTCGGCATTGACTTGCACATGGTCCATGTAGGCTTGCACAGTGGCCAGTTGGAATTCATCCACCAGCTTTTGCAACTCCGCCACGCCACAGGCATTGGCAGCGACTTGCGCCCGCAGATCGGCAATGTTCTGATCGGGATTGCGGGCCGGATAGGGTCCACTGTTCAGAATAGCCCGCATGGCTCCCTCTTGAAAACGTCCTGCCGCCACCATTCTGCTGACGGGAATGATCACCCCTTCTTCAGCAATGGAGCGGGAGTTGGGGGGCATGGAGCCGGGGGAGATTCCCCCCACGTCCCCATGGTGTCCCCGGTTGCCCACATAAAATAGAATCTTCCGTCCCTGTGGATCAAAGACAGGGGTAACGACCGTGATATCCGGTAGATGGGTGCCGCCAAGATAGGGGCTGTTGAGAACATAAACATCACCGGGCCGCATGGGGGTTTCCTGGCCCCGCACCACCTGCCGTACACTCTCGGACATGGAACCCAGGTGAACGGGCAAGTGGGGAGCGTTGGCCACCAGGTTGCCATGGGCGTCAAAGACGGCACAGGAAAAGTCACAGCGCTCCTTGATGTTCACGGACGATGCGGTTTTTTCCAGTGTGACGCCCATCTGTTCCGCAATGGACATATAGCGGTTGTGGAACACTTCCAACAGCACGGGGTCCACCTCCTTGGCAGCAGCAGTAGCAGGAACCTCTGCTTTGGCGCCTGTTCTTTCCAGAACCAGATTTCCCTGGTGGGTGCATCGGGCTTGCCAGCCCGGCTCCACAATCGTTGTTGCCACAGCCTCGCTGATCAAGGCAGGTCCCGACAGAACAGCACCGGCCCGGAGCGTGGTCCGGTCATAGACCGGCGTCATCCGGGGGCGACCGTTGAGAACCGTCACCACGCTGTTGATGGGAACGTCAGGCCGGGTTGCCCTGTGGTCCTGACGGGGTTGAGTCGGATGTTGAGCCGGGGGCTGGGCATGACCGACGGCTTCCACCACCGCCGTAGCGATCATCAACGGCTTGTTGTCCATCAAAAAGCCGTAGCGCTTCCGGTGATGACGCATGAACTCTTCCACCATGGCCGCCGGACTGCCGGCCTGTACCTCCAGGGCGGTATCGGACCCGCGGTAGCACAGGTGAAGACGGCGCTGGATGGTAATCCGTGTGGGGTGGATGCCCTGGCTGGCCACCGCTTGCCGGGCCGCCATGGCCAAGCGATCCAGGGTTCCCGCTACGGGCTGTTCCAGCCCATTGCCCAAGGGACAATTGAGGGACTGCTGCCGCAGGGCACGAATGGCGGCCTGGCCCAGCCCGTAGGCGGACAACACACCGGCCATGGGATGGAACAGGATGCGGCGAATGCCCAACACATCCGCCACCAAACAGGCATGTTGCCCGGCGGCGCCCCCGAACCCGCAGAGGGTGGCGTGCCTCACCTCGCAGCCCCGCTCCAGGGAGATGGTCTTCATGGCTTTGGCCATGGTCTCCACGGCAACGGTGATAAAGCCCGTCGCCACTGCCGCCAGGGATTGGGGTTGCCCGGTATGTTGCGCGATGGCGACGGCCATGGCCGTCAGCTTCCGGCGGGCCGCCCCCGGATCCAGGGGGGACCGGCGGTTGAGACCAAACACGGCGGGACAGTGCTGGGGTTGCAACTTGCCCAGGATCAGGTTGCAATCCGTCACCGTGAGGGGGCCGCCACGGCCGTAGCAGGCTGGCCCCGGATTGGCGCCGGCACTGTCCGGCCCCACCTGGTAACGGCCCTGGGCAAAGGAACAGACGGAACCCCCGCCTGCCGCCACCGTGTGGATGTTCAGCATGGGCGTCTGGAGATGCACGCCGGCCCCATGGTTCTCCAGGCTGCGGCTGTACTCCCCATGGCAGAGGCTCACGTCCGTGGAGGTGCCCCCCATGTCGAAGCTGATCATGGGGGGCGCGCAACCCGCGGCCTTTGTCACCGCAACAGCACCCACCACCCCTGCGGCGGGGCCGGACAGGACGGCATCCTTCCCCTGGAACCGTTGTGCTGCCGTCAAGCCCCCGTTGGACTGCATGAACAGCAGGGGAACATCCCCCAACTCCGCGGCCAGTTGGTCTACGTAACGACGCAGGAGCGGGGAGAGATAGGCATCCACAACGGTGGTCTCACCCCGCCCCACCACCTTGATCAAGGGGCTCACCCGGTGGCTGAGGGAGACGTGACGGAAGCCGATCTCCGCCGCAATGGCCCCACAGGCTTGTTCATGGGCCGGGGCGCGGTAACTGTGGAGCAGCACAACGGCCAGGGCGCGAATCCCCCCGTCATGGACCGCCTGTAGCGCGGCGCGGGTCCGGCTGTGGTTCAGGGGTTGAACCACCCGGCCTTGGGCATCGATGCGTTCTTCAATCTCCACCACCTGGGTGTAGAGCAACTCCGGCCGGCGAATCTCCAGGTCAAACAGGCGGGGCCGGGCCTGGTTGCCAATGGCCAGGGCATGGCGAAACCCGCGGGTAACGACCAGGGCAACGGGTTCTCCCTTGCGCTCCAGCAGAGCGTTTGTGGCCACGGTGGTGCCCATTCTCACCTCCGCAATGGCCTGGGCCGGCATGGGGTCCCCCGGGGCAAGATTCAGCACCTCCCGAATACCCTGCACCGGTGCATCCAGGCATTGGCGGGGATTGTCGGAGAGCAGCTTACGGATTTTGAGGCTGCCGTCCGGGGCCCTGGCCACAATGTCGGTGAAGGTGCCCCCCCGGTCAATCCAGAACCGCCACTGGTTTTGGGCCATGCCGTCCCCAAATGCCACATCAAGTGTTACGGGAAGCCGGCAGACGGATTTGAACCGACGACCTTCGCTTTACAAAAGCGCTGCTCTACCACTGAGCTATGCCGGCATGAACCCCGGTGACCTTAACCATGGGTCACCACCCACTCAGCGCCTGAAGAACAGCAGCCACACCAGGAACCCCACCAGCACCATGGGCCACAGCAGGCTGGCAAGGGTGCGGAACGCCATCAGGATCACCAGGAGCAGGATTGCGGCGCCGCCAATGGTGCGCACGAGGTTTTTGGCTTCACTGGTCATGAAACGCCAGCGGGGAATGAGGGGCATGGCTGCAGTCTGTCATGGAGTGGGAGCAAGGCGGCGAAAAAGAGGGGTTGCACACAGGCATTTCCATTTATCATAGTGGGTGGCCATGGAAATTGTCGAGGCAAACGGGCGGGAGAGGAACGGCGTGTGGCTGCTTCAGTTTGCACGCCTCCTTGCGGGTCTGGTAAAGTGGCAGCCACTCATGATGTTCCAGAGCAGTGGTCCCCGAACTTGGCCATCCAGAGCCGGATCTTCTAGCCTACGGGGGCGGGGAGATGCATTGCTTCAGAAAGTAGTCCTGGTTCTGGCCGTTGTCCTGCTAACTGCCTGCGGCGATGGCGGTGGCAGTGGCGGTGGCACAGAGGATTCAATTTCCGATACGCCTGATTCAGCAGTCCTCAACCCCCAGCAATCTCCTCCTAAAGATACGGATGACGACACCCCGGGTCTGGTATTGAGCCGCCGGAGTCTGACGATAGGCGAGGGGGGAGACGGCAGCTACACCCTGCGGCTGGCCAGCCAACCCAGCGGCCCGGTGACCGTCAACCTGATGTCAAGCAACGGTGACGTGACCGTTGCCCCCCTGAGTCTCGACTTCAGCGCCAGCACGTGGAACACTGTCCGGACTGTCACCGTCACGGCCGGGCAAGACGACGATACCGCCAACGACACGGCACGAATGAGCCATGGGGCCAGCGGCGGCGGCTACGGGGCGGTCACGTCACGGTACCGGTGACTGCCATGCCTCAAGACGCACGGTGGCGATTGCTTGACCAATGCCGAGGTTGAGGCAAAGGTTCAGCAGTTGACCACTGCAGTCAAGACCGGGATTGTCACCAGGATTGAGAGTGACTTCAGAAGCACTGTTGTTCAAGAAGCGATAAAATGGCCTTTGGAAATGGTCAATACATATGAGGCCCTGGCAAACCTTGAATTGATTCGAGGCAGTGCTGCAGCAGCCACACCCGGCAAGGGAGTGACGATTGGATTGATTGATACCGGGATACATTCTTCGCACCATGCTTTTCAATATACGGGCTCCGGCGCCATTACCCGGAAATTGCTTCAAAGCGCTACCCAGGAGGCTACGGGAGCTTTTTCCCATGGAACTGCGGTTGCCAGCATAGCGGCCGGGCGGTATTACGGCGCCTATGGTGCAACTGTTAAAATGTTTGCTATTCCGCTGGGCAGCGGTGGCGGAACTTATACCCCAATTACTCTTCAACGGTTATCATCTGTAGACAACTCCGATTCGCAACTCTACAATACTGTTCTAGGGAATAATCTAGACATTCTCAATCTATCATTCGGATTTTCAGGAGGGATTGAAAATTATACAGAGAAACAGCTTCGCGACAATTACAGCAAGACTATCAAGGCTCTTGCTCAGGCTGATAAACAAAAGAAAACGATTCTTGTATGGTCGGCCGGCAATGACGGGACAACCCAGGGCGCCACTCCATCTTCCCCTGAGCTTTTGGCCGGTCTCGTTGCAAGAATCAGCGAATTGCAAGGCCACTCCATCGCAGTGGTGAGCGTTGGGGAAGCCGGTAAGATCTCATCCTTCTCCAATCGCTGCGGGATCGCCAAGGCCTTCTGTATTGCCGCACCGGGGGAAGGTATACTTGTCGCCAATACACACTGCACCGCAGACCCTCTCTCCGCAGTCACCTGCACCCAGGATCAACTGAATGGACAATATGGCCTGGGCCGCGGCGCCTCCTATGCAGCGCCCATGGTCAGCGGCGGCCTGGCGATCATGAAACACGTATTCCGTAACCAACTGTCCAACGAGCAGTTGGTATCGCGCCTCTTTGCCACCGCGAAGGACGACGGCATCTACGCCACCGCCAATATCTATGGCCACGGCCTCATGGACCTGGGGGCCGCCACCAACCCCTGGGGCGTCACCGCCTTCATGGGCAGCGGCCAGTCCATGTCCGCAGTGGACCAGGGCATACCCGTCATTGCCACTTCCCTGGCGGCTGGCCCTGCCCTGGGGGATGCTTTCTCCCGCGCCCTTGGCGCCCAGGAGGTGGCCGTCTTCGATTCCCTCGGCGCCCCCTTCTGGGTCGATGCCGCCTCCTTCGTTGCGGAGTCCTCTGGCGCTTCCCTTGCCACCCTCCTGCAAGACTTTCTCCGCTCCAGCCACCGGCAACCCGTTCCCGAGACGTGGCAGTTTCATGTGCAGAAGACGGCGCCCCCCACTGCCGACGGTCACCTGGCCCTGGCCAACGGCGCCTCCTCCTTCACTATGGCCGGTCCCCAGGGGTTTACCGCATCATTCCTGGCGGCGCCGGAGCGTCTGCATGGTCTGACATTGTTCTGGGATCCCCCTTCTCTGCCCATGGTCTCCTTCGCGGCGGGCCATGTCAAGGAGTACGAGTCGTTGCTAGGCAGTCAGGCCAACGGCGCCTTCGGTCAACTCTCGGCTGATACCGTCTTTCTCGGCGCCGAGGTTGAAAGCTCTGCTGGCCAGTGGAGCTTGTCGGCGGTTGGAGAGGTGGGCATTGTCACCCCCTCTGTTACCTCCAGTCACTTGATCGAGACCATCTCCAGCCTCGGCGCCAACGCCTTCCGCCTCCAGGCCAGGCGCAGCTTGGGCAACGACACTTTCCTGAACCTTTCCCTCTCCCAGCCCCTACGGGTGACCAGCGGTTCCATACGATACACCCGTGCTACCGGCGTTCAAGACGGCATTGTCACCGGCGCCTCCTCTGAAGAATCCTTATCCACCAGTGGCCGCCAGTTGGATCTGGCTGTAACCCTGGAGTTGCCTCTGTCGGGAGGTGATCTCTCCCTGAGATTGGCGGGGAGCATTGAGCCTCGGCATCAGTCCGCTGCAGAGTCGGAATGGGCCGTCTTCACCGGCTATCACGCCACTTGGTGAGGTCCATGGCCCTCCAGGGATGGCGGCTGAGGGACGGCCTGGGGGTGGGCCAGGGTGGCGGACTTGGGCAGAGGAACGAACAACCCCATGGCATGGTCATGCCGCCAGAACAGCCGCCGCAGAAGGGCCAGCATGGCTTGCCATTCCACGGGTGCGGCGGGATCGGGCCAGCGCCCCGGCGTGGCATAGAGCCAATGGAGCCAGTCCCGGTGCTGGCGCTGGTCCCGGGGAAGCAGTCGACCATGGCCGGGGGTGGGTCCGGCGTGGACCGTCAGGACAGGGGAGGCCCGCCCCGCCCCGGCGGCGGCCGCGATGGCCAACTGCCCGCCGCCGGGCGCCAGGGCGGCCTTGGGCTCCACCACCACCTCCTGTTCATTGATGCGACATACGTGAACCTGGTGGACCGTGCCGCCGTTGTCCGTGGAGAGTCGGCCCGGCCAGCACACCCGGAACGTGGGCAGTGACCGGGTCCGGGGCGGATCCAGGCAGGCCCTGAGGGCCGTCAGCAATCCGAGCAGGTTCAGCCCACTCCAGAGAAGGCCCACAAACCGATTCCCCTCCGCCTGTTGCTGGGTGAGCATGGTGGCCATGGCGGGGCTGGGGGGCAGGATGGACAACAGCCCCAGGAGATTCCAGCCGTTGAGGACAAACAGCGCCAGAATGGGAATCACCAGATTCCAGGCCAGGCGGGGTTTGGGGCGGTGCAACGTTTTGGAGGTGATCCGGAAGCCCGGACGCCAGCGGGGGACCAACAGGGTCTGCACCACCGCCCAGGCCAGCACCGGTGTGAGCAGCCAGCTATAGAGTTCCGGCAGCAGAGCGGAGCGGGATTCACGGTTGAGCCAGCTCACCAGCATCAGCAGGCTGAGCCAGTAGGGCAGAAACACCATCAGGAAGCTGGCGCCGTTGAGGTTGATGGGCAGAATCCCCAGAAGGCCGGTGCTCAGGGGCAACGCCAGCAGGATGAGTCGGGGGATGGCGTTGAACCAGTGCAGCGCCCCTTCCAGAAACGCCAGCCGCTGAAGCCAACCGAGGCCGGTAATGCGCAGGGGTCCCCAGGGGCTGCGCAGGGTTTGCAGCGTGCCGCGGCACCAGCGCAACCGCTGCTGGGCAAAGTCCGCCACACCCGGTGCGGCCAGCCCGGCGCTGAGCTTCTCGGGCAGGAAGAGACCTTGCCAGCCCAGGGCAACGAGTCGAATCCCGGTGGCCAGGTCTTCGGACAGGCTATCGGTGGAGAACCCGCCCACCTGATCCAGGGCCCGCCGCCTCATCAGGAAAGACGTGCCCGCGCAAACCACGGCCCCCACACTGTCCCGCACCGGCTCGATCCAGCGGTAGAAACTTTCCTCGTCCGGCAGCAGCCAGTCCTCCATGGCCAGGTTGCGCATCAGGGGATCCGGGGTCATGTAGCTCTGGGGGGTTTGTACAAACCCCAGGCGGGATTCACGGAGGAACAACCCGACGGTGCGGCGCAGGAAGTGGGGCTGGGGCACCACGTCGGCGTCAAACACCGCCAGCAACTCCCCATGGCAGTGGGGCAACACCGCATTGAGATTCCCCGCTTTGGCGTGCCGGCGTCCCTGGCGGTGGTGGTAGCGGGCCCCCAGGCTCCGGGCCAATGCACGGCGCTGCCGGGCAGAACCGCTCTCCTGGCCACCGGTTTCCTCCTGTTCAGGGCCATCATCCAGGAGCCAGACCGTCTTGGCGGGGTAGTCCAGGCGGCAGCAGGCAAGGATGGTGCGCTCCAGCAACGCCAGGGGTTCACCGCAGCAGGGAATCAGCACGTCCACCGTGGGGGGGCTGGGGCACTGTTGCAGCAGGGCTTCGCCAGCCTCGGCAGCGATGGTGCGCTCCCTCCGCCTGGAGAAGGACAGGCCGATCTGCAACAGGCCTGTGAGGATCAGCCAACCTTCGCAGGCCAACAGCAGCCAGCTCAACCCCAACGCCATGGGGGACTGCTGATTCAAGCCGAACAGCACCCGCCAGACGAGATAACGTCCCGCCAGGCCGGTGATCAGCAGAATGGCCAGCCGCCGCCGCCATGGCCGGCATTGGGCTTCTGGACGCCGGGTGAGCCAGCAGCAGGTGAGCACCACCAGCAGGGTGGGCAGCAGGCTGAGGGCCAGGGAAGCAAGGGGTAGGGACAAGAGCAATGCCAGGGGGTCACCATTGCGCAGTTGGTCTCAACCCACAGGCTGAAGGGCCGTGGGCTCTTCTAGCCTGGCCTGTTCGCCGCCTGGGCAGCGGCGGGCGTTGAAATCACACGACCAGATGGTTGGCTGCTGCCAACTCAGGGGGATTTCCAGTAGATCCTTGGACCCGCTGATGCCCTGGATCAGCAACAGAACGCCCGCCATGATGCTGACGGCCAGATGCACACGGCGCCAAGCCAGGCGGCGGAGCGTTTCCGGGCTGATGGCCATGGAGAACAGCATCAGGGCCACCAGCCCCACCCCTGTCCAGTAGTGGGATGTCCAGAAGGCGAAGGCGCCGGGGTCGTCGCTGACGCGCCACACCTCCGGCTGGGCGCCGAGGCCCAGCACCCCCCCCCAGGTGAGCAGGGCAAAGAGGAGCCGCTGCCAGCGTTGTTGCACACGCCAGAGCACCAGCAGCGCAACGACTGTGCCCGTCAGCACCAGCAGCAGTTCAGCAGCGCGCTTGGGGTTCTGACCGGGGTCGGACCAGAAGGACTTGGTGATAATGGACACCGCAATGGCCACCAGAACAATGGCCACCATCCCTGTGGTCAGCCACTTCCCCAGATCCTTGTGGTCACGGCCGGCGGTGGGGGAAATCTGGCGTGCTTTGGCGCGATCCACTCGACGGCGCCGGGTTTGCCGGCCCAGGTACGCCACCATGCCCACCAGGGGATAGATGACGACCACGGCAAGGGCAGGGTGAAGGATCCAGAGCCAGTCAACGAACTCCATGGATGCAGGATGGGGGGAGACGGTTCACGTCTCCCATCGTAGATTGCGCCAGGGAGCCCTACTGAAAAGCCCCAACACCCTGAAGGGCGGCTGGTTCAGCGGCTGGTGGAACCCGTTGCCGTAGAAGCCCGCCAGAGGGCCAGGACAATCGACGCCGTGAAGAAGCTGACCACAAGCGTGAGGAGTTGATCCAGAGTCATGGACAAATGGAGCGGCAACAGGTTCAAGCATGGAGGGGTGGGACGGGGTGGCGGTTGCGGAAATCAGGTCTCTGCCGGTGGGGATTGCCCCACAACCATCCACAGAGCCCAATCTTTTTCCACCGGAACCAATTATAATACAGTCAGCAGATTTTTCCAGAGTTATTTGCATTGCTTCTGCAATGGGCGCATCTATTTCGTCTATCGCTTCATGGTCCGGATGGCGTTGGCGGTTCCCATGCGTCCATTGGCGATTCTGATTGGCCGCCATGGCGGGGAAGGCATGGGGTTGGTTACGTCAGTAGTCGCTCCAGCACGGTGGCCACAGTGTGGGCCGAGCCGATAATGGTTTCGTAGGCCATGCGCATGGGGCCGAGGACGGCCACCCAGCCCCGGGTTCCCCGATGACCGTCGTAGGGAACCTTCACCAGTCCACAGGTGGCCAGTGTGGGGGTTTTGTGCTCCCGACCAATGCTCACGTGCTGCAATCGCGGCGCCCCGAGAACCGTGGAGCACTGTTGGGGCTGCTCCTTCAACAACTCCTCGGGCCGCTCTTCCACCAGTTGGAGCAGGTCACGGAGGTTGTGGCGGGCCTGGCGAAACTCCGGCTGGGCGATGAGTCCCCCGAAACCCACGGCCACCATGCCGTCCACCGCCAGGGGGGACTGGCGGAGATGGTTGTCAACGGCCAGTTGCACCGGTCGCCCCAGGCTCCGACCCTGGGAGGGGAGGGCCTGCCAGTCAATCCGCCCCCCCGCCTGAAGCTGGCGCTCCAGCCAGCGCTCCAACAGGAGCACCTCCCGGGGCAGAACAGGGGGATGGCGGATATTGAGCGTCACCACGTTGCCGCCCCAGTCCACCATCATCAGCACCAGCCGCTCGCCGCTGGGCACCAGGCGCATGGTGCGCAGCCGGGGTGTGGGGGGAGTGGGGCGGGTAATCAGGGCCAGCAACCCGGTCAGGTCCGCCAGCCGTCCCGCCAGAATGCGCAAGAGGTCGTCCAGGGCGGCCCACTGGACCTGCAATCCCAGGCTGTTCAGTTCCCGTTGCAGCCGTTGCACCTGGGAGCCGCCATGGGGCAGGAGGGCGTCCACGTAGTGGCGATAGCCCTGCTGACTGGGAATCCGGCCTGCGGACGTGTGGGGCTGGCGCAGCAAGCCCTGGCGCTCCAGCCACACCATGGCGTTGCGGACGGTGGCCGGACTGGCGTTCAGGTGAAACCGTTGCACCAGTGCGCCGCTGCTCACCGGCTCCACCGTGTCGATGTAATGGCGCACCGTGGCCCTGAGCACCTGCTGCTGCCGTGGGCTGAGGAGCGCCAAGGGGAAGTCCGATGCTGGAACGAATGTAAAAGTCTCGGGGGTGGCGGAGATGGTTTTCGGTAAGGAGAGATACGGAGTGCAGGCCCGGAGGCCGGCGGTTCGGGTCCTGGCGTCGGCAGGGGACGCCCCATGGACCACAATGGCGTCTGTTGTCTGCTGCGCCGCCGTGGAGTTTCGGCCTGGTCTTGAAGATGTTCCCGTTGCCCAGTCCGCTATCTGCCACATCGACGGCACGACGGGCTCCCTCCTCTATCGGGGCTACGCCATTGAGGACCTTGTGCGCTACAGCAACTTCCTCGAAACCACCCACCTGCTCATCTGGGGCGAACTTCCCGGCGTCCGGGAGCTGCAGGACTTCGAGAACGACGTCTCTACCCATCGGCGCATCAAGTTCCGCATCCGGGACGTGATGAAGTGCTTCCCGGAAAGCGGTCACCCCATGGATGCGCTCCAGGCCAGCGCCGCCGCCCTGGGTCTGTTCTATTCCCGGCGGGTGCTGGACGATCCCCTCTACATCCGCCAGGCCGTGGTGCGGCTGGTGGCCAAGATTCCCACCATGGTGGCGGCGTTCCAGTTGATTCGCAAGGGACTGGACCCCATCCGCCCCCGGGACGATCTCTCCTATGCCGCCAACTTCCTCTACATGCTCAGCGAGAAGGAGCCGGAGCCCCTGGCGGCCAGAGTCCTGGATGCCTGTCTCATTCTCCACGCCGAACACAGCCTCAATGCCAGCACCTTCAGCGCCAGGGTCACCGCCAGCACCCTCACCGACCCCTATGCGGTGGTGGCATCCGCAGTGGGCACCCTGGCGGGACCGCTCCACGGCGGCGCCAACGAAGACGTGCTGGACATGCTGGATGAAATCGGCAGTCCCGACCGGGTGGAGCCCTTCCTGGATCAATGCCTGGCCCAGAAGCGGCGCATTGCCGGTTTCGGGCATCGGGTGTACCGGGTGAAGGATCCCCGCGCCAGAATCCTCCAGGAACTGGCGGAAAAGCTTTTCGCCTGCTACGGCAGCGACGCCACCTACGCCCTGGCCCACCTCCTGGAGGAAAAAGTGGAAGAACGGCTGGCCGGGAAAGGGGTGTACGCCAATGTGGACTTCTATTCCGGCCTCGTCTATCGCCGGCTCGGCATTCCCGCAGACCTGTTCACCCCCCTGTTCGCCGTTGCCCGGGTGGCGGGCTGGCTGGCCCATTGGAAAGAGCAACTGGGCGCCAACCGCATCTTTCGCCCGTCACAGGTGTACACAGGCGTAGACCCGCGCCCCTGGCAATCCCGCCGGGAACGGGGAGCGGCTTCCGAGTAGATTGACCCCAACCGCAACAGCCCCACCCATGATGCCAATGGCGCCCCTCCGGCTGCCTTTCGCCACCTTGTCCAGTGGCGACATGGATCTGGCGGGAGGATTTCAAGCCGTGCTTGAGGGATGGGGGCTGGCCCCCGACCTGGCCCATGCCCTCTGGTTGCCCCTGCCCATGCTGCTGGTGCTGGCAGCCGCCCTGGTAGGGGTTCTGGCCAGTGTCTGGATGGAGCGCAAGGTGTCGGCGGCCGTGCAGCAGCGCATCGGCCCGGAATACGCAGGCCCCCTGGGCATTCTTCAGCCCCTCGCCGACGGCCTCAAACTGCTGGTGAAGGAAGACGTGATTCCCGCCCGGGCCGATAGCCTGCTCTTCACCCTGGGGCCGGTGCTGGTGCTGGTGCCGGTGATTCTCTCCTGGCTGATCGTCCCCTTTGGCCAGAACCTCCTGATCAGCAACGTGGGGGTGGGCATCTTCCTCTGGATTGCCCTCAGCAGCATCCAGCCCATCGGCCTGCTCATGTCCGGCTACTCCAGCAACAACAAATACGCCTTGCTGGGGGGGCTGCGGGCGGCGGCCCAATCCATCAGCTACGAAGTGCCCCTGGCCCTGGCGGTGCTGGCGGTGGTCATGCTCAGCAACTCCCTCAGCACGGTGGAGATCGTTCAACAACAGAACAGCGCCGGCCTGCTCAGTTGGAACATCTGGCGCCAGCCGGTGGGTTTTCTCGTTTTCTGGATCTGCGTCATCGCCGAATGCGAGCGGGCCCCCTTCGATCTGCCGGAGGCGGAAGAGGAGCTGGTGGCGGGGTATCAAACGGAATACGCCGGCATGAAATTTGCCCTCTTCTACCTGGGCAGCTACATCAATCTGGTGCTCTCCGGTCTGTTGGTGGCGGTGCTCTACCTGGGGGGCTGGGGATTCCCCCTGCCGGTGGAATGGCTGGCCACGGTGCTGCACCAGCCGTTGAGTTCCCCGCTGGTGCAAGTGGTGACGGCCTCGGTGGGCATTGTCACCACGGTGCTCAAGGCGTTTCTGCTGGTGTTTTTCGCCATCCTGCTGCGTTGGACCACGCCCCGGGTGCGCATCGACCAACTGCTGGACTTCGGCTGGAAGTTCCTGCTGCCCATCGCCCTGGTCAATCTCCTGCTCACCGCCGCCCTGAAGCTGGTTTTTCCTACAATCTTCAGTGGCTGATGACATCCGTCAGCCCACGTCTCTCTCCTCCCCGGTGTCACCATGTTCGGATTTCTCAAGCAGGTGGGTGATTACAGCCGCGAGGCTGCCGCTGCAGCCAGGGGCATCACCCAGGGGTTGGCGGTCACCTTCGACCACATGCGCCGCCGCCCGGTGACGGTCCAGTATCCCTACGAGAAGCTGATCCCCTCCGAGCGGTATCGCGGTCGGATTCATTTCGAGTTCGACAAGTGCATCGCCTGTGAGGTGTGCGTCCGGGTCTGCCCCATCAACTTGCCGGTGGTGGACTGGGTGATGAACAAGGAGACCAAGAAAAAGCAACTGAAGAACTACTCCATCGACTTTGGCGTCTGCATCTTCTGCGGCAACTGCGTGGAATACTGCCCCACCAACTGCCTCTCCATGACGGAGGAATACGAGTTGGCCGCCTTCGACCGCCACAGCCTCAACTTCGACAACGTGGCCCTGGGCCGGCTCCCCACCAGCGTCACCATGGATCCTGCGGTGCAGCCCCTGCGGGAGCTGGCCTACCTGCCCAAAGGGGCTGTGGATCCCCATGGGGTGCCCGACCGGGAGCGGCGCGCCGGACAGTTGCCCCAGGAGGTGGCGGCAGCGAATACCAAGGAGGATTCCCAACCATGAGCCTTGCGCTCTCCACCCAGCTCGTCTGCTTCCTGCTGCTCTCCGGCGCCCTGCTCCTGGGGGCCTTGGGGGTGGTGCTGCTCCCCAACGTGGTCTATTCCGCCTTTCTCCTGGGTGGCGTGCTGCTGTCCATGGCCGGCCTCTACCTGCTGCTCAACGCCAGCTTCGTGGCCGCTGCCCAGGTGCTGGTCTACGTGGGCGCCGTCAACGTGTTGATCCTCTTTGCCATCATGCTGGTGAATAAGCGTCAACCCATGGAACCCATGGGAGGGCTGCTGCTGCGTCGCCTGCTTTCGGTGGTGGTCTGCCTGGGACTGCTGGCTCTCCTTGTGGAGGTGGCCCTCACCACCCCCTGGGAGCTCCCAGGCCCTCCGTCCATCGGTGAAGAGG
Source organism: Cyanobacteria bacterium MAG CAR3_bin_5 (assembly GCA_026709085.1). Classification (GTDB taxonomy): domain Bacteria; phylum Cyanobacteriota; class Cyanobacteriia; order PCC-6307; family Cyanobiaceae; genus Synechococcus_B. The sequence goes on along the minus strand of JAPOTR010000021.1, from coordinate 24,684 downwards.
CCCTCATCCGCATTGGCGAGCACTTCTTTACGGACTATCTGCTGCCCTTCGAGGTGGCCTCGGTGCTGTTGTTGATGGCCATGATCGGCGCCATCGTCCTGGCCCGCCGGGACGTGCTGGCCCGGGACGTGGTCACCGGCGAGCCCGCGGACCAAGCCCTTCTGGAGCGACAGCGCACACCCGTTCTCCCCAGTCAGGGCGGCTCCTCTCCATCAGCCCCTTCCCCACAATGACCGTCACCGACATTCCCCTTCAGGCCTACCTGGTGGTTGCCGCCATGCTCTTCTGCATCGGCGTCTGGGGGCTGATCAACAGCCGCAATGCGGTGCGGGTGCTGATGAGCATCGAACTCATGCTCAATGCCGTCAACCTGAACATGATGGCCTTCTCCAGTTATCTGGACGGGGCCCAGGTGCGGGGCCAAGTGTTTGCCGTATTTATCATCACTGTGGCCGCCGCCGAGGCCGCCGTGGGGTTGGCCATTCTCCTCTCCCTCTACCGCAACCGCGACACGGTGGACATGGAGCAGTTCAACCTGTTGCGGTGGTAGCCCGCTGCCTTCCCTTGCCGGCTATACTTGGCTTCGAGGCTGATCAAGCGGCAATGGCAACGGCAGAGGCCACTTTGGAATTGGCTCTATTGACGCCGCCACTGGAGCACTAAGCAGGGTAGTGGCGTTGGAACGGGCCGCTCGGAAACCTGCTGCCCGCAAAAGGATGAGCAGGGTTCTGAAGCTTGTTCAGTTGGCTCTTCTGTTGACACTCGTCAATGTTCTCGACGTTCGGTTGCTCTTGATGATGGGAGTTGCCCACTGGAAAACCCGGCGGCTCACCTCCTACATGAACCAGGAACCGTTTGATGGTGACGAGGGGCTGGCCGAACTGAGGAGAATTGCCAGGCGCTGCGGGAACCTCGCGCAGTGCCTTGATAGCTTCTATGAGCAGCGCTGTCGCCTGGGACGACGCTTGAGGCTGCTATTGCCACTGAACGGCCTGGTTCTGTCCCAACTGGAAAACCTGATTTGCGAGGTGGAAGACATCGGCGAGACTGCTGCCCTGTCCGGTAGCCCTGAGGTCAGGGCCGGCATCATGGCGCAGTTGGCTGCCCACGGCATTGCCTGATTAACGCTTTGACTGGTTCGACTGTCTGTGGTGATAGAGCGGCGACGGGAGCATTCCAGTGAGTTTGAGGGGCGTCTCCAATCACTTCTCAAGAAGGATCGAGATTTGCGTCAAAAGGTTGAAAAAGATCTGGAGTTGTGACGTAAACAGGGTCCAGGCAAGGATCACCTTCTGAAAAGAGTTAATGGACGTCCCGTCTTCAAAATACGGGTTCAGGCCCAAGGTCGTGGCAAACGTGGCGGCGCCCGTGTCATCTACTACTGTGACCACGAGCTTCTTCTTTCCCTCTGGATTTACATCAAGTCCCAACAGGAGAACATGAGGGAGGGAGACTTCACACAGATTATGGATATCCTCCAGGCTGCTGGCCTTTAGAGGTCTTCCCCGCCGGGCCATCCCCTGGCATGAACCAACTTTCCCCTGCCCTCCGGTTTGAGTTGCTGTGAAGCTCGCCTCTGTCTGGCTGATCTGCCGCGACGGGACACCCCTGGCAGACCGTTGGGGCCACCTCTGTGCCCAACAACTGGGCAGTTTTGGCGTTGCCTGCCAGATTGCCCGCAGTGGTCTCAACTACAACCCCTTCCCGGAGTTGCTGGCCACGGGGCTGCCGGATCTGGCGGTGGTGCTGGGGGGAGACGGCACCGTGCTCAGCGCCGCCCGTCACCTGGCCTCCTACGACGTTCCACTACTGGCCTTCAACGTGGGTGGCCACCTGGGCTTCCTCACCCATGCCCCCAGCCTGCTCCAGCAGGAAGCCACGCGCCGGGAAGACAGCGTCTGGCAGCGCATCCGCAACGACCGCTACGCCGTCACCCGCCCCATGCTGCTGGAGGCGGCCGTGGATTACGGGGACGGGACGCTGGACTACGGCCCGGTCGGGGATCTCCATCTGGCCCTTAACGACTTCTATCTTCGCCCCGGCCTGGATGACCGCTCCCCCACCTGTCGCCTTGAACTGGCGGTGGATGGAGAAGTGGTGGACCAGGTGCAGGGGGACGGACTGATTGTGAGCACCCCCACCGGCTCCACCGGCTACACCCTTGCTTCCGGTGGACCCATCGTCCACCCCGGCATCGATGCCATTGTGGTGAGCCCCATCTGCCCCATGAGCCTCTCCAGTCGCGCCGTGGTGCTGCCCCCCCGGGCCCGCCTGGCCATCTGGCCTCTGGGGGAAACCAGCCGGGTGGTGAAGCTGTGGAAAGACGGGGCCTACGCCGCCACTCTCCATCCCCGGCAGCGGTGCATTCTGCAACGGGCCCAACGCCATGCCCAGATGCTGGTTCTGGAGCAGCAGCCCTCCTACTTCAAAACCCTGCGCCGCAAGCTCAACTGGGCCGGCAGTCTCGGCAACGGGTCGTCATCCAGCTTTTGACGAGAGGAATTCAAGCAGCCGGTCTTAAGACCGGGAGACCACGCGTTCCGGCTGGATGGGCGCCCCACCCCCGGCCACGTGATCCAGAAGACACATCAACTCCCCGTCACAATCGGCAGAGGTGGCAACAGGAATCCACCGGTCGGGTCTCGGGTGGGATGTTGAAGGATTGTTGGCTACCGGGAGCGCCGGTGGCGGCCCGGCGGCAACCGATGACGGACTGGATGGACTCCCACGGCGAACCGCTGCCAGATTCGCCCTGTAAAAGGTCTGGAGAGAGCGGAACGACCGCACGGGCTGGCCATAGTAACTGCGGCCGGAGTGTTTGGGGAAGGAAGCCCACTCCGGCGCCAACCGATGGGCAAGCTCCTTCGTGAACCTGCCACGATCCGCTAGCCCCAGCGCCTCACGACGGCAGATCAAATAGAGAGCGGCTTTATCCTGGGATTTAGGGCGGAAGTCTCTTAACCGGAGGGCTTTTTGCGCCATCCGCCATGTGGCGGGCAGGAACTGGTAGGCCCCTGCTGCACGGGAGGAATATCGCCTGTGATGGACCTTGTTGGGATGGCTGCTCATCTTCTGGAAGAGCGTGCCTCCATAGAAAACCCTGTAGCCGATCTCGCTCCCGTTCTTCCAAGTGCCCTCGGCAAAGCGAATGGTGTTCAGAAGAGCCCTGCGTTCAGGAGTCACCTCAAAATTAAGATGGCGGCACTTCCCGGCGGCAACAGCCGGCATGGCGCAGGTGACACAGGCCAGAGCCAGGGGTAAGAGACTCCGCAACACTTGCCGAACGCTCCGAAGGTTGAGGTGAAACCCGCTTGCAGCCACAACACTGCCAGGGCGGACAACCATGGGCAACAGCGTCTGTGGACACTAAAATAAATGTCTGTTATTCCCCTTGACAAGGAAAAGGTAAAAGGGAGTTTCCCCTGAGCCCGCCGGCCAGGGGGCGGCGGGCGGTTGAGGCGCCATCCGTGGCCAGGGAGTCATGGCGGAGAGGCGGCAGGTCTGGGCAGCCCAGTCACTGGGAACTGCCGGGCGCCCGCCATGCAGGCGTAGAGCACCAGGACAGGGGCGGGAACCACGGGCCTCATGCCGCCGTGGCCTGATAGAGACACTCCTGCCACCGCAGGGTGGCTTCCCCGTCAAACCAGCAATGGGCCGCCCAGAGCAGTTGGTTGCCCTCCAGATGGGCCATGGCGAAATGACGCAGGGGGCAGCCATGCTCGTCCCGGCCATGGCGGGGCACCACGGCGGCGTTGAGATAGGCCGTGTTGTAACGATCCAGGAGGAAGGAGCGCCGCTGGCCGCCCCCCCGAAGGCGATGGTGCATATGACCAAACACCACAAGGGGGATGGGGCGCCAGCGTCGGATCCGGACAATGGCGGCGGCCAGGTCCAGATCGCCCCAGTCCCGTGCAGGACGACGCCAATCCCGACCGCAGAGATCATGGGCGGCGCTCCCCAACCCCGTTGGTCCCACATGGGCCAGGAGCACCAGGGAATCCTGGGCCGATACGGTGGCGGCGGCCGTGGTGATCCGTGTAATTGAAGTCTCCAGGGGCACGGGCCCCCAGACGGAGCGCACGGCAGCCGAAAGCACGTAGCCGCCGCCGGAGCTGGCGGGACGACCACCAACCACAGCCAGGCCAGGGGGATCCAGCCGCCGCAGGCCCCAGCCGCAATGCGCGTCCCCCAGCAACGTCAACTGGCGGCGCAACACCTCGCCGCGCCCATCGCGGGCAGCATCATGGTTGCCCAGCACACAGGCCACGGGAACGGGAAGTCTTGCCACCATCCGACTCATGCGGTCTTCCCCTTCCCCCAGGTCGCCCACCATCAGCACCACGTCCGGATCCAGCCGCTCCAGGATGCGCTCATCAACGGCATCCCAGAGCCCGTGTAAATCGCCGGCAATGGCAATCCGCATGGGGCGGCGGCCCATTCAAGACTTGGCTAGGCTTCAGCATCTTGACTGGTTTTGTCTCTCGTGTTTGCCGCAGCGCCACCGTTGGACGAGCACCCCAGGTTGGTTCAGGGGTTGGACCATGGCCCCAGCCCGGCGGATCTTCCGGCAGCCATCGGGGAGTTGAGGAAGCGTCGGCGGGCCGTCATCCTGGCCCACTACTACCAGGAACCGGAGATCCAGGACATTGCCGACTGTACGGGCGACTCCCTGGAACTTTCCCGGCGGGCCGCCGAGACGGATGCGGAGGTGATTGTATTCTGCGGGGTTCACTTCATGGCGGAGACCGCCAAAATCCTGAACCCCTCGCGGCTGGTGCTGCTTCCCGACCTGGAGGCCGGCTGCTCCCTGGCGGAAAGCTGTCCCCCCGACGCCTTCGCCAGCTTCCGGGCCCGATACCCGGACCATCTGGTGGTGAGCTACATCAATACGTCAGCGGCCATCAAGGCCCAGAGTGACTTGATCTGCACCAGCAGCAACGCCGTGGACCTGGTGCGCCGGTTGCCGGAAGACCAACCCATCCTCTTTGCCCCGGACCGCAATCTGGGCCGGTGGGTACAGCAACAGAGCGGCCGCCCCATGGTGTTCTGGCCGGGAAGCTGTATGGTCCACGAAACCTTCAGCGAGACTGCGGTTCTGGCCCTGAAACAAGCCCATCCGGAGGCTGCGGTAATTGCCCATCCGGAGTGTCGGGAAAACCTGCTGGATCTGGCGGATTTCATTGGTTCCACCAGCCGCCTCCTCAGCCATAGCCGCAGCGCCGACGCCCCGGCGTTCATCGTCCTGACGGAGCCCGGCATCCTGCACCAGATGCGCCGCTCCGTGCCCGGCAAAACCTTCCTGGAGGTGCCGGGACTGGATGGGTGCAGTTGCAACGCCTGCCCCCATATGCGCCGCAACACCATGGCCAAGCTCTGGCGCTGCCTGGACACCCTGGAGCCCCGCATTGAACTACCGGAAGACCTGCGTCAACGGGCTTTGGCGCCCATTCAGAGAATGCTGGCCATGAGCCGTTGAGGGACTGAGCGGATTGTTACCGTAATTCAGTAGCCAATGCTACCTGAATTTGTGGTACTCGTCGTGCTGCGTGGGCTGAATTCAGCCAAAATAAAGGAAGTTCGTAACATCTAACACTTGCGGCAACCATGCTCGTCAAGACCATCATTGCTGACCTGCTCTGGGAAATGGAGTTTCTGCAAGGACGCTGGGCCATGGCGTCCCAAGACCGGCAAAGCCTGAATCATCAGGTCATGCACACCAGATTGCAAGGCGAGTTGCACCGTCTACGTTGTCGTGTTCAGCACGTGGAAAAGATCGCCCAGTCCCTCAGAGTCGCTGGTGGCGAAGCAATGACCCTCAGCCTTCTTCAAGCCACCTGCAGAGCCGTCCTCACCCAGGACGACAAACAGCGCTCCTCCCTGGGAAGTCCAGCCTAGGTGTCGCCGGCTTTTGCCAGTCGGGGGCGATCATCCTCGCCACGGCTCAGCTCCTGGTCAATCAGCAGCAACGCTGCAGGATCCTCCCCGGCCAGCCTTACCCGGCTCATCACATAGGCAGCCTGGGCTTCCGAGTCCGTCTGCTGTTGAATGACGCCGTCCAGGAAAACGGAGGTGATGTAGTCACCGGCCCTCTCCGCCATGGAGTAAATTTGTTGGGCCGAGGCTGTTACCGCCACCTCGTTGTCAAAGACGAACCGGGTGACGGCTTCCACGCTGTCCCATGTGCTGGTGTTGGGCTGCAGGGTGGCCAGTTCCACTGGTTGGCTGCGATCCACGAGATGCTCCGCCACCAGGGAGGCATGGTGGTGTTCGTTCAGGGCCTCCTGGCGGGCAAATGCGGCAAACCCTTTCAGATCCCGCTCGGCAAACCAGACGGCCAGGCGGAAGTAGTCGTAGCTGGCCTGCAACTCCATCTGCAGATGGAGTTGCAGATGGCTCAGCACGTCAGGCGCCAGGGCGCGGGGGACGGGGCGACGGCGCTGGGCTGGCCGGCTCGCAACAGCCAGGGCTTCCGTAGTGGGTGTGGTGGTGGTCATGGTGTCTTGGCCTCCATGTGAGGCTATGTTGCCCGGCAAGGCTCAACCACAAGCATAATCGAACATGACTTGGTGATGAAACGTATGTGCCTTTTGTTACATAAGGCACATTCTCAAAGCTTCTGGCGCTTTCCCTGCTTTTTCTATGGTTGGATTGCTGAGGCTGGACTCCATAGCCCCATTGTCTGGCCAGTTGGACCCCCATGCATCCCGTTGCCTCGGCTCAGCGCAAGCGCAAAAAAGGCTGCAAGCGGTCCAAGTGCAGCAAGTGGAAGGGTGGATCCTGCCGCTGTGGCCGTGAGTAGGAGCCCGGTAGCCTGCCAGCACCCCACAGCTAGAGCATCTTCATCAGGAGCGGGCATCCCGCCCTTCAGGCGCAAACACCAACTCCGGAACCACCACTTCCCAGGAATCGCACCGGATGTGGTCTCGATACTCCGGCTCCGATTGCCCACGGCTCCGGACAATCACCGCCAGCACCGTGGCTGAGCGGCATCTCATCCCTGTTGGCGGCTGAAAGGCCCTGGCAAGACGCCCCACCACCCATCCGGTGGCGTTCAGAAGCTCCCAGCGGCCGGAGGGGCCAATTCGCAGCTTGAGCGGGTCGCCGGGGCACAGGGTAGCGATGGCGCCGTGAACAGGATCACCACTGGGGTGACGACCGGCAAAGCCCAGGTCCACATGTTTAAGTTCGGCGCGAACGTGGCGGTACCCCATGGCCGGGGAAGGGGGTGGCGCTGGAACGGGGTCGCGGCGGAGCACGGCGGGATGGTGGGCCAGGCCCTCCTGCAATCCATGGGTTTGATGGAGACAACGGGCCAGCAACAAGGTATGTCTGGCGCGGGTCATGGCCACGTAGTAGAGGCGGCGCTGAGCGTCCGGGTCTTCCCCTTGCCGGGTACGGTCCCACGCCCCGTCCAGCACCGCCACATGGTCGAACTCCAGACCTTTGGCCCGGTGGGCGGTCACCAGCAATAGGCCCTGCTGGCGTTGGCGCACCTCCCGGCTCCACTCCGCCAGCCATTCGATGCAGTGATCCACCGGAGTTTCCCCGCCACCGGTCTCCAGCCTGTAATCCTCGATGGCCTGCCGCAGCAGGGCATACCAGGGACCTGACGGTCGGGCCGCAATCCAGGCCGCCAGTGCTTCACCATCCACCATCGGGGGCGTGCGATGGCGCAACCAGGCCACCAGGGCCTGGGTTTCCCGCAGGCGCCAGATGCTGGGGATGGTCTCGTTGCCCACCTGCACCGGGATGTCCCGGGCTTCGCAGAAGGCCCGCACGGGGATCAAAATCTTCCACTCACGGGCCACCACGGCGCAGCGGGACCAGTCCCAGTGGGGGTCCATCGTCTTCAAGCGCAACAACTCCTCCATGACGGCCTGGGCCTGGGACAGGGGACCATCCCCAGCCGGCAGGATCTGCACCCGCCCCCGGGCGACGGGGTCCATGGTCTCCCAGGGTCCACCCGGTGGATCCTTCTGCCGGGCGCGGTCAACGTGGATGGGGTGCTCGGCCTTCATCCGCTCCCGGGCCGGGGTGATGACGGTGTTGGCCGCCGCGATGATGTGGGCCGTGGAGCGGTAATTTGCCGTCAGGTAGCTGGGCTTGGCGTTGTAATCCTCTTCGAAGCGGCGAATGAATTCCACCGAAGCGCCGTTGAAGCCGTAGATGTTCTGGTCGTCGTCCCCCACGGCGAAGAGGGTGAGCTTGCCGGCGTCCTCTTCCCTGGTGCGCCCCGCCAAGGCGGAGATCAAGGCGTACTGATGGTCGTCGATGTCCTGATATTCGTCCACCAGAATCCAGCGGAAGCCCGCCAGCAGTCGGTCCCGCCGTGTGTCCGCCTCTGCCTCCGGCAAGCCCTCCCCTTGCAGCACGTCCACGGCGCGACGGATCACCTTCCGGAACGGGTCGTTGTCGGGTGGATTGTCGGCACGTTCCAGCCACCCACTGAAACTGGCGCCCGCCAGCCGCATGGCCAACCCGTGGCAGGTGAGCACGGTGACGCCCCGGGCATCGTCACCGATCAACTCCTCCAGGCGACGGCGAATCTGGACCGCAGCGTGACGGTTGTAGGCGAGGGCCACAATGCCCCGGGGAGATTCCCGACGGACACGGATCAGATAGGCGATCCTGTGGACCAGCACCCGGGTCTTGCCGGAGCCGGGGCCGGCCAGCACCAGCACGTTGGTCTGCTCCCGATCATCGGCAACAATGCGCTGCTGCGCCGGATTCTTCAGACTCTCGACGATGGCCCGCCATGAAGCGGGTGTGGTCTGGCGCCTGATCTCCTTGTCCCGCCCCGGCAGCCACCGTTCAAGGAACTTGTCTTCCGGCGAACTGAAGTAGTCCATGGCCAGCCGCAACGCCTCGCCCATATCGGCAAGGCCCCGCTGGGCGAACTCCGCCATCACGTGAACCTGCAGCACCTTCCCCTCGTAATGGAGCGCCAGCGGTTCGAAGTCCGCATTGGCGAAGCCCCGCCGCCCTTCTCCTGGTTGCAGGCGGATGGTCATGGCGGGACGGAACACGGTCAGGCCCTTGTTGAGGCGGATGATGTCCATCTCGTGGAGCCACATGAGCGCCCGGTCCAGCAGCTTCCGGGGATTCCGCACCTTGTTCAAAGCCGGGTCGGACGTTATGGCCCGCAACAGGTTGCCCATGGTGGTTTCCGCCAGCAGGTCCGCGCCCCGCATCCCGTCGGACAGGCGGCCCAGCAGATGGTCCAGCAAACACTTGGCCCCCAGGCGGCGCCGGCGGGCCGTCTCTTCAAGGTCCGACCACTCACGCTGCAGAGTCACCCGCACTGTCTCCGCATCCTGTTTGCGCACCGACCAACTGCCCCTGGCGCCGTCCTCGTCCCGTCCGTCACAGGCAATACCCCGAATGACGCGCCACAGTCGTTCCGGTAGAGGATCCGGATAGCCCTGATCCCGTAAGGCCTGGGCAGCCCGGCGCACATGCAGTGTGGAGGCTTCCCCCTTTCCCTGATCCGGCGCCGCTTCCCGCATATGGGCAATCAGGGCGGTCTCCAACGCCTCCGCATCCTCCAGGCGCCTTTGCGAGGCGCGCACCACACCTTTGTGGACAAACACAGTGATGACCGTGTCGTTGTTGGCGATGCCCAGGTGCTCCAGATCGTGGAGGGCGGTTCGCACACCCTCGGGACTCAACCCCGCCGTCCCCATCAACTCGTCCGTGGTGACCCCTTCATCCGGGGGCGCGTTGATCAGTCTTTCGACGATCTTCAGGAGTTGTTTGCGGCGGGCGGGCGCCATGGTCTGCACACGGTCCAGTCGCTGTCGGGCCTCCTGGGGGGAATTCACCTGCAGGGAGGATGGAAACACGTGGACAACGTTCTCCTCCCGGGTGAGCAACTGCGACTCCTCCAGCCATGTGAGGGCTGTACGGACCCGGGTGTCGTCAGTGAAGCAATCCCGCTGGAAGGCTCCGTCCTCGTCTCCCAGCAGGATTTCCCCCGCCGTAGCGACCACTTCCCCCCTGAAACGATCCCTCCGGTTCAGGTTGCGCAGCGCTCGGAGAATCCCGTGGATCTCCGCCCGGTTGAGCCGGGAGCGGGCCGATAGCTTGAACTGCTGCTCCACGTCCTCGGGCGTGTACAGCAGAACGCAGCGGGCCTGTTCCCGATCACGGCCGGCCCGGCCCGCCTCCTGGAGATAGTTCTCCAACGACCCCGGAATGTCGGCATGGATCACCAGCCGCACGTCCTGCTTGTCGATGCCCATACCGAAGGCGTTGGTGGCGGCAACGGCCCGCAAATCTCCATCAACGATGAAGCGTTGCTGCACCTCCTTCTTGACCTCCGGCGACAAGCCCCCATGGAAATGGGCGGCCGCCAACTCCCTGGTTTGCAGGTATTGGGCCACCTCTTCGCTCTGGCGCCGTGTTGCGCAGTAGATGATGGCGCCGCCGGGCACGTTGCCCGGCAAGAACTCCGTCAGGATTTGATGGATATGGGCAAACTTCTCGCCGCCGGTGGTGGGCATCACCTCAAAGAGGAGATTGGTTCGCTTGGCGCCGCCGTCAAACACCTTCAGGTCAATGGCCAGCGTGTCGCGAAAATACCTCCCGATTTCGTCAACCACGTTCGGTTTAGCGGTGGCGGTGAGGCACAGCACCGGCGGGATGGGGTCCGATCCCGCCTTCTCCTTGATGAAGCGACCCACATAGCGGTAATCCGTGCGGAAGTCATGGCCCCAGCGGGACAGACAATGGGCCTCGTCCAGCACCCAGCCCCCGATCTCCCGTTGCTCCAGCGCCCGCCGCAGGCTGCGGGAGCGCAACTGCTCGGGCGAGATCAGCAGAACGGCCGCGTCCCCCAGCCGAATCTTGTCCAGAACGTCGGCCCGTTCCGGCATGGAGAGGAGACCGTTAATCGCGAAGCAGGAGCCGATGCCGCTGTCCTCCAGCCCCGCCACCTGATCCGCCATCAGCGCCACCAGAGGGGAGATGACCACCGTCAGGGCGCCGGTCTTGTCGTAGCGGGACAGGGCCGGGAGTTGGTAGCAGAGAGACTTGCCCGTGCCCGTGGGCAGAATCCCCAGCCCATGGCCGCCCGCCATCGCCGCTTCCACAATGGCCTGCTGAAGGGGGTAACCCCGTTCATCCGTCGGTTGGGAACGAAATTTGTCGAAGCCGAACCAGCGCTTCAACGCCTTGCGGGCATCGTGGTGTTCCCGACACCAGTCGCAGGCGGGGTCGGTGCAGGCGCAATCCCTCAGTCGGCGAACCAACCGCCCCGCCTCCGGGAACTGATGGCGCACCCAGGGGGGCATCACCGAATTGCCCCCGGCCACCGAGAGCCACGCCAGCCCGTAGGACAGGGACCAGCCCAACTGCCGCGCCCCATTCACCACCTCCCTCCCCTGACTGATGCAGGCGCGCCCCTTGAGAAACGCGCCAATAGCCCGTTGCCCCTCGTCGTCGGTGGGGCGGGGGGCGCTGCGCAGACGGGAGAAGAGGACATCCAGCGCTCGATCCACACCTTGCGGCCGTGGCGTGCTCAGCCAGTGCCAGGCCGCGAGCAACTCCGGCTGGTGGTGTTGCGCCTCCTGCAGGGCCTGACACTGGTCGCCAAACACCTCCAACGCAATACGTGCATCCAGTTCGGGGTCGTTGATCTGACCACGCTTGAGGCCACCGTCCTGATAATGCTTCACCAGGTGGTGGTAAGGATTGCGGGGAAAGGCCAGAGGGCTGAGCCGCAGGGTGTCCACCTGGGGAAGCTTCAACAGCCCCAGCCGGGGCATGGCGGCTTTCAAGTGAGGGATGTCGAAGGCGATGAGATTGTGGCCCAGCAGAAAATCCACCCCCTCCGCAAACCCATCCAGACGTGTCAACTCCTGCCTTGATCCGCTACCGGAAACGGCCTCCCCGGTATCCGAGCGCACCGCGCCAAAGGCACGGATGCAGCCCTTCCTGTTCACCTCCAGATCAAGGGAGAGGCAACGCAGCGGCAAAGACGGGTGGTGGCGTGATGGGGAAGTGACCGCCATGGGACGCAACGCTGTTCCCAGTATGGAGGCGGAATCGGCGCCGACCCTGCCGAGGTTGAGAAGTGGCGCCGGGGATGGGGAGAGACAATAGGGTGATCCTGTGCCCGTGGTGAGGTGAACGGTTTGCGCATTCGTCGGCTTCCCGCCCTGCGGGATAACCTTGTTCCTCTGCTGGAGCAGCCCCGGCAACGGCAGGCCGCCGTGGTGGATCCGGCGGAGGCCGAGCCGGTGATCACGGCGTTGGAGCATGGGGAGATGGAATTGACGGCGGTGCTGCACACCCATCACCACCAGGACCACATCGGCGGAACCGCGGAATTGCTGCGGCGCTGGCCCCGGGCCATGGTGGTGGGTCATGGGAAGGATCGGCGCCGCCTGCCGCCCCTCTCCCATCCGGTGGAAGACGGGGACCGCTTTGTGCTGCTGGGTCGTACCGTGGAGGTGCTGGCCATGCCGGGCCACACCATGGGCCATGTCGCCTACGTCCTGCCGGCCCGCGTCGTGGACGGCCAAAGGCAACCGCCGGAACTGTTTTGTGGAGATACCCTCTTCTCCTGTGGATGCGGCCGTCTGTTTGAGGGAACACCGGCCCAGATGCTCGGTTCATTGCGGCGCCTGGCCGCGTTGCCCCCCGATACACGCATCTGGTGCGCCCATGAGTACACCGCCAGGAACGTGGCCTTTGCTCTGGATCAGGATCCCCACAATCCGGCCCTGCAAGTCTTCGCCCGGCAGGTGGAGCAACTGCGCCAAGCCCGCCTGCCAACCATCCCGTCCCGCCTGGAGGTGGAATTGCAGGTGAACCCTTTTCTGCGTTGCCATACCCCCGCCCTGCAATCGGCCACAGGCAAGACGGACCCAGTGGAGGTGCTGGCGGAACTGCGCCAGCGCCGCAACCGGATCTAGGCTGTCCATCCTGCAGGGATGAATCGGGCACCATGATCGGTCACCAGCGCTGGCTTGCTCTTCTGCCCTTGGCCATCCTCGGTTACCTGATGGCCCGGGGCCAGGGGGTTCACCTGCCCGGGATTGTCTGCCCTTTCCGGAGCATCACCGGAATTCCCTGCCCCACCTGTCACCTTACCCGCTCGGCCATGGCCAGTCTGCGGGGAGACATGGGCTTGGCCTTGCATCACCACGTCTTCGGACCGCCCCTGGTGGCCTGGCTGGGTTGGGCCGCATGGCGTTCCCTGCGGCAACGCCGCCTGGTGCTGCCGTTACCCTCCGGTGGCGCCATGGCCGTGCTGCTGATGCTGTTGCTGGGCTACTGGCTGGTGCGGGTGATGGGCTGGACCCTGCTGGGCTGGAACACCTTCCCCGTCACCTGAACTCAGGCAAGCTCCCGGGCGCGAACCAGCCCTTTGTGGTGGATGTAGTTTTGCATGTAGAGTTTTGTCATTGGCAGTACCACCAGGGGGGGGATCCCCCAGAGCACCGCTCGGGCAACACTGTCAGCAAGGAACAACAGAATGGAGACCATTAGGAAGGATCCGCCACCTACCCTGAGCCCTTTGAAAGCTTTGCTTAGAGAGGTTCTTATGCTTAGATCTGTTGAAACGATGTAATTAATATAGATTGGCCAGGTTAGTCCTACTAGGATAGATGGTACAATACAGAGGAAGAAGCCAATTGTAAAAACAATGCCGAACATGAAAGTGGCATATATATAGCGCCATAACCTGGAATGAATGATACTAACGATCTCCCCAGGCTTTGGACAACGATCTCTCGTATAATAAATTACCGGAACTGCCGTTATTAAGAATGAAAACATTATAACCCCTATAATCTCTACAATAAGGGCAATGCTCCCGCTAATCAAAGAGAGGACAATACGAGTCGGTTCTGGCTCAAATTCCTCAAATTCTAGCTGATACGCGATGAAAGACCAAAAGGGCTCTCCTGTCATGAGCCACCATCCCAGCATGATCGTGGCAAAGGTCCAGGCATTGCCTTTCACCTGCCGCCAAACCTTGGCAATGGATGGCTTCTCGGTAGGATTGGCCGGGATGCTCATTTCCTGGATCTTCGAACCCTGGCCAGCTTAGCGGCAAAGCCGAACAGACACCCACCTGCGGCAAACGTTCTCGCCGCCTTGCTTGGATCCCCTTGATGAGCGCCGACAAGCGCCATGGGATCCCCAGCACGACTGAACAGGCCTCCTTCCCTTCTTCTCCCTCTCCCCATCAGGTTCCCCAGACTCACAAGCCGAGCCCAGGAGAGCCTCTTATTGTCCACCTCATAACGCCTATCTCTTCAACACTGGCACACTGCCCATGTCCCTGAACGGCAGTCATCAAACAACGGCGAGCAGGGGCAGCCCCCCATTCGCAACGACCAGCCCGTGGCCCGTCACCCCATGGATGTTACCCATGGATGAAGAAGCTCAAGGCTTGCTGGAACTCCTGGCTTTGCGGGCTGAACGACCGGCAACCAACTCCAGGAGCGCTTCCATCTGGGCCATGACGCCGCGAACCTCGCCAGGATCGGGCAGCAGACCGTCCTCCTGGATGCCCTGGTGCATTTCCCGCAGCTCTTGCCGAATGTAGCGCAGGTGGCTGACCACCTGCTCGCGTTTGGATTGAGACATATAACCACTTTAGCATAGTCAGGCGCCAACCGGGGCCATGGAGAGTAGGGGAGTCGAACCCCTGACCTCTGCGGTGCGATCGCAGCGCTCTACCATCTGAGCTAACTCCCCCGAAGGTCCACCATACGCGCCCCTGGCCCCAGACTGTGAAGACCCGCCTTGCCGGATGATGGGTTCCGATCCAAGCAGCACAACCGAGGAGAACGGGCAGCAGTTGGCCGCCATGGACGGGAACGCCGTTGCCGCCATTGCCCGCCGCCTGGAGGAGGACGACTATGCCGATGCCTTCGCGGGCCTCCAGGACTGGCATCTGCTGCGGGCTTTGGCCATCCACCGGCCGGATCTGGTCCGGCCCTATCGCCACCTGATCGACCAGGAGCCCTTTGACGAAGACTGAAGATCCGGCGCCGGCGGATCCCCTGGTGGGTCGGCGCATTCTGGTGGCTGTTTGCGGCAGCATCGCCGCTGTAAAGCTTCCCCGGTTGGTGTCCAGCCTGGTGCAGCAGGGGGCCCAGGTGCGCTGTGTTCTCTCCCCCAGGGCGGAGCAGTTTGTCAGCCCGCTGGCGTTGGCCAGCCTCTCCCGCCAACCCTGCAGCCTGGAGGAGCACCAATGGGATCCCCGCCAACCGCGGCCACTGCACATTGCCCTGGCGGAGTGGGCCGAGTTGGTGGTGGTGGCGCCACTCTCGGCCACCACCCTGGCCCGTCTTGCCCACGGGCTGGCGGATACGTTGCTCAGCAGCACCGTTCTGGCCACCCAGGCCCCCCTGCTGGCGGCCCCTGCCATGAACACGGCCATGTGGCGCGGGCCCGCAGTGCAGGCCAATTGGCGCACCCTGTGCAACTGGCCCCGCCTCCTGCCCATGGCTCCCAGCCATGGCCTGCTGGCCTGTGACAGCCGCGGCATGGGCCGGCTCCCCGATCCGGAACTGCTGGTGCAGGGCATCAGGGCAGCCCTCGTCACCGGAGGCGTTGCCGATCTCAAGGGTCTGCGGATTCTCTGCAGCGCCGGCCCCACCTGGGAGTTCCTGGACTCGGTCCGCTGCCTCACCAACCCCAGCAGTGGCCGCATGGGTGTGGCCATGGCCCTCACGGCCTCCCTGCGGGGCGCTGCTGTGCAGCTTGTCCACGGCCCCCTGAGCAATGTGCCCGCCAGTTGGCTGGACCCGTTGGACACCTGCCCGGTGGTGTCGGCTGCGGAGATGGGGGCAGCGCTTGCCCACCGTCTTCCCAGGGTCCATGGGCTGGTGATGGCGGCGGCGGTGGCGGACCATTCTCCAGGGGTGACCAATACCGTAAAGTGGCCCAAGGGCGCACTGCCCAACCCGCTCCCCCTGCAAAATACGCCGGACCTGGCGGCGGACCTGGCGGCGCGGATGCGCCGGGATCAGTGGATGTTGGGATTTGCGGCCGAGCACGGCCTGGATCGGGACCGGGCACGGGAGAAGCTGCAGCGCAAGGGGTGTGACTGGATTGTCCTCAACCCCGTCGGTCTGGCGGGACGCGGCTTCGGCAACCAGCCCAACGGGGGCGTTCTCCTGTGGGGGGACGGCCGGGAGCACGGTTTGGCCAGCCAGGACAAGGCTGCCATGGCCGGCGCAGTCTGGTCCGCACTGGCCGGGACACTCCACCGGTTTCACCGGCCCGAACCCCGGCCGGGGGGGGCGTAGGCATGGCGTTGGGGAGCTATTGTCCCGGCAGGCCCCACGAGAACTCCAGTGTCTTGAGGAGGCTGCGCAGCCGGGGGCGCGGAATGTAGGGCCAGCCGCCGGATCGTTCCATGTCCTGCAGAAGCTGATAGAGGGCGTTGCGCCCGTCAGGCAGGGACTCACGGAAGGGTCCTTGCTCGATCTGGCGGTGAAGGCGCTCCAGTTCCCGCAACAGTTCCAGCATGCCCGCACTATCGTCCCGGCGCTCGGCAACCAGGGCCTGCACGGCGTCCCGAAGAACCTGCAAACGCCGGTCAGCCGTTGGCCCGGACCCTGTGGTGCTCCCACGGGGACTCGACGGGCCGGGAGGTTGGGTCATTGAGGCCTGTTGCAAGCTGCGACATCGTAAGCGTGATCGCTGATCTGCACCTGTAGGATCATGGACTGATGGTGCTTTTTGAGCAATGCGATTCCGCCCCCTGGTCGCGGCTGTTCTGGCGCTTTGCCTGATTTTCGTTACCGCCTGCGGTGGTGATGCAAAGGCCAAGACCCGCGCCGGCCTTACCTATGACGAGATCGTCAACACCGGCCTGGCCAACGACTGCTTCACTGTGGATGAGTCCGCCCGGGGGGCCATCCCATTGGACCCGGAGACCGGCTACCAGTTCACCAACGTCTGCATGCATCCTTCCTCCGTTCAAGTGCTGGTGGAGCCGGTGAACAAACGCCAGGAACCCCGCTTCGTGGACGGGAAAATCCTCACCCGCTACACTTCCGCCCTGGATGAGGTGTTTGGCGACCTGACGGTTACCGACGGCCGGATCACCTTCTCCGAAAAAGGCGGCATGGACTTCCAGTTGATCACCGTCGTCATGCCCGGCGGCGAGGAGGTGCCCTTTGTGTTCAGCAGCAAGGATCTGGTGGCCACAGCCCTCGGCGAGGCCATCACCACCAGCACGGACTTTGAAGGCCCCTACACCGTTCCCAGTTACCGCACCAGCAACTTCCTCGATCCCAAGGGCCGTGGCCTGACCACGGGCTATGGCAGTGCTGTCGGGCTTGTGCCCGTGGGCTCCTCCGAGGAGCTGGAGCGGGAAAACGTGAAGCGCTACCTGGAGAGCGAGGGCACGTTGAGCCTGTCCATCACCCGGGTGGACGGGGAGACCGGTGAATTCAGTGGCCTGTTCACTGCGCTGCAGAAGTCCGATACGGACATGGGCAGCAAGGAACCCCTGGACCTGAAGATCACCGGGGAACTCTATGGGCGTCTGGACAAGGCCTGATCCGTCCCCGACACGACGTCAAGGTGGTGGTTGCCCCGCCGTCTTGACTTGTGCGCCTGATCCTCGCGCTACGCAGGAGCTTGTTCCACAATGCATCAAGCTCCTGCGATTGCACTACCCCTCCTCCATGACCGTTACTATCAGTCCTCCGTCCCCCGGCATTGCCTCCCACGGCAATCGCCTGGTGAACCGCATGGTTTCCGAAGCGGACCGGCCCGCGCTGATGGAGTCCGTCACCAAAACCGTGGCCTGCGGTGACCGGGAAGCCTGCGACCTGGAACTGTTGCTGGTGGGTGGGTTCTCCCCCCTGCGGGGGTTCATGGACGAGCAGGACTACCACGCCGTGGTCGATACCATGCGCACCAGCAACGGGCTGCTCTTCGGGCTGCCCGTTGTATTCCACACCGACCAGGAGGATATCGGGCCGGGTGATCGCCTCCTGCTCACCTACCGGGGCCAGTGTCTGGCGGTGATGGATGTGTCCAGCAAGTGGCTCCCCAACAAGCCGTGGGAGGCCCGGCAGTGCTATGGAACCACGTCCATCGAGCACCCTGCGGTTCGCATGATCAGCGAGGAACGGGGCCGCTACTACCTGGGCGGCTCGGTGCATGGGTTAAGCCTGCCCCATCGGGGATTTCCCTGCCAGACCCCTGCCCAACTGCGGGACCGTCTTCCCAAGGGGCGGGACGTGGTGGCCTTCCAGTGCCGTAATCCCATTCATAAGGCCCACTATGCCCTGTTCACCGGGGCTCTGGAGGCGGAGAACGTGGCGGCGGATGCGGTGGTGCTGGTGCATCCCACCTGCGGTCCCACCCAGGGAGACGATATTCCTGGCGAGGTGCGGGTGAAAACCTATGAGCACCTTGCCGCAGAGGTGAACAACCCCCGCATCTACTGGAGCTATCTCCCCTACTCCATGCATATGGCCGGACCGCGAGAGGCGCTCCAGCACATGATCATCCGCAAGAACTACGGCTGCACTCACTTCATCATTGGCCGGGATATGGCCGGCTGCAAATCCTCCATTACGGGCCAGGATTTCTACGGTCCCTACGACGCCCAGGATCTGGCCAGAACCCACTGCCATGAATTGAACATGCAGGTTGTGCCGTCCCTCAACCTGGTGTACACAGAGGAAGAGGGCTATATCACCGCAGACCGGGCCGAAGAGAGGAACCTGCACGTCAAGACCCTGAGCGGCACCAAGTTCCGCCAGATGCTGCGCAGCGGCGAGGACATTCCCGAGTGGTTCGCCTTCCGCTCCGTAGTGGATGTGCTGCGGGCAACCTGATCCGACGGCATGGGGGCGTGGTGACCCAACGGACCCGACGGCTCGTTAGGGTTGCTTCACCTTGATCAATACGGAACAGTGAGCAAGCGCTGGCGCAATGCAGGTCTCCTCACCCTGCTGGCCGTGATCCTCATTACCATCGGCTCGGCCTTCATTACCCCCCGGGACCAGTCCGGCGCGCCGCAGCTTCTGCGCTACAGCGAGTTTATCGACCAGGTGGAGGCCAACCAGGTGGCCAAGGTGCAGATTGCCGCTGATCAACGCAGCGCCCAAGTGACCCATACGGACAACCGGCGCTCCCTGGTCAACCTGGCCCCTGACCAGAACCTGTTGCCCCTGTTGAGCCAGCACCAGGTTGACATTACCGTGGAGCCCGATTCCGGATCACCGGCCTGGCAAGCTGCGCTCCTCAGCCTGGCGTTCCCCCTGCTGTTGCTGGGCGGTCT
Source organism: Cyanobacteria bacterium MAG CAR3_bin_5 (assembly GCA_026709085.1). Classification (GTDB taxonomy): domain Bacteria; phylum Cyanobacteriota; class Cyanobacteriia; order PCC-6307; family Cyanobiaceae; genus Synechococcus_B. Next base: position 5,414 of record JAPOTR010000021.1, on the reverse strand, counting down.
GTTTTTCCTGTTCCGCCGGATGCAGTCCGGTGGCGGGAATCCCGCCATGAGTTTTGGCAAGAGCAGGGCCCGGGTCCAGATGGAGCCCAAGACCCAGGTCACCTTTGACGATGTTGCCGGTATTGAGGGGGCCAAACTGGAACTCACCGAGGTGGTGGACTTCCTCAAGAATTCGGATCGCTTCACGGCGGTGGGGGCCAAGATCCCCAAGGGGGTGTTGCTGGTGGGGCCTCCTGGTACAGGGAAAACGCTTCTGGCAAAGGCCGTTGCCGGTGAGGCGGGGGTTCCCTTCTTCTCCATCTCCGGCTCGGAGTTTGTGGAGATGTTCGTGGGGGTGGGGGCCAGCCGGGTGCGGGACCTGTTCGAACAGGCCAAGAAGAACTCCCCCTGCATCGTCTTCATTGACGAAATTGACGCCGTAGGTCGCCAGCGGGGGGCCGGTCTGGGGGGCGGCAACGACGAACGGGAGCAGACCCTCAATCAATTGCTCACCGAGATGGACGGCTTCGAGGGAAACACCGGCATCATCATTGTGGCGGCCACCAATCGCCCGGACGTGCTGGATGCGGCCCTGATGCGGCCTGGCCGCTTTGATCGTCAGGTGGTGGTGGACCGGCCCGACTACAAGGGGCGCCTGCAAATCCTCCAGGTTCATGCCCGGGGCAAAACCCTCTGCAAGGGGGTGGATCTGAGCAAGGTTGCCCGCCGCACCCCCGGCTACACGGGGGCGGACCTGGCCAACCTGCTGAACGAGGCCGCCATCCTGGCTGCTCGCCGTCAGTTGACGGAGGTGTCCATGGACGAGATGAACGACGCCATTGAACGCCTCATGGCCGGCCCGGAGAAAAAGGATCGGGTGATGAGTGAGCGGCGCAAGCGGCTTGTGGCCTATCACGAGGGGGGCCATGCCCTGGTGGGAGCCCTCATGCCGGACTACGATCCCGTGCAGAAAATCAGCATCATTCCCCGGGGCCGGGCCGGTGGTCTCACCTTCTTTACCCCCAGCGAGGAACGCCTGGACTCCGGTCTGTATTCCCGTGCCTATCTGGAGAGCCAGATGGCTGTTGCCTTGGGGGGGCGTGTGGCCGAAGAAATTGTCTACGGGGATGAAGAGGTTACCACCGGAGCATCCAACGACCTGCAGCAGGTCACCCGGGTGGCCCGGCAGATGGTGACCCGTTTTGGCATGAGCGACCGGCTGGGACCCGTGGCCCTGGGCCGGCAGGACAGCGGCATGTTCCTGGGCCGTGACATGGCCAGCGAGCGGGATTTTTCCGACGACACTGCCGCCCTCATTGACGAAGAGGTGGCCGGGTTGGTGGATGGGGCCTACCGTCGCGCCAAGGAGGTGCTCACCAAAAACAGGTTGATTCTGGATGATCTGGCTCAAATGCTGGTGGACCAGGAAACCGTTGATGCCGATGAGCTGCAAAACCTTCTGGTGGCGAGGGATGTGCGGGCAGCAGCTTATCTTTAGCTCCCCCTGCTGTTACACAAACCACGGGCGCGCCCCCGGCTTGATCACCATCAGGGATGGCGGATCCTGCCCCTGACCCGGCTGGCCTGGCAGCCAATTTGACGGCAAGCCTGGCCCGTCAGCCCCTGCTGGCCGTGTTGCGGCCCCGGGATCCCCAGCGCGCCCTGGCGGAAGTGGACCTGCTCCATGGGGTGGGTTGGCGCCATGTGGAACTGGCCTGGACAGCCCCATGGCTGTCCACACTGATCCCCGTATTGCGGCAACGGTTCCCCCAGGTGCGGCTGGGGGCCGCCAGCGTGACCACGGCCTCGCAACTGGCCCAGGTGGCCGCCGCCGGCCTGTCCTACGGCTTCATGCCCATCTGGCGGCCGGAACTGCTGCTGCAGGCCAGAGACCTGGGCATCACCCTGGCGCCGGGGGTCTTCACGCCCACGGAAATCCATCAGGCCCGCTGCCATGGCTGCGCCATGGTGAAGCTGTTCCCTGCTGCCGCTCTGGGGTCCGGCTACTGGCGCCAGCTTCGGGGTCCCCTGGGACCACTGCCCTTCTGCATTGCTGCCGGCGGGCTGGAGCCGGAGACCGGGCTCCAGTGGCTACGGACGGGGGCCGCGGATGCCGTTGCCCTGGGGCAGAAGCTGTTTTCCGGTTACCGCTGCCTGGAGGATCCGGCCCTGAGGCAACGGCTGCTGGACCTGGTGACGGCCGCCAACGAACTCCAGGCCGGATCAGGGCAAGGGGCCTCAAATCGCCCACACCGGGGCTGAATCAATCCAGCCTGGCCCGTGGTCCCTGGACGCCGCCCGACCTTACCATGGGCCGGATAGCACTTGGGCAGCAGCAACCCTCAATGGACACGACAACCCTGTTCCGTGGTGACGGCTTCGTGGGATGGGAGGCCCTCAACGACACCATCATGGGGGGACGAAGCCAGGGCCACTGCCACTGCGGCAGTTGGGGGCTGGAGTTCACGGCCCAGGTGGTGCGCCAGGGGGGCGGCTTTATCAGTTGTCGGTCTCCCGAGTTGACGCCTCCCCTGGATCTGCGCCCCTTCTCCGCCCTGCGCCTGGTGATGAGTGGCGATGGGCGACGCTATAAACTTGGCCTCACCTGTAGCGATCCGGTGAGCCGCGCCAGCGCCCTGATTCCCGGCGGGCTGCGGTGGGTAAGCGAGTTTGACACGGTTGCCCACGGCGCCAGTGCGGTGGTGGCGCCGTTCACAGCGCTGCGGCCGGTGGTGCGCGCCAAGCCGGTGGCCATGCCCATCCGCTTTGATGCGCAGCGGGTGAGTCGTCTCCAGTTGCTCTATTCCCGCTTCAACGACAGTGGCGGCGAGAATCCGGGCTTTCAAACGGGTCCCCTGCGCTTTGTTCTCCATGCCGTCGAGGCGATCAGGCGAGGTTCAGGTCGGTGACCGCGCCCCGGCTGCTGCTGCTCACCAGATGGGTGTACTTGCCCAGAACACCCCGGCGGAAACGGGGCGCCGGCGGGCTCCAGCGGGCGCGCCGTTGAGCCAGTTCCCCAGCGGACACGTTCAGTTGCAACAACCGGCGGGGCGCGTCAATGGTGATGGTGTCCCCCGCTTCCACCAGGGCGATGGCGCCGCCCACGGCCGCCTCGGGAGCCACATGGCCCACCACCATCCCGAAAGTCCCCCCGCTGAACCGCCCATCGGTGATGAGCCCCACCTTGTCGCCGAGGCCCGCGCCGATGATGGCGGCCGTGGGCGCCAGCATTTCCCGCATCCCCGGGCCGCCCTTGGGACCCTCGTAACGGATCACCACCACGTCTCCCGCCTGGATCGCCCCGTTGAGGATGGCTTCCAGGCATTCCTCCTCGCTGCCGTAGACCTTGGCAGGGCCGGTGATGACAGGATGTTTGACGCCGCTGATCTTGGCCACGCCCCCTTCTTCCGCCAGGTTGCCCCGCAACACCGCCAGGTGGCCTGTGGCGTAGAGGGGGGTATGGATGGGGCGGATCACGTCCTGCCGGGGATCCGGGCGGGCGGGAATCTCCTTGAGGGTCTCCCCGATGGTGTCACCGGAGATGGTGGGGCAATCCCCATGGAGCAACCCCTCCGCCAGCAGCATCTTCATCACCTGGGGGATGCCGCCGGCCCGGTGCAGGTCCACGGTCACGTAGCGACCGCTGGGCTTGAGATCACAGAGCACGGGGGTGTCCGCCCGCAGGGTTTCAAAGTCCTCCAGGGTGAGGGGGACAGCGGCGGCGTGGGCAGCGGCCAGCAGGTGGAGCACGGCATTGGTGGAGCCTCCGACGGCCATGACCACGCGAATGGCGTTCTCGAACGCCTGACGACTCATGAGATCCCGGGCCTTGATCCGTTGGGCGATGGCCCCCATCAACACGTCGGCCGAGGCGGCGGTGCTGTCCGATTTCTCGAAGTCTTCCGCCGCCATGGTGCTGCTCAAGGGCAGACTCAGCCCCATGGCCTCGAAGGCGGCGGCCATGGTGTTGGCGGTGAACATCCCCCCGCAGCTTCCGGCGCCGGGGCAGGCTTTTTTCTCCACAGCCAGCAGCTCGGCATCCGTGATGCGACCCGCTGCGTGCTGCCCCACCGCCTCGAAGGCGCTCACCACGGTGAGATCCCGGCCGGCGTGCCGGCCCGGCTTGATGGTTCCCCCATACACAAAGACGGCGGGAATGTTGAGGCGGGCCATGGCGATCATGGCGCCGGGCATATTCTTGTCACAGCCCCCGATGGCCAGGAGGCCGTCCATACATTGGCCGTTGCAGGCGGTCTCGATGCTGTCGGCGATCACCTCCCGGGACACCAGGGAATAGCGCATCCCGTCGGTCCCCATGGAGATGCCGTCGCTCACCGTGATGGTGCCGAACACCTGGGGCATCCCACCGGCCTCGTGGAGGCCGGCCTCCGCCCGCCGGGCCAGGTCGTTGAGGCCGATATTGCAGGGGGTGATGGTGCTGTAGCCGTTGGCAATGCCCACGATGGGTTTATTGAAGTCCTCGTCGCCAAACCCCACGGCGCGGAGCATGGCGCGGTTGGGTGTGCGGCGCACCCCTTGGGTGATGGCGGCGGAACGGCGCAGCGTCGGGGCGGCCGGGGAGGAGGTGGTCATGCCGTGACTGAAGAGGGACACCTTACCCATCGTTGCCCATGGCCTCCAGTTGGCGGCGCACGTCCTCGATGGAATTCTGAATCTGGCTCATCCGGTCCTCCAGGGGCCTGGGGAGGCTCTTCCCGTCGGCAACGGCATCTTCCTCTTCATAGTCGCCGTCATCCATCATGCGCGGCATATGGAGCATGCGCCGTTGACGGCTCACCAGACGATCCCGTTGCCTTGGGGCCAGCAGAAGCCAGGCCATGGCAACGCCACCCAGAACCGCCCCATAGAGCATGGCGGTGAAAACGCTGCTGCCTGCTGGTCGATCCATCATGGCGTCGCCCTGGGTTCTCCCTGTCACTGACGGTCATTGTGGCAACCCATAGGCCCTATGAGGAAAACCGCTTCACGATGGCTGCCCGTCCCTTCCCCGTCACCCCCGGCCGTCCAGGTAGGCTGCGCGTGTATCCGGCGCCACTCAAACCATGCCCACGCTTCCCCCCGGCCTGACGGAATGGCTACCCACCGGCGCCGTCATTGGCTTTGGGATGTTCCTCTTTGGCGTGGTGCGGGCGGACCTGAAGGCCATGGAGAACCGGCTACGGGAAGACATGAAAGCCAGTGAGGCCCGCTGGCGGGAAGAACTGAAGGCCATGGATGCCCGCCATCGAGAAGATATGAAGGCCCTGAGAGAAGACAACAAAGCCCTGAACGAAAAGCTGGACCGCCTGCTGGAAGCCCGCTTCTCCAACCAACCGGTGGTTGCCCCGGATCGTTGACCCCTCCCCACGGAAGCCCCGTAGCGAGGCGTTGGGCCTCGCCCGTCACCCCCCGGCCGTCCAGGTAGGCTGCGCGTG
>JAPOTR010000022.1 GCA_026709085.1 Cyanobacteria bacterium MAG CAR3_bin_5 | reverse complement strand
CCCAACGCATCCAACCGCGGTCCCTCCCTCTCCCTGGGCCACACCATGGGCGCCGGGGCAGCGGGTGGCATGGATGCCCTCCTCAATCCCACCGTCATCCAGGGGGTTGGTGGAGCCGCCAGCAACGGGCAGCGCTTCAAGGCGGAGGTGGCCTACGGCTTCCCCGCCGCCAACGACCGCCTCACCCTCACCCCTGGCGTGGCACTGGCCCTCTCCCCGGATCGCAGGAGCTACGGCCTCCTCTGGTCCCTCACTCCCTACTCCCAACAGCCCGGACAAACCGAACCCTGGGAAATCGCCATGGAGGGGGAACGGCAGGAAAGCAACTCCCCAACATCCTCCGTAGATCATTCCCTCACGCTCTCCTTCTCCCTCCCCTTCTGAGTCCTCAACCCAACCACTCCTTACCCAGCCCCAGGGTGAGGAAGCGCCAATGGTGCGATGGAGAAGCCGCACTTTTCCTGGCTCCTTAATCTGGAACTGGGGTTACGGTACCCGTTTTCCGGGGGGCATCGCCATGGCGCGCCTGCTGATTGCCGCCAGTGGCACCGGTGGCCATCTCTTTCCGGCTGTGGCCGTTGCGGAAATGCTTCCTCACTGGGACATCCACTGGCTGGGCGTCCGGGATCGCCTGGACAGCCGGCTGGCGCCCGGGCATTACCCCCTGCACTGGGTGGCCATCGGCGGCTGGCAAGGGGGTTGGCGGGAGCGGCTGCTACGGCTGTTGCAACTGCTGGGGGCGGTCTGGACGGTGCGCCGGCTCCTGCACCGGCAACGCATTACCATGGTGTTCACCACAGGGGGCTACATTGCTGCCCCGGCCATTCTGGCGGCGCGCCTGGCCGGGGCGCCGGTGCTGCTCCATGAGTCCAACGTGGTGGCTGGCCGCGTCACCCGCCTGTTGGGTGGCTGTTGCAGTGGGTTGGCGGTGGGCTGGCACTCAACCAGACTCAGCCGCCCCCCCATCCGGGTCTGGCACACAGGGACACCGGTGCGCGCCGACTTCTACCGCCCGGCTCCGTTGCCGGAATGGGCGCCCCGCGGCTCCGGCCCCTTATTGGTGGTAATGGGGGGCAGCCAGGGAGCCCGCGGCCTGAATCACATGGTGCGGCAACAGGTCCGTCCTTGGCTGAAGGCGGGGTGTCGGGTGGTTCACCTTTGTGGGCGGGATGACCCTGACACGGGAAGTCTGCGGGATCCGGCCTATGTGGAGCGCCGGTTCACAGGGGAGATGGCCGGTCTGCTTCAGCACGGGGATCTGGCCATCAGCCGCGCCGGAGCGGGCAGCATCAGCGAGCTGGCGGCAAGCGGTTGTCCAGCCGTATTGGTGCCTTATCCCCATGCATCGGATCAGCATCAGGAAGCAAACGCCGGGGCGGTAGCTGCCCTCGGCGCCGCGGTCATCGTCCACGAAAACCCCGATGGAGAACCACTGCGCCGCGCCGTCCGGCGACTGTTGGACCCCCGCCTGCAAGGGGTGGCGCCCGCTCTGGATCCGCTGGTGGCCATGGCGGCAGCCATGGAGCGTCTGGCCAGGAACGATGCAGCCGCGGCTGTGGCGAAAGTATTGGAGACCTTGCAGCCAACGTAAGGGAAACGCTGCCCTTCTCCCCTCAGGATTGACAAAGGCGGCACCCAGATTCGAACTGGGGATAAAGGATTTGCAATCCTCTGCCTTACCACTTGGCCATGCCGCCAGCAAGGAGCTGTTCTGCTGCCCTACAGCTTAAACCTAGCACCCCCACACCCCCTCCGCTGGTGCTCAGCCGTGGTGATGGGGAAGATTTAAGGCCCGCTGCTACTGAGCTCTCATGCTCACGAGAGCACCTGGGTTTGGGCTTGGGGGCTGGCTGTGGCCCAGTGGCACTGCATCCGGTGGTGGTGGCGGTGGGTGATCCGTCCTCCTTGAGGGCTCAATGGTTAGGGGCGGAGGAACGGGCATGTCGCTTCTATCCTGCAGCCGAGATAGTAGATTGTGTCGAAGTCGTACTTTTTCCTGTCTTCCTGTCGGCGCTGATTTTGCTCAAAGGGCAAACAGCGTCCATGGGCGAGCCAGTTTCGGTATTCAAAAGCCTTGTGGATGTCGTCCCACAGATCGGGATCTGATAGCACATTGGAATGGTGGTCTTTCCACGCTTTCCGGATTTCTTGGAAAGAAACAAATCTTCCACCTTTCTTCTTCTTGAGATTGAGTAATGCATGGGAAACAGGATCATCCATCGGCTGCTCACGACCAGTGCGCTGGTAATAATCAACGCGGAAGGACGCCTCAATGGCACCAAATAAGCTCATGGTGAATGTAGTATTGACTTCCTGTAACGTCTCGTGCTCTTTATCAGGATCGGAGGCACATCGTTGAGAGAAATCTGGATTCTCGGGTGAGTAGTAAAGGTAAATTGCATCCTTGACAACCTTGTGGTGCCCTGCAATCTGGCGAAGGGTGGGCGAGTCACCGAGGAGAATTGTCTTAGGCTCAGACACCGTAGGCACTGGCGACGTCCATGATAGCACTCTTGAAGGAGTCTGCATCCAGAGGGGTGGCGGTTGCATCGGGCGGTGATGTGACCTTGTACCAGCCCCTCTGATGGATGGCGCTGCGCAGTGGGGAACAGGTGAATTTCTCCTCCAGACCATTGGCGCCGCTGGTGGTGGTTGTCTGGGAAGGACCACCCTCCTCAAGTAGTACGAACCGTGACGTTCTCCGGGGACCGGACAAGTCCACACGTCCCTTAGCGCCGATCAAAATGGATCCCACCGGCTCGGCAATTACCTCATTGTTGCCAATGAAGATGGAAAGGGCAGGGGCTTCGTAGCGGCCAAGGTATTCCTCAACGAGTTCAACGGTGTGCGGTTCAATCCTCACTTTGCCTGAATCAATATAGGGCTTGAGCCATTCCTCCATGGAAGCATAGAGTTTGGCCAACTCGTTTTTCCAGGCAGCAAGTTTCTCCTCCCGGGTTGAGACCGGGGAGATGTCCCTCTCCTGCTGCTCCACAAATTCGTCAAAATCAACTGGCAAGGGGACACCTCCCTGGCATGGAACATCATCAACACTATATGGGAGAACGACAATGCTGCCATCCTCTACCCCTCCCCTGTTGGTGCTCAGCAACGGTCACGGGGAAGACCTGATTGCCGCCCGTGTGCTCACGGCCCTGCGGCAGCAGGAGCATGACGCCCTGATGGAGGGCATGGCCCTGGTGGGGCTGGGGGATGGGCTGGCATTGGTTCCAGGGTTCCGGCCCATTGGGCCACGGCAACAACTCCCCAGTGGCGGGTTCGGCAATCAGAGTTTTACGGGGCTGTTGCAGGATCTGCGGGCCGGCTTGGGAGACCTCATCCTGGCCCAGTGGCGCTCCATCCGCCAGTGGCGGAATGCCCATCCCCATGGCGTGGTGCTGGCCGTTGGCGATCTGCTCCCACTGGCGTTGGCCTGGGGCAGTGGGCGGCCCTATGGCTTTATCGGCACCCCCAAGAGCGACTGGACCTGGTTCACCAACTGGGGAACCACACCCGTGGCCGATGCCTATCACCGCTGCAAGGGCAGCGAGTGGGACCCTTGGGAATGGTGGCTGATGGGACGTGGGCGCTGCCGCCTTGTGGTGGTGCGTGACGGTCTGACGGCCCGGGGATTGCGGCGCCAGGGCGTCAATGCCCTGGCGCCGGGGAACCCCATGGTGGATGGCTCTGGGGTGGAGCCACCCCTGCCGGCCAGCTTGCGCCGGCAGCGGCGGTTGCTGGTGTTGCCGGGCAGCCGGTTGCCCGAATGCCTGATCAATCTCGAACGCCTGTTGGCGGCCCTGCCCCGTCCACTGGCGGCAGTGGTGCTGCTGGCCACCGGACCCCAGCTTGATCCCCGGACCCTCGCCACCGTGGTGACGGGACAAGGCTTTGCCCCCTGTTCGTCCCCTGCGGACGTGGGATGCCGCCTGACATGGCGGCGGGACAATCTGCTGCTGCTCTGGGGACCGGGCTGCTTCGAGGCATGGTTGCCCTGGGCGGAACTGGGCCTGGCCACGGCGGGGACCGCCACGGAGCAACTGGTGGGTCGTGGGGTGCCGGCCCTGTCCTTGCCGGGTCCGGGTCCCCAGTTCACGCCGGCGTTTGCCCGCCGCCAGAGCCGTCTGCTGGGGGGCGCCGTGGTTCCCTGCCTGTCCACTCGACAGTTCCGGCAGGAGTTGGGGCGTCTGCTGGCGGATCCCCAATACGGCCGGGTGCTGGGGCGCCGCGGCCAGCGGCGCATGGGGCCACCGGGTGGTAGCGAAGCCATTGCCCGGCTGGTGCGGCAGCGTTTGCTCCTGCCCCATGGGACCATCAACCCTGCTGCCCCGTCGTCATGGCCCTCTCCCGGCAAGGCGCATATGCGGTGACCTGCGCCCGCATCGCCTCACTTCTGCACATCTCCCTTGGCGCTGCCCGCCAGTGGCTGGATCGACGGGCTGCCCAGGAGGGGGTGCGGGGTGTGGCGCAGCAGCTGGAGTTTGCCCAGGCCCAGTTGGCCACCCTGCAAGAGCGGTATGGCGGCCATGGGGAGCGTCCACCCATGGCCCGGCTTCTGGACGAGACCGTCGCCAACCCCAGCCCCCTGCCGGAGGAGGAGTGAAGCGGCCCCTATCGCCACAGGACCCACCCTCAATGGTGGTGGCTGTGGCGATAGGCCTTCGCCTTCACGTCTTCTTCGCAGGCGCCGGTGCAATCTCCAGGGCAAAGGGTGCAGGGTTCCCCCAAGCCTTCATGGTGGTGATGGTGGCTTTGCTGGGGGGCGCCATGGTCGTTTTCAAAGCCCAGCACCTGGGTGCGGTACTTGCACAGGGCGCAATTCATGGCGTTGTTCCCCTCCAGAGCCTCCTGGGCGCGGGCGCGGAAGGTGTCCAGCACCAGGGGATGATCGCTGAGGTAGGAGGCCTTGCGGATGTCCAGTTGGGGATGGTCGGCCGCCACCCGATCCACCGCCCGGTGAATGCGGCTCACCAGCACCCCGGAAAACAGGAAGTAGGGGAAGACCACAATGCGACGGTAACCCAGACCCACCGCCCGCCGCAGACAGTCCTCCACCTGGGGGAAGGTGACGCCGGCATAGCAGGTTTCTCCCCAGCCCAGCCCCAGCCCCTCCACCAACATGCGGGTGATCTTGGCCACGTTGCCGTTGGCGTCCGGATCCCGTGAGCCCCGGCCCACCACCACCAGCAGGGTGTCCCGGACCAGGTTGCCCTCCCCCCTGGCCTCCTCCGGCGGCAGGGCGGCGGTGATGCGGGCCGCGGCGGCCCGCACCATGCGGGCATCCATGCCCAATTCGCGGCCGTAGCTGATGGGCAGGCCGGTGGCGGCGCTATAGCGGTTCAGCAGGGCGGGAATGTCGTTTTTCACATGGCCTGCCGCGAAGAGCATGCCCGGCACCGCCACCACCTGTTTCACACCGACTGAGCGCAGCCTGTCCAGGCCGGCGGGGATGACGGGATGGGCAAACTCCAGGTAGCCGTAGGCCAGGGGATGGTGGGGCAGGAGACGGGCCAGGCCCGTGGTGAGTTGAGCAAACTCCGCCACCGCCTTGGGATTCCGGCTGCCGTGACCGCACACCATGACTCCCAAATTGGCGGGGTGAGGGCCCCCCTCCCAGCGCAACTCCATCGATTCTCCTTGCCCCATGGGTTGTTCAGTGCTCAAAGATGCTGCCAAAGTGCTGGCGATCCAGTTCCGCCAGTGTGGGCACACAGGCGAAGCAACGCCGGGCCAACTCCAGACGCTCTTCACGGGCCAGCATGTCCCGCAAGCGGTCCATGGCGCCCAGGAGGAAGCGCACGTCGTTGGCGGCATAGGCCAACTGCCGTTCCGTGAGTTGGTCCACCCGTCCCCAGTCGCTGCTCTGGGCCCCCTTGTCCAGTTCCACTCCGCACAACTCCTGGACCATGTCCTTGAGGCCGTGGCGGGGGGAATAGGTGCGGGCCAGACGGCTGCCGATCTTGGTGCAGAAAACCGGCTGCACCGCAATGTCAAGGCCCTGACGGAGGGCAGCCACATCGAAACGGGCGTAGTGGAACACCTTCACGGTATGGTCCGATTCCATCAACTGCTGCAGGCGCGGGGACCGGGTCTGGCCACGGGCAATGCGCACGCAGCAGACCCGATCCTCCCGGTCGGCAATCTGCACCAGGCAGAGGCGGTCACGACCATGGCAAAGTCCCATGGCTTCCGTATCCACGGCGAGGGCGTCACTGCTGCTGTAGAAGGAGGCCCACTCCTGACTGAGGTCACCATCAAAAACAGCGAACCGGGCGGCTTGACTGGACGCTTGACTGGGCATGGAACAGACGGGCATGGGGCAGGAACACTTCCAAGCTTGCCTATTCCTTCACAAATCCACCTTGAAAATCAAAATGATCGGACCTAACCCGTGGATAGCTCCACAGGACCGCGATGGCTTCTCGACGTCAACTGGCCACCATGGGCCTCCCTGACATTCAGCGCTTCTTTGCCGAACCGCCGGTTCAATACCTGGGTCTGGAGTTGGCGGTCTGCTGGATTCTGGAGTGCTTGCTTGAGAAGGACGACTACCCCACAGCCATGACCAACAAGCTGGCCAAGTCCTACCCCCACCTGCGCATCTCGGAAACCATGCTGCAACAGGCCATTGAGTTCCTGGATCGCCAAGGGGCCGTCACCAGCTATTCCAAGCGCTGCCCCAAGCGGGGGCGCCCGCGGCGCATGATGCATCTGGCGGAGGCTGTGCATCAGGAGGCCCGGTCCCTGGTGGCCTCATGGCAAAGCTGGCTCAAGGAAAACAGGCTGAACCCATTGACAGGTCGTGGTCTCGTGACTGGCCACAGCACGACAACAGGCGTCACAACAAGCCTGACCCTGGGGGATCAACGCCTCGCTGACGAGCTTCATGCGGAACGGGACCAACTTGACCCCACCGTGGCCTCCGCCTGAGAACCTTAAGCTTGGACAACTTTTCCGGCGCGGCAACGCCGTGGCCGGTGCTGGTGGTCACCGATTGCGGTGAGGCCAGGGTACACAAGCCCGTTGATGAGGGAACAATTGAAATCAGCACTGTGAACGAGGGTCGTGGCCGGCTACGGTTGGGGCACACTCTCCCTCCAACCCGAGGGTGCTGCTGTGGAGTCTGTGAGCCAGGCGCCAATATGAAAAATGACGCCTCTCTCCCCCACCAGCAGGAGCTACGGCCCGTTGTGGGCGCTGGCAGCCTACTCCCGGCAGGAACACCGAACCGGGGCATTTCCTCACGCTCACCTTCTCCCTGCTGTTCTAGTCCTCTTCTTTTGGACCGGAAGTCATGATTGAGCCCTGAGCCTGGACACTGTTCTCAAGGCCCAGGGGCTGTTCCTCACATGGCGCCCATGATCGTCAGCAGGGGTGGGGGTGGCAGACCCTTTCACTCCAGTAGACAACTGCACCCTGGGCCTCCAACTGGCGGCGGCGGTGCCGCGCCTCGTGGAACGCCACAGTTTCGTGGTTGCGATCACCAGAGAGAGACCAACTGATCCGAACCATTGCGCCTCCGAGCGGAAACAACAGCGTTCGTATCTTAAAACAGTGACCAAGGACACAGTTTCCGGTCACTTCACCATCAAGCCGCTGACCGGACTTGAACCGACGACCCACGCTTTACGAAAGCGTTGCTCTACCAACTGAGCTACAGCGGCTAACCATGGAATCCTAAGTTAGCGACAGTTCAAACCACCATGGCTCCCCCATCCCCCGATCCTCTGGATCCCCAACTCAAAGCCAAACTTCAAGAAGAGTTAAGGACCCCATGGCAGAGCCTGCGGCGGTCCCTGTGGATTGCGCTGGAGGCCTCGGCAGCCCTGGGGCTGGCGATCATGGTGTTGCGGCTGGTGGGTCAAGAAACCGTGGACCTGAACGATGTGCTCATCCAGGTGGGGGCGGTGGTGTTGTTTGGCTACCTGCTTTGGAAGGACCGCTCCCCCAGGCCCGAGACGAACCCAGGCCAGAGCGGAGAACGCACGCCGCAGAAGGGGCGCTGACGCTGCAGAGACGCCGCGGAACGGCCCACCTCAAACGTTCAAGGTGCGCCGCACCATGACCATCGAGAAGGCTTCCAGCCGGTCCCCCTCCTGCCAACCCGTGAAGCGACTCACGCCCACGCCACATTCGTAGCCGGCATTGACCTCCTTCACCCCGTCCTTGATGCGGCGGAGAGAGTCCAGATCCCCTTCATGGACCACCTGACTGCCCCGACGCACCCGTAGCCGGCAGTTGCGCTGCAGCTTGCCTTCCGTGACGTAACACCCGGCAACGGCCCCGTTGCCGACGGAGAAGACAGCACGCACCTCTGCCCAGCCCAGGGGCTCTTCCACCAACTCCGGTTCCAGCAGGCCCTCCATGGCTCCCTGGATGTCCTCCAGAAGTTTATAGATGACGTCATAGTTGCGCACGTCTACGGAAGCAGCTTCCGCAGCTCGTCGCGCACCACTGGCCATGGAGGTGTTAAAGCCGATGACCACGGCGCCCGAGGCGGTGGCCAGATCAATGTCGGTTTCCGTGATCTCTCCGGGGGACGACAACAGGACACGAATCTGCACCTCTTCTTGAGAGAGCTGTTCGAGGGACCCCAGAATGGCCTCCAGAGACCCCTGAACATCGGTCTTGAGAATGAGGTTGAGTTCCTTGAGTTCACCCTCGGCTGCTTGATCCGACAGGGCTGTGAGGCTGACGCGACGACTGGCCATCTGCTGGGCCAACCGGGCTGTGCGGGCATCGCTGACCCTGTCACTCACCACAGCGCGGGCAGCCTTCTCATCCGCAAACACCTCGAAGGCATCCCCCGCCGTGGGCACTTCACTGAAGCCAAGGGCTTCCACGGCAGCAGAGGGGAGAGCTTCCATGAGCCGTTCACCCCGGTCATTGACCATGGCCCGAATCTTGCCCAGAACCGGCCCGGCGGCAATCACGTCACCAGGTCGCAGGGTGCCGTTCTGAACCAGCAGGGTGGCCACCGGACCCTTGGCCTTGTCCAGGTGGGCCTCCACCACGGTTCCTCTAGCCAGCCGCTCGGGATTGGCCTGCAGATCTTCCACATCGCTCACCAGAAGGATCATCTCCAGCAGCTTGTCAATGTTCTGACCCTTGAGTGCGCTGACAGGGACCATGACCGTGTCGCCCCCCCACTCCTCACTCATCAAACCGTGGTCGGCCAACTCCTGCCGCACCCGGTCCGAGTTGGCGCCCTCCTTGTCCATCTTGTTGATGGCCACCACGATGGGCACCTCCGCAGCCCGGGCATGGCTGATGGCCTCAAGGGTTTGCGGGCGCACGCCATCATCAGCGGCAACCACCAGGACGGCAATATCGGTCACCTTGGCGCCCCGCGCCCGCATGGCTGTGAAAGCCTCGTGACCGGGGGTATCCAGGAAGGTGATGAGGGAAGGCTTCTCCTCATGGACCACCTCCACCTGGTAGGCGCCAATGTGCTGGGTAATGCCGCCAGCCTCTCCTGCCGCCACACGGGTGCTGCGAATAGCATCCAGCAGGCTGGTCTTGCCATGGTCCACATGGCCCATCACCGTCACCACGGGCGGACGCCGGCTGAGGTTCCCAAAGTCCTCGTCCTCAATCATGGCAACCGTCTTCTTGGCGGCCGCTTCAACATCGTCCTCCACAACGGGCACCCCGAACTCCTCGGCCACCTTCTCGATGGCCGGCAGATCCAGGGATTGGGTCACCGTTGCCGAGATGCCTTTGAAGAACAAGGATTTGATGATGTCCGAACTGTCCACGCCAAGGGCCTCGGCCAGCTCCTGGACCGTCAGATTCCCTTCCGGAACCACAAGCATTTCAGGACGCTGCTGCTTGGCCTCCCGGGCTTGCCGCAGTTCCATGGCTCGCCGCCGTTGCCGTTGCCGGGCTGTCTCCTTGGGCTTCTTACGCCGCTTTGTCTTGATGGCGGGTTGCCCTGTCCCGCCCTGGGGCTTGCCGGAAGGGCGGGCCAATGACGCGGAAAGCACCGCAGCAGCCCCTTCGCTGGCAAAGCCCTCACCAGCGTTGACGTCTTCGTCATGGATGCCGATGATGTGAACCTTGGTACGCTGTTTGCTGCTGGCAGCGCCACCACGTCGCAACTGCTCCAGGCGGGCCGAATCGTCCCAATCCTGACGCCTGGATCGCCCACCGGCAGCGGTGCGGGCGCGACCACCGGGAACGCCGGTCCGGGGCGGTCCGGGGCGGCGCGGCGGGGTGGGGGATTCCGTCGATGTTTTGGGATCGTGCTTGGGTCGCACTGCGGTCGGCGCGGACCCGGAAGTCCCCTCCTTACCGAGAACTTCACTGGGGGCCGCAGGCCGTCGCACCCCCGGGGGAAGTCCCCCCTGGGGCCGCTCGGATCCAGGCCCTCCAGGACGGCTGACGCCCGGAGGGCCACCGCCTGCGGTGCGATGCAGGGGGCGGCCCACCAGTTCCGACGTGCGGGAGAGTCCAGGGGGTTTGGGGCGCCGCTCACCGGTTGCGGGACTGTCCCGTACAATTGGGTTGCCGCTGGCGCCGCCGCGCTGGAGACGTCCCACAAATTCCGGACGGTTCTGTTGTGGCGGCGCATCCACACCCCCGGATCCGGAGCGCTGCGGGGTGACGGGCTTTTCCGTCCTGGTGTTGGGACGGCGCGCCACGATTTGAGGTTGCCTTACAGGCGGCCGTGCCTGGGGGGTAGATTGGGTTGACCGGGCGCCATCAGAACGCCCCCCCAATGCTGACGACCGGGAACGGGGCATCCCGGATGCCACCACAGAGCGTGGAGCTTTTGCACCGGGACGACGGAGTGGTTGATCCATCGCCTTGGCGGCTTGTGGGGGACGACCGGGGCCACTGGAAACCTTGGGGGCAGCAGACAGGGAGGGCTTCCTGGTGGGGGAAACTGTTGCCGACCTGCCTCCTGAACGCAAGCGCTGATCTTTTGCCGGTCTGGGAGTCGGTGGGGAGGTTGGGGATGATGGGGGGCTGGTGCGACCAGTGGACTTGCGAACCGGCTTCTCGTCAACAGGGGATTTGGCGGCCGCAGGCTTGGGAGGCTCCATGAGCGGAGGCGGCTGCTTGGCCACGGCCAGTTTTGCCAC
Source organism: Cyanobacteria bacterium MAG CAR3_bin_5 (assembly GCA_026709085.1). Taxonomy (GTDB): domain Bacteria; phylum Cyanobacteriota; class Cyanobacteriia; order PCC-6307; family Cyanobiaceae; genus Synechococcus_B. Next base: position 54,414 of record JAPOTR010000022.1, on the reverse strand, counting down.
CTTGTCCGGTGGAGTGATCCCCTTGGGGCGATGATCACCGGTCGATGACGCTTGTGGAGTCCTCTTGGCCGGCTTTGTGGCTGCTTTTGTGACCACAGCAGACACCTTTAACGGCTTGCTGATCACAGATGGTGATTTGCCCCCTGGGGAGCCTGCCTGTGCCTTGGGGGCCTTTCCTGCCCCGGCAGTTGTCGTAGCCTCTGGAGGCCTCGTGGGCACAGTGGGTCGCACCGCAGTGGGCCGCACCAGCCTGGGCTTCTGAAACGGCTTGGGTTCCGCAGACGGCGGTTTCAGCAATGTAAGACCCGACTTTGCCCCTGCCCCCTTGCCAACGGTCTTCCCTTTGGCGGACTGACCCGCTGGTTTGGCCTTGACCTTGACCACACTGGGGCGCTGCGGATCCTTCTTGCTCCCAGGGGCGGTGGCCCGCCTGACAGGGACGGGGGCAGGCTCCTTGGCTGGTCGGGATGGCTTTCTATGGAGTTTCTGATCAGCAGGAGAAGGCTTGGGGGCAGGCTTGCGTGGGGCGGAGGCTTGTGCCGGTGCTGGTCGTGCGGTCGCCGCCGCCTTGGCTTTCACCCGGGAGGCTGGTTGAACCTGAGCGGGCTTGTCTGATGCAACGGCCTTCTCCTTCCGGACGGCCTTGTTTTTGTAGGCGGACGCCAGATCTTCCGTCAGGTGACCTTTGTCCACAAGGTGGCCAATGACGATTTCGGCCTGCCCCTCAGTGATTGAGCCGCTGTGGCTCTTAACGGGAATGGAAAGCTTCTTTGCAGCATCAAAAATAACGTGCCAGTGAATGTCAAAGGCGCGCGAAAGCTGATTGATACGGACTTTGCCGCTTTTGGTCATGCGTACTCCAGACGAGCGATGAGGGCTGCCCCATCAAGCCCTCCTTTATGCAAGGGCTGTTGACATCCTGCCCCAGGGCAGGCGAGCACTGCTGGAGAGTCTCGCCAAAACCTTGGCTCTGCAAGACCTCCCTTCGGAAAAGCTTGCAGACGAGAACCACTTGAGTCTATAGGACAAAAGCCGTGGGGCTTGTGGCGCCGGACTGGAGAGTGGAGGTAAGATCAAAGGCTGCGGCACGGGAAAGCCCTGTCATCCTACAGGAAAATCCTGACCGGTCTCCTTAGTTGTGCGGCAATTGTGCGGCTCAACCGTGTCCAGTTCGGCTGCCAATGTGGCGTCAATGGCGGAATGATCGGGAATCCGCAGACTTTTCTGGATGCGTTTTCGTCGCCGGGCGTCTTGCAGGCAACGCCTGGACCGGCACACATAGGCGGAGCGGCCGAACCCCTTGCCCAGGCCCAGGCCCCCGGACGCCAGCCGCACCAGCCGCAGCATCCGGGTGCGGTCCTTCAGGCAGGCGCAACTCACACAACGTCTCACAACCGGCTTGCGGGTGGTGCTCATTGCTGTTGTTGCCAGAGCGCCTGACCGTCAAGATCATCCCGCTGGGGATAGAGCTCCCGCAGGCGAGCATCCTCCTCGGCGCGCATGGCCTGTTCCGCCTTGATGCGCGCCTCTGCTTCCACTTGGGCCTTTTCCTCCTTCTGCCGCTGCGCGATGAGCTTGGCCACGATGGCGTCCTCTTTTCCCTGGTCGTACTCCATGGAGTTTTTAATGTCGATCTTCCACCCCGTGAGTCGTGCGGCCAAGCGGACGTTTTGCCCCTGACGGCCAATGGCCAGGCTCAACTGGTCCGGGGGAACAAGCACATGGGCATGCCGGGCTTCAGGATCCACCAGCCGCACCTGACCCACCTTGGCGGGGCTCAGGGAATGGGCAATGTACTGGGCCGGATCCGCCGACCAGCGGATCACGTCAATCTTCTCGCCCCGGAGTTCATTGACCACCTGCTGGATCCGGGAACCACGAGCCCCGATGCAGGCGCCCACAGGGTCCACTTCCCGCTCCGTGCTGTCTACAGACACCTTGGTTCGTGTCCCCACGGAACGGGAGGGTGGATTGGCTTCCCGAGCCACGGCCACAATGCGTACGGACCCCTCCTGGATTTCCGGGACCTCGTTCTCGAACAGGTAGACCACCAGTCCCGCATTGGCCCGTGAGACAAACAATTGAGGGCCTCGCCGCGGCACCTCCGACACCTCCTTGAGAAACACCCGGAAGGTGGCATTGGCGCGATAGTTGTCGTTGATCAGCTGATCTCGCCGTGGAAGCTCCGCCTCCACTTCCGGCCGTCCCAGACCGGAACTGACAGCCATAATCACGCTCTGGCGTTCAAAGCGCAGGACACGGGCACTGAGCACAGGATCCTCCAGGTCCGCAAACTCCTCCTGGATCATGTGACGCTGGTGGTCCCGCAACCGCTGGGCCAGGGTCTGCTTTGTCTGGGTGGCGGCCATGCGGCCGAAGTCGTCCCGATCCGGCGTGACATCCAGCACCACCGTGTCGCCAATCTGGGCGTCTTCCGCCACCTGCTGCACATCCACCAGAGCGATCTGGTGATCTTCGCTATCCACCTGGTCTACGATGATCTTGCTGGCCAGAACCTGGAAGCCTTCCTCGTCAAGGCTGAGGGAGACGTCGAAGTTCGCGAAATAATCCCCCTCGAACGGATCTTCACCGCTTCCCAGCATCTGTGTGCGCCGGTACTTTTCATACCCCTTGAGGAGGGATTCCCGCAGAGCTTGCTCAACCGTACTGGGGGGCAGCTTCTTCTCTTCGCTGATGTTCTCGATCAGGGCCGCCAAGCCCGGAAGCATTACGAGCGACATGGATGGTCAGGTTGTGGATAACGAAAGGGCGGCTGGCTAGCCGGACGGGCCGGTGGTGAGCCGGATCTGCAGCACGTCGCCACGGGGAACACGGGTGATGCGGCCCTTGCGGTTCAGCCAGACCACGGTCTCATCCCGGCCCATCAAGGTGCCGTGGATAACGTCATGATGCCCCTGCCGCTGGCGGTGGAGTTCCACGGGGAACCCACGAAAGCTCTGAAAATCACGATCACTGACCAGATCCTCGCTGAGGCCAGGGCTGGACACCTCCAGGACAAAGGCCGTTGCAAACAGTTCAGCTTCGTCAAGGAGAACCCCCAGACGACGGCTGAGCTTTTCACAGTGAACAATAGACACGTCACCACCATCCAGGCGGCGGATTGCGACAACCACCGCCAGCGGTTGGCGGTGGGCCTGAATGGCCACATCACACACAACCAGACCCAGGGATCCGGCGGCGGCCTCGGCATGACTGCGGATTGTGGGGACTAGGGCGTGAGCCAAGGCACCGGTCTGGACAGACTCTCAGGACCAACTGAGGGAGACACTCCCCGCCCAATCTCCATGGCGTCAAAGTGCCGGGGCACTGAGCACGAATGCCATGAAAATCGAACGGACCCAGTGGCAATGTGGGGCAAAGCTAGCAACCCTTTCCGGCCATTGGCACATCCCGAAGCATGGACAGTGGCTCAACTGACAGACCCTCACCTGTTGGCCGACCCTGGTGGGCGGTATCGCGGCGTCAACAGCTTTGCCCGGTTCCGGAGCTGTCTTCGCTCCGTATGCAGCGTCGATCCTGACCTCATCCTGCTGACGGGTGACCTGGGCCAGGATGAAACCTGGTCCGCCTATGGATTACTTCGGGATCAACTGGCCACCTGTGGCAGTCCTGCTCTGGTGATGGCGGGTAACCATGATCACCCCCATTTGCTGAGAAGCTGCCTGGGGCCACAGGCCTGGGTTGCTCCCTGTGGCGTGGCTGTGGGCAACTGGCTGGTGGTGGGTCTGAACTCCCACGTGGCCGGCTGCAAGGGAGGCCATATCTCCACGGCGCAACTGGACTGGCTGGCCGGCATCCTCCCCACCCATCCCGGTCCCTGCCTGGTGGCCCTGCACCACCCGCCCACCATCATCGGCTCCCCGCGCATGGATCCCATCGCCCTGGAGGCGCCGGGGCGGTTGCTGAGCCTTCTCCGGAGCTTCCCCCAGGTGAAGGGGGTGGTGTTTGGCCATGTGCATCAAGCCTGGCAGCAGCAGACCCCGCTGCCCCTCATGGCCTGTCCATCCACGGCACTGCAGATTTCACCGGCCCAGCCCAGCGCCTATCCCGATGCGCCGGGCTGGCGCCTTCTGCGGCTGGAGGCCAACGGTCGGTTGCACACCCAGGTGATGCGGATCGTCAATGGACAGGCCACACCGGACAAGTCCCTGTGCCCCGATTCGGTTGGCTAGGTTGTGGCGTAAAACCCCACTGTGTTGTTCCCGTACGACCAAAGGTCAGCGCCCACCACCATGGCTCGGGTGCTCTTGCGCAGATGGACTGCCGCCCTTGCCACTGCCGCAACCGTTGCACTGGCGCTGACACTGGTCTTCCCCCAACCCCTCCCGGCCCAGGCTGACGGCTTGACCACAGCGGACCCGACCACGGCAGAGAGAGCAGAGACACCGGCGCCGACAACCACCCAGGCCCATGGCCACAGCTTTGTTGCCATGGCTGTACAGCAGGTGGCGCCGGCTGTTGTTCGCATTGACACGGAGCGCCGTGTCCAGGGCTCCGGTCTCAATCCCCTGCTGCTGGACCCTCTGCTGCAGGACGCCCTGGGAGATCTACCCAGCACCCATCGGCAGCACGGCCAGGGTTCAGGGGTGGTGATTGCCGCGAATCCGGAGAACAATCATGCCCTGGTGCTCACCAATGCCCACGTGGTGGACGGGGTTGACAGCGTGGAGGTGACGCTGGCGGACGGGCATTCCTTCACCGGCGCTGTCAGTGGCAGTGATTCCGTCACGGACCTGGCTCTGGTGGCGCTGCGCACTGGTGACAGCACCATCCAGGTGGCCCAACTGGGGGATTCGGCCAGCCTTGAGGTGGGGGACTGGGCCATCGCCCTGGGCAATCCCTACGGGCTGGATAGCACGGTCACCCTGGGCATCGTCAGCAACTTGCACCGCAGCATTGCCAGCCTGGGATTCGCCGACAAACGCCTGGAACTCATCCAGACCGATGCCGCCATCAATCCCGGCAACTCCGGCGGCCCCCTGGTGAATGCCGCCGGCGAGGTCATCGGGATCAACACCTTGGTGCGCAGTGGACCCGGGGCGGGGTTGGGATTTGCCATTCCCATCAATCTGGCCCGCCAAGTGGCCATTCTCCTGGAAAACCAGGGGGAGATCACTCACCCTTATCTGGGGATTCAGATGGTGCAGTTGACCCGGCGCCGGGCTCGCAATCACAACGCTGATCCCAACACGCTCCTGAAGCTGCCGGAACGGGATGGGGCGCTGGTCCAGAAGGTGGTTGAGGCCAGTCCTGCGGAGCGGGCCGGCTTGCGCCGGGGCGACCTGGTGGTGGGCGCTGGTCAGCAGATCGTTCATGAACCGGCAGAACTGCTGGCTCTTGTGGAAGCGTCCCAGGTGGGCCAGCCCCTGGAACTCCACATTCAGCGGGGGGAACGGGAGTTTCAGTTGGAGGTGACTCCCGAGGCCATGCCCAGGTGAGCATGGCCGACGGCCCTGGGGAAATATCAGTGTCCTGCTAAAATCTTCCCCTCTGTATATGGGGCATGGGCGACCTGCAGACCCGCATCAAACAGGCCGTGGCAGAGGCAGCAGTGGAGCAGATCCGGAGCGGCATGGTGCTGGGCCTGGGATCGGGATCCACAGCCGCCCTCATGATTGAAGCTCTGGGGGAGAAACTGCGCCAAGGCCAACTGGAGAACATCACAGCGGTGCCGACCTCCTTTCAAAGTCAGGTTCTGGCCAGCAGGCTGGCCATTCCCCTGGTGGATCTCAACCACGTGGAGGCTGTTGATCTGGCCATTGACGGCGCTGATGAAGTGGACCCTCGCTTCCAGTTGATCAAAGGCGGTGGCGCCTGCCATGTTCAGGAAAAGCTGGTGGCCTCGGCGGCGCGCCGCTTCCTGGTGGTGGTGGATGCCAGCAAGCTGGTGGACCGGCTGAATCTGGACTTCCTCCTGCCGGTGGAGGTGCTTCCTGGCGCCTGGGCCCTTGTGAGTCGCCGTCTTCGGTCCATGGGGGCCGAATGTGAACTGCGGATTGCCCAACGGAAGGCCGGTCCGGTGGTGACCGATCAGGGAAATCTGGTTCTGGATGTGCGTTTCCCGGGGGGCATTGGTGATGGCGCGGAACTGGAGCGTCAACTCAATGCCGTTCCTGGCGTGGTGGAAAACGGCCTGTTTGTCAACCTGACGGACCAGGTGCTGGTGGGGGAGGCGACGGAGCAGGGCATCCATGTGCGCACACTGGCGCCCCCTGGGGGTCGCTAAGGGTTCTGGCCCCGTCTTTCCTGAGCCGCCGCCGCACCGATTCCCCATGGCTATGGAGCCCCTCGCTGGCCGCCATGGCCATCACGTGTTCCCCTGTGGCCGCCAGCGCCTGGTGGGTGTAGTGGATCAGGCTCATGTTGGTCATGAAGGTTTCAACCCCAAGGGCGCCGGCAAAGCGAGCCGTACCGCTTGTGGGCAGTGTGTGGTTGGGGCCGGCCAGATAGTCCCCCACCGCCTCGGGTGTCTCGGGACCGACGAACACGGCTCCGGCATGGCGGATGCGGGGCAGCAGTGCATCGGGCTGGGCCACCAGGAGTTCCAGATGTTCCGGCGCAAATTCATTGGCCAACTCAACGGCGTCAGCCAGGGTGGCCACCTTGGCCGCCAAGCCCCAATCCTGCAGGGATCGGATGCTGGTGGCCGGCTTGGGGTGCGTTTCCAGTTGCCGGGCCAGACAGGGGAGGAGACGGGACAACAGATGATCGCTGGTGGTGAGCACAATGGCGGCAGCCAGGGGATCGTGCTCCGCCTGCGCCAGTAGATCAGCCGCCACCAGTTCCGGGGATGCCGTCTCGTCAGCAATCACCAGAACCTCGCTGGGGCCAGCCAGGGCATCGATGGCCACCGTGCCGTAGACCGCCTTCTTGGCCATGGTCACATAGACATTCCCAGGCCCCGTGATCACGTCCACGGCAGGGATGGTCTCCGTGCCATAGGCCAGGGCGCCAATGGCCTGGGCGCCTCCCACCCGGTAGATCCGGTCCACCCCGGCCAGGGCTGCGGCCGCCAACACCACCGGATTGACCGAACCGTCCCCGGAGGGGGGCGTCACCATCACCACCTGCTCCACCCCGGCCACCTTGGCGGGAACGGCGTTCATCAAGACGGTGCTGGGGTAGGCGGCACGGCCGCCGGGAATGTAGAGCCCCGCCCGCGTCATGGGCCGCCAACGGCGTTGCAACCGTTCTCCGTAGGGGCCGGTCACGTCAATGTCCGGGGGGCATTGCCGGCGGTGGAACGCCTCAATGCGACTGTGGGCGGTTTCCAAGGCCAACCGCAACGCCGATGGCAAGCTGGCCAGGGCCCGGGGGCCGGCCTCTGGGGGCGCCATCAACTCCTGAGGCGTGGCAAAGCGCTGCCCGTCAAAGCGGGCTGTAAAGTCCAGAAGGGCGGCATCCCCCTGTTCCCGCACGGCAGCAAGGATTGTCTCCACTTGCCGGGTGTGTTGCTGATTGCTGTCAAGGCGCGCTGCAATCTGCCGTAGACGAGCCCGAGCATCGTGAACTGTCCGCAGAATCGGCAGACCGGGCAATGCCATGGTTGCGGACTCCATTAGGCGATGGCTGGAGGCATGGTTTTAGGGTAGACTCAAACCCCTTGCAAAACATTCAGCCACCATTGGCCAACATCAAATCGGCACAGAAGCGCATTGCCGTTGCTGAGCGCAACCGGCTGCGCAACCGCATGTACAAGGCCGGGGTGCGGACTCTGGTGAAGAAGTGTCTCGGGGCCTGCACCGCCTACGGCGCCCATCCCGACGAGGCGGGGCGGGAACGGGTGACCACCGGCATTCGTGTCGCCTTCAGCCGGATTGACAAGGCGGTGAAGCGGGGTGTTCTCCACAGGAACGCCGCAGCACATCAGAAGTCGCGCCTCAGCCGGGCCGTCACGCAGGCCCTGGAACCGGCTGCACCGGCAGCCGCCGCCAATGGGTAAGGCCGGCGCGCCGCCACTCGTCAGTCCCCCCTTGGTGGACAGCCATTGCCATGTGGTCTTTGAGGATTTTCAAGGGGATCTGGACACGGTGGCCCAGCGGTGGCGGCAGCAGGGGGTCTGTGCCCTGGTCCACGCCTGCGTGACCCCTGAAGAGATTCCGGCCATCCGTCAACTGGCGGACCGCTTCCCGGAACTGCGTTATGCAGTTGGCCTTCACCCGCTGGAAGCGGGGCGGTGGCATGAAACCATACCGAATGTGTTTCTGGAGGCCTGCCGTCAGGACGAGCGGGTTGTGGCCGTGGGGGAGTTGGGCCTGGATCTTTATAAAGCCACCAACGTGGAGCAACAGGTCGAGGTCCTTGAAGCCCAACTGGATGTGGCCTGGGAGGCGGACCTGCCGGTGATTATCCACTGCCGGGATGCCGCCGTGCTTCTGCGGGACATTCTGGCGGCACGGCGACAGGCGGGGCGACCTGTGCGTGGGGTCATGCACTGCTGGGCCGGTACGCCCCAGGAGATGAACTGGTTCCTGGACCTGGGGTTGATCATCAGCTTCAGTGGCATTGTCACCTTCAAGAACGCCAAGGTCGTCCATGCCTGCGCCCGGCAGGTGCCCGAGGACCGCTATATGGTGGAGACCGATTGCCCGTTTCTGGCCCCGACGCCCCACCGGGGGCAACGCAACGAGCCCGCGTTTGTTGCCCATGTGGCCGAGGCGATCGCGGCTTTGCGTCAATGCTCCATTGCAAGGGTCCGCCAGGTGAGCAGCCGGACCGCGGCCCGCCTCTTTGGCTTGGGGGCATTGGTGCGAGAGCCGCCCTTGATGGAGAAGGATGCCTTGGCGATCTCTGCGTCTGCCCCAAACACCGCCCATGTATGATACAGTGAGCTTCCAGCATCGCTTGGCGTGCCCCATGGCAAGCTGAGCAAGAATCACCCCACAAGGCACTTGTCCAAGGTCGAAGAGCTTCACCACCACAGGTCTTGAGCGGCTGAGCAGGGTCGAGGCGCCATCCTCTCCTTTGAAGGATCGCCCTTCGCCGTTGCTGTCCATGAGCCTGTCTTTCTCCAACAACCCCCAACCCAACGTCTTTGTCAGTTCTTCAACAGGGACACACCCCCATGAGCAGCGCCATTCAGGTTGCCAGAGCCGCCACCCATCTTCCTGACCTCGTGGAGGTTCAGCGGAGCAGCTTCAAGTGGTTTCTGGAGAAGGGGCTGATTGAGGAGTTGAACAGCTTCTCACCCATCACTGACTACACAGGGAAGCTTGAGTTGCACTTCATCGGTGATCAGTACCGGTTGAAGCAACCTCGTCATGACGTGGAGGAAGCCAAGCGCTGTGATGCCACCTACGCCTCGCAGATGTACGTTACCTGCCGCCTGATCAACCGGGAGAGTGGGGAGATCAAGGAGCAGGACGTGTTTATCGGCGAACTGCCGCTGATGACCGAGCGGGGGACGTTTATTATCAATGGGGCGGAGCGGGTCATTATCAACCAGATTGTACGTAGCCCCGGCGTCTATTTCAAGGATGAGCAGGACAAGAACGGTCGCCGCACCTACAATGCCAGCATGATCCCCAACCGTGGGGCCTGGCTCAAGTTTGAAACCGATAAAAACGGTCTTCTCCATGTGCGAGTCGATAAGACTCGCAAGATCAACAGCCACGTGATGATGCGCGCCATTGGCCTATCCGACACAGACATGCTGGATAAGCTTCGCCACCCTGAGTACTACAAGAAAACCATTGAGGCCAGCGTGGAAGAGGGAATCTCTTCAGAAGACCAAGCCCTGGTGGCACTCTACAAGAAGCTGCGGCCAGGGGAGCCTCCCTCGGTCAGCGGTGGTCAGCAGTTGCTGCAAAGCCGATTCTTCGATCCCAAGCGCTATGATCTCGGCCGCGTTGGCCGCTACAAGGTCAACAAGAAGCTGCGGCTCACAGTTCCTGAGGATAAGCGCACTCTCACCTCTGAGGACTTGCTCTCCACCCTGGATTACCTGATCAACCTGGAGCTGGATGTGGGGGGGACCAGCCTGGATGATATTGATCACCTGGGAAATCGCCGCATCCGCTCGGTGGGGGAGCTACTGCAGAACCAGATGCGCGTTGGCCTCAGCCGACTGGAGCGCATCATCCGTGAGCGCATGACCGTTGGCGAAGCCGATACGCTGACCCCTGCCCAGTTGGTCAACCCCAAGCCTCTGGTGGCCGCAGTCAAAGAGTTTTTCGGCTCCAGCCAGTTGAGCCAGTTCATGGACCAGACCAATCCTCTGGCAGAGCTCACCCACAAGCGGCGCATTTCAGCCCTGGGTCCCGGTGGCCTCACCCGGGAGCGGGCCGGCTTTGCCGTGCGGGATATTCACCCGTCCCACTATGGGCGGATCTGCCCCATTGAAACTCCGGAGGGTCCCAACGCTGGCCTGATTGGCTCTCTGGCGACCCATGCCCGGGTGAATGAGTATGGCTTCATCGAGACTCCCTTTTGGAAATGCGAAAATGGCCGCGTAATCAAAGAAGGAGATCCCATCTATCTGGCAGCTGACGTGGAAGACGAATGTCGTGTGGCCCCCGGTGACGTGGCCACCGACAGGGAGGGGTACATCCGCACCGAACTGGTGCCCGTGCGCTACCGACAGGACTTTGAGAAAGTTCCTCCGGATCAAGTGGATTACGTCCAGCTCTCACCGGTGCAAATCATCTCCATCGCCACGTCCTTGATCCCCTTCCTGGAGCATGACGACGCCAACCGCGCCTTGATGGGTTCCAACATGCAGCGCCAAGCTGTACCGTTATTGCGTCCCACCCGGCCACTGGTGGGGACTGGTCTGGAGCCCCAGTTGACCCGCGATTCCGGCATGGTGCCCATTACCCAGGTGGACGGAGTGGTCAGTTTTGTGGACTCCGCCACCATTGTGGTCACCACGGCGGATGGTGAAAAACACGTTCATTATCTGCAGAAGTACCAACGCTCCAACCAGGACACCTGCCTCAATCACCGGCCCATTGTCCAAGTGGGAGATCATGTGATCCCTGGCCAGGTGTTGGCGGACGGCTCCGCCTGCCAGGGGGGAGAACTGGCTCTGGGGCAAAACCTGACCGTGGCTTACATGCCTTGGGAAGGCTACAACTACGAAGACGCCATTTTGATCAGCGAGCGACTGGTTCTGGATGACCTCTACACATCCATCCACATTGAGAAGTATGAGATTGAGTCCCGCCAGACAAAACTGGGACCTGAAGAGATCACCCGGGAGATTCCCAACATTGCCGAAGAGGCCCTTGCCAATCTGGATGAAAACGGAATTGTTCGCATTGGAGCCTTTGTCACCGCAGGAGACGTCCTGGTGGGGAAAGTGACCCCCAAGGGTGAATCGGACCAGCCGCCTGAAGAAAAGCTGCTGCGGGCCATCTTTGGGGAGAAGGCCAGGGATGTGCGGGACAACTCCCTGCGGGTGCCGTTCAAGGAGAAAGGGCGGGTGGTGGATGTGCGCATCTACACCCGAGAGCAAGGAGATGAGCTGCCTCCGGGCGCCAATATGGTGGTCCGGGTCTATGTGGCTGTACGGCGCAGAATCCAGGTGGGAGACAAAATAGCAGGACGCCATGGCAACAAGGGAATCATTAGCCGCATCCTGCCTCGGCAGGACATGCCCTACCTGCCGGATGGATCTCCTGTGGACATTGTTCTCAACCCCCTGGGTGTTCCCAGCCGCATGAACGTGGGTCAGGTATTTGAATGCCTGATGGGGTGGGCTGCCGAGCATCTGGAGATCAGGGTCAAGGTGGTCCCCTTTGACGAAATGCATGAGCCGGAAATGTCCAAGAAAACTGTCACGAGTTTCCTTGAACAAGCCGCAGCCCAGGAGGGCAAGGCATGGGTCTATAATCCCGAGCATCCAGGCAAAATCCAGTTGACGGACGGACGTACTGGCGAACCTTTCGATCAACCCGTCACCGTCGGCAAGGCCCACATCCTCAAGTTGGTGCATATGGCTGACGATAAAATCCACGCCCGATCCACGGGTCCCTACTCCCTGGTGACACAGCAGCCGCTTGGCGGCAAGGCACAGCAAGGGGGTCAGCGGCTTGGGGAGATGGAGGTATGGGCTCTGGAGGCCTATGGCGCCGCCTACACGCTCCAGGAATTGCTCACGGTCAAGTCTGACGATATGCAGGGCCGCAACGAAGCCCTGAACGCTATTGTCAAAGGCAAGCCCATCCCGCGACCAGGAACACCGGAGTCATTCAAGGTGTTAATGCGAGAGCTCCAGTCTCTGGGCCTGGACATTGCCGCCTACAAGGAAAGCGAGACGGAAGTGGACCTCATGCAGGACGTGAATCCTCGCCGCAGCACCCCCAGCCGACCCACCTACGAGTCTTTGGGCATTCCCGACTACGACGATTGACGCCACAACCATGCATCGGCATTGTTTTTCCTGAACCCACCGTTCCTCTTTCTCTCCCACTGACCCGATCCTTGAAGGCCATGTCCACCAGCAACATCCGCTCCGAAAACCACTTTGACTACGTCAGGATTACCCTGGCTTCTCCAGAACGGATCCGTTCCTGGGGGCAACGCACCCTGCCCAATGGTCAGGTGGTTGGTGAAGTCACAAAACCGGAAACCATCAACTATCGCACATTGAAGCCGGAGATGGATGGCCTCTTCTGCGAAAGAATCTTTGGCCCTGCAAAAGACTGGGAATGCCATTGTGGTAAGTACAAGCGGGTACGTCATCGGGGAATCGTGTGCGAGCGTTGTGGTGTTGAGGTGACCGAAAGTCGTGTGCGACGCCACCGCATGGGCTATATCAAGCTGGCGGCACCTGTTTCCCATGTGTGGTACTTGAAAGGAATTCCCAGTTATGTGGCGATTATCCTGGATATGGCCTTGCGAGACGTGGAGCAAATTGTTTATTTTAATTGTTATGTTGTGCTAACTAAGAATGAAGAATATAATTCAATGGTTGATGAGCTCTTTAATGCTGCTACTTATTCGATCACGCTAGGGGAAGTTCCCAGCTCTGATGTGGTTGTCAGCCTTAACATCAAAGGCAAGAATTCTGCTGCTGCAAAAGTGAGTCCAGAAAAATTAACTTTCAATGCAGCAAATTGGAATGTGCCACAAAAAGTAAAAATCATTGGCACTAATAACAAAGATAAACAGCGCAATCTGCGTATAAATTATTTGATCTCCAGTCAAGACAGTAGATACAAAAGTGAATATGTCTCAGTTAATGAAATCAATGTTCATGCAACTGATGAAGACGTCAAAAATGTTGTGATTACACCCGGTGTGACTCCCCTTGAGCCAGGAACCTACAGCATCAAGCTGAGCACAGCCCCTGATGCTGATGTTCAAGTCACCGCCAGTCCTATTATCAACGGAGAACCATGTTATCCCGTTGGCAAGAAAAATCTAAATCTGACAAACGAGAATCTCAGCACAAAAACAAATAAAGAGCTCAAGGAGCTTTGTAAGCAGTATGGTCTGAAAGGGTCTGGGACGAAAGCAGATCTTTGTCAACGACTGGCACAGGCTGGCACAGCGGATCCAATTGCAAAAGGTCAGTTTTCGTCACGGGAAAATTCTAATCTGGCAGTAAGTCCACAGATACTTGTTTTTACATCTGATAATTGGGATGAGCCACAAAAAATTACCATTCAGAATACTGATAAAGACAATCTTCAAGCTGCAATAGAAATTGCTTGTTCCCTTTTCAGTGATGATGTCAAATATAACAACAAAGCAAGAGTAAAAATTGACGAAGATAGCGACATGAAAACAATAAAAATTTCACCAGAAAGCGACATCACTTCCGTTACACTTATGAATACAGAAAAGTACAAATTAATATACAAGCAACTCTTGACTGAAGATGAATGGCTTGAAATTGAAGATTTCATTTATACAGTGGATTTTGATATAGAACAAGAGCCAGAAGTGAGCATTGGAGCTGAGGCATTAAAACAGCTTTTGAAAGATCTGGATTTACCAAACATTGCCGCAGAGATACGAGAGGAAGTTATCAAGAGTAAAGGACAGAAGAGGGCCAGGCTCATTAAGCGGTTGCGGGTGATCGACAATTTTATCGCCACAAAGTCCCGGCCAGAGTGGATGGTGCTGGAGAATCTTCCCGTGATTCCACCAGATTTACGTCCTATGGTGCAACTGGATGGGGGGCGTTTTGCTACCAGTGATCTGAATGATCTCTATCGCCGCGTCATTAATCGTAACAATCGCCTGGCCAGATTACAGGAAATCCTTGCTCCTGAGATCATTATCCGCAATGAAAAGCGCATGCTCCAGGAAGCTGTGGATGCCTTGATCGACAATGGGCGACGAGGACGTGTGGTTGTCGGCGCCAACAATCGTGCCTTCAAATCCTTAAGTGACATTATTGAGGGCAAGCAAGGGCGCTTCCGTCAAAACCTCTTGGGGAAGCGGGTAGACTACTCAGGTCGTTCCGTGATTGTGGTGGGTCCAAGTCTCAAGATTCACCAGTGTGGTTTGCCTAAGGAGATGGCGATTGAGCTGTTCCAACCCTTTGTGATTCATCGGCTGATCCGTCAGAATATTGTCAATAACATTAAGTCAGCCAAGAAAATGATTCAACGAAACGATGATGAGGTGATGCTTGTTCTTCAGGAAGTGATTGATGGACATCCTATTCTATTGAACCGTGCCCCTACCTTGCACCGCTTGGGCATCCAGGCCTTTGAGCCCAAGCTGGTGGACGGTCGTGCAATTCAACTGCACCCCCTGGTCTGTCCAGCGTACAATGCGGACTTCGACGGAGACCAGATGGCCGTCCATGTGCCCTTGGCTCTGGAGGCTCAGGCTGAAGCCAGACTTTTGATGCTGGCCAGTAACAACGTGCTCTCCCCTGCCACAGGCACGCCCATCATCACCCCGTCACAAGACATGGTTCTGGGAGCGTACTACCTCACCGCCGAGTCTCCCCACTCCACCAGAAAGCCACCCTACGGTAGCCATCGCCATAGCTATGCCTCCCTGGCAGATGTGAGCGGCGCCTATGACCAAGAACTCCTCAATCTGCACGACTGGGTATGGGTCCGCTTTCATGGAGAGGTGGACAATCCCGATGAAGCGGCTCGCCCTCACCGCGTCGAGCGTTTTAAGGATGGAACCCGACTTGAGCACTGGAAGTTTCGCTGTGACCGTTTCGACAGTGGTGGCCATCTGTTCAGCCGCATGATCTTGACTACGGTAGGGCGTGCTGTGATAAATCACACGATTAATACAGTGATCACTGCCCACAAAGTTAAACATCAGCCACCCGATTCCAGTTTCATTGCCGCTTAACTCCCGGCCGCTCCTTCTCCAGCAACCTGTTCCCCCGCCCCTCTCCCAACCATGACCCCTAGCAACGCCTCCATCAAGTCCGTCACCTCTGCTGCCAGCTCGGCGATTGCTGCGTTGAGTGTAGAGACTCCCCTGATCCGCGGGGGAGAGCGAAAGGAAAAACCTCCCCTTGTCTTTCGCAATCACGTCATTGACAAGAAAGGCCTGCGTAGTCTCATTGATTGGGCCTACAAGGAATTTGGCACTTCAGTCACAACAGCCATTGCTGATGAACTGAAAGATCTGGGGTTTCACTATGCGACTCAGGCGGCTGTTTCCATCTCTGTGGATGACCTGAGAATTCCTGAAGATAAGAAAGAGCTTCTCAATGAAGCTGAGGAAGAGATTACCCGCACCGAAGAGCGTTACCGGCTGGGAGAAATTACCGAGGTAGAGCGACATACAAAGGTGATTGATACATGGACAGAAACTAATGAGCGTCTTGTTGAGGCTGTCAAGAGGACGTTCACAGAAAACGATCCACTGAATTCGGTCTGGATGATGGCCAACTCCGGCGCCAGGGGAAACATGTCCCAGGTGCGACAGTTGGTTGGGATGCGTGGACTCATGGCCAATCCCCAAGGAGAGATTATTGATCTGCCCATTCGGACAAATTTTCGCGAAGGGCTGACAGTTACAGAATACGTGATCTCCTCCTACGGGGCTCGCAAGGGTCTGGTGGACACAGCTCTACGTACAGCTGACTCCGGTTATCTTACCCGTCGCCTAGTAGATGTAGCTCAAGATATGATTGTACGTGATGAAGATTGTGGGACTCAAAGAGGAATTATCATCAATGCTGATGATAAAGGACACTATCAAAGTAAGTTAGTAGGGCGTTTGACGGCTGAAAATATTACAAAAGTACTCAAAGTTACCCATGTCACAATTCTTGGTGGTGAACTATATACCTGTCATGATAAAGCAATCTTGAAACGCTTTAGCAAGGCCACTTTAGTTCAGCCAGGAGACGAGTTACAAGAAGAACTGAGGAGCTCATCACTAGCTCTTGTCCAAGCCATAAAAGTTCAGCAAGGGTCCGCATTGCTGGTCAGCGAACTTCCTCAAAAGATCTGGAAAGTTAAACCTGATGATTCCCTTACAGTGGCTGACGGCAGTTGGGTTGAGGCAGAAACCAAGTTAAGTGAGGAAATCATCAGTACCAACCGTGGACTTGTCACTGTGAGTGAGAACAATGAAACCTTACATGTTAGTCTTCTTCAGGGATCTTTGCATGTTTGCAAAGAGAAAAAGATCTTAAAACGATTTGAGAAAGGCTCATTAGCTAAGCCAGGTGATATCATAACTAAGAGTCTGAAAGTAACCCAGTACACATATGTACGGTCTATCATATCTGATCAGGATAGTGCTTTATTTCTTAGTGAATTTCGTCTTCAAGCTGATTATGTTATTAACACGAATGCTTTTCCTCTTCTTGTCCAGGAAAATCAATGGATTGAGCGCGATGCTGAAATTTCCAATGGTGCGTTGAGTCCAATTGCAGGATTAATTAATACTTATCCCACTAAAAAAGAACAACTTTTGCTGCCCCGCAATACGGAGATTAGCGCTGAGATCAGTGCCCAGCTTGAAGCCCATCAGGTTAAAGCCGTGAAGGTCCGTTCGCCGCTCACCTGCGAGACACCAAAATCCGTCTGCCGCCGCTGCTATGGCTGGGCTTTGGCCCACAACAAGCTGGTTGATCTGGGAGAAGCTGTGGGCATTGTGGCTGCCCAGTCCATTGGTGAGCCCGGTACCCAGCTTACCATGCGCACCTTCCATACCGGCGGTGTGAGCACAGCAGAAACGGGAACTGTACGCTCGACAATTGCTGGTATTGTTAGCCTTGGTGATCAGGCACGGGTACGGCCTTACCGCACATCCCATGGTAT
The DNA here is from genome assembly GCA_026709085.1 of Cyanobacteria bacterium MAG CAR3_bin_5. Taxonomy (GTDB): domain Bacteria; phylum Cyanobacteriota; class Cyanobacteriia; order PCC-6307; family Cyanobiaceae; genus Synechococcus_B. The sequence continues at coordinate 37,189 of JAPOTR010000022.1, read as the reverse complement.
TAATGCTTATATAGCCGAAACGGATTTCCAGTTGAGTGTTGAATCTATTTCTGGTCAGAAACAAAGCGTCTCTATCACCTCTAGCTCTGTTCTATTTGTCAAGAACGGCAGTACTGTCAATCGCGATGATGTGCTAGGACAGATTGCAGGTGGCAACGTGAAGAAAAGCGTTGAAAAAGCTACCAAGGATGTTATCTGTGACTTGGCTGGTCAAGTCAAGTATGACAAGGAGATTCAACCTCGGGAAGCTACAGATCGCCAAGGTAACGTTACTGTTAAAGCACAACGATTAGGAAAGATCTGGGTTCTCAGTGGAGACGTTTATAACTTGCCTCCGAATGCCAAGCCAGTTGTTGAAGCTGATTCTGCAGTTCAAAAAGATGATGTGCTTGCAGAAAGTTGCTTAAAAAGTGAACATGGTGGTGATGTGCGTCTACGAGATGCTACAGGTGACTCACGCGAAGTGCAGATTGTTACGGCTAGACTTACAATTAAAGATTTAAAGCTAGTTGAGGAGAGCAGCCATGTTGGTGAGCTCTGGCATTTAGAAAGTGATGATGGTTTGATCTATCGTCTAAATACCAATCCAGGCAATAAAGTTAGTCATGGTGATGTCATTGCTGAGCTGAGCGATGAGCGCTTCAAGACCCAGAGCGGTGGTCTAGTAAAATTTAGTCCAGGTTTAAGTATTAAAAAATCTCGTTCAAATAAACATGGTTTTGAGTTATCTCATGGAGGAACCTTGCTATGGATTCCTCAAGAAACTCATGAAATCAATAAAGACCTTTCTTTGCTAATGATCAAGAATTATCAGGAAATTGAAACTGGAACTGAAGTTGTTAAAGATATATTCAGTCAAACTTCAGGTATTGTAACAGTTATTCAGAAAAATGATATCTTGAGAGAAATAACCATAAGAAATGGTAAAATATATTATTGTGATGTTAATAAAACAAATCATAAAGAAGCTCTTGAGCGTTTCTCCGAAGAAGGCATACTTGTTAATCCTGGAGATGTGCTGATTGAAGGTGAGTTGGTTGCTGAGGATATTCATTATGTGGAGTCTGTTTTGAATCCATCCGAGGGTAGTCCCTTTCTTCTCCTTCGCCCTGTCGAAGAGTTTGCCATTCCAGATAATGCTTATGTTCCTGCTACCACGTCAATTAAGAAAGCTAGAGGCCCTTCCATGACCTTGAAAGCTCAACAGCGTTTGATGTTCAAGGATGGCGAACTGGTGAAGTCCGTGGAGCCAGTGGAGCTTCTACGCACCCAGGTTATTCTGGAAACTGCTGATACAACACCGCAGATGACTGTCGACGTGGAAGTGGTGCCTGGTCGCACCAAGAAGAGCCAGCGTCTCAGCATGGTGATCTTGGAAAGTCTTTTGGTACGCCGCGATACCCTATCTGATGCAACCCATGGCTCTACTCATACGGAATTGAAAGTAGAAGATGGAAAGCGTGTAAAGCCGGGTCAGATTATCGCCACAACACAGATTCTCTGCAAGGAAGATGGTGTGGTGCAAATTCCTCCTATTGAGGCACGTATTACAAGATCTTGGGATACTCCGTTGGAGAAAGATACCGTTGTTGAGCTTTCCACAGTGGAAAAGATTAATAACGAAGTAAGAGGTGCAGGCAAGAAGCCAGCCGAATTCGAAGCTGAGCCTGTTCGGAGATTAATTGTGGAGCGGGAATCAGATACTTTCAACGTTGTAGTTCCAGAAAACATCTCTATGGATGTAAAACTAGGAGAACGTCTTGTTCAAGGAGATCCCTTGGTGAAGCATCAGGAGAACTTACCTGACTGTCAATTGACAATCCGTAGCGGTGATATACATCTTTGCCATGATAAATATGTCTGTGAGTCTTTTCGTAAGGGACAGTTGGTCTACCCATGGCAGCCCATCACTGAAGAGCTGCTTGCCGACGCCTTGACATGCGTTGAGGCTGTGGAGACCCCGGAAGGCTCTGGCTTGCTGGTCAGCCCCTTTCCCCAGCAAACAACCTACCCCATGCATCCAAGTACTTTGCTGGTGAGCGATGGCCAGTGGACGGACCAAGGAACGGAGTTGGTGACCAGCACAAGCCGGATCAGTGGTATTGCTAAAGTTCTTGTCAATTCTGCTGGGCAGATGGTTGCCATTCGTGGTGGTGATCTCCATGCCTGTGCCGATGAGAAGGCTTTGAAGCATTTTCAGTCAGGCCAATTGGTTCGGGAAGGACATGTGTTGAGCCAGGATCTGACGGTTGATGCCCTCACCTTTGTCCAGTCTGTGGATGGACCAGAGGGTGCAGCGTTGCTGCTAAGCCCTGTTCAGGAGTTTACCCTCCCGCAAGAGACCTATCATCTCAGCAAAGCAAAGCCTTCTTTGGTCGTTGATGGGCAGTGGATTGAGGCCAATACAGAGATCATGCCGGATGTGGCTAGTGGCTTATCAGGTGTTGTTATGGTCAATCAGGATAAGCATAGCTTGACAATTTGCAACGGTGAACTGCATCCGTGCCAGGACGACCAGGTTTTGGAGTTCTTCCAGGAAGGTTTGCTTTCTGATACAGGTAACGAAATGCTTATCCAGGGTGTGACGTCAGCGTCAGGCAAAGAAAAGCTGAGGATACTTATTGAGAGGTTCGTGGATCCGTCTGGTGAGCAATGTTCACAAGCTCAGTTACTCAGAGGTAACTTTACAAGAGAGTCTGTAAGTCGTCTAAAAGAACTCTGTGAGAAACATAACTTAACTAAGTCAAATCACTTGCGCAAGCAAGTACTAATTCAATGCTTAGAAAGTTCTAATATATCAGAAAAGATTATACCTTTACAAAATCAGAGACTCATCTCCTCTACCGAAAAAGAAAATGGTTATTCGAAGCAGGACTTTGATCAGCAGAGTGAGGAAGAGCTAGAGCGTCTTTGCAGAGAAAATGATCTAAGACTTCCTGGTGAAGCAGAGGAGTACTGTTTTCTGCTTGCCCAGGCTGGGATTCAGCCGGAGCCGCGGACACTGGACACATTGGACAAAGATGAACTGGCTCAGCTCATCAGGGAACTGAAGCCCTCTCCAGCGATCTATGTCCAGGCTGTGGATACTCCAGACGGATCTGCCCTGCTTCTCAGCCCGGTTCAGGCTGAGAAGTTTGCTGTGCCGGAAGAAATCTATGCTTTCAGTAGCAAGGATATCTTGACTATTACTAATGGGCAATGGATAGATCCTGGAACACAGCTGACCAAAGCCCCCATCACAAGCCAAATAGACGGTGTAGCAGTTCTTACAGATAACAGCATTACCATTCTTTCTGGAGAGCAGCATCTTTGCGACAATCAGAATATTCTAAGGCATTTCCGCAAAGGTATGTTGGTTAATCCGGGCATGATTCTGGCAGACAATCTCATTACAGATGTATTGACTTATGTTCAGTCTGTAGATACTCCTCAGGGTTCTGCTCTTTTGATTAATTCTTTGTCTCAAGAGATTTATCAAGTTGACCGCAACCAAGGCCCTCTTGAAGTCCAGCAAGGGCAATATGTCCAGAGTGGCGACATGCTGGCTCGGGGAGTGAAGACGAGACGATCCGGCATTGTGATGCTTGGAGAAGTTCATACCACTTCCCCCACCAGTGGTGTGGTGGAAGCCATCCGTCCAGGCTGGCTGCGTCTCCGAGTCGGCCGCCCCTATATGGTCTCTCCGGAATCCATTCTTCACGTTCGGGATGGTGGCTTGGTGCAGCGCGGTGATGCCCTCGCTCTGCTGGTGTTTGAACGCGCCAAAACGGGTGATATTGTGCAAGGTCTGCCTCGCATCGAAGAATTGCTTGAAGCCCGTCGGCCTCGCGATGCTTCCGTCCTGTGTCAGAGTTCAGGACGTGTGAAGCTGGAAGTCAGTGAAGACGAAGAGGTTTCGGTCAAGATCATTGAAGAGCAGCAAGGGGATGGCTCCTATGACATCTCGTCAGATTACAGCATGTTTGGGGGAACAGCCAAAGTCAGCAGGCCGGCGCCATGGAGCGAGGATCAGCATAAGACAGCACTACTGGGTGTGGGCGAATTGAACGCGATGATGGTGAAGAACCTGCAAGACCTTTGCCGCCAGCACGGCCTGAAGGGCTACACCTCATGGAAAAAACCAGAGATCTGCCACAGGCTGGAGCGTGCTGGCGTCACGGCTCCGCCCCCAGCATTACAGGATCTCAAGGCTGACCAACTGATTGACCTTGTGGAGAAACTGGATCCTGCTGGTGAGCAGCGCAGGGACTTGCTGAAGGGCGACTTGAATCGACAAACACTTGCTGATCTGGAAAAACTGAGTAAAAAACATAATATTCACATCACTTCTCCTAAGGAAAAAGGGAAAAAAGCCATCTTGATTCGATACCTGAAGGACGCGGGTGTTTCCATGCAAGCTCCCTCGATTGAAACACAAAAGGAAAAGAATATCACCGCTTTTATCAATGAGATTGATTCCTCTCAGGAGAAACGAGCAGTCTTTCTGGAAGGTAGTTTTGATGGTCAATCATCTCGGCAACTCAAAAAGTATTGTAAGGACAATGGGTTAAGAGCTTATTCTAAGCTCGACAAGTTGGCGCTTTGTGCAGCTCTGAAGGATGCTGGTGTGCAAGCTCCGCCACAACCTCTGGAGGATTTAGACAAGCACCAGCTTGTACAGCTTGCGCACCAGCTTGACCCGAAAGGGAAGAAGGCTTCAACCTTCTTTAGGCCAAGTCTTGAGCGACAATCCATCAAGACACTACAGAAACTTTGCAAGGAACATGGCTTGAAGCCATTGTCACAGCAGAGTCAGGCTGCCAGGAAGGTAGAACTTTGTCAAAAGCTGAGCCAGGTAGGGATTCTTCCTCCATCTCCACCCCTGAGCATCCTCAAGAAAAGCGAACTCATTGAATTGGTTCGACAGATGAAGGTTCCCGCCTCTACAGAGATGCCTGTTGTAGCTGAGCCTATGATGATGGAAGACGACCGTGTTCATGTTTACGACATTCCCTTGGGGCGCAATGTCATGGTTTCGGATGGTCATCAGGTTCAGGCGGGAAGTGCGTTAACCGATGGACCGATCAATTCCCATGAACTCCTGGAGATTCACTTCAAGGACTTGCTGCGCCGTCGTCAATCCATGATGGAAGCTGCCCAAGGAGCCATTGCCACTGTGCAGCAGCGTCTAGTGGACGCGGTGCAGTCGGTCTATCGGTCCCAGGGGGTCACCATTGACAACAAGCATATTGAAGTAATCGTGCGCCAAATGACCAGTAAGGTGCGGATTGAAGATGCTGGAGATACCACTCTCCTTCCTGGGGAGCTGGTTGAGCTGTCCCAGGTGGCCAAAACCAATGCAGCCATCGCTGTCACTGGTGGAATGCAAGCCCAGTTCTCTCCCCTGCTCCTGGGGATTACCAAGGCCTCTCTCAATACCGATAGCTTTATCTCTGCCGCCAGTTTCCAGGAAACCACGCGGGTGTTGACGGAAGCGGCAATCGAGGGCAAAAGCGACTTACTCCGTGGCCTGAAGGAGAACGTGATCATTGGTCGTCTGATTCCTGCTGGCACAGGCTTTGATGGCTTTGATGATCAATTGCAGGATGAGGCTGGCCCCCATCCTGATATTCTCGATGATGATCAAACCGGCTACCGTCGCTTATCTAGTTTACGGCCAGACTACACGGTTGAGATTCCTGTGTCCAGCCACGCTGCCCCTGTTCTGGACGACCCATCAGATGAGCAGCTTCGTAAAGCTCGCCGCCGGATTGACGACACCGGCATCAGTCCCGCTGTCTTGACACGCCCGGGTGACTCCAACGATCTGGTGGACACAGTGCTCCCTTCAGAGGCTCTTCCCCAGGAGCAGAACAGCACAGAAGACGAGCCTGAGCAAGACCGGAAGAACCCGGAAGAGAACCTCATCATCCATGATAGCGCACAGGCGGAAGCCCTGGAAACAGAGCCTCTGCCCATGGATGAGAGATTTGAACTTTAGCCTTGGTTCCTCTGTTACTTTCTTCTTCGTCAACTTGCCATGCTTGAGCCTCGCATTGTTCCACAACGCCGCCGGCCTGCTTGTGGTTTTCACAGCCATGTCGAGCGACTCAATGGGCGCGTTGCCATGGTGGGCTTTATGACTCTACTGCTGGTGGAAATCCTTCTGGGCCACGGACTGCTGGTGTGGAAGTAAGCCAACTGAACCCTCCTCCCGTGAATCCTGCCCCGGAAGCCTTCGTGCTGCTGGGGATGAGTCCTGATGACCTGCAGGCCTGGCTGGCCTCCACTGGCCAGCCTCCCTACCGTGTCCGTCAACTGCAACAGTGGATCTACCGTCGAGGAGCGCGGCATCTGGGCGCCATTACCGTGCTACCCAGGGATTGGCGGGAGGCCCATCGGCATGTGGGCATTGGACGCTCTCGGCTGGTGCAGCAGGTTCAGGCTGGAGACGGCGCCACCAAGCTGTTGTTGGGGCTTGGGGACGGGAACACCGTTGAGACTGTGGGGATTCCCACGGCGGAGCGGTTGACCGTCTGTGTGTCCAGCCAAGTGGGATGTCCCATGGCCTGTCGCTTCTGCGCCACGGGCAAAGGAGGATACCAGCGCTCCCTGGCCAGCCACGAGATCATTGATCAAGTGCTCAGCATGGGGGAGACGATGGGACGTCAACCCACCCACGTGGTGTTCATGGGCATGGGAGAACCCCTGCTCAATCTTGCCGCGGTGTTGAACAGTGTTCAATGTTTCTGCCGTGACCTGGGCATTGGCCAGCGGCGCATCACCATCAGCACCGTGGGCATTCCCCACCACATCAACGCCCTTGCCCAAAAGGCTCGTCGGGATTTGGGGCGCAGCCAGTTCACCCTGGCTGTGAGCCTCCATGCTTCCAACCAGTCTCTGCGGGAACACCTGATTCCCACTGCCAGGGCCTATCCCCTGGAGGACTTGCTGGAGGACTGTCGTTCCTACGTGGCCCAAACAGGACGGCGGGTGAGTTTCGAGTACGTTCTCCTGGCGGGCGTCAACGATCAGCCCCATCATGCCGCGGAGTTGGCGGAACGAATCCGAGGCTTTCAAAGCCATGTCAACCTCATGGCCTACAACCCGATCCCGGAGGAAGACTTTCAACGTCCTCGTCCTCAGCACGTGGAGCGTTTTCGGCGGATCCTGGCCCGGCAGGGTGTGGCGGTGAGTGTGCGGTCCAGTCGGGGCCTGGATCGTAATGCCGCCTGTGGCCAACTGCGCCGCCGTTTGGCAACCACCACGGCCCATGGTGGACCCCCTGGTGGTTGAGCGCCCTGCACGCTGCCGCCCCTATTCCACGGTGACGCTCTTGGCCAGGTTGCGCGGCTGATCCACGTCCAAGCCCCGGTGGGCCGCAACGTGGTAGGCCAACAGTTGCATGGGCACGATGGTCAACAGGGGCGAGACGAGTTCATGGACGGGGGGAATGGGCAGCAGCACGTCAAAGATCTCCGTGTCCCCACAGACGGGGCCAATGCCAATGAGGCGGGCGTCACGGGCCTTGGCCTCCTGGGCATTGGAGAGCACCTTGTCGAACACCGGTCCGGGCGTGGCGATGGACACCACCGGCACATGCTGATCCAGCAGGGCAATGGGACCGTGCTTCATCTCGCCAGCGGGATAGCCTTCCGCATGGATATAGCTGATTTCCTTCAGCTTCAGGGCACCTTCCAGGGCAATGGGATAGTTGATGCCCCGCCCCAGGTAAATCACGTCCTTGGTTTCTGCAAAGCCATGGGCCAGTTCTGCACAGCACTGATCCATGGTGTGCAGCGCCTGGGAGAGCTGCTCCGGCAGTTGTGCCAGGGCCTGTTGGCAGGCTCTCACCTGGGCCGAGGCGCCATGGCGCTGACTGGCCAGGAGCAGGGCAATGGCGTAGAAGGCCAGCATCTGGCCCAGGAAGGTTTTGGTGGCCGCCACACCGACTTCCACCCCGGCCTTGAGGTCCAGGACATGGGGCACCAAGCGGCTGAGGGAGCTGTCAGGGCGGTTGGTGATGCCCAGCATCAGCGGCGGGGCATTGGGCTCCAGTGCATGGCGCCGTTCCATTTCAATGGTCAGGGCCGCCAGAGTATCAGCGGTTTCTCCCGATTGGGTCACCCCAATGGTGAGGGTTTGGGGCAGCAGCGGCGGCGGCGCATAGCGAAACTCGCTGGCGTAATGCACACTGGCGGGAACGCCAGCCAACTGCTCAAGGAGATGGGCCCCCACCAGGGCGGCATGGCGGCTGGTGCCACAGGCTAGAAGCTGTACCCGCTGCACATTCTGGAGAACTGTTGCCAGGCTCTCGTCAGCCGGCGCCGCCAGGCAACGCTCCACCCAGGCAGCCGCCACATCCGCCTGCTCATGGATTTCCTTGAGCATGAAGTGACGAAAGTGCCGCTTATCGGCAGTGTAGTCGCCACCGCGCAGAGGTTGAGGGGTGCGCTGGGTGCGCTGACCGGATCCATCAAACAACTCCACCCCCAAGGGGGTGAGACGGGCCATTTCCCCATCCTCCAGACTGACGATGGTGCTGGCAAAACCCGCCAGAGCAGGGGTATCGGAGGCACAGAAAAACTGCCCTTCCCCCAGACCGATCAGAAGAGGGGCGTTGTAGCGCGCCGCCACCAGCTCCCCAGGCTGACCCAGCCAGATGACCGCCAGAGCATAGGCGCCTTCCAACTGTTGAACCGCCCGGGCCACCGCCTGCCGCAGCAGGTCTGTTGGGGGCGCCGTTCCCTCCAGGTCCGCCAGGGCCTGGGCCACCAGGTGAGGGATGACCTCCGTATCCGTGTCGGATCTGAAGCGAATGCCCTGCTGCTCCAGGCTCTGGCGCAGAAGACGATGGTTTTCGATGATGCCGTTCTGGACCACCGCCACTTGGTGAGCCTCATCCACCTGGGGATGCGCATTGCGAACATTCGGCTTGCCGTGGGTGGCCCAACGGGTGTGGCCAATGCCGCAGCAACCGGCAACAGGGCTCCTTTCCAGCTTCTCCCGCAGATGGACCAACTTTCCCTCCGCCTTGCAGCAGTGGAGTTGACCGGGCGTCACCGTGGCCAAACCGGCGGAATCGTAGCCCCGATACTCAAGGCGTTGCAGACCTTGCAGCAAGAGAGGGGCCACCTCACGGGAGCCAATCGTTGCCACGATGCCACACATAGCACACCAGTGCTGAGATTGGGCTCAGTTTGACAAGAGTGGCAGGGCAACGCCAGTGGCCATGATCGTTTCGGTCATGAAACCGCGATCCTGACCGCTTGGCGGACCCTAGTAGGCCAAGCCCATGCTGCGGGTGGTCTCGTCGCCCAGGTAGACGCGGATGCTGAGAAAGTCTGTTGGGCAGGCGGTTTCACAACGCTTGCAGCCGATGCAATCCTCGGTGCGGGGAGAAGAGGCAATCTGGCCGGCCTTGCAGCCATCCCAGGGAACCATCTCCAGCACATCCAGAGGGCAGGCGCGCACACACTGGGTGCAGCCAATGCAGGTGTCGTAGATCTTGACGCTGTGGGACATGCCCGGAAGTTACGAACAATTGCCCTTAGAGCTTACGCAGTAACTTTCCGATCATCGGCAAGATGCAACGATCACGTCACGGTTGTTTACCAGACGGTTTCCCGCGAGACAGGGGGAAACGGACAGGACGTGCATGGCGTCGGAACGCTTCCGGGCCGGAGGCGCCCAAAATCCCGAGACGGTAAGGCCATCATCCTCTAAAGTGCTTTGCTGCACCTTGCAGCCCCAAGCCCCATGAGCGACCCCCTCGCCACCCTTGAACAGGACGTCATCGGCATTGTTTCCGAAGTACTCAGTGTCAGCGACAAGCCGGTCGCTCGGGAGAGTCACTTCCAGAATGACCTGGGGGCCGATTCTCTCGACACGGTTGAGCTGGTGATGGCCCTTGAAGAAAAGTTCGAGATCGACATTCCTGACGAGGCTGCGGAAGGGATCACCACCGTAGGCGAAGCGGTGGAGTACATCCGTAAGCAGCGCTCCTCCGCATCAGGGGAGGGTTGATGGCAGCCTCCCGACGCACCGCCCCCACGCTCTGACATCATGCCCACTTCCGCAGGACCACGCCGTGTTGTGGTAACCGGCCTTGGCGCCGTAACCCCCATTGGCAACGATGTCGAGAGCTATCGGCAAGCCTTGTGCGCCGGCGTCAACGGGGTTGGACCCATTACCCATTTTGACGCCAGTCACCATGGCTGCCGTTTTGCGGCGGAGGTGAAGGACTTTGACCCCAGTGGCCATCTGGACCGCAAAGAGGTCAAGCGTTGGGATCGTTTTTGCCAATTCGGCGTGGTCACCGCCAAGCAGGCCCTGGCCCAGTCCGGGCTCAGGATCGACGGGGAGAATGCCGAGCGGGTCGGCGTGCTGATCGGGTCGGGGATCGGCGGCGTGCTGCTGATGGAGACCCAGGCGCTGGTGATGGATAAGAAAGGTCCTGATCGAGTCAGTCCCTTCACGGTGCCCATGATGATCCCCAACATGGCCACCGGCCTCACCGCCATTGCCGTGGGGGCGCAAGGCCCGAGCAATGCGGTATGCACTGCCTGCGCAGCGGGATCCAATGCCATCGGCGACGCCTTTCGCATCATCCAGTACGGCGATGCGGACGCCATGGTCTGCGGCGGCACCGAGTCCCCCATCTCCCCCCTGAGCGTGGCGGGCTTTGCCAGGGCCCGGGCCCTCTCCTCCCGCAACGAGAATCCGGCCCATGCCAGCCGGCCCTTTGATGCGGAGCGGGACGGCTTTGTGATCGGGGAGGGCTCGGGAATGCTGCTCCTGGAAGAATTGGGCCATGCCCAGGCCAGGGACGCCCGGATCCTGGCGGAAATCATTGGCTACGGCAGCACCTGTGATGCCCACCACGTCACCGCTCCCCCTGCTGGCGGTGGTCCTGCCGCCAAGGCCATGGCCCGCTGCCTGGCGGACGGGCGCCTGGAATCCAGCCAAGTGGGCTATATCAATGCCCACGGCACCAGCACGGAGGCCAACGACAAGACGGAAACGGCCGCCATTAAAATGGCTCTCGGGGAAGAGGCGGCCCACGCCATTCCGGTGAGTTCCACCAAGTCCATGACCGGGCACCTGCTGGGTGGATCCGGAGGGATTGAAGCCGTGGCTACGGTGCTGGCCCTCACCCACGGCTTTGTGCCCCCCACCATCAACCATGCGGTCCCCGACCCGGACTGCGATCTGGATTACGTCCCCAACGAAGCCCGGGAGCTGGCGGTCAACGTTGCCCTGTCCAATTCCTTCGGCTTTGGCGGGCACAATGTGTGCCTGGCCTTCCGGCGCTGGAATTAGCGGCGCCGGAAGCATCAAGTCTTGCCTCCCCATCATCACCTCCCACACCATTCACCCCTTCCTGCCCCATGGTTGCCGCGCCTGTTTCCATTGACACCCTCTGCGTCAACAGCATCCGTTTTCTGGCCATCGATGCGGTCAACCAGGCCAAAAGCGGCCACCCCGGCCTCCCCATGGGCGCCGCCCCCATGGGCTATGCCCTGTGGGACAAGGTGATGCGCCACAACCCCAAGAACCCCAAGTGGTTCAACCGGGATCGCTTTGTCCTGTCCGCCGGCCATGGCTGCATGTTGCTCTATGCCCTGCTGCACCTGACGGGCTATGACAGTGTGTCCCTGGAGGACATCAAGCAGTTCCGTCAGTGGGGCTCCAAGACGCCGGGGCATCCGGAAACCTTTGAAACCGCCGGTGTCGAGGTGACCACGGGTCCCCTGGGATCCGGCGTGGCCAATGCCGTTGGTCTGGCCATTGCGGAAGCCCACCTGGCCGCCCGGTTCAACCGACCGGACTGCACGGTTGTGGATCACTACACCTACGTGATCATGGGGGACGGCTGCAACCAGGAGGGGGTGGCTTCGGAAGCCTGTTCCCTGGCGGGTCACCTGAAGCTGGGCAAGCTGATTGCCCTCTACGACGACAACCACATCACCATTGACGGAGATACCGGCGTGTCCTTCACCGAGGACGTGCTGAAACGCTACGAGGCCTACGGCTGGCACGTGCAACACGTCCCCGACGGCAACACCGACGTGGACGGCATCACCAGAGCCATTGAAGCGGCCAAGGCGGTCACGGATCGCCCCAGCCTCATCAAGGTGACCACCACCATTGGCTACGGCTCCCCCAACAAGAGCAACACCGGCGGCGTCCACGGCACTCCCCTGGGCTTGGACGAGGCCCAGCTCACCCGGGAAAGCCTGGGATGGGACTACGGCCTGTTCGAGGTGCCCCAGGAGGCCTACGACCAGTTCCGCCAGGCGGTGGAGCGGGGCGCGGCCGCAGAAGTCCAGTGGAACCAGACCCTGAGCGACTACCGCAAGAGTTATCCCGATGCTGCGGCCGAGTTCGAGCGCATGCTGCGGGGTGAGTTGCCCCAGGGCTGGGATCAGGACCTGCCCATATACACCCCGGAAGACAAAGGGCTGGCCACCCGCAAACACTCCCAGTTGTGCCTGGCGGCCCTGGGCCCGCGGCTGCCCGAACTCATCGGGGGCTCCGCCGATCTGACCCACTCCAACTACACGGACATCCAAGGGGAAAAGGGGTCGTTCCAACCGGAAACACCGGAAAAACGGTATCTCCACTTCGGTGTGCGGGAACATGCCATGGCGGCCGTCATCAACGGCATCGCCTATCACGATAGCGGCTTGATCCCCTATGGAGGCACCTTCCTGGTGTTTGCGGACTACATGCGTGGCTCCATGCGCCTTTCAGCGCTTTCAGGGCTGGGAGTCCTCTATGTGCTCACCCATGACTCCATCGGGGTTGGGGAAGACGGACCCACCCATCAGCCTGTGGAAACCATGGCCTCCCTGCGGGCCATGCCCAACATGGTGGTGATCCGTCCGGGGGACGGCAACGAAACCAGCGGGGCCTACAAGGTGGCCATCAGCAACCGGAAACGCCCCACGGTGCTGGCCCTCAGTCGCCAGGGCATGGCCAACCAGGCCAACTCTTCCGCGGCAAAGGTGGCCCAGGGGGCCTATGTCCTGGAGGACTGTGCCGGGACGCCTGAACTGATTCTTATCGGCACCGGCACTGAGTTGAACCTCTGCGTCCAGGCGGCCAGGGAACTCACCGCCCTGGGGCGTCGGATTCGGGTGGTGTCCATGCCCTCCATGGAACTGTTCGAGGAGCAAAGTCCCGCCTACCGGGACTCCGTTCTCCCCGCAGCGGTGCGCAAACGCCTTGTGGTAGAAGCTGCAGCGCCGTTCGGGTGGCACAAGTACATCGGCCTGGATGGAGACAGTGTGACCATGGGCCGCTTTGGGGCCTCCGCTCCTGGTGGCACGTGCATGGAGAAATTCGGTTTCACCACCGCCAACGTGGTGGCCAAGGCCCAGACCCTGCTGGCGGCTTGAGCCCTCAGGTTCCCAGCGCCTGCAGAACCTCCTGGGGACGCACCCGGTTCAGGGCAGGCAGGGGTTTGACGGCATCCCGCCGGGGCAGCCGGCCGGGATCCTCCATCCCTGCCGCCACCAGGGCAGTTCCCGTGAGGACGGCCAACTGGGCCAGACGGGGTTCATCGGTGAGCACCACGTCCACGCTGGCTACGGTGGCGGCCTCGGCCATGACCGTGGCCGCTGGGCAGCGCCGGATGCCGGCAGGGGCTTCCTCCTCCGGCGCCAGCCACAGCAGACGCACCGAAGGAACAGCCTGACCCACGGCCGCCACAAACCCTTGCCAATCCTCCGGCGACCAGCCGGCCGTCATACCGGGCGCCAACAGCAAAGCGGGACCGTTTCCCGGTGGCAGGGCCGCTCTGGCCTCTGCCAGAGCATTCCGGGGGAGGGGAAGGCGATAGGCGTCGCCATCGTAATGAACCTCCAGGGGCTGGAGCCAAGCCCCCAATGCCTGACCACGCCATCCCGTGGGTTGTCCCACCGGCTCCGTGGCGGAAAACCCGCCACCGGCCACCCGTATGGGGATGCGGCTCAGACTCAGCAACAGGTCAATGGACCAGTCCGTGGACAGATTGAGGCTGACTTGAAAATCCGGCTCCCGCACGTTTCCCAGCAGGTTGGTCCAGTCCGCCAGGGACCAGCGCTGACCAAAGGCAAAGGGAATGCAGCGCTCCACCGCTGGCAGGAGGGTCCAGACGTGTGCTGCCTGGGCCGGACAGACCACGTGAAGCTGGGCTGATCGTTGCTCTGCCAGCGCGGCCATGGCGGGTAGGGCCTGCAACTGGTTCTCTTCTCCTCCGGGCAGGAGGGCCAGCACCTGCATCATGATCCTGCATACCCGGCAAGTTTATGGATGGCCGGGGCTGAGATGACCATCAAGGAGGGGAATGCATTTACTGGTTGCTGCAGCGGGCAGTGGCCGCCGTGTGGGCGCTGATCGCAACAAGTTGCTGCTGCCGGTGGCCGGACAGCCGGTTCTGGCCTGGACCGTGGCCGCCGCCCTGCAGAGCCGGCGGGTTCACTGGATCGGGATCATCGGTCAGCCCCACGACCGGCAGGCCGTCCTGACCATCCTCCACGCCCTGAAGCCCCACCGCCCGATTCACTGGATTGACGGGGGGCAGAGCCGCCAGGATTCCGTGGCGCGGGGGCTGGCCGGCCTCCCTGCCGATGCTCGCCATGTGCTGATCCATGACGGGGCCCGTTGCCTCGTTGCGCCCCAGCTTTTTGATCGCTGTGGCGACGCGGTTGAGCACCGTGGCGCCGTGATTGCCGCGATCCCCGTTACAGACACCATCAAACGGGTGTCCTCGAATCAGCAGGTGCAAACCACCATTGATCGCTCCCGGCTCTGGGCCGCCCAGACACCCCAGGGCTTTCCCGTGGACCAGTTGCGCCAAGCCCACCGACTGGCCCGTGAGCGCCAACTGACGGTGACGGATGATGCGGCCCTGTTTGAAGCTTTAGGCTGGCCCGTGGCGGTGGAGCCGGGCAGCCCCCGGAATTTCAAAATCACCACCCGCTTTGATCTGGAACTGGCGGCATTGCTTTTGCAGTCACCCGGCGGAAGCCGGGGTCTGGCCACCCGCACCCCGGCTCGTTAGCGTAGCCGTGGTGTTGATTGGTCGTGCCCTGCTCATTCTCCCCAGCAGACTGTGCCCGGATTCTGGGCTGCCCCATCTCCCCGGTCTCCTCCCTCCGGAGCCCCGGCCGGGGCATCAGCACCGATAGCCGACGGCTACGGCCCGGGGAGTTGTTCCTGGCGCTCCGGGGTGAGAGCTTTGATGGGCATGACTACCTGACGGCAGCGGCGGCGCGAGGGGCGTGCGCCGCCATTGTGGACGCCGCGGCGGCGCCCCGGCATCCCCCCTTGCCCCTGCTGCCGGTGGCGGACACCCACCAGGCCCACCAGAATCTTGCCCGGGCTTGGCGCCGGCAGTTGGGCTTGCCCCTGGTGGCGGTGACGGGATCCGCGGGCAAAACCACGACGCGAGAACTGATCAAAGCCCTGTTGGCGCACCTGGGCGTCATCCATGCCAGCCAGGAGAATGAAAACAACGGGATTGGCGTCCCCCGCACCATCCTGACGGCGGATGAAACCGTGGCCGCCATGGTGGTGGAGATGGCCATGCGGGGGCCGGGAGAAATCGCTGAACTGAGCCGTTGTGCAGAACCGGATCTGGCGGTGATTACCAACATCGGTTCAGCCCACATCGGCCGTCTTGGCAGCCGCGAGGCCATCGCCGCCGCCAAATGCGAGGTCACCACGGCTCTGGCCGGTACAGGGCTGGTGGTGGTCCCGGCCGGGGATCGCCTCCTGGAAACCAGCCTGGCGGCCAGTTGGCAGGGCCCGGTCCATCGCGTGGCCCTGAGGGGTGACGCCTTCCCCTCCGATCTACCCCCGGCGGACCAATACGGCCAACTGCAGGGGAATGAACTGCGCCTGGGGGGGCGCTGTTGGCGTCTGCCCCTGCCGGGGGCCCACCAGGCCCGCAACCTGATGCTGGCCCTGGCGTGCGCAGAGCATCTGGGCGCCATGCCCGAGAACCGTCACCTGAACCAGGTGCGACTTCCAGGGGGCCGGGCCCGTCAACTGCTGCTGGGCTCCGTCACCCTCTGGGACGAGACCTACAACGCCTCTCCGGAGGCTGTGCTGGCCACCACGGATATGGTGGCGGAACAGCAGGGGCGACACTTTGCCGTGTTGGGCCCCATGCTGGAGTTGGGATCCTTTGGCCAGGCCTGGCATCAGCGCATTGGCCGGCATGTGGGCCGGCGAGGCTTTGACGGGCTGGTGGTGGTGGATGACGGTCCGCTGGGGGATGCTTTGGCGGCTGGCGCAGGCCGGATGCTGCCCGTGGTGCAGGTGGGTGAACCCCGGGCCGCCCTGAACCACCTGCTGGCATGGCTGAAGCCCGGTGATCACCTGC
This sequence comes from Cyanobacteria bacterium MAG CAR3_bin_5, assembly GCA_026709085.1. Taxonomy (GTDB): domain Bacteria; phylum Cyanobacteriota; class Cyanobacteriia; order PCC-6307; family Cyanobiaceae; genus Synechococcus_B. Next base: position 20,835 of record JAPOTR010000022.1, on the reverse strand, counting down.
TGCTGAAAGCCAGCCGCGGTATCGCCCTGGAGCGGCTCATTCCCCTTCTGCAAGCCCAACTGAACTCTGCCCAGGCCCAGGCCCAGGAACCCATCCCCTGAAAATGGGCTACACCCAGAGGGCCGGTCTGAAAATCGAGCCTCAGCGCCAGCCGCCGCGGCGGGGCTCGCCACGTCGTTAAACGCCTGTGGAGCCGAAGGCAAGACGGACCCCGATTCCGGATAAGGTGGGAGTGTGGTTGGGATCCCGGCGCGCCTCCTGGCTGCTTGCTATTGGCCGCGGATCCGGGTAGGATGACGTCATCCTCTGCCTGCTGGCAACCTCCTCGATGGCCTGGAACAAAGGTACTACTGCCCCCCCCCCCCCCGCAGGGAGAAGCTGGCTGCTGTGGGGCTGCTGCTGAAAGCGGCGGCCAGCCCCGTCTGCGTAAAAGCTGCTGGAGCAAGGCAATGACCCGGTTGAGAAGCGAACATCCACCCGGCCGCGGGAAAGGAACCGCTGCCGCTCGTGATGTGGGGCCGTTGGGCTGTGCCAAAGAGAAAAGTGACCCTGGGGACTTGACAAGGGGGAACCGGCCGATTGGTGCTATAATCGCAGGAGCGCAGGAGCGCAGGAGCGCAGGAGCGCAGGAGCGCCCGACCTGTGGACGGGGGTGGGGTCATGGTAGGGCCTCCTCCAAGTGGGGCGCTACGGCCTGCCTCTCTTGATTCCACCGACCAACGCCTGGGGCGGGGGTTGGCTTCTGCTCTGGCCTCGGCGCTGCTGAGCCTTGGGCCACCGTCGTTCCTTGCCGCTGCGCCGGTGGCCCTGCCGCTGCTGCTGGCGCTGGCCCCCGCCGCTCAGGCCCAGACGGTGCAGACCCTTGTCGGCAATAGCGGTACGGCGGAGGTCGACGATGACTCAACCAATCTGCGCATTGGAGTAAAGTTCACCACGGGAAGTTCAGCCGTCACCTTGACGGAGGTGCGCCTGATTGTTCAGGCAGCCCCTGCTGCCCCCCCGGTGGTCAGGATCCGGGACGGTAGCACCACGGACCCGACCGGCGCCATCATAGCGACGCTCAACAATCCATCCACTTTCACCCTCAACGCACAGAACAGCTTCACCGCCCCGGCCGATATCACCCTGGCGGCCAATACGACCTACTTCCTCTCGTTGAACGACGGGGTAACCACTCGCAGTGATGGAATGGAATACCAATATACTTCCTCAACAGGCCAACCCGGAGTCACTGGCTGGAGCATTGCCGATACTGTCAGGGCCTTTGTTGTTGGGGCTTGGCGGGTTAATAGCATCATCCCCACGTTCGAGGTCCATGGCCGGATCATCGAAGAACCCGCGGGCGGCGTCACCGAGGCCGTGCAGGCCTGGCAGGTGCGCTTTGGCCGCACCGTGGCGCAGCAGGTGGTGGATGCCGTGCAGGACCGCTTCAGCGCCAATCCCCAAGCGGGCCTGAACATCACCGTGGCGGGGGAAGACCTGACCGGCGCCACAGCGTTGGCGGAGAACGAAGGGGCCTTATCCAAACTGTTGGGCTTCGAGACTGTCAGCGGCCAGCAACTGGCGCAGGGTTCTTCCTTCTCCTTCTCCCCCGAGATAGCAGTAGAGCAAGGGCCGGAGCACGGGGAAGGAACAGCCCGGTTCTCGCTGTGGGGTCAAGGGGCGCTCTCCTCCTTCCGTGGACAGGAGGCTTTCTCCCTTCATGGGGACGTGAGCACCGCCCTGTTGGGGGCGGACTGGCGCACGGAGCGCTGGCACGCCGGTGCCGCCCTCTCCCACTCCTGGGGCAACGGCGGCTACGAGGGGGAGGGCGACAACGATGGTGCTGGAGACATCAGCAGCACCCTGCTCGGCCTGTTTCCCTATGGCCGCTATGCCCTCACCCCACGGCTGGGCGTCTGGGCCGTAGCCGGGTACGGCTGGGGTTCCCTCTCGGTCAAACCGGACGACGGGAGCAAGAGGGAGTACAAGCTCGCCACCAGCATGGTGATGGGCGCCGTGGGCATGGACGGCCTACTCATCGATGGCGCCGCCGACGGCTTCAGCCTCTCCACCACCACTGACCTGCTCACCGTCAAGACCACTACCGAGCAGGTGGACGATCTCTCCTCCACCGAGGGCAGCGTCTCCCGCCTCCGCCTGGGGTTGGAGGCCACACGCCCCTTCCCCCTGGCCAATGACGCTGCCCTCCTCCCCTCGCTGGAGATCGGTATCCGTCACGATGGCGGTGATGCAGAAAGCGGCTTCGGGCTGGAAGTGGGAGCCGGCATCGCCTGGAGCGCTCCCCAGCAGGGCATCACCGCTGAGGTGAAGGGTCGCTCCCTCCTCACCCATGCGGATCAGGAGTTCCGCCAGCAGGGCTTGGCCCTATCCTTCGCATGGCAACCCAACGCATCCAACCGCGGTCCCTCCCTCTCCCTGGGCCACACCATGGGCGCCGGGGCAGCGGGTGGCATGGATGCCCTCCTCAATCCCACCGTCATCCAGGGGGTTGGTGGAGCCGCCAGCAACGGGCAGCGCTTCAAGGCGGAGGTGGCCTACGGCTTCCCCGCCGCCAACGACCGCCTCACCTTGACGCCAGGGGTGGCAGTGGCCCTCTCCCCGGATCGCAGGAGCTACGGCATCCTCTGGTCCCTGGCGCCCTATGCCCGGCAGGGCCAGATGGAACCCTGGGAAATCGCCCTGGCGGGGGAGCGGGAAGAACGCAACTCCGCAACATCCCCTGTGGATCATTCCCTCGGCCTCCGCTTCTCCCTCCTGTTCTGATGAGGGCCATGGATGCAGGTGGGACGCAACGGTTCGGCGGGAAGGCGTTATTTCCCTGCTTTATTTCCCTACTTCGCTTTCCAGAACTCGGGTCAAGGCGGGCTTTGCCCGCACTTGGCTGTGAAGCAGGAAACCACCTGAAAGAGGAGGCAATCACCGAATCCGAGAAGGAAGCCCGGCCCCTCAGGATGGGGAGGAAGTCAATTTAACCTGAAGGCTCCCATAAGGCATCGGTGATGCCCATCTCTCTATTGACACCGACCAACCTCACCGCAATTCTGGGGTTGGGAGCCCTGGTATTGCTGCTGGCGGCCTTGCCCGCAGCGTTCTGGGGCCTCATGGCAGGCAATCGTTCCCGGCCGTTGAGCACCACCCTTGTGGCGGGCGCCAACCTGTTCCTGGCGGCGTTGCTGCTGCGCCGCTGGATGGACACAGGTCATTTTCCGGTGAGCAACCTTTACGAGTCGCTGTGCTTTCTCAGTTGGTGCGCCAGCTTTACCCAGTTGCTGCTGATGCGCATCTCCCACCATGCCTGGATTCCCGCATTGACCACACCCCTGGCCCTGGGGACCTTGGCCTTTGCTTCCTTTGCCTTGCCCTCGTCCCTGCAGACGGCCAACTCCCTGGTGCCGGCCCTGCGCTCCAGTTGGCTGGTGATGCATGTGAGCGTGATTATGGCCAGCTACGGGGCACTGCTGGTGGGGTCTGCCCTGGCGGTGGGCGTGCTGCTGGTGAACCGGGATCAAGCCGTGGCCATTCGGGGGAGTTCCATCGGCAGCGGCGGCTTGCGTACGCCCACCATGGCCATGGGGGACAATTCCACCGGTCTCACCAGCGAAACCTTCAGCCAGGCCGAGCGACTGGACAACCTGAGCTACCGCACCATCACCGTTGGCTTCCTGCTGCTCTCCATTGGCATCATCAGTGGTGCGGTATGGGCCAATGAGGCTTGGGGCAGTTGGTGGAGTTGGGATCCCAAGGAAACCTGGGCGCTCATCTGCTGGCTGGTGTATGCTGCCTATCTGCACACCCGGCTGAACCGGGGCTGGCATGGTCGTCGCTCAGCCGTGCTGGCCGCCTCCGGATTCGTGGTGGTGGTGATCTGTTACATCGGCGTCAATCTTCTTGGCGTTGGCCTTCATAGCTACGGATGGTTTCTTGGCTCCTGACCCCCACCGCAGCACTGGGTGCGATTACGGGACTTTCCGCAGTGATTGCCACGGCAAATCCTGCCCAGGTACAGGTATTGAAACCCGCAGAGGACAATCCCACGAAGGCCTACCAGCAGATCTGCCAGGCCGAGGCCCGCCACCAGGGGGCCCCGGCTGCGGTGGCTCATGGATCGTGCCGGTGTCTTCAGCAACGACTGAACACCCTTGACCAGCCACCCCGTACCCTGGAGGAACTGCGGGCATTCACCGAAAAGAACCAGTTGGCCTGCGTATTCCAGGCCATTCTCGAACTCTGAGCACCCTGCCTGGGTCGGGGGCCTGGATCAGACTGCAGCTACAGCGGGGTTGCGGCTGTTGCGGATACCGTCAATGGCGGTGGCGTAGTCCGCCGCTCCAAAAACCGCCGAGCCCGCAACCAGTGCGTTGGCGCCGGCATCAATGACGCTCCAGGCATTGCTGGCCTTGACGCCGCCATCCACCTCGATCCAGGGATTCAGGCCCCGCTCGTCACACAGTTGGCGCAGTTTGCGGATCTTCTCCAGGGCCGAGGGGATAAAGCTCTGCCCGCCAAAACCGGGGTTCACCGACATGATCAGCACCATGTCGCAGAGTTCAAGGCAGTATTCCAGACTGCTGAGGGAGGTGCCGGGGTTGAGCACAGCACCCGCTTTCTTGCCCAGATCCTTGATTTGCGCCAGGTTGCGATGAAGGTGGGGGCAGGCTTCCACTTGCACGTAGATGTGGTCAGCGCCTGCTCTGGCGAAGTCCGCCACGTACCGCTCCGGCTCCACGATCATCAGATGAACGTCCAGGGGCTTTTCCGTGACCGGGCGCAGAGCGGCCACCACCAGCGGGCCAATGGTGATATTGGGCACAAAGCGCCCATCCATCACGTCCACGTGGATCCAATCCGCACCGGCCTGGTCCACAGCCCTCACTTCATCCCCCAGCCGGGCAAAGTCAGCCGAAAGGATCGACGGGGCAATCACAAGGGGCTTGGGAGACATGGTGCTGCCGAAGTGGGTTGGGCTGATGCTTTCAGCCTAACCGTCGATTGTGGCATTTGACCTCGATCCCGGGACAGTCTGGGGTACTGATAGACTTGCCTGCGCTTCGACCTCCGTCAGGGAGGCGTGCATCAGACCTTTGCTTAAAAAATCCGTGGACCGCAACCTGATCCAGGAACTGCTGGAAGTTGTCGAACAGGCGGCCATTGCGTCAGCCCAGCTCACCGGTCAGGGACGCAAGAATGACGCGGATGCCGCTGCCGTGGAAGCCATGCGCTTGCGCATGGGCACCATTCCCATGGAGGGCCGCATCGTGATCGGCGAGGGGGAGCGGGATGAAGCTCCCATGCTGTATATAGGCGAGGAGGTGGGCAGTGGCCACGGTCCCGGTGTGGACTTCGCCGTTGATCCCTGTGAAGGCACCAATCTTTGCGCCAACGCCCAGCCCGGCTCCATGGCGGTGCTGGCCGCCAGTGATCGTGGCGGGCTGTTCAATGCGCCGGACTTCTACATGAACAAGCTGGCGGCGCCGCCGGCCGCCAGGGGCAAGGTGGATATCCGCAAGTCCCCCACGGACAACCTCGGGATTCTGGCGGACTGCCTGGGGCTGGCCATTGACGAACTGGTGGTGGTGGTGATGGATCGCGCCCGCCACAAGAACCTGATCGCCGAGATCCGGAGTGCCGGCGCCCGGGTGAAACCCATCAGCGATGGGGACGTGAGCGCCGCCATTGCCTGCGGCTTCGAGGGCACCGGCGCCCACTGCCTCATGGGCATCGGCGCGGCGCCCGAGGGCGTGATTTCTGCAGCGGCGTTGCGCTGTCTGGGGGGACACTTCCAGGGGCAACTGGTCTATGACCCGGCCATCGCCATGACCAAGGAATGGGCCAATCTCACCAGGGAAGGCAACCTGGCGCGACTGGCGGAGATGGGCATTACGGATCCCGACCGGATCTACGGGGCGGAGGAATTGGCCAGTGGCCGGAATGTAGTCTTTGCTGCCAGCGGCATTACCGATGGTCTCCTGTTCCATGGGGTGAAGTTCGAGCCGGACTGCACCCGCACCAGCAGCCTGGTGATTTCCTCCCTGGATCACACAGCCCGTTTCACCAATACGGTTCACATCAAAGCGGGCGCCACCAAGGTGTCGTTGCGCTGAGACGCCAGCGCCCTCCGCCCATCCGCCTCCCATGCACATTGCCGTCATTGGCCTCAGCCATCGCACCGCACCGGTGGAGGTGCGGGAGCGGCTCAGCATCACGGACGAGACATTGCCCGATTCCCTGAGGAGCTTGATGGCAGTGCAGGAGGTGCAGGAGGCGTCCATTCTCAGCACCTGCAACAGGCTGGAGATCTATACCCTCCTGCGCCAGGCCGATGCGGGCATTGCTGGCATGGTGCGCTTCCTCAGCGACCACAGCGGCCTGCCCGCCACGGAGTTGAAGCCCCATCTGTTTGATCTTCATCACGCCGAGGCCATTGACCACCTGCTGCGGGTTGCCGCCGGTCTCGACAGCCTGGTGCTGGGGGAAGGGCAAATCCTGGCGCAGGTGAAGAAAATGGCGCGCCTGGGCCAGGAGCACAAGTCCACCGGCCCCATTCTGGGGCGACTGCTCAACCAAGCCGTCAGCACCGGCAAGCGGGTGCGCAGTGAAACCAAGCTGGGCACAGGGGCCGTATCCATCAGCAGCGCCGCGGTGGAACTGGCCCAACTCAAATGCGCCCAGGAGCGGGGTACAAGACACCCTGTTGGCCTTGGGGAGGAGGCCGTTGCCGTGGTGGGCTGTGGTCGGATGGGGCGGTTGCTGGTGCAGCACCTGGTAGCGAAGGGCTGCACAGCCCTCACCCTGGTGAACAGAACCACGGCCCGGGCAGAAGCCCTGGCCAGGGACTTTCCCCAACTCGCCATCCGCTGCATTGGCCTGCAGAAGTTGGATGAAGAACTGCAAAGGGCGTCCATGGTGTTCACCAGCACAGCGGCCGACAGGCCCATGCTCACCCGGGCCCGGCTGGAGCGATTGGCGCCCATCCGCCGCCTCAAGCTTTTCGACATTGGCGTGCCCCGCAACATCACCGCCGACGTGGCGGCTGTGGACGGGGTGGCGGCCTACGACGTGGATGACCTGGAGGAAGTGGTGGCCCGCAACAGGGAGGCCCGACAGGCTACGGCCAGGGTGGCCGAGGCGCTACTGCGGCAGGATGCGGAGGACTTTCTCGTCTGGTGGGACGGTCTGGAAGCCGTTCCTGTGCTGAACCGGTTGCGGCGCACCATGGACGAGTTGCGTGAACAGGAGTTGCTCAAGGCCCTCAGCCGCATGGGACCGGACCTCTCGGCCCGGGAGAAGAACGTGGTGGAAGCCCTCAGCAAAGGCATCATCAACAAGGTGCTCCACGGCCCTGTGACGCGACTGCGGGGACCCATGGAGCGGCAGAAGCGACTGGAACAACTGCAGGTGGTGTGCGAATTGTTTGATCTGGATCAGTCCGAGACGTCTTGATTCGTCCACCGGGTCTTGCCCTTTGCACCCTCCATCAACGAAAGTGACGGTGTTAGCAGCGTGTCCATGAAGCGGGTCTTGGGAATCATCCTCGGCGGCGGCGCCGGAACCCGTCTCTTTCCCCTCACCAAGATGCGGGCCAAGCCGGCTGTTCCCCTGGCCGCCAAGTACCGCCTGATCGACATTCCGGTCAGCAACTGCATCAACTCGGGCATCAACAAGATTTATGCCCTGACCCAGTTCAACAGCGCCTCCCTGAACCGCCACCTTACCCGCACCTACAACCTCTCGGCAGGGTTTGGTCAGGGATTTGTTGAGGTTCTCGCAGCCCAGCAGACCCCGGAAAGCCCCAGTTGGTTTGAAGGCACCGCCGATGCGGTGCGCAAGTACAAGTGGCTCTTCCAGGAATGGGACGTGGACGAGTACCTGATCCTCAGCGGCGACCAGCTTTACCGCATGGACTACGGCGCCTTTGTGGCCTCCCACCGGGCCATGGGGGCGGACATCAGCGTGGCGGCCCTGCCGGTAACCCCGGAGCAGGGTCAGGGCTTCGGCCTCATGCGCACGGACTCCTCAAGGCGGATCCTGGAGTTCCGGGAGAAACCCCGGGGTGAAGCCCTGGCGGAAATGCGGGTGGATACCGCCGCCTACGGCCTGGCGGAGGAGGAGTCCCGGGAGAAGCCCCATCTGGCCTCCATGGGTATCTACGTCTTCAGCCGCAAGGCCCTGTTCGATCTGCTGGATCGGAATCCCTCGGCAACGGACTTCGGCAAGGAGATCATCCCCACAGCCTTGCAGGATCACGACCTGCGGGCCTACCTGTTCAACGACTACTGGGAGGACATCGGCACGATCCGGGCGTTTTATGAAGCCAACCTGGCCCTGACCGAACAGCCGTTGCCGGCGTTTTCCTTCTACGACGAGGCGTTCCCCATTTACACCCGTCCCCGTTATCTACCCCCCACCAAGCTGCTGGACAGCCATGTGACCGAGTCCATCCTGGGGGATGGCTCCATCCTGAAACGTTGCAGCATTCACAAGTGCGTGCTGGGGGTGCGCAGCCGCATCGGCAGCGGCGCCGTGCTGCAAGACACCCTGACCATGGGCAGTGACTACTACGAGTCCAACAGCCAGCGGGAGGCGATGCGGGCCAAGGGGGGCATTCCCCTGGGGGTGGGGGCCGGCTCCACGGTGAAGGGGGCCATTCTGGACAAGAACGTGCGTATTGGCAGCAATGTCCAGATCATCAACAAGGACCATGTTGAGGAAGGGGATCACCCTGAACTGGGCTTCTACATCCGCAGCAATCTGGTGGTGGTGGTTAAAAACGCCACCATCCCCAACAACATGGTGATCTGACGGAATCCAGCCCCTCGGCGCCGGGACTCTTCCCAGTCCCTTAAGGCCAATCCGGCCAAACTGTTCCTAGTCCAACAACACGTCATGAGCAAGGCGCACTTTGGCTTGATCGGCCTCGGCGTCATGGGGGAGAACCTGATCCTCAACGCCGAGCGCAGCGGCTTCAGTAGCGTGGTCTACAACCGCACCCGCGAGAAGACGGACGCCTTCATGGCGGGTCGCGGCTCGGGCAAGGCCATTCGGGCGGCCTACACCCTGCCGGAATTCGTCCAGCAGCTGGAACGCCCCCGCCGTATCCTGGTGATGATCAAGGCGGGCGCCCCCATTGACGCCACCATTGACACCCTGGCGCCCCTGCTGGAGGAGGGAGACCTGCTCATTGACGGCGGCAACTCCCTCTACATGGACACGGAGCAACGGGTGACGGCTCTGGAAAGTCGTAGTTTCGGGTACATCGGCATGGGCATCTCCGGAGGGGCCAAGGGGGCCCTGGAGGGACCCAGCATGATGCCCGGCGGCACCAGACAGGCCTACCAGGCCATCGCCAGCCTGGTGGAAACCATGGCCGCCCAGGTGGAGGACGGTCCCTGTGTGGCCTACATGGGTCCCGGTGGGGCTGGCCACTTCGTCAAGACCGTTCACAACGGCATTGAATACGGGGTGGAGCAAATTCTGGCGGAAGCCTATGACCTGATGAAGCGGGGCGCCGGCCTTGATGGTCAGGCCATGGCAGACGTGGTGGGCGCCTGGAACCAACTGGAGGAATTGAGTTCCTACCTGGTAGAGATCACGGAGGTGTGTCTGCGCACAAAGGATCCGGAGGGTGGCGCTCATCTGGTGGAAAAGATTCTGGACGTGGCCGGCCAGAAGGGCACAGGCATCTGGACGGTAATCAGCGCTCTGGAAATGGGGGTGGCGGCGCCCACCATCTATGAATCCGTCAATGCACGGGTGCTGAGCTCCCTGAAGGCGGAGCGGGTCAAGGCCGGCGCCGTTCTGGCTGGCCCCCCCACCACCCCTGTGGAACTGGGCAGCGTGGCGGACGGGATGGCGCCGCTGCGGGATGCCGTCATCCTCAGCATCATCACCAGCTATGCCCAGGGGCTTGCCCTGCTGCAGCGCGGTTCGGAGCGGCACAACTACGACCTGAACCTCACCACCATCGCGAGAATCTGGAAAGGGGGTTGCATCATCCGCGCCAAGCTGCTGGGCCGCATTCAGAACGCCTTCCGGGAGAATCCCCAGCTTCCCAACCTGATGGTGGATCCCTGGTTTGCCCAGCAGATCAATGCACGGCTGGACAACCTGCGCACCACTGTGCAGGCGGGCGCCCGGGCGGGCATCCCCCTCCCCTGCCTCTCGGCGGCTCTCCATTACATCGACAGCTACCGCTCACCCCGACTGCCCCAGAACGCCGTGCAGGCCATGCGGGATTGCTTCGGGTCCCACACCTATGAACGGGTGGACCGGGAGGGGAGCTTCCACACGGAATGGTTGGCATGACCCGCTACCGCCTGCAAACCAGCCCCGACAAGGCAGCCCTGGCCCAAGCCGCCGCCGTCGCCATGGCGGAAATGATCCGTGCCGCCGCCACCCGGCAGCCCCGCTGCGTCATGGCCCTGGCGGGGGGCAGTACGCCGGAGGCCGCCTACGGCCACCTGGGGCAGGAGGATCTGCCCTGGGAGAGAGTGGACCTGGTGCTGGGGGATGAGCGCTGGGTGGATGTCCAGGACCCGGCCAGCAACGCCCGCATGGTGCGCCGCCGTTTGCTCAGCGGCAGCCGCGCCCACCGTGCTCGCCTCCACCCCGTGCCTACCCACATGCCCAGCCCGGAGGCCGGCGCCAGGGCCTATGGGAATCTCCTGCAAACCCTCTGCCCCGGCCAACCACCCCGGCTTGACCTGGCGCTTCTCGGCCTCGGCGACGATGGCCACACGGCATCCCTCTTCCCCGGCACGGCCGCCGTAAAGGTCGAGGATCAATGGGTCACGGTGGGTTGGGGGAAGGGCCTGCCCCGGGTATCCATGACGGCTCCCCTGCTCAGCGCCGCCCGGCAGGTGATCATCCTGGTGGCCGGCGCCGCCAAGCGCCAAGCCCTGCGGCGGCTGCTGGATCCCCAGGAAGACCCGGCGCGCACCCCTGCCAAGCTGGTGGCTCCCGAGGGGGAGGTGCTGGTTCTTTGCGACGAGGCCGCGGCCTTGCCCCCAGTAGGCTGAGAATCTGTCCGCTCTGCAACGTCATGGTATTCGGTTCTCCTCAAAGGCGGATAATTCGCCAACGGGCTGGACGGTTTGCAGAAAAGTGGAAGGGCAGGCAGGGCCTTGGCGAAAGGGAACATTCTGAGATCTTTATCGATGAATTCTTTAGCATTTTTGATATTGACTGTTACATCAGTAACATCATCTTTGAATATCAATTACCTTCCGGGAGGCGAATCGATGTCTTTTGGCCCGGCGTTCTCCTTATTGAGAACAAAAGTCTCGGTAAAAATCTTCGTGAGGCATTTGAACAAGCTAGAAGCTATTATGAAGAGCTTGAAGATTATCTTAGACCTCAATATATTCTTGTAAATGATTTTCATAATTTCCGAATCTCTTCTTTCAGAAAATCAACAAAAGACGGAAAGAATTACTGGAAGGATGAAAGACGCTTCTCGCTTAGTGAGTTGCCAAACAATGAAAATATCAATCTATTTTATTATTTTTCTAATCATAAATACACTAAAATAACGAAAACAAGAGAACAGACATCCGAAAATATCGTTAGAGGGATTTGCATTGACAATTCTATTGATGATAAACCATTGGAGAGCATGATCGAACATGAAGTCAAGAGAGTTATGCACGGAACTAAATATGCCATCTTAAAGTTGACCTTGGCCAGCGGTTTATCCTTGGCGCTTGGCTATCTTATCTCAGATGGCCAACCCAGAGAATACATGGAGAGGTTCATTGGGGGATCCGCCAGGGAAGAGTCCATAAGATAGTTCTTCTAACATGTAGCAACCGAGATGGCAGTGCGACATGAAATGATCAGGGAGTGGGGGAAGCGCTTCAGCAGTCTTTCTCGTTCACGCGCAAGTACTCATCGATGAAGTGATCCAACGCCCCTCCTAAAGATGAAATAATGTAACTGGAACTGTTCCCGTGTGCGCCTGTGGAACTTGTTTCCCATGATGTCGCCAGGAAGTAGAGGTCGGAATACAATTCATCGGAATACAATTCATCTGTCACCCTTTTCTTAAGTTCAACGTCGATGGAAAATGCTGAACCTACAACATGAACCTGTACATGCAGAAGGAGGTCTGCTTCTTGGTCGTTAAACAGACGCGCTGACCTGAGGCGACTGGTGACCGCACGACGCACCGCATCCTCCGTAGGAACGCTTTGGCCAAAGGCAATGTGTTTTTTCTGCACACCAATGGCGGTTCTCATGCCGGAACACCGGGTGAACAACGCAGCCTGGTCGTCCAATGAAGCGGGCATGGCTTCCTGGGCCCCCACTGTCGCAGTCAACGACATTGCGATGGCGAGGAGAAAGGAACGTAGCTGCTGCAATGCCTTGGCGGTTTTTGTCGTGCCGATCTTAACCATGGGAGCCTGACGGAGAGGGGTGTGAGACCTGCCGTGTCCACACGTCTTGCTCTGCCTCCTCCTTCATCTGCTGATCAGAGCCCGGGACGGCCATGGCTCTGGACAAGGGAGACTGCAATTTACTGCAGCATCCCCAACCCGCGGCCCCACTGCTGTGGGCCTCGTTCCATCCCCCAGCAGTAGTAACGGAATCGGAGCGGCGGGATTTGAACCCACGACCCCCACTACCCCAAAGTGGTGCGCTACCAAGCTGCGCTACGCCCCGTCAGCGCCAGATCATATCAGAGATCAGGATCAAGGGGCGGGTCATTGTCCTGGAGCATGCGGCGGGCCTCGGCTTTTCTGCGGAAATTGCGCAGGAGGCGGCGCACCAGGCGATCCCGGGGTTCCCTGCTGTAGCCCGACAGCCCTTGCTGACGGGCCAACCGGCGCAATTGCGCCATGGTCATGGCCCCCAGCATCAGTTCCGGATCCCACTGCCACTGCCTGGAGCGGACCCTCAGGCGTTCCCCCTTGGTGATGTCCAGGTTTTCCAGGGCGGTGTTGGCCAGCCATTCCGGCACCAGCACCAGCACCACCGCCAGCAGGGCATAAAACTCCACCAGCCCCTTGGGAAGAGGGTGAAGCGGTTGTTGAAGATCGTCAAGATCCTCCTGATCCTCACCGAGATCAAACACCTCCTGACGGGAATCTTGCGGTGTGCTTCCGTTCAAGGACTGGAAGGAGGAGGGATGGTTTCAGGATGGCACAAACTGGCGATCCTGGGGAGGTCCACGGCATCCATGCCCTGGTCCGCTGCCCTGCCCCGACCCTCAGCGGCTTAAGGCCGCCGGCGCCTTCTTCTGCTCCAGCCCCGGAAGCTGGCTGGCCATGGCCTGGAACCACTCCATGACGGTGGTGAGTTGCCGGGGGGCGGGCAGGGCGCCCAGGCCCCGGGCGATGATCCTGGCCGGCCCGTCTCCGGCCTGGTACATCAGGCGACCGTGCAGATGCTGGGGCAGGCCCTGGCGCAGACGACGGAAGGCCGGTTCCTGCAAGGGGGTGTCCAGAATGATGTTGGTCTTCTCCGGGCGGATGCGGGACACACCGCAGCGTTTGGCCAACAGCTTGAGTTCCATGAGTTGCAGCAGGGTCTGCACCGGCGGCGGCAACGGACCGTAGCGATCACTCCATGCCGCCGCCAACGCCAGCAACTCCTCCGGGCTCCGGCAGTTGGCCGCAGCGCGGTAGGCGGCCATCTTCTCGTTGCCGTCCACAATCCACACCCCGGGGAGGAAGGCCGGCACCCGCAGATCCACCTGGGTGTCCTCCACCTGGGGAATGTCCTGGCCGCGAATTTCCGCCAGGCACTCCTGGAGCATCTCCAGGTAGAGGTCAAAGCCAACAGCCTCCATCTGACCCGATTGCTCCATCCCCAGCACGTTCCCCGCGCCCCGGATTTCCATATCCCGCATGGCAAGCTGATACCCACTGCCCAACTGGGCAAACTCCTGAATGGCCCGCAGCCGGGACCGGGCCGCGGGGGTGAGCTTCTCCTCATGGGGGTAGAAGAGCCAGGCGTGGGCCTGCACACCGCTGCGGCCCACCCGCCCCCGCAGTTGATAAAGCTGGGCCAGCCCGAAACAGTGGGCGTCTTCCACCAGGATGGTGTTCACCCGGGGAATATCCAGGCCGGATTCCACGATGGTGGTGCAGATCAACAGGTCCGCCTCCCCGTCGTTGAACGCCAGCATGGTGGCCTCCAACCGGCCTTCATCCATCTGCCCATGGGCCACCAGCAGCCTCAGGCCAGGGGCCATGCGCTGCAACTTGGCCGCCACGTCGCCCATGCCCTCGATGCGGGACAGCACGTAGAAAATCTGCCCGCCCCGGTCCAGTTCCTGGCGGATGGCGCTGCGCACCACTTCGTCATCCATGGGCAACAGGTGGGTCTTGATGGGCCGGCGGGACGGGGGCGGGGTGGCGATGATACTCATCTCCCGTATGGAGGACAGGCCCATGTACAGGGTGCGGGGGATGGGGGTGGCGCTGAGGGTGAGCACGTCCACGGCCTTGCGCAGGGTTTTGAGGGTTTCCTTCTGCCTGACGCCGAACCGTTGCTCCTCATCCACCACCACCAGGCCCAGATCCTTGAACACCGTGCCTTTACTCAGCAGCAACTGGGTGCCCACCACTACGTCCAGGGCGCCGTCGGACAACTGCCGGAGCAGTTCACGGCGTTCCGTGGCCGTGCGGAACCGATTCAGCAACCCCACCTTGACCGGGTAGGGGGCAAAGCGGTCCCGGATGGTGCGCCAGTGCTGCTGGGCCAGCACCGTGGTGGGGGCCATCAGGGCGCATTGCTTCCCGTCGGTGACGCACTTGAAGATGCCCCGCACCGCCACCTCGGTTTTGCCAAACCCCACATCCCCGCAGATGAGACGGTCCATAGGGTGTGGCGCTTCCATGTCCTGCTTCACCTCGGCAATGGCCTTGATCTGGTCCGGGGTGGGGTCATAGGGAAACGACCCCTCCAGATCCGCCTGCCATGGCCCGTCAGCGGCGAAGGCATGGCCCCGGGCCTCCTGGCGCTCGGCATAGAGCTTCACCAGGTCCATGGCCACCTTGGCCACCGCCTTGCGGGCCCGTTCCTTGGCCTTGTTCCAGGCGCTGCCCCCCATGCGGTTCAACTTGGGAGGTTGCTCACGGTTGGCCCGGTAGCGGCCCAGGCTGCCCAGTTGATCCGCCGCCACCCGCAGCAGACCGTCGGTGTACTGCACCACCAGGTAATCCCGGGGCTCACCGCCGAGGCTGAGTTTTTCCAGCTTCAGGAAGCGGCCAATGCCGTGGAGGCGATGCACCACGTAGTCCCCCGGCTGAAGTTTGCAGGGATCCACCGTGTGGCTGGCGGCCCGCCTGCGGCGGCGCACGGTGACGCTGCTGGCCAGGGACTGCTGGCCGAACATCTCCCGGTCGGTAAGCAGCATCACCTTCCAGGCCGGCAGGGCCACCCCTTCCAGTTCGGCTACCCCTTTGGCCTTCAGCACCACGGGCGTACCCTGATCCAGCAGCCGGTCCACGGCTGGCCGATCCTGGGCATTGGGCACAAAGCGGCTGATGGCGTCGTGCTCCTCCAGCAGGGCCACGGTCCGGGAGGGCTGAGCGGAGAGCAGCCAGAGGTGGGTGCGCTGCCGTTGCTGGTCTCGCACCAGCTTGCCCAGCTTGCCGAACTGGTTGGGGAGACAGGGCGCCGGCCGCGCCCCGAGGGAGACGTGGTGGGGATGGACTCCGGCCGTATCCAGTTCCGCCAGATCAAATCCCCCCCAGGGGGCCACCTGCTCCAGACACGTGGCCATGGGCAGATGCAGGACGCCCCGCACCAGGGCTGCTGCCGCCGGGTCCATCCCGGCCTGCAGGTCCTCAAGGTGGCTGGCGGCATGGTCCACCCACTGCCGGCCATGGGCCAGGCAACGGGGCCGTTCGTCCACCACCACCAGCCCATGGCGGGGCATGTAGTCCAACAGGGTGGCGGGCTGGGGAAAAGCGGACCCCAACAGCCGCCCCAACCCCTTGGGTGTCCGGCCTTCTCTCAGGGCCGCCAGCCCCTGATCCCCCAGCAGGGCCTGTAACCCCGGAGGCATGGCGGTCCGCAATGGCTGGGCAATGAGGGGACCATAGCCCCTGGGGGTGAGCCAGAGTTGCTCAATGGTGTCCAGGGACCGTTGGCTGGCCGGGTCGAACTCCCGCAATTTGTCCAGTTCATCGCCAAAGAACTCCAGTCGCACAGGCAGTTCGGCGCTGACGGGATACACGTCCACAATGTCCCCCCGCCGACTCCAGGAGCCCTCCTGTTCCACGGTGTTGACCCGTTCGTAGCCCAACCGACCCAGGCGATGGGCCAGGGTGGTCAGATCCATGGCGTGGCCGCGCCCCAGGGTAAGGCAACTGGCCTGCAGAACCGCCTTGGGGGGCAGATGGGGCTGCAGGGCCCGCTCACTGGCCACCACCACCAGGGGCTCCTGGCCCCCCAGGAGTTCCGCCAGCACCTGAAGCTGGCCGTAGATGATCTCGCTGGTGGAATCCAGGTCCTCGTAGGGTGTGCCTTCGCTGGTGGGATACAACAACACCGTGGGCCAGTCCATGGTGTCCAGCAGTGCGGTCCAGCGCCCGGCCTCCTCCATGGTGGGGGTGATCACCAGCAGAGAACGCCCCTGCTGCCGGGCCAAGGCGCTGGTGACCAGCGCCCGCGCCATCCGCACGCCGCCACAGAGACAGAGCCGTTGCCCCTGCTCCTGCCCCCGCCGGGTGCGCTGCGCCAATTCAGTGGTCAGCGCAGCGCGTTGCAACTGATGCACCAGGGAGCCAAGGGGCATGGAAGGGGGAAACGGTACAACCGCGCCGATTCTGGCAAAGCTTCCCGCCCCTTATCCCGTTATTCAGTCATGCATTCGGCCATGGCCGGCCTCGGAGGTGATGCCCCGGCAATGCCTTGGGAGCTTCCAGATTCCCGGATCAGCCTGCAAGTCCCTAATCCAACCCCTGCGATTCTTGTGCGTCACCGCTGCCTCTGGCCGGTGAGATGGTGAGGGGGAATGAAGGCATGGTCAAGAGGACGATCCTTGGAAAAAGCTCCCAGAGACTCGGTGGGAGCTTGTTGTGTCCTCTTGTGCCTCGTGTGAGGAGTGCCGAGTCACCTCACTCTTGATTATGGACGCCGGAGACCCACTTGGGGGCAATGTGTGGTTTTATTTCCCAATCTCGGGGGGTTGGCAGCCATGGTGGTTCCGGCGCCCCATCCCTTCAGGAAGCAGGTAGGCTTTGGCGTAAAGCACAGCATACGGGCTTGATGGAACCAGGCCACTCCGGGACAGACTCACCCTATGTGCGGCTCGGTGTCGCCGACGACGCCAGTTTTGATGCCGTACAGGAAGCCAAAGCCGAGAAATTGGCGGCCTGTGGGGACGACCCCCAGGCCAAGGCGCGCATCGAGGCGGACTATGACGCTGTCCTTCTGGATCGACTGAAACAGCGGCAGGCGGGGAAGATCAGCCAGGGGGCCGTCTCCGCTTCCCAACAGGAAGCCAGGGCGGCCTCCCCCTTGAAGCAGCTCAAGCTGCCGGCCCTGCCCCAACTGCCCATGGGTCGTTCCGTCAGCCCCCGGTCACGCCCCGGGTTCTCCATGGAGTGGCCCCGGTTCGGCTTGGCGGAAGGGCAGCGGCTCTGGCTGCCGCTGTTGATCCATGGCGGGCTGTTGGCCTGGATTACGTTGCTCAGCCCCCGCGCCAATGCCCTCTCCTTGATTCTGGCCATAGGGACAGGGATCACCATCCTCAATCTGCTGTGGCGCCATGGTCGTTTTTTCAAGGCGGCCTTCTGGGGATTCGCCGGTTTGGCCGTGGGGTTGGGCATGGGGGCCATGTTGACCCAGCCCCTGGCGATGACGTCACCGTTGCAGGAGTTGCAGACCAGCAGCACCCTGGCCCTGCTGGTCCAACTCCTGCTGGCCATCACTGTGGCTTGACGGGTGGCTTGACGGCCCTCGCCGACAGGCTGCGAATCACCTCCCGGAGATCGGCCCCACTGAAGCGGTAGACCTCTCCACAGAAGTGGCAGGTCATTTCCGCGCCGCCATCCTGCACAATCATCTCCTCCAGTTCCTGGGTACCCAGAAGTTGCAGGGCTGCACGGCAGCGAGAGATCGTGCAACGGCAGTGAAACCCCACAGGCTGGGGCGCCGCCAGGGGTTGGGGATCCAGGGCGCCAAAGAGGGATTGGAGCAGGGCGGCCATGTTGCCCCGATGGGCCTCCAACTGCCCACTGAAACCCTCCACGGCGGCACATTCCCGCTCCAGAAGGTCCACCAGGGCGGGCTCACTGGCCGCCCTGGGCAACACCTGCACCAGTACGCCACCGCTGCAGCGGATGCCTTTGCGGGTGATGCGTTCCCCCACAAACACTGCAGAAGGGGTCTGTTCCGAATGAAACAGGTAGGCGGCCAGGTCGTCCCCAATGCCCCCGCTCACCAGTTCCACGGTGCTCTGCAGCGGATCCCCGCTGCCCTCGTCCCGGGTAACCTGAAGATGCCCCCTGCCCACGGCGCGGGCCAGATCGAACCGGTCCCCAGGCGCCAACGCCAGTTCCAGATCCGGCGCCTCCACGTAGCCCCGCACAGCGCCGTCGCGACCGGCATCCACGGTGAGGCCCTGCAGGGGACCCTGACACCGAATCCTCAAGCCCACCCGGGCCCGGGGTGTCTTCATGCTGCTGGCCAGCAGCAGGCCCCCGGCCATGGCCCGTCCCAGCAACGTGGTGGTGAGGTAGGACAAGCCATGGCGACGGCAGGCGTAGCGGGTGGAGACCGTGGTTTCCACCGCCACCATCCGGATGCCGCCACCAGCAGCCACGGCGCGAAGAATCTGATCGGCCACGGCAGCAGTGGATCCACACAAGCTTGATGGTAGGGGCTGGTTCCCCTGACAGACCCGATTTCCGTCTATAGGGGCGGCAGTCCGGTGGAGGAGATCACGCCCCTGACCACCAGCAGCTTCCACCTGTCGGCCGGCAGGGAGTTTGACAACGGCAACCGGCGCGGTTGTCTGTGGCGCAGCCCCTGCGGGTGGAGGACGGCGCGGTGGAGTTCTCCCTGCCCACGGGGCGCACACCGGAGGGAGTGGTGACGGGCGGTGGTTCTCCGCCCCCCTGGCGGTGGTCAGGAGCGCCCAGCCGCAGCACCAGCGCCATGCACCGGCGGAATGGCTGGCCTTCGTCGCCTATCGCGCTACCTGGTGATGCCCCTTCCTGCCGCCGAGTTCCCATGGGAGCCCCTAGCGGGCGCCAGCAAGCCTGCGGCTACCATGGGCCAAGCGCGCCAATCCCACCGTTGCAGCATCTTCACCACTGCCCAACCCGGAAACCCGAATGCTGTGGGCCTCGCCTGCCCAGCCAGTCGGCCCGCCGCGCCCTGCTCCTGCCCACCTGAGGTCCCATGGGCAGCCCCTACCGGGCCATAGGTCCCCAGCAACGCCTGCCCCGTTGGCTACAGCGCCCCCTGGGCAGTGCTTCCCAACTGGCCCAGGTGCAGGAGCAGGTCCGCAGCCTGCGGCTCAACACCATCTGTGAGCAGGGGCGCTGTCCCAACCGGGGGGAGTGCTATGCCGCAGGAACCGCCACGTTCCTTCTCGGTGGCTCTGTCTGCACCCGTAGTTGTGCGTTCTGCCAGGTGCATAAGGGCCAGGCGCCCCAGCCGCTGGATGCGAGGGAAGCAGACCGGGTGGCGGCGGCGGTGGCCAATCTGGGCCTGCGCTACGTCGTGCTCACGGCAGTGGCGCGGGACGATCAGCCGGATCATGGAGCGGGCCTGTTCGTGGCGACCATGGCGGCCATCCGCCGTCATGACCCCACTGTGGCCATTGAGGTGCTGACCCCTGATTTCTGGGGTGGCCACCGGGAACCCGGCGCCGCCCACAATGCCCAGCGTCAACGGTTGGCCATGGTGCTGGCCGCCCGCCCGGCGTGCTTCAACCACAACCTGGAAACCGTGGAACGGCTCCAGCGGCAGGTGCGGCGCGGCGCCCAATACAACCGCTCCCTGGGGCTGCTGGCCCTGAGCAAGCAACTGGCCCCGGCGATCCCCACCAAGTCCGGCCTGATGCTGGGGCTGGGGGAGAAGGAAGCGGAGGTGCTGGCCACCCTCCGGGATCTGCGCCGTGTGGATTGTGATCGCGTCACCATGGGGCAGTATATGCGCCCGTCCCTGGATCAACTCCCCGTGGAGCGCTACTGGACACCAGAGGATTTCCAGCGCCTGGGCCGGGCCGCCCGCGCCATGGGCTTCCGTCAGGTGCGCAGTGGCCCCCTGGTGCGCAGCAGCTACCACGCCCACAGCAGTGAGCCCTTGATGAATGCCTGATCATGCAATCTTGAAGACCACCGGGCTCAAACACCACGTCCCAGGCCCAACGACCAAAACCGCCATGTTCATTGACGGCCATGACCCATTTATCCAGAACATCCCGCTTGGCCTGATTTTGCGGGCTATCGCTCCCCTTGATCTCCAGGACCAGAAGGGTCCCGTTTGATAACTTCACTATGAAATCGGGAACATAGCGCCGCCGGGAACCCTGCCACATGTAGTAGATGATAAAACCCAGGTGATCGTTCTTTGCATAGGCAACAACGTGATTTGATGTGTCAAAAATATTTGCAGCATACCCTTCCCAGCTTGAATCCCCCACAAGATGGCTGATGTGTGATTTGATTGCAGGGAAGCATGGCTTGGTTGTGTACCAGGTGCGCATCTGACCCGTGGCGCCGATGGGGTGTTCCTGGTCAAACACCGGCGTCAGTTGCTTGGTATTCTGTTGTGCGACTCGTTGATGGCCCGAGGTCAGGAAAACAACCCTGGCAAAAGCCATCCAGGTGCCGGAATCCAGTCATAGACAGGCTTGTAATGAGTCAGTCT
>JAPOTR010000047.1:8574-12840 GCA_026709085.1 Cyanobacteria bacterium MAG CAR3_bin_5 | reverse complement strand
CGGGAAGAAATGCGGGAGATGCGGGAATACCTGAAGGCCAGCGAAGCCCGGCAGCGGGAAGAAATGCGGGAATACCTGAAGGCCAGCGAAGCCCGGCAGCAGGAGGCGCTCAAGGCCATGGAGGTCCGGCAGCGGGAAGACATGAAGATCAGCGAGGCGCGCCAGCGGGAAGAAATGCGGGAGATGCGGGCTGACACGAAAGCGCTGGGCGAGAACGTGGATCGCCTGGTGGAGACCATGATGACCGTCAGAAAGTCCTGACCTGCTCCCCGCGCCGCGCCATGCAGCAGGAACCCACGGTCACCGAACGCCACCTACGGGCCGGGAAAAGCCCTGACGACGGCAAGGCGGGAAGACCGGACCCGTTTGCAACCTTTTCCAGAGTGACGGGTGGCCATCAACCACACTCTGACCTTATCCGGAACTCGGGGTTATCCCATCTGTTGCAGCAGGTCATCCGCCGCCTTGGCCAGCCTTCCGCCGGGGCGGCTCTGGCCCAGAAGCTGGCCCATGGTCTCCCCGTCCGGGCGATTGGGAAGAGAGGCTATGAGGCGAAAGCCGTCCGGGTCTTCCCGGAATAGCCGCCAGGGGCCAGGGTGAGCATAGGCCAGGGCGGCTTGCTCCAGGGGATAGAGCCCATACACCACGCGCCAAAGGGCCAGAAAGCCGCGCCGGCGTGCCCGGGCAACGCTGCCGATGCCAACTGCAGCATCCTCCAGCCTTGGATTCAGGGCAATGACGGGCTGCTCCCCAAGGGCTGTGCAGACGTTTTCAAAGGCCGTAAAATCAGGCGCCGCGGGAGTCACGGCGACGTACAGGGCAGGCTGATCCGGGCCGCGGCCGGCGCTGAGATCCGCAAAGGTGAGGGCTTCAGCCGCCGAGAGGCCAAAATCCCGCCGGGCCAGGGCCGCCGCCCCCATATCGGCAAAAGCCAGTACAATGGTCCGCCGCTGTTGTTGCAACACCTGGCACAGCCCATGGGCAACGGCAGGCCAACGCAGCCCTTCAAAACGCAAATCCACTTGCAGGCGGGTGAGACCATCTGCCAGGGCCGCCTCCAGCGCTGTGGCGCATTGGCGGCGAGCGGTGTTGAGGTCGGCAGGGAGATCCATGGGCCAGGGGACAACAACAGAGATCAAGGGAAATCACGTCCGTGACCGGGCCCCGGGTATTTATTCACGGAATGTAGAAGTCTAATAGAGAGAACGCTTTCCCTGGCAAGGATAAGATTTCTTGTCTTATTTTCTATGGTCCACTCATCATTCCCCAATTGGTTGGGACCATGAGGGAAGCCCAGGATGAAGGCATCACCCGGGGGGCTGCCGGGGTGATTCGGGCGTAGGCAAGGGGGTGAGGCGGCAACAGAGTTGGCGCACCACCTGGGGGAGCGCCTGCAGGCGGTCTTTCACCACGGCGGTGTCCCCTTCGCAGAGCCAGGGGCCAAGGCACAGCCGTAACCCACTGCGGGCGCGGGCCGGGACGATTCCCATGGCCAGCAACACCGCGCTGGGCTGGGCCGAGCCGGAGCGGCAGGCGGAACCACTGCTGACGGCATAGCCATGGCGATCCAGGCTGCGCACCACATGGCTCCCCTCCAGTGGTTCGCCCCCCGGCGTGCTCACCAGACAACTGACGTGCCCCGGGAGGCGCTCCTCCGGGTGGCCTGTGGGTTCAATTCCCGGCACGCTCCAGAGTTGCTCCCGCAGTTGCCGGGTCCACCGTTGCCAGAGGGGCTCCGACCGCTGCTCCAGCATCCGTTTTGCCTCCTGGGCCGCCACGCCGAAGCCCACCGCCAGCGGCGCCGCCGGTGTGCCGGCGCGGAGCCCCGATTCCTGCCCCCCCCCCAGGCGCAGGGGCTTCAAGGTGAGACGCGGGTTGCGGATCAAGGCGCCAATCCCCTTGGGACCGCCAAACTTGTGGGCGGAGACGGTGAGCAGATCCACCCCCAGCTTGCGGGGGTGCAGGGGCGCCTTGCCACAAAGCTGGACCCCGTCGCTGTGGAGGGGAATGCCGCCATGGCTGGCGCAGACGGCGCCCATGGCGGCCAGGGGTTGCAGGCTGCCAACCTCGCTCTGGGCCGCAATGACCGACACCAGGTCCACCGGTTCGCCATGGAGACGCTCCAGCAAGCTCCGGCTGTTGAGACGGCCATGGCCGTCAGGCCGGAGCAATTCCAGCCGTGTTGCCGCCTGCTGACGGCTGTGCAGAAGGTTTCCCACCGCCGGATGCTCCACCGCCGAGCAGATGGCGGCGCCCCCCGCAGCACCCAGCACCCCATGGATGGCCAGTTGATTGGCCTCGGTGCCCCCACTGGTGAACACCACCCAGTCAGGGGGCACATCCAGCAGTTGGGCCACCTGCTCTCGCGACCGTTCCAGGGCAAGGCAGGCCTGACGCCCCTCCTGATGGCGGCTGGAGGGATTGCCCCATAGAGCTTCCTGAGCCGCAGCCACTGCAGCCCGCACACCCCTGCTGGGGGGGGTGGTGGCGCAACCATCCAGATAGAGGCGCGGCTCAGTTGCCACAGCGGTCCCGGTCCGGTATGGGTTCACCGGGAGGGGGGATGGGAGGTCCGCCGCGGCGCTGGGTGCGCTGGGGCAGGGAGTTGGCCGCCAACTTCAGCATGTCGTCCAGGGAGGTGTTGGCCAGAAACGACATGGCCTGGGCATAGGCGGCCGCTTCCGTGTCCGTGGAGGGGGCGTCTTCCGTAGCCTGATCGCCCGGGGAATCCGCCGGGGGGCTGGCCGGAGGCTCCGTTGCCGCTGCGGCAGCCAATGAATCCAACGCCACATGGCCCGTAAAGATGCGCCGGGCAGGGCCGGTCATGAAGACATGGCGATCATCCCGCCAGTCAATGGTCAAGGGGCCGCCGGGGAGGACCACCCGGGCCTTGCGTTGGCTGAGCCCCAGCAGGTGAGCAGCCACCAGTGCGGCACAGGCCCCGGTTCCACAGGCCATGGTGACGCCCACCCCCCGCTCCCACGTCCTCAGGCGTAACTGCTGATCACTGAGCACCTGAAGGAAATGCGCGTTGGTGCGGTTGGGAAACGCGGGATGGGTTTCCAGAGCAGGCCCCAGTTGCTCCAGGTCCACCTGGTCCACGTCCGCCACGGGGATCACCACATGGGGATTGCCCATGCTCACGGCGGTCACCTCCAACACCTGACCAGCCACCAGGAGCCGTTCCGCCACCACCTGCCGGGCGCCCATTCCCAGGGTTGTGGGAATCGCCGCCGCCTCCAGACGGGGTTCCCCCATATCCACTGTCACCTGATCGTGGTCCTGCAGGGTGGCGCCCATGAGACCCGCCATGGTCTCGATGGCGAGGTTGGCCGGACAGGCGCCCTGCTGCTGATCCGCCACAAAACGGGCCAGGCAACGGATGCCGTTGCCGCACATCTCCGGCTCGCTGCCATCCCCGTTGAAAATGCGCATGCGCAGATCGCCCCCCTGCTGCGGCGGGAGCGCCAGGATCACCCCGTCAGCCCCAATGCCCAGGCGTCGATCACAGAGCCGCCTCACCTGAGTCCCATCGGGGGCCATGGGTGGCCCGGAGCGTCCATCCATGATCACAAAGTCGTTGCCGAGACCCTGGTATTTGGCAAACTCCACGGGCGTTGCTGCTTTGCCGCCATCCTATGACAACCCGAGTTCTACATAAGGAGACCGGAGGGAAGCGGGGAATGACCAAGGATACAGGGGATTGAAGTCCCGCCCTGAAGGGCGGTGGGCCGGCTTGGAGGAGTGGGTCCAAGCACCGTCCGACCCTCGGGGCTCGGGGGGACGGTAAAGGGCCTGTGAAGGCGGCGTAAGACGGAGGAGTGTTGGGCTCCCTGCAGCGCCTGTGAACCAGGAAATCAGGAATTCTCGCCCTCTCAGGGTGAGGAGGGCGTCAGCTCTGAAAGCCAGGCCCGTTCAGGGGTCTGTTTCGTCTGGGTCGGCCAGAGTTGCCTTGGAGACCAAAGCCGGTGCAATGCTGTCCACCACTCCAAGGCTCATCCCCTGAATCAGCAGCGGGTATCAGGTCAACCGGATCCTCCCAGTTTCTTGTCCACGTCATCAAAGCTGCGGGCCACAACATCCTCCCCCTCCTGGGCGGGTTTGGCGGAATCATCCCCTGCCGGTTGCGCTGGATCGGTTTCCGAAACGTCAACCGCCTCCTGTTCCGCTCCACCAACATCAACCACAGCCCCCTCGGATGGTGGAACCACCGGCTCCAGCAGGGGCTCGGCCTCCGGGGGCCCGGCATGGTCTTCAACAACCTCT
>JAPOTR010000047.1:0-8398 GCA_026709085.1 Cyanobacteria bacterium MAG CAR3_bin_5 | reverse complement strand
AGATCCCTCGGATGGTGGAACCATCGGCTCCAGCAGGGGCTCGGCCTCCGGGGGCCCGGCATGGTCTTCAACAACCTCTAGCGTTGCATCCACCGGCGCGGCAGCGGCGCCCGGAACATCAACGGGGTCACCGGCGGCCACCGGTTGCTCCTCTTGAGGCTCTTCTTCCCGAGGCGCGGGAGCGCCTGGCTCTTCCGGGGCAATCTCCCCGGACTCCGCCTCCCCTTCCTGTGCTGCTCCACCAACATCAACCACAGATCCCTCGGATGGTGGAACCATCGGCTCCAGCAGGGGCTCGGCCTCCGGGGGCTCGGCATCGTCTTCAACAACCTCTGGCGTTGCATCCACCGGTACGGCAGCGTCGCCCGGAACATCAACGGGGTCACCGTCCCCACCAGAACTTGGTTGAGCGGATTCGGCATCAGGGACACTGCCGATGGCTGGACTCGAACCTGCCCCCACTTCAGTGGCCGTATCCGGGCTCCCGGGGCTGGTCTCACCATCCTGTTCCACCTGGGCCTCATCCGATGGATCGGGACGGATCCACTGTTTGCGAGCAGGCTTGTGAACGGCTTTCCGGGCAGGCTGCCCAGGTTGGCGCTCTTCCTGAACAGGCCCTTTCCGGGGTGACACTTTCCGGGGTGACACTATTTTCCAGGCGGCTGTTGCCGTCTGAGCAGTGGCGCTCCAGAACGCTGTTGCCGCCTGGACGGTGGCAGCCCAGGCCGTCTTTGCCGCCTGGGCAACAGCAACGACCAGATCACTGCCAGCACGACGCCACCGGGGCAGATGGCGCAGCGCCGACTTCTGGTCCGAGGTGAGGGCGCCCCAGCGCCCTTGCCCCACCTCGGCGGCAAGACGCCCCATCAGCACCGTGGCAATCAACTCGCCGAAGCCGGCGCTGCTGAAGACAGGCAGGCGATTCAACAGCAGCAAGGGCGCCAGCACCGCCAGCACCAGAGACCACAGCGCATCGCGGGGACGGGAGAGTTCCGGGAAGGCGGTGGGCAGCAGCACCAGGGGCAGGGCCAGCGCCAGCACCCCATAGCCCAGGACAAGGGACAGACCGGAGAAGGCCAGGGCCCCATCCAGCAAATGATTTACCGCGTGCTGCCACGTCTCCGGCAGTGCAAGGGAGACAATCCCCCAAAGGTCATGTTCAGGGTGTCCGGGAGCCATCATCCGCCACGACTGCGCCATGGATTCTGACAGACACGGATTCCCGCAGGTTTGCTCAAAGGCGCTGTTCAAGCTCATCGCCTCCTGCTTTAAGTTGTGGATGCCAGTCAACGTGCCCACCTGGCGGAATTGGTAGACGCGCTGGTTTTAGGTACCAGTGACTTCGGTTATGCGGGTTCAAGTCCCGCGGTGGGCACTTCTCTTCATGCACGTGCCCATCAGCGCCCATGGGATTTCTTTACATCATCAAGCGCAAGGCGCTAACCAAAATCGGCATCACCGTTGACATCCGGCGGCGCATGAACGAGCTCAAACCCGACACGGTCTGCCAGATTGTGAAACTGCCCAGGGAGAGGGAGCTGGAAAAAAAGTTGCACCGACTGTTTGCGGACAAGCGCCTGCCCGGATCGGAGTATTTTTTTCTGAGTTGGGCTGAGCGCAGAAGGGCTTGCAGCCTGGCCAGGCGGGCTGGGAAGACGGTTCGGTTCCCCCGTCAGGCCCCTGCCAGGACCCATTGGACCATGAGCCCCGGCATGACCCTGGAGATCTGTGGCGTTGGTCTGGCTGTGGGCGTAGCCGCTGTTTTGATCATCCAGAGTCGGACACCGAACATGCAACCACAACAGGGGCCCGTGTCCTTCGCTGCCCCCGCAAAAAGTCTTGTTTCCGTATGAACGGCAACCACAACCAGCCTGGGGAAGCGGTTGGATTGGGTTGTGGAAAGTGCGTCGAGGCAGCCGGGGGGGCTGCCTCTTTTTTTGGCCATCCGCCCCGGAGCCCCCTTATGGGGCCACCTTACAGGTTATTCGCCACGGTGGCGGGAACGGCGGCACTGTTGCAAAG
Organism: Cyanobacteria bacterium MAG CAR3_bin_5; assembly: GCA_026709085.1. Lineage (GTDB taxonomy): Bacteria > Cyanobacteriota > Cyanobacteriia > PCC-6307 > Cyanobiaceae > Synechococcus_B. The sequence continues at coordinate 6,376 of JAPOTR010000047.1, read as the reverse complement.
GTCTACCGCCTGCTGCAAGGCCGCCTTGCGGCTGATGCCCAGATCTCCGGTGATGCGATCCTGGAGGTTGAGCCGCTGCAGCCGTTCCCGCACCCGCCCCTCCGGTGCAATCAGGAAAACATGACGCCTGGCGCCGGCTGCAGCGTTGAGCATGGACTCAATGGCCAGGGCAGCCGTCACCCCGAGGCGGGCCACAGCGGAGAGATCCAGGATCAAGACTTTGTAATTGCGCACCAGGGGCATCCGGTCACTGATGCCCCTGGCGGCCCCGAAGCTGAGGGGGCCGCTGAGGCGAAACACCATGACATGGCCGCCACAGGCATCCAGCAACGCCCTCTCATCGGCCGGCAGGTCGGAGTTGGCCGGGGCGCGGTCCTGGGCTTCCATCCCCTCCAACTGGTAGGCCGTGATGCTCTCAACGGTCATGAGGTTGGCTACGAAAACCCCCACCAGCACAGCCCAGATCAGATCCCAGAACACCGTCATCAGCAACACCCCGTACATGACCCCTGCGGTTTTGGTGGAGATGCGGTGCGCCCGGAAGAGAAAATTCCAGTCAATGATGTCGATGCCCACCTTGGCCAGGATGCCTGCCAGCAGGGCATTGGGAATCTGGGATATGGGACCGGCGTTGAAGAGAACCAGAAGGAGAAGCAATACGGAATGGACCATTCCGGACAGGGGCGTTTTGCCTCCGGACTGCACGTTGATGACCGTGCGCATGGTGGCGCCAGCGCCGGGCAGGCCGGAGAACAGGCCCGCCAGGCTGTTGCCGATGCCCTGGCCGATGAGCTCACGGTCGGATGCATGCTGGGTTTGGGTGAGGCTGTCCGCCACCAGGGAGGTGAGCAGGGAATCGATGGAGCCGAGAACCGCCAGAATCAAACCCGCCTGCACCAGCGCCGCCCAGTGGTCCCCCACAACGGGCAGGCTCAGGTGGAGACCCCCGTCGGGAATGGCTCCGATGCGGGGCACGTCCTCGCCCCAGTGCAAGGAAACGGGCGTGATGACCACCAGGGCCACCAGGGGCGAGGGCACCCGTAGCCATGGGGGCAGGTGTTGGGCAATGAATTTCGGGGTCAGGAAGACCACGGCTGCAGTCATCACCCCAATGCCTGTTGCCGCCCAGTTGGGGCCGCCGCCTGCAGCGAAGTGCTGGTAAAGCTGGGTGAGGGAGGTTACCACGCCTCCCCTGGTGCTGATGCCCATGAACGGGCCCACTTGCAGCAGCAGGATGATCACCCCCACCCCGGACATGAAGCCGGAGACCACGGAATAGGGCACCAGGGTCACGTAGCGGCCCAGCCGCAACAGGCCAAAAAGGATCTGGAAGAGTCCCCCCAGCACCACCGCCGCCATCACCAGGGGCAACAATTCACCGGCGGCCACGTCCTGGTTGACCCCCAACTCCGCCAGTGTGGCCACCACGCCGGCAACGGCAACACTCATGGGCCCTGTGGGGCCGGACACCTGAGACGGCGTGCCGCCAAACAGGGCCGCGAAGAACCCCACCACCACCGCCCCATAGAGGCCGTAGACGGCGCCGCCTTCCCCCAGTGCGGCGTTGCCGAAGGCCAGGGCCAGGGGCAGGGCCACCACGGCAGCGGTGACTCCCCCGAACAGGTCTCCACGAAGATTTCGTAGATGAAGGCCATGGGGAGCCAGGAATTTCAGGTGGGCCACGGGTTGCGCCGGCGAAGAGCCAGGCGAACTGTAGGCGTAGGCACCATTACAAAACTGTTACGTCATCACCACAAAATCAGGTGATAATTGGCCCAACAACCGAGGCATATTTCTCTAAAGTAGCAGGCATCTATTGCCCAGGGACCATGGACCCGAAGGGTAAGCCCTGGTAATGCCCCCTCAGTGATCCCTGCCTCGACAGAAGCGTCTACCAGTGTCGCCGTGGCCGTGGCGCCGGATTACTGCCGCTCCGTGCCGCGCCGTTTCCTCAGGCCGCCAAAGCCATGGAATCCGACGGTGGGCCTGTTTCTGTGTGGCTACCTGTTGGCAGGATTGACCATCTGGGGATGGTTCGTGGGCGGCTGGCCGCTTCCCCTGCTGGTGGCCACAGGATTTCTTGCCCTCCACCTGCAAGGGACCGTTATCCATGACGCTTGCCACCGCGCTGCCCATCCCCACCGCTTCTGGAATGCCTTCATGGGCCATGGGGCCGCCATGCTGCTGGGGTTCAGCTATCCGGTGTTCACGCGGGTTCACCTGGAGCACCATGCCCATGTGAACGACCCGGAGAAGGATCCGGATCACACGGTGTCCACCTTTGGTCCCCTGTGGCTCATTGCGCCGCGCTTCTTCTATCACGAGTACTTCTTCTTCCGTCATCGCCTCTGGCGCCGCTACGAGTTGCTGGAATGGGGCATGGCCCGGGGCCTCTTCCTGGTCATTGTGGTGACGGCAGCCCGGCAGGGGTTCCTGCCGTTTGTGTTCAACTGCTGGTTTGCTCCGGCGTTGCTGGTGGGGGTCACCCTGGGGTTGTTTTTCGACTATCTCCCCCATCGCCCCTTCAACGAACGCAACCGTTGGCGCAATGCCCGGATCTACCCCGGCAAGACCATGAACTGGCTGATCATGGGGCAGAACTACCACCTGGTTCACCACCTCTGGCCTTCGATCCCCTGGTTTCACTACAAGCCCGCCTATGAGGCTGTGAAGCCCCTCCTGGATAGGAAGGGCTCACCCCAACGTCTGGGTATCTACGAGTCCTGTGACGATCTGCTCAATTTCCTCTACGACGTCTTTCTCGGCATCCGCAGCCACAGGCGCAGCCGCAGCCGCCTGCGGAACCTGGCGCGCATTGTACCCAGCCGCTGGGCCTGTCGCCAATTGCTTCACGTTCTCCACCGCACGGCTGTGACCCCCTTGCCGCGCCGGTCCTAACCTCATGACCATAATGAATCCCTCTCGGCAGAGCGGGAACCCCAAGAGGCCTTCAGGTTCCGGAGGAAAGACGGCCCATGTGTTCCGGCTCACCAAGTTCAAGATCAGCATCCCGCCTAGTGTGATCGGTTACATCCATTCGGGATGTTAAGGGTTGCGCAATTCGAGAGTTATTGGGCTGGAAATCAAGCCATCAGGCTCCCGGCGCCATGGCCCACCTCAGGCAACGGGTCACTTCAGTCTTTACCGGAATACCCCACCTCCATGGACCCGGTTCTACCCCCCTGCAGGGGGAGCTAACGCCTCAGCGGTGGTGAAGCACCGGCACTGCCGCCTGCCCTTGCTCCTGCTGCCCACAATCTGCCTGGCGTGCGTTGTCTGTCCTGCATGGAAAGGGTGCAATTACAGGGCTTATGCCCTTGTCACGAGGGTGTGACCAGGGCCAGTTTCACGGATCGTAGAGGTCTCCAGGCTCATGCCTCATACCCAGAGGATGCCTGTTGCTGATGCAGCCCCTCCCCATGGTGGCGCTGATCATGTCACCACCACCGCTCTCCCCCGCTCCCTCCCCCTCTTCTTCTCCTCTGATTTTATCAAGAACTTTGCATCATTTTCTCTTAAATAAAGCATTTCATCTTGTTAAAAGATCACCCAAGAGATCTGCTCAAGCCGATCTTCGCTGCTTTATATCAGCTTCTTATTATGCACCATTTCACTGATGAGCTGATGAAGCCACTAAACTGATTTGTCATATCAAGGACTACACTCCATTAAGGTATCATAGGGTCAAGGGGCAGCACCCGTAAGCAGGTACTGGCTGGGGTTGTTCACCAACCCTGGGGATGGAAAAACTCCCACACCTGACGGGCCACACCGGGGCCAATCCCTTCCACCTGGGCAATTTGCTCCGCTGAAGCCGCCTGAATGGCGTCCAGAGATCGAAAATGGCTCAGCAGTTCACGGCTCCGCTTGGGTCCCAGACCAGGCGCCTCGCTGAGGCGAGAGCGCTTCATGCGGTCCCGGCGCTGTTGCCGGTGGTAGGTGACGGCAAAGCGATGGGCCTCATCCCGCAGGCGCCGTAGCAGCAGGATGCCCAGTTGGTCGGGTTCACTGTTCAGGGGTTCAGGGGAGCCGGGCAGAAATACCTGTTCCTGCCGTTTGGCCAGGGCACAAACATGGAGATCCTCCGCCAGGCCAAGCTGGTGCAGGGTGCTCGTCACGGCGGAGAGTTGACCTTTGCCTCCGTCAATCATCACCAAGTCGGGCCAGTCACTGAGGCCGACGGGATCCAGTGGATGAGAACCATGGCGGTGGTGTCGACCCATGGGCTCTCCAGCGGCTTTCGCCTGGGACCAGCGCCGGAAGCGCCGCCTCATCACCTCTGCCATGGCCATGAAATCATCGCTGTGGCCGGGGGCAATGCTGCTGGATTTCAGCTTGTAGCGACGGTAGTGCTGCCGTGCCGCCAGACCTTGGACAAACACCACCTGACTGGCCACAGCGTCACTGCCCTGAATATGGCTGATGTCGTACCCCTCAATGCGTCGCGGGGGATGATCCAGGTTCAGGAGTTGGGCCAGATCCTCAAGGGCGAGTTGTTGTTCCTGGGAACTGCGCTGGGTCCGCTGCAGGGCAAAGCCGGCGTTGCGCTCCACCAACTCCACCAACTCCGCTTTCTGCTGCCGCTTGGGGGTGAGGATGCGCACCTTGCGCTGCCGCTTCCGGCTCAGCCAGTCCGTCAGTGTATCCGCTTGTGGCAGAAGATGTTGCACACAAACTTCCTGGGGAATCTCGCTGGGTTCAACATAACTGTAATGTTCCTCCAGCACCCGTTGGAGTAGATAACCCGGCGCTCCAGCCTGGGAGTCGAGGTTAAAGCCGAGGCGTCCCACCAGCTTGCCGGCCCGCACCTGAAACAACTGCACACAGGCCAACTGATCATTGGCGGCCATGGCAATGGCATCCCGGCTGATACGGTCGTCCGGTAAGGACATTTTCTGATGAGCGGTCAGTTGATCCAGACCTTGCAACTGATCCCGGATCCGCGCCGCCTTCTCGAAATCCAGACGTTCAGCATCACGAATCATCTGCTCCTGCAATCGTGCCCGCAACTCCTCGTTGCGCCCTTGAAACACCATGGCCACGTTCTGGATGGTGGCGCGATAGTCCTCGGAGCTGATGTGCTGCTGGCATACGCCGGGGCAGCGTCCGATATGAAAGTTCAGACAGGTTCGATCCCGGTACAGGGGTTGGGGGCGTTGACGCAGGGGAAAGGACCGCTTCACCAGGGCCAGGGTGGTGCGCAGAAGACCCACGTCCACATAAGGACCGTAGAAGCGATCCTGGGGAGAGCGAAGGCGCCGCCGCCGGGTAATGAAAATGCGAGGATAGTCTTCGCTCCAGGTAATACACAGATAAGGATAGCTGGTGTCATCTTTGAGAAGTATATTGTAATAAGGCTGATGCTCTTTAATAAGATTGGATTCCAATACAAGCGCCTCCACTTCGCTATCCGTCACGATGAAGTCAATATCATGGATCTGTCGCACCATGAGTTGAATTCTGGGGCTGAGCATTTCATGACCACGGAAATAGCTCCGCAAGCGGGTACGCAGCTTTTTGGCTTTGCCGATATAGAGGATACGGGAATCCCGATCCCGCATCAGGTAGCAACCCGGCTCCTGGGGAACCTCCTGCAGCCGGGTCTCCCGTTCATCGGGATTGCAGCAAGCCGCCGGCCATGGCGCTGGGCCCATCACGGACACGGGCGTCTGTGGCTTCAGCCCCCATAGGTCCAGCGGGTGTGGGCCATGGTGAGGGCCTCCCCCTCCCGGTGCAGCACCGCGGCCTTCACCTCGCCAACAAAGACGGCATGATCACCGGCGGCCACATGGCCCACCAACTCACATTCCAGCCCCCCCAGGCAATCCTCCAGCAGGGGCAGCCCCAGAACAACGCCAAGGCGATAGGGAACTTCGGCCAGTCGCCCCCCAACAGCCGCCTGGGGGCGGAAGAACCGGGCCACCACCTCCTGTTGCCCCACCTCCATCACGTTCAAGCTGAAACGGCCCGTGCGCTGAATCATGCCGTGGCTGGTGGAATCGGACCGCACACCCATCACCACCAGGGGCGGCTTGAAGGATCCCTGGGTCACCCAGCTTGCCGTAAAGCCGTTGACCGCCTCCTCTTCCGCCACGCCACAGATGAACAGGCCATGGGGGATTGTTTTCAACAGGGTTGTCTTGGCTGCAACATCAAGATCCATCGGGACGTACCGCGGTTGTGGCCAGTTTAACCCCGGTTCCAGGTAAGGAGGCCAGGGAGAGCGCGGCTTCCCCATGGCCTGAATGGCGCTTTCTCTCATCCCCGGGGCTGGGGAGGTGTGGTTGGTTGGTTCGGAACTCAGAAGGGGAGAGAGAAGCGGAGCGTGAGGGAATGATCCACGGGAGTGTCTGCGGAGTTGCTTTCTTCCCGCTCC
>JAPOTR010000014.1 GCA_026709085.1 Cyanobacteria bacterium MAG CAR3_bin_5 | reverse complement strand
ACGACGGCAGTGGTGGCCGCCCTGCGCCTGGCCCTCTCCGCCTGTGACAAGAACATCATGAGCCAGTTGAGGCAGTTGGTTGCCCAGCCGGAGAGCCCCGCGCCGTCTCCGGTTGATCGCCCCGTGCAGGAGCCACAACCCCCTACACTGGCGTAGTGGGCCATGATGAATTGCCCATGGTTGGAGCTGTTCCGTGTCTGCAGCGGTTGGCATTGCCCTTACTGGCAGTGGTGCTGCCACACCGGCTCGTGTGGTGACCAACGAGGAGTTGAGCCTGTGGCTGGACACCAGTGACCATTGGATTCGCAGCCGCACCGGCATCGCCGCCCGGCGCATTGCCACGGCTGAAGACAGCCTGGAATCCCTCTCCAGCCAGGCGGCCAGCCAAGCGCTGGAACAGGCGGGCTGGCGGCCGGAGCAGGTGGACCTCATCCTGCTGGCCACCTCCAGTCCCGATGATCTTTTCGGGTCCGCCCCGGCTGTGCAGGCGGCCCTGGGAGCCAGCAACGCCGTGGCCTTTGATCTCACCGCAGCCTGTAGCGGGTTTCTGTTTGCCCTGATCACCGGGGCCCAGTACATCCGCAGCGGCGCCTGTCAGCGGGTGCTGGTGGTGGGCGCCGATCTCCTCAGCCGTTGGGTGGATTGGCAGGACCGGCGCACCTGTGTGTTGTTTGGCGACGGGGCGGGAGCCGTGGCCGTGGAAGCGGCTCCCGAAGGCTGGGACGGCCTGCTGGCCACAGTCATGGGCACGGACGGCCGCCGCCGCGGTTGTCTCACCATGGCCCGTCAAGCCACTCCGCAGACCCTCCATGACCAGCTTGAAGCCGGCTCCGGCGGCTTCCACTCCATCGCCATGGACGGGCAGGAGGTGTACAAGTTCGCTGTCCAGCAGGTGCCCCTGGTGTTGAACCAAGCCCTGAAGCAGGCTGGCGTCACGGCGGAACAACTGGACTGGCTGCTGCTCCACCAGGCCAACGAGCGGATTCTGGCCTCCGTGGCCCAGCGCCTCGGTGTTCCTGCCGCCAAGGTGTTGAGCAATCTGGGGAATTACGGCAACACCTCCGCCGCCACCATTCCCCTCATGCTCCACGAGGCGGTGGCGGCGCAGCGGATCCGCCCCGGTCACCTGATCGCCAGCAGTGGCTTTGGAGCGGGTCTGAGCTGGGGGGCCACCCTGTTGCGTTGGGGGCGGCCTGACGGATTGTAGGAGGGTAGCGATTGTTGCCCATTCCCAAATTGTGTGGCGCCACAGGCAACCTGCTAAGATTATCCAACACGTCACGCAGAAAGAAGGTGCGTTCATCCACGAGAAGACCGGGGCATCCCCCTCCAGCTAGCCTGGACAAAAGAAGGCAATGGATTCTTACAGGCTTGGATCTGGAGCCGATTATCATCAAGGCCATGGACAGCGAGGAAGGATACGGCTGGACCTTTGCTTTTGCTGACCGGGTGGCTGATGAGTATCGCCGTTTTCTAATTTTGTGTCTTGAACACAGACAGGATAGCAAATATCTCATTGTGCCTTCCAAACTGGTGGATAAGTTTTGGCATCTCCATATCCTGGATACCCGGAAGTATATTGAGGATTGTCAATACTGTTTCGGCTCCATGCTGCATCATTTCCCGTATTTCGGGATGCGAGGGGATCAGGATGCCGCCAACCTGCGGGAGGCATGGTCGAGAACATTGGCCTTGTATCAGTCCACCTTTAATGTAGAGCCTCCTGCAGAAATCTGGCCCCACTCCAAATCCGAAATCGGCATACGTTATCGAGACGTGAAGAGGGAGGATGCCAATCCTGCCCATAGGCGTTTTGATTGCAGACGTCCAAGACTGGCTGATCTGGAGCGTCTCAACGGGACGTCCCGTAGGTTTGAGGCGGTTAAAGTGAGGCTGCCAAAGTGGAATATGGAATGGAAGAGACTTGTATTCTCGCCAATTCATTTAAGCCTTGCTTTTGCCGCTGTTTTGATTCTCGCTGTTGGCAGTAGCGCTAGTAGCAATAATGCTTCAGTAGTGCTTTCTGATTCTTCGGGATTGATTATCGTAGTATGGGTCGTTGTCATTTATCTTTGTGGTTACGGTCTTCTTGATTCCAAGTTACGATCCCATCTTTGTAATCATACTTTCCTTGAGCCATTTTTTGTATCTATCTATGCTAAACTTGAAGCTAACGATGATTATCTTGATTATATCAAGCGATATCCCGATAGTCTTTATGATTGGAGATATACAGTAACAAGCATTCCCTACCATAAAAAACGGAAAGGATATAGACAGACCGTAAAGAATTACATAAAGAATTACATAAAGGATCGTTTTGCTAATGACAAAAACATATTTTCTCCTCTTTATCTATATTATTTATCGTCAGAAGCTTTAAGATATTTTGTTCAAATCTATACTAAAGTTGAAGCCATTCAAGATAATCATAGCAACCAATACGGCAAGCGTCTCACAATTACCGAGTTGCAGCAGAACCATGTTATCGAGAACGCTATAGATAGTTACATAGAGTCGTTGTCTCGATCTCGCAGCAGCGGCGGGGGGGCGTGTAGTAGTGGTGGCGGGTGTGGTGGTGGCGGGTGTGGTGGTGGCGGGTGTGGTGGCTAACTTCGTGTGACTATTCCCGTGGAACGCTGCTGGCAGCCAAGGCTTGAACTGTGGTAGACGTGGGGCACCGCATCAGAAGAGGAGGGAGAAGGAGAGGCTAAGGGAGTGGAGAGTGGTGGAGGGGAGGATTGGCGCTGTTTCCCCTCGATGGAGAGTACCCACGGTTGGCTCTGCCCCTGCTGGCAGGGGGGAGTAGGGCGTCAACGACCAGCGCAGACCGTAGGTGGGGGCAGTGGGGGAGAGAGATGGTCCCCGGTTGATTGGGTTGGGTTGGGTTCCCAGGCGTAGGAGAGGGCCATGCCCTGCTGACGGAACTCTTCTTCCACGCGAGCCACCAGGGAACGACCCTGTAGTTGGGCGCTGATGCCCTGCTGCGGATCATGCCAGGCGATGGCGGCGCCGATTTCCATGCCGAACCGGTCTCTATATCCCCACTGTCCTGGAACAGGGGGCTGGCGCCAGCAGTGATGGGTGCCACTTTGATGCCCAACCGGCCTATGGCTTCCCCACTGCCACTCGCCCTCTCCCCCGCCACCACCTATGGGCTGCAGTGGTCCCTCGCGCCCTACTCCCCCTCCCCACAGCACCAGCGCCCACCGTGGACACTCTCCATCCAGGGGCAACGGCGCCAATCCTCCCCTCCACCACTCTCCACTCCCTTAACCTCTCCTTCTCCTCCCTCTTCTAACCCCGGTTCCGGTTCCACGCCTCCCACAGTTCAAGCCTTGGCTGCCGGCAGCGTTTCCAATACCCGTCCCAGCCGCTCGTTCATGGCGTCCAGCCGCTCGTTCATGGCCCTGATGTCGGTTTTGAGCTCATCAGTGCGCTTGTTCTGCCTGGCTTCGCTGGCCTGAATCTCTTCACGAAGTCTGATCTCGCTGGTTTGAATCTCCTCATGAAGTCTGGCTTCGCTGGTTTGAATGTCAGTCTTGACGGACCGGAACTCCGCCATGACGCCAGTGGCCAAGGTGGTGGCCAAAGCAATGATGATGGTCACCACCACAATCGGCTCCAGCCAGCGCCGCCGCCAGGCCGTCCAAGGGGTCGCCTTGGCGGCGGGCTGATCCTTGGGGTTGGAGGGGTTGGAGGCGGGACTGGCGGAGGTCATCGGTCACTGCATGGGCCACATGGTCCACACCCCCATGGTTCCCGACGCCTAGGGGGCGATCCTCCCGGATATGGGAGAGAGTTCATCCATCAGGCTACTCTCAAACAGACGGGCCCCTCTGGTGCGGAACGCTTGCTGCGACTTGGGGAGCATGGTGGTGGAAGCGGTGGGGTGTTGATGCGGGCAATGGATTTTCCGGTCCATGGCTGGTGGCCCGGAGTCCGCCCCGGGCGAGGGTCTGTCCCCCGGCCGGCCAGGGAGCGCCGGAAGCGGAGAGGGAGGGATTCGAACCCTCGATAGAGTTGCCCCTATACAGCATTTCCAGTGCTGCGCCTTCGACCACTCGGCCACCTCTCCAGAAGCACGCTTGTCCAGGCAAGCCCGAACCAACGGAACCGGGTCTGTGCCAATGTAGCAGTACAGGACCCGACTCCATGGGGAAACTGTTCACAGTGGTGGTCCATGACCGCCAACATGGCCAAATCATCACCGCCCGTGTCCCGGAAGGGCAGTACATTCTCCATGCCCTGGAAGCACAGGGCTACCTATTGCCGTTCAGTTGCCGCAACGGTTGCTGCACCACCTGCGCTGTGCGCATCAAAACCGGCCTCCTGGATTACCGGGAGGCCCTGGGTCTCTCCAAGGCTCTGAGGGAGCAGGGCTACGGCCTGCTCTGTGTTGCCAGAGCCGTTGCGGATGTTGAAGTGGAGACCCAGGACGAGGACGAGGTCTACGAACTCCAGTTCGGGCGCTATTTTGGCCGCGGACGTGTACGCCCAGCCATTCCCCTGGAAGAAGAGTAATTCACCCATGAACACATCCGAGGCCCATGCCTTGTTGACGGTGGCGCGCCGCGCCGCCGAGGCGGGCGCCCATCAACTGCGCCGGTTTGACGGACAGCGCCTTGCGGTGCGTCACAAAGGGCAGAACACCTGCGAGTTGATCACGGATGCGGATGAAGCCGCTGAGGCCGCCGTCCTGGCGGTGTTGCGCCAGGACACACCCGCTATCCCCGTCCTGGCGGAGGAGAGTGGCCGCCATGGGGAAATGGGCGATCTCCTCTGGTGTGTGGATCCCCTGGACGGCACCACCAATTTTGCCCATGGCCATCCGTTCTTTTGCACCTCCGTGGGCCTGCTGCGGGCGGGGAAGCCCTGGCTGGGGGCCATTGTGCTGCCAAGGATGAACGAGGCGTTCTGGGGTGGCGATGGCCTGGGCGCCTTTTGCAACGATCTGCCCGTTCAGGTGAGCAACCGCGCCACCTTGAACCAGAGCGTTCTGGGGACAGGCTTTGCCTATGATCGCCGTCAACGGCTTGACAACAACTACGCAGAGGTTTGCCGCTTTGCCCACCGGGTTGGGGGGGTGCGCCGGGGCGGAGCGGCTGCGGTGGATCTGGCCTACGTGGCCTGTGGCCGCCTGGACGGGTATTGGGAGCGGGGCCTCAAGGCGTGGGATACAGCGGCGGGAGCGGCCATCCTCCAGGGCGCCGGGGGGCGGGTATGCGCCTATGACGGCAGCCCCCTTGACATCCACAGCGGCCGCATCCTGGCCGCCTGTGGCGTGGAGCTACAGCAGCGGATGACCGCAGTTCTGGTGGCCACCCGGCCCCTGCCACCGGGCTGTTACACGGGCGAGCCCGCTTGACGTGGAGTGACAGAGGGCCGGGTGCAGAGCGGGGGGCAGAAAGGGCTTCTTGCAGACCCGTGGTTAATCCACCCGCTCCAGCAGGCGGCCCAGAAGTTCCTGGCTGCGGGTCTGGAGAGTGAGCAACTGCTCGGCTTTGAGGCCACCCACCCCCAACTGGGCCAACTGATGCAGATGACAGCAGATTCCATGGCTGAGGGTGGTGTTGGGGGAAGGCCCTGAACCCACCACCACGGCCCCGGCAGCCAGCTTGAGCAGACCTTTCACCAGGGGATGGGCCTTGTTGACCAACAGCACGTGATGGTCCGGCAGGCTGGGCAGTTGCCGTTGCATCAGGGCGCTCACGTCATTGATGCGGCGCATCTGCTCCGGCAGAAGAATCAGGGCCGCCGGGGCCGCTTCCCCCTTGAGGGCTTTCACCTGGACGGTGACCTTATCGTTGTTCAGGGCCGCCTTGAACAGGCCGCGCAGCTTCTCGCTGTCATCTTCGCCACTGGCGTCAGCCAATTCCGGCGTCGGATCCGTGAAGCTCTCGTCCAGTTCCGCATCCACCCGCTTGAAACTCACCTGCTCTTCCCGTTGCTCCAGCCACGGCAGGAACTGGCTGTCAATCAGGGCATCGGCCGTGAGCACCTCGATGCCCTGGGCGGTCCAGAGTTGCAGGGCCGAGCCTTGGGCAACGGGGTCCGTGCAGTAGATCACGGACTTGCCCCGCTCTTCCGGGCAACGCTTCAGATAGTCCTTGATAGTGGTGTAACAGCCGGCATCCGCGGCAATGGGATCAGCCTGGCCTTCCACTGCCGGGGCGGTGGTGGCAAAGAGAACCCGATCCGCCACCTTGTCGGCAAACTTCTCCTCCTCCATGGCTCCGATTTTGACGAAGGGGGCCAGATCGTTCCAGATTTCCCCATAGCGCTGGGGATCTTCCCCGTGAAGCTGGGCCAGGCGATCCCCCACCTTGCGGGCAATGAAACCGCCGATGGAGCGCACCTGACGGTCCGTCTGCAGGGCGCTGCGGCTCACGTTGAGGGGCAGATCCGGCGCATCAAGGACCCCCTTCAAGGGGAGCAGAAACGACGGCACCACCTCCTTGACCGAGTCGCTCACAAACACCTGGTTGCAGTACAGGCGAATCTGCCCCTGGTCCCACTGGCTGTTCTCTTGCAGCTTGGGGAAGAACAGGATGCCCCGCAGGTTGTAGGGGTAGTCCGTGCTGAGGTGAACCCAAAGCAGAGGGTCTCCCTGGAAGGGATAGAGATAACGGTAAAGCTCTCGATAATCCTCGTCCTTGAGTTCGCCGGGGCTTTGTCGCCATGGGGCCTTGCAGCGGTTTACGCTCTCCCCTTCCAGCTTCACCGGAACGGGCATGAAGTCGCAGTAGGTGGTAATGAGTTGACGGATGCGGCTGGGCTCCCGGTATTCCAGCTCCTCTTCTTGCAGATGGAGAATCACGTCCGTGCCGGGTGTGCTGCGGTCCCCCTCCTCCAACTGGAACCTGGGGGAGCCGTCACAACTCCAGCGAACGGCGCTGGCGCCAGGCTTTGCGCTGAGGCTGCGGAGTTCGACTTTGCCGGCCACCATGAAGCTGGAGTAGAACCCCAGGCCAAAATGGCCGATGATGGCATCTTGCTCATGCTTGTATTTGGACAGAAATTCCTCGGCACTGGAAAACGCCACTTGATTGATATAGCGTTTCACCTCGTCGGCGTCCATGCCAATGCCGTTATCACTGACTGTGATCGTGTTTGCTTCGCGGTCAATGCAAACCTGAATCTCGCCGTCCTCCCCCTCCTGGCAATCACCGGCCATGGCGGCCATCCGCCGCTTATTGATGGCATCAACCCCGTTGCTGACCAGTTCCCGCAAGAACACCTCATGGCCGGAATAGACGGCTTTCTTGATGATCGGGAAAATGTTCTCGGTGTGAATCTGAATCTCGCCGTGCTCAAGAACAGCCATGGGGCATTGCAGTAAAAGCGCAATGAAGTGTATTCCCGACCCGGAGCATCACCGCAGTCTGCCCAGGTGGGGAATGCCGTACGCCCTGCCTGGAGCAAGGGGCGCCACCGGTGGAACAAGCCGGACCAGTGGTTTGGCGCTGCGCTTGAAGCCAGGCAGAACCAGCGTTTGACCAGCAGCGCTGCTCCGTACCTGGCGGTGTTATCAGGCTTGGGCGCTTCTGCTCGGGCAGGATCACTCACACCGTGCCCCGTTGGCGCTGCAACTGGGGCCGTTCCTCCGGCACAATGGCGCCATCCACAGGGCACACCTGCTGACAGATGCCGCAGTCAATGCAGATGTCGAAGGCAATCCAGTAGAAACTGGCGCCTTTGGCATTTCTCCCTTCCCCGGGATGAATGCAGTCGACCGGGCAGGCGTCAACGCAAACCGCCACCCCTTCACAGCGATCCGTGAGAATTGTGTGGGGCATTGGCGCGAGGGAGGCGATGCCGGGGGAAGGACCCTGATCCTAGGGTGAAGTGAGGCGCTCTGGCGTAGCGCCCTCGCTGGCTGCATGGCAGTGGTGGCTGTGGGATATCGGCACTGAGTATGGATTCCTGCTTTCGCAGGAACGGCGGGGAGAGGATATTGGCGTGATGGGAGTGGGGCGCCCCCTCAGAAGAGGGAGAGGTTGAGGGAGTGGGGGAGAAGGGTATTGGCGCCGTTCACCCTCCAGGGCCACGTCTCAAGGTTCCCCTTGCCCTGTTGGGGGGAAGTCAGGCGTCATGCACTGCGGCCCGTAGATGGTGGGGGCGAGAGGGAGTGCCGGCGCTGGCGTCATGGTGAGGCGGTCATTGGCGGTGGGGAGCCATAGGCCGGTTGTGCATCAAGTGGCGCCCGTACCGGTGGCGCCAAGCCCCCTGTTCCATGGCAACGGGTTGGAGTAGGGCGTCATGCCCCCTGCTGCACCGATGCCCATGGTGTGATGTAGGGAGAGGGAGGGTTCCCGCTTGATTGGGTTGGGTTGGCGGGTGACGGAGCGGGCCATGCCCTGCTGCTGGACGCTCCCTCCCCGTGAGTCGCCAGGGAGCGACCCTGTAGGTAGGCGCTGCTGCCCTGCTGCGGGTCATGCCAGGCGACGGCGGACCGATGTCCATATCGCAGCCGGTCTCTGCATCGCCGCCCCTGTCCTGCCGGAACCCACCGCCAGGGAGGGGAGGAGGGAGGCGTCATTGGGGAAGGGGAAGGGGTGTGTGGCCGCCAGGGCGATGGGGAGGCGTTGATGGTGGCCGCTGATGGGGCCGCCAATCCACCGCCTGGGACGGTGGAGCAGGGCGGTGGTCTCCGCCAGGAGGGCATCTGCCGTGGTGGTGCGGCCCAGTCCCTCTCTGCCCCATCGATGGGGAGGCCGTCCAGCCCCATGCGCCCATCTGCAGGTGGGCTGGTACTCCCTCTCCCCCTGTGACTTGAGGGAGAGGCCCTGCTCCGGCCCGGATGCCGAGGGGGGTGATGGCACAGCTATAGGGGAACAGGGCGGCGGTCATCCCGGCAATGATGCTGCCGGCCCCACTGCCATCCCCCTCCCCTGCATAGGCGCATTGCCCCAGGAGCGGGCAACGGCGCCTACACCGGCTTGCCGGCAGGCGCCGCGCCGGGCCGCTCCACCAGGGCTGCCTACATTGCCATCAACTGAGGAGAGACCATCCCCCTTCCCGCTGAAGGAGGGGCACGGCGCTGCTCCCCCGGATGCCCACCGGGGCGCCGCCCCTCTGTCCCCTGTTGGTGGCGGCTGGGGGAGAAGCTGAAGGCGGAGGCCATCACCAAGTGGGACGTGCTCACCGTCTCAAACCCCAACACCTTGCTCAATACCCCTTCACCCTGCGCCAATGGCGGGGCGCCAGGGAGGTCCTCCCCCGCCACCGTCACCACCAGCCCTGATCCTGATGCGGGGCAGCATGGAAGCGTTGTTGCACAGCAGCCACCACCTGTTGCGCCACGCAGCCATGCCCCTGTAACGGGTCCCTATTCACAATGGCGCCACCCCCACCCCATCATGCCCGCTCCCTCGGCATTCGATAACACCATCTGGAAGGTCTCGCTCCCGTCGTCGTGGCCATCCTCCAGGGTGGGCGCCGCCACCGTCTTGGCCGTCTCCCCCGGCTGGAAGACCAACAGGCTGGCGTGATGGGAGCAGGCTGACGCTGACCGGTTGGCCCTCGACAGCGGTGGCAGCCGCAGTGGAGAGCATCGGCAGCCCGGCATCAGCATCGTCATCGTCGGTGATGGCCACTGTGGCCGAGGCGGCTGCCCACGGTGTACCCCGCGCCCCGCTCTCGATAGTGGCCGTCACTGCCCCGTCCTCCTCGTCATCCACTGTGGTGACCCTATAGGTGGTGGTAGCACCACTGACAGTCACCGTGGACGGCCCCGTGGCGCCAGTCGCCCACCGTGCTCAAGCCCACCTTCACCGTGACGGGATTGACTGGCGCTGGACTGGCCATGATGGTGAACACCGCATCCTCCCCCCCGTCACATCAGCCCCCGCTGCAACGGTGATCTCCAGCGGCTGCCCACCCTGGGCCAACAACAGGGCTTTGATGTCTGCCTTGATCTCCTTCATGTCATCCTTGAGCTCATCAATCCGCTTGTTCTGCCTGGCTTCGCTGGCTTGGATCAAAGCCCCTTTCAGTTTATCGAATCGAAGACGGTCCGCGCCTCTGGAAAGCCTTCCCTATCGAATACCAGTCGGAACACACCCTTGGCCGGGCCATTGTGAATGGTCACTTGGCCCGCATTGAAGGTTTGTTCCAAAGCGGAGAAAACCCGCTTTTTGTAGGTGGTATTTTCATTGGCGTCCAAGTGCTGGCCTTTTGTCTCAAACACCAGGATGCTGGGTTTGCCCTTGGTTTCGCCACCCATGGCCACAAAGTCCGGCCAGATGCGTTCCCGTCGCCAACCGCGCAGGTAATACTCGCCGTGTTGCCGTACGGCCACCCGGTGCCACCATTGCAACGCCTTTTGCTCATCCAGGTAAAAGGCGAATTTACGCTCCAGGTCATTGAAATCCTGAGCAAAAACCGGCTCAAACAGGCTTAACTGAACCGACGGCCCATGCCTCTGCAACTGGACGGCGTTATCAGCAACCGGTATCTCGTAGCACTTGCGCATGCGGTGGTTGCGGTCGCTGGCCTCCAGGTCAAAGCGGATTTCCTCACTGGCCAATTTGCCACGAAAAACCTGTTCGGCCTGATGGTCCATGGCATTGGCTATGTGTTCGCGCAGTTGCGACGCCAAAGCGGAACGCTGACCGAAAATCCCCTTGTCGTCGGCTCCAGTGTCACGCACCTTCTGCACCAGGTCCTGGGTGATGCGGGCCGCCTGAAACGGATTGGGCAAAATGTCGGAAATGCGACGAGCATACCACGCGATTTTTACGCTTTCATCAATGTGCAATGCCTGGGGGTTATCGTAGGAGGAAGAAGCACCGTCTTCCTCCAAATCAACTGTCGCTTTTATTTCCAGTGGACGAGTCGTCTGTGCGCTTTGGGGATCCGGTGCTTGGATCGTGGCCGTGTCAATATCCGGCAGGATGTGCCTCTGGTAATCCAGTTCTTCCCAACCACCATTGGCGTCTCGATGTAATACTTTGGGTAGAAATATCTCCGTATCTTTGAATCTCTTTCTACGCTGTATGGTTATGCTTTTGAAAGCGGTTCCATGGCTGGCATAGACGTTATCTTTCAGATCTCCCATGCCTTCCTGCTCAAGACCCTTCTTGACAGACTCCACGGCGGCGTTCACGTCCGTACTCTGGCAATAGACATGACACTGGTCCAGAGGTTCCCGCCCGGTGAGTCGGGCATGGGGTTGACGCATGACACGGCCCACCAACTGGGTGATGGCTTGCTGGGCTCTGGTGTTGTCCAGCATCACCAACAGGTAGGCGAAGGGACAATCCCAGCCTTCCATCAAGGCGGCCTTGGTGATGATCCACCGTACCGGCGAGAATTCGGATAGCAGGTCAATGCCCGCCAATTCACGGCTGGTGCTGGATTGCACCTTCACCGCCCCGCTGGGAACTCCCAGGTTCTGCACCAGGTAGTCCCGTACGTCCTCAGCGTGGATGTGATCCCCTTCACGCTGGTTGCTGCCGGTGCGTTCCACCCGCACCACCGCAATGGGTCTGATATATCGTCCCTTGTTGTTTTGGAGGGAGACCGCCTCGTGGTTCAGTTCTTCCAACTTGGCGTGGGCCTGGCTAAGGGTGTGATGCCAATCGGCATTGGTGAAACAAGTAACCTGCACAGGCAGCTTGATCATTTCTTCGGCTTTCAGATCACTGCCCGGTATGTCCACCAGGAGGTTACTTCTGGCACAACTGGGCGTGGCTGACAGTTCAATCACCAAACCGGGATTCAGGCGATTCAGCCATTGCGCAAACTCGTCGCTTTCGTTTCCCTGTTTGCCGTAGGCTTTGTGGGCTTCATCCAGAATCGCCACTGGACGCTTCATCTTGAAGACGTTGAAAAGGCTCTGCTTGGCAATGGGTCGGTCGGAGGCTGATGGTTCAAGGTCGGCAAATCTTTCGAGGAGCCGAGCATTGGCCATGGCATCGTCACTCGCGGGAAAGAATGACGTGTAACGACCGGAATCGCGGAACATTCGCAGAAAATTCCGGTTGTTGCGGCGGTTAGCGGATTGTAACGATATGAGCATGACGCAGAGGTAGTGCTCAACGTCCGCAGCGGTGAAAGGATCGTCCTTTTCCAACATCTTGACGCGCCCGCCGCTGCCCCGTTCCAGCATCTGCCGGTAAGGATGCTGCCGGTCCCATAGTTTTTCCCTCGTCTGCTGATAGATGGCGTTGCTGGGAACCATCCACAGCACCAATCCACTGCTTCGGTTCAGACGCTCCAGGGCGGCGGCCCCCAGCAGCGTCTTGCCCCCGCCCGTAGGCGCCTTGAAGCAGAGATGGGGAATGGGGAAACCCGCTGCCGCAGTGCGTTCAACATAGGGCATGAAAGGCTTTGCCACCTCGCCGGCTTTGGCCAATGTCTGCCAGGCCGATTTGGGATGATTGCGGATGTCGGCAAGGACAGGTACCCCTGCCTGTTCCAATGCGGCAATGGCGGTGGCAGAGCGGGCCTGGGCCGCCGCCAACTCATTCCGCCACCGGGTAAAGGCGTCCAGGGCGCGGATCTGGTACTCCTTCAGTTCCATCACACACCCCCTGACCCGTTCCGATGCAGTTCATAGGGTATCTGGCAGAAGGTGATGCCCAGGTCGCTGAGGAACCGCTGACTCATAAACTTATCGGCGGCGAACATGACCGCCTTTCTGCCGATGGCATGGATGCGCCGGGCCTGCTGCTCGGTCAGGACGGCCGCGTTGCTGCGCAACCAGTGGATTTCTGGTTGGTAGAGCAAGTAATAATCGGTATTGCCGTTACGGTAGAACAGTCCGTCGTCGTTTTGAGGATCCAGCTTGCCGCTGGTGGAAAGGCCCGATGCCGTGTACAGCAGGTAGGCGGCCAGTTGTGAGTATTCAGGCAGACTCTCGCCGGTCAGCATTCCCTCCACGTCGATGGGATTGCCCAGGGTGCAGTAGGTGAAGGAACCACCCAGCCCCTCCCGTAGCGCTTGGTCCCGCGCTCCATGCACGCCGTTGATAACGCGGCGGATGCGCTCGGCGGTGATGGTATCAGCGTAGTCCTCGCACTCCACCAGGATAAACTTGCGGTTGCCGCCGTCCTCCTTGTTCAGGGCCAACACTGCGTGGGCGGTGGCGCCGCTGCCGGCGAAGGAGTCGAGGATAATGTCGTCTTTGCCAGTTGAAGTCTTGACAATCTTGCTCAATAAGTTGGTAGGTTTGGGGGTAGGAAAGAGTTCGCCTCGCCCGAACAAACGCTTGAGTTCTCGGGTAGCGTCCGTAGCCGTCCCCACGTCACTCCATATAGTGAATATATTCGTTCCTCGTTCTTCTGCTTCGCTAAGAAAACGCTTGTACTGTGGCTTGGAGTGACCGCGCTTACCGAAGATAATACGGTTATCGTTTAGTGCTTCTTCAAATCTTTCTTTAGAGAATCTCCAACAACGTCCTTCTGGCGGCCAATGTGTAGTGCCGGTGGCAGGGTTGGTGATCTTGTAGGTAAGATTTTCTCTTATGTTAGGGGCATCCATCGGGTCTGCAATCCAAGGGCCGCGGGGGTCATCATCCCGGTTAGAAAATTTGCTTGCGTCAACTTCACCCGCTCTAAATGAAAAGAGTTTTCGACTAATAGCATAACATAGGATATAATTGTGAGATAAAGAAACATCAATATCATTCTGACTTGACTTTCTATGGTGCCAAATAATCGTTGTAACAAGATTCTCTTCACCAAAAATCTCGTCCATCACCATCCGCAGATGATGCTGCTCATTGTCGTCAATAGAGATAAAGATTACGCCGTCGTCGGCCAGGAGTTCCCGCAGCAGATGCAGGCGGGGCCACATCATGCAGAGCCACTTATCGTGGCGCTCCAGGTCCTCCCCGTCCACCGGGCCGTTGTCCTTCAGCCATTGCTGCATCAGGGTGCTGTTGACGTTGTCGTTGTAGACCCAGCCCTCGTTGCCGGTATTGTAGGGTGGGTCGATATAAATGCACTTGATCTTGCCGGCATAGCGGGGCAGCAGAGCCTTCAAGGCGTGCAGGTTATCGCCGTGTATGATCAGGTTGTCATCGGCTTCGGCAGGGTGCAACGACTTTCCGTCGTCGGGAATCAGGGGCCGGTAGGGCACGGTGAGGTGGTGGGCGTAGACGTGCTGTTTGCCCTTGAATTCCAGCGTCGGCATGGTTGAGCGTCCAGGACGGCGTAGGGAAGGTGAGACTTCTCATTCTAGCATGGCTTGTCCAAAAGTGCAAGTTTTATTTTTTATTTTCAGTCCAACCGTAGAACTCCTGAGAAACCAGACGTCATGATCTTCTGCCACGTGAAACTGTGTCAAGAGTGCCTTAGTGTGTTGACTGTTCACTTCAAACGGGAGGGGCGTCTGACGGGAACCGGGGCGCCATCAGGCTGCAAGGCGCCGAGGGCGCCGGGATTGTCCTTCAGCACCAGGAGTAGATTGGCCAGCGCCGCAGTTGGGGCCAAGCCCCTATCGGATGATGCGGATCTGGTCGGGCTCAAGAGGATTGCTGCTCATCGCTACCAATTGCGCAGTTGCTCTAGAACTTCCTGGTATTCCAATCCCCTGCTGGGGGCATGGGCTTTTCCAGACTGGGCGTTTCTCAGACACGGTCCTCCTGCCTAGGACTGCCTGGCCGCCGGCAGGCTTTCCACTAGGCGATCCGGCTTTTCATTCAGGGCTTTGTTGTCTTCCCGCTGCCGGGTTTCCATGGCCTCGAGGTCTGCCCGCACCACACCGAACAGGAACATACCAAAGCCAATGACAATGCCAGAGGGCAGCCACTCACTGATCGATGGCAAGGCAGGCATCAGGTAAACCGGCGGATGAGAGCAAGTTACAGCAATAGCCACGGCGTCTCGATGGTGGCCGGTCGGGTGCTGCCGTCACTTAGGTGGACCTTGCCGCCATCCAGCCAGGTCCGTGGCATTTCACCGGCCATGGCCGGGACAGGTCCGCACGGGGAAAGGTGGCCATGGTCGCTTGTCCATGGGCAGGCGGCGCCCGTGGGGGTGGGTTGCTGGCAGGCATCAAGGATTCCTTAACAAGCGCCGCCGGTTCCTCCCCTGCCTCAAGGGCCGGCCGGTGGCGTCTTGGAAGCGCCCCACTCAGAGGGAACCCTCCCCTGCTTTACGGATCCTGAGCCTAGACTCACCCACAGTTGAGTTGCTTGGCAGACCCGTGATCAGGCTGGAGGGAGTACGGAAGTCCTATGGCGCCGTTCAGGCCTTGGCGGGCCTGGATCTGGAGGTTCCATCGGGCTGCATCTACGGCCTGTTGGGACCCAACGGCGCCGGCAAGACCACTGCCCTGCGCATCCTCTGCACCCTGTTGGCCCCTGATGCCGGCCAGGTGTGGCTGGATGACATCGACGTGTTGGCTCAACCCCGCCTGGCGCGTCGGCGCCTGGGCTACGTGGCCCAGGATGCCGCCCTGGACAAAATCCTGAGCGGGCGCGAGATGCTGCACCTCCATGGCGCCCTCTATCACCTGCGGCGGGACGCCATCCGGCGCCGTGTTGTGGAACTGGCAGCCCAACTGGACATGGACCCCTGGCTGGATCGCCCCTGTGGCGCCTATTCCGGGGGGATGCGCCGCCGTCTGGATCTGGCCACCGGCTTGCTCCACCGCCCACCCCTGCTGGTGCTGGACGAACCCACCGCCGGCCTGGACGTGGAGAGTCGCCATGCCCTGTGGGCGGTGCTGCGTCAACTCAAGGGGGAGGGCGCCACCATCCTCCTGAGCAGCCACCACCTGGAAGAGGTGAACGCCCTGGCCGATGAACTGGCCATCCTGGATCAGGGCGCCCTGATCGCCGCAGGACCACCCAGCCAACTGAAAGCGGCCCTGGGGGGCGAGCGCATTACCCTCAAGCTGCGGGAGTTCACCAGTGACGAGGAAGCCAGCCAGGTGATGGCCCTGCTCCAGCAACAGGCCGGGGTGAGCCAACCGGTGGTGAACCGGGCCCAGGGCAACGCCATCAGTTTCTTTGCCCGTGATGCCCGGCTGGTGGAGGTGCTGCGCCAACAGCTTCAAGACCATGGCCTGCCCATCTTCTGCCTCAGCCAGAGTCAACCCAGCCTGGATGACGTCTATCTACAGGCCACGGGCCGCACCCTGATGGATGCCGAACTGGCCATGGCCGCCACCCGGGACACCAAGGCCGAGCAAAAGGCTTCCATGCGCTAACACCCACACCATGACCGGATTGACTGCCAACGCCCCGTCCACTGCGCCGCGCCCATCGGAGGATTCCGGCGCCTCTGCCTGGGGAGAAGTGCTGCAAGAAACATTGGCCCTCACCGGGCGTTTGTTTCTACAATTGCAACGGCGGCCCACCACCCTGGTGGCAGGGGTGTTGCAACCCCTCATCTGGCTGGTGCTGTTCGGCGCCCTGTTCCAGGAGGCGCCGGAGGGGCTGCTGCCGGGTGGCCTGAGCTATGGCCACTTTCTCAGCGCCGGGATTATTGTGTTCACCGCATTCAGCGGCGCCCTCAATGCGGGCCTGCCGGTGATGTTTGATCGGGAGTTCGGCTTCCTCAACCGGCTGCTGGTGGCGCCGTTGCGATCCCGCTATTCCATTGTTCTGGCCTCCGCCCTCTACATCACCAGCCTGAGCGGGGTGCAGACCCTGGCCATCATGGGCGCCGCCGCCATCCTGGGAAACGGCTGGCCAAGTGCTTCCGGCCTGGTGGTGGTGGTCATGGTCCTGTTGCTGCTGGTGCTGGCGGTGACGGGGCTCAGCCTCGGCCTGGCCTTTGCCCTGCCGGGCCACATTGAACTGCTGGCGGTGATCTTTGTGGCCAATCTGCCCCTGCTGTTCGCCAGCACGGCGCTGGCTCCCCTCAGCTTCATGCCCCCATGGCTGGCCTGGCTGGCGGCCCTCAATCCCCTCAGCTTCGCCATCGAGCCCATCCGCGCCGTCTACAACGGCGCCCCCAACTGGTCCACCGTGGTGCTGGCGGCCCCTTACGGCTCCGTCACCATGGGCGCCTGCCTCTTGGTGCTGGCCGGCCTGGCGGGACTGTTGTTCCTGTCCATCCGCCCCCTCTTGCGCCGAAGGCTGGGTTAATCTGGATCAATGACCGTTGGGGCATTCATGGCCGCTTCCGTCTTGGATCCTGACAGGGGCAACAGTGGTGGTGGCGGATACCACCGGTGAAGTTGGCGCAGGGGGTGGGAATGGGAGGTACTGAAGGGGTGGAACGGTCACTTCCTTGCCCTTGGGTGCAAAGTCGTGCTACGGTGAAACCAACAAGACCTGCCACGCCTCGGAGGGAGCCCTGGCTCCCCACTGCGCACCCCGGCGGGTTCCTCTTTCGTTGGTCGTGCTGCCCGTAGCGTGGTGAGCCGTGCGGAAGTTCGAGAAGCCCGCCACCTCCATCCAAAACCAAGTTGCCCTATTGAGGCGGCGTGGGTTGGTCGTGAACGATGTTGTCTGTATAGAGCGCTGCCTGGAATTGGTTTCCTACTACCGGCTCAGGCCCTACTGGCGTCCTTTCGAGATTCCGGCACACCATGACGGCGACCACGCCTTTCGAAAGGGCGCCATGTTTGAGGATGTGCTTACACTCTATAGATTCGACCAACAGCTTCGGCGGCTTGTGCTGGATGGGATCGAACCTGTGGAGGTTGCCCTGCGCGCCCGGTGGGCACATCATATGGCCATAACCCATGGCCCCCATGGATACCTGGAGGCCAGCCTTTATAGCGACAAGGACAAGAATCGTGAGAGGCATGAAAAGGCGAAAGACACGCTGGCTAAGGACTTCGAGCGTTCCAAGGACACCTTTGCCGAGCATTATCGCAAGACGTACACCAGCCCACGGCTGCCGCCGGCCTGGATGGCTGCTGAAGTTATGTCTCTCGGTCAGCTATCAAAATGGATATCCGACTTGAAGCAACGAGAAGATAGGCAAGCCATAGCCAAGTCTTTCGGACTGGATGAGCGTTTTTTCACCTCCTTCTGTCATCATTTGACCCATGTTCGCAACATCTGCGCCCACCATGGACGCCTCTGGAACAGGCAGTTCACAATCACCATTAAATGTCCAAAGCGGCCAGCCGAATTGGCTCAAGCAATTCGGGGTGCGAAGGAGCGGCGTCTGCACAACACCCTGGCCGTCCTCAACTACCTCTTGGGGATCGTCGCGCCGGAAATGCCATGGCGGGGATGTGTCGTTCAGTTGATCAGTGGCTGCCCCTTGGTGGATCCAGTCAGGATGGGTTTCCCGGAGAACTGGCGGACCCGGCCTCCATGGGTACATTCAGCCTGAATGACAGGATTGACCAGGAACTTCCCATCGGACGCCATCGCCTCGGCCTGGAGGGAAGTGCTGTAAGCAACATTGGTCCTCACCGGGCGTTTGCTTCTACAACTACCCCAGTTCTGGATAAGGAGACCAGGAAGCATCTTATCCAGAACTCGGATTAAAAAGTAGACCTTACTGTTACGCTCTTTACCATTTTCCTGGTTATTTCCATTCCTTTTATCAACAATGATGATTGATGTCCACCTGCAAGCCTGACTTTTAAATATGTGGATTCAGTCGCGAATTGATGATGTCTCGCTGAGAAGTAGGAGCTGGTTGATGGATATAGGGGGAGTGGGGTTTGCAGCATTGCTACTGGTCGCCTGGTTAATCGCCGCCGCAAAGGTTGCTCCAGCCATGGTCTCCACACGTCCGCCTCGGCACGCAACCAAACATTGCGGAGGATGACGGCCACTGCAAGATGCAGGACTTCGGTGGTCACCGGTTCCTGTGTTACGGGTTGATTGATGACCGGCGGTGATGCCCCTGCATTCATCCGTCCTGAGAGAAAAGCCAGGAGTCCACACAAACAAGATACAAAATCTTGTCCAACCTTGGCGACATTGCGTCTTTCCAGCGTTCAGCCTGAGCCTAGACCGAAGAGGAGAGCCCCGAAGCACCCCGGTTTCGATTGGTTAAGTCGCTTGAGGACAATCCCGATGCACAACCCCATCCCTGGGCAATTGGTTGACAACCGCCTCCATCTCTTGGCGTCTTAGGCGGCGGAGTTCATAAACTCCGGCATGGGCCACGGTGTTGCCTTGAAGACGCTGCCAGTGGGGTTGCGCTGCTGCACGCTCATCGAGAACCACGAGCATGGCGTCAGTCTTGAGTCCCCAGTTCGTACACAACACAAGGTTGGCCAGATCCGGGGCTGTGTCTTCCCCATAGCGCACCAACCTTTTGGCGTAGAAGTGTAGAGAAGGCTTCTTGAAGCCCACCATCGCCAAAGGCTCGCCGGAGTAACTTTCCTGCTGAACGACTGTTGCCATGGCCCGCAGGGGTTCCTGGCGCAGGCGATCCATCAAGTTGGCCAGTGGCAGCAGACCCAGGGGGATCCAGAGAACCAGGACAAGCTGCAGGGGCAACAGCCAGCCCCACCAACGCTTATAGAGAGCCAGTGTTGTCAACCCTGCTGCAATTAACCAGATCAAGCCGATATTGACTATAATTGAGGAAGTCTGTAATTCCACCTTCAAGGTCGGCATATCAGGGAATGACTGGGCAAAAGCCTGATCAAGCCGGGGTAACCATAGCGCTTGTGTGCATAGACCGGCGCCAGCAACCGCAGTCAGAGCAACGCTGGTCCAAGCAGCTCCCCAGCTTTGTTCCCTGTTGGCTTCACGTTGCCAGTCCCCCGCGATTAGACCCACCAGGAGACCAACCGCCGGCATGGCCGGGAGGATATAGCTGGGAAGTTTTGTGGTGGTCATGGTAAAGAACACCACCACAGCAAGCAACCAGCAGGCGGCAAAGCAACGCAGGGAGACCTCGGGGGGATGAGATGACTGTGGTATTCCCCTGTCATGGGGGCCTGTCAGCCCGATCCAGGCGCCATGAAGGGCCACAGGCAATTGCGGCATGGCGCCAACGAGCAGGATGGGGCCATAGAACCAGAAGGGTTCACTGTGACCGTTGACAACCTGGGTGAAGCGCTGAATATTATGGTACCCGAAAAAACTCTGGATGAAGGCTGGACCCTCTGCTGCAAATTCCGCCACATACCAGGGCAAAGCTATCAGGGCCGCCAGGGCCATCCCCTTGAGGGGAGAGAGGCGGCGCCACAACAGGCCCAGCTTTCTCTGGCGGCAGCCAAAGAGCAGGCAGGTGAGACATGCCAGAGCCAGGGCCACCGGTCCTTTGGTCAGCACAGCAAGCCCCAGCATCAGCCATGGCCCCACAGGCAGACGATGGTCCCGCCAGGCCCAGTGCCGCCAAAACCCCAGTAAGCCGAGGCTCAGCAGCCCTGTCAACAGCATATCGCTCACGGCGGCCCGGGACCAGGCCAACACCAACGGCGCGAGACCGAAGCCCAGACTGGCAGTCAGAGGCGCCAGCCAACGGCCACCACGGTGGACACTGACACCCTGCTGCTGGGGCCAGCACCAGAGCACGTCCGCCAGGGCCAGGCTTACCACCGTTGCCGACAGCGCCGAGGGCAGGCGGGCCGCCAGGCTCCCCAAGGGATCAAGGGACGGGGGAGGGAACTGATACCCCAGGCCCATCAGCCAGTACACCAGGATTGGCTTATCAAAACGGGGGGCGCCATTCACCCGTGGCGTCAGCCAATCACCGCTCTCCACCATGTTTCTGGCGGCGGCAGCAAACAGGGGCGGCGTCTCGTCCACCAGGCCGGTTCTGCCCAACTGGCTGAGGAACAGAAGGGCGGACAACGCCGTCACCCCCACCATCAGCAGCCACCAGGTACGGGAGAAACGGGCCTGGGGGGTAAGACGAACCGGAGTGCCGGAGAGCCGTGATCGAGAGTGCCCGTACACAGAGCTGGAGAAAACAGTTGTGGTGAACCCTGTCTACCAGCCAGGCGTCTGAAGGTGGGGCCTGTTGCGGTGGCTGCGGGTATTGTGGCAGACCACCAACTGTCTGTGGTGCTGGTATGGAGTTCCAGCAACTATTGGAGCTGCTGCTCAAGTTTTCTTTATATTGAACGGAAGATCTGTAGGTCATCTCCCCGGCACTCTTGTGAAGGTAGTGTTTATTGTCTTTCGGTTGGTTGGAAGGTTGACGTTGCCGTTGGTTGGAGGTGTTCTACTTTTCCAGGGCTGGAGGTTGGACCCAACTCTCCAGTTTGCGACAGGACTTCTGGTTCTCGGTGTGATCTGCGAATCAGCATCCGGCATAATCTCTGATTATGCAAAGTGGAGGCATCGCACTGGAAAGAGTCGAAGGCCCGTGAACTGATAAGAGCGCCCCTCCTCTATCTGTTGGGGCTGTCCACAAGCTCCACGGGGAAGGAGAGGCGCTCCCGTTGGGTGGGGGAGAGGTGTCGCGCCCAGGCTCCGGGCGCCAGACTGTTCCAGTGAAACCCTGCCGCCTTGGCCAGGCGCCGCTGCTCATAGCTCACCTTGGCCTTGTAGAGTTGTCTGGGTTGGCGGGCCTCCAGGAGTAACCCCTCCAGATCGGTGCAACGGGATAGAATCTGGGCCAGATAGGTGCAATCCGTAAGGGCGCGGTGGGTGGCCCAGACCGGGATTCCATGGGCCAGGGCCAGATCCCGCAAGGAGGGTTTGGGTTTCAGGTTGAGACGCAACGGCCACACCACGTCGTCGCAGGTGCAGATCCAGGGCAACGGCAAAGGAGGCAATGGCGGCTTGCCGAACCAGGGCCGATCAAAGGCCACGTTGTGGGCCACCGCGGCATCGGCCTGTTGGGCCATGGCGACAAACAACGCCAGCGCCTGGCGCCAGGGCTGACGCCATTGGCTGGCAGCGGAGGGAATCCCGTTAATCCCCTCGGCCTGATTCTCCTCCACGGGGAACAGGGTGGACACCTGGCTGAGGGTGGTGCGCAACGGCACGGAAAACAGCACCGCCGCCAACTCGATGCAATGATCCAGCCCGGGTTTCAGTCCCGTGGTTTCCAGATCCAGGATCAGCAGGGTTGTGGGCACAGGTGGTGTGGTAATTGCCATCGGCTGGCGGGTTCTTCCGTCTAGGCTGAGGTCAATTGTCTCGCGACCATGGCCATCGCTGTGGGGGATCAGGCCCCGGACTTTGAACTCCCCTCCAGCCAAGGGGGCACGGTCCGCCTCCGGGATCTGCGGGGGCAGGCGGTGGTGGTGTTTTTCTACCCCAAGGACGACACACCGGGCTGCACCACGGAGGCCTGTGAGTTCCGGGACAACCTGGCCCGGTTCCAGACACTGGGCGCCGCCGTGCTGGGCATTTCCGGAGACAACCTGGAGAGCCACCAGCGCTTCGCCGCCAAGCACAACCTCACCTTCCCCCTGCTGGCGGACGTGGGCAACGGGGTGCGCAAACGGTTTGGGGCGCCCTCCGCCATGTTCCTGCCCGGTCGGGTCACCTACGTGATTGACGGGGAGGGAGTGGTGCGCCTGGTATTCAATGCCCTCCTCAATGCCAAGGCCCATGTTCAGGAGGCCCGGGCCTGCCTGGAGGAACTGGCTCGTTGAACGGCCTTCCCCGCCACTGGCGTCAGATGGGCAAGGTGTGGGTAGCGCTGCCGCCCCGGCCGGTGGGCATCATCCAGTTCATTGGCGGCAACGGCCTGGCGGTGCAGCCCCAATGGAGCTATCAGCGGCTGTTACGGGCCTTCGAGGCCCGGAATTGGGGTGTGCTCACCTGGGCCTATAGCCTCAGCCTGGACCATCAGCAACAGGCGGATCAGGCGTTTCTGGATCTGGAGCGGGTGCTGCGGCGCGAGCGGAACCTGACCCGGCTGCCCCTGCTACGGATGGGCCACAGCCTGGGCTGCAAGCTGCTGCTGCTGGCCCTGGACGAGGGCCTGGGCTGCGGTGGCGCCGCCATGCTGGCCTTCAACAACTACTCCGCAGGCCGTTCCATCCCCCTGGTGAATCGATTGGGGCCATCCCTTGGTTTCACGGTGGAATTCAACCCACCACCGCGCCGCACCATGGAACTGGTGGCCGAGCGCTACCGCCAGCCCCGTAACCTGCTGGTGCGCTTCCGGGACGACGCCATTGATCAGAGTCCGCGCCTCCATGCGCAACTCCAAGCCAGAAGCGGGGATCAGAGCCGGCTTGTGGTGTTGCCAGGCAAGCACACCACCCCCGCCAGTACGGGCCTGCGCCAGCAGGTCCTGGGCATGGCCGAAGATCCCAGGGGCCGCCGCATCAAGCGATTGGCCGACCAGGTGCTGACACTGGGGCAAGAGCTTGCGGGTTCCATCCCGTCGCCCCCGGCCTGAGGAGAAAGACGCCTACTGTGCCGACAGACCAAGCCGGCACTCTGCCACTCCCTGTTTTTATCACGAGAAACGTTATCAAACAACTTACTGGAATAGTTCTCCGCTGAAATTATAGACAGAGCCGACAGATGGATCAGGTATGTACCCATTACATCTCTGGACAATCACGTTGGCATCTCGCCGTTCTTCTTCGTCTAGATATCCATAGTCCTTCTCGGTCATATAGAGAGTCCCGCCGTCTTCAGTTTCGACCCAGAGCGACATCGTAGGCTTCAGAAATTCGATTTTGTCGCACACGAGTCGCGACAGGACCGGATTAGAATCCCTCGGCAAATCCTCCATCGTGCGTGCGCTTGCAGGTAGTGGAACAGAGAAAACCATCAAGGCAGCAATGAACGCAAGAAACCGTGAGACAGGAATTTGTTCGAGATACCTTTGAAGTTGCCGAGCAGCAGTTTGAGCATCTTCCCCGATGACCTCGAACCCATGGCGGGCCTTCCGGCTCGCGGCCTTGATCCTGGTTTCGAGATCAACTCTGGTGCAATTCCGAGAAGCCATGGGGAAGAGGCCAATGTGAGCAGCGCATAGCCTAAGGCATAGGTAGGTACTGTCCAATAATGTTGTGCCTGCCTGAACCGCGTGTGTGCCTTGCCCATTTCTGCTTCTGCCGAACCTCACCGGGAACCCCCACCCTGGCGTCTGCCCGAGCCCTTGTCCAGAGCGGAGTTGCAGTTGGCCGAGCAACTGGATCTTCCCCAGGAGCTGGTGGCGGTGCTGCGCAGACGGGGCCACAGTGACCCGGCCATTATTGAAATCCTGGAACCGGCCCCCGCACCGCCCCCGGAGCGGCATTTCCCGGATCTTCCCCAAGCCGTGGAACGGCTCCGGCGAGCCATCGCCGGGGGGGAGACCGTGGCCGTCTGCGGGGACTACGACGCCGACGGCATGACCAGCACCGCCCTGCTGGTGGGGGTGGTGCAGCGGTTGGGCGGTGTGGCTACCGCTGCCATTCCCAGCCGTATGGAGGAGGGCTACGGTCTCAATCCAGCCATGGTGGAGCGGCTCCACCAGGAGGGGGTGAGCCTGTTGGTCACCGTGGATAACGGCATCAGCGCCGGCCCTGCGCTGGAGCAGGCCCAGGCGTTGGGGGTGGAGGTGATCGTCACGGATCACCATGCCATTCCTGATCAACGCCCACCCTATCTGGCCCTTTTGCACCCTGCCTTGACCCCCGCCGAGTCCCCCTATGGAAGCCTGGCGGGGGTGGGCTTGGCCTATCTGCTGGCCCGCTGTCTCTGCAAACACAATCCCGCCGCCCTGGCCAGCAGCCGGGATCTGTTCTGCATCGGCACCGTGGCGGATATGGCCCCCTTGCACGGGGTCAACCGGCTCTGGTTGCGGCAGGGTCTGGCCCAGCTTCATCGGTCTTCCCTGCCGGGGCTCCAGGCCCTGATTCGCTCCGCGGATCTGGCGGAGCGCCCACTGGACGAGGAGGACATTGGCTTCCAGCTTGCCCCCAGGATCAATGCCGTCGGCCGCCTGGGGGATCCCCGGCACGTGGTGGAACTGCTGACCACCCCGTCGGAACAGCAGGCCATGGCCATGGCCAAATCTTGTGAAGACTTGAACCAACAGCGGCGTGACCTGTGCGCCGCCATGGAGGCGGAAGCCCTGGCGTTGCTGGAAACCGATGACATTGCCCCTGGGGTCCGGGTGCCGCCGTTCCTGCTCCTGGTCCAGAACCACTGGCACCATGGGGTGATCGGCATTGTTGCCGCCCGGTTGATGGAGCGTTTTGGCCGCCCGGTGGCCCTGCTGGCGGGGGATGCCCAGGGGCGCTTCCGCGCTTCCGTGCGGGCCCCTCGCTGGTTTGCCGTGGATGCAGCACTTCAGTCCTGCGGGGATCTATTGGAGGCCTTCGGCGGACACCCTGCCGCCGGGGGATTCACCGTTGTTTCCCACCGGGTTGCCCCGCTGCAGGAGCGTCTGGAGCGGCGGGCCGCCACTACCCTTCAGCAAGGGGAAAGCGCCCTGGTGGTGGCCCCGGAGGCCCACTTGAGCCTGGAGCGAATCAACGGAGTCTTCCTGAAAACCCTCCGCGCCCTGGCCCCCTTTGGCGTGGGCCATCCGGCTCCCTTGTTCTGGTCTCACAACTGCCGGGTTCTCAGGCAGCAGGGTCTGCGGGGTGGGCATCGACGGTTCGAATTGGCCTGTGGCGAAGCCCGGTTCCCGGCCATTGCCTGGCGCTGGCCCCATGGGCCGGCGCCGCAACAGGTAGATGTGGCGTTCCGGATTGCCTGGGATCGGCGGGATGCACAACCCCGGCTTCAATTGCAGATTGAGGCCCTGCGGGCTGCCCGGCAGGAGGTGATGATCCACAAGCAGGGTCGCCGGTATTGGTGCCGCAGCACCGAAGGCGGCATCCAACTGCGCAACGGCTCCGGCCAACGGCTCACGGCGCCGTGGCCCCTGCCGGAGGATGCCGACCCCCCACAGCAAGAGCCCCTTCATCCCTATGTGCGGCAGTTGGTCATTCAGGCCGCGACGGACTTGGGACTCGCTGTCTAAAGGCCCCCTGTCAAGACGAGGCACTCAGAACAGGCTGCACTGGCCTTGTTGCAGCAGCAGGTGATCGGCCAGCACCAGGGCCACCATGGCCTCCACCATGGGCACAGCCCGGGGCAGCACACAGGGATCATGGCGCCCCTTGGCCGCCAACACCACCGGCGCCCCACCGGCATCCACCGTGTTCTGGGGCTTGCGGATGGTGGCGGTGGGTTTGAAGGCCACCCGCAGGGTGATGGGCTCCCCGTTGCTGATGCCCCCCTGGATACCGCCGGAGTTGTTGGTGGCGGTGCGGATGGAGCCGTCACCGGTGGGGAGGAAGGCATCGTTGTGCTCACTGCCCCGCAAACGGGCGCCGGCAAAGCCCGATCCGATTTCAAAGCCCTTGGTGGCCGGTAAGGACATCACCGCCTTGGCCAGGTCCGCTTCCAGCTTGTCAAACACCGGCATCCCCAATCCCGCCGGGCAGTGGCGCGCCACACAACCCACCACACCCCCCAGGGAGTCCCCCTCCCGGCCCATGGCCTTGATCCGGGTGATCATGGCCTCGGCCACCGCCGGATCCGGACAGCGCACCATGGTGGTATCCACCTGGGCGGTGCTCACGGTCAAGGGGTCCACCTGGGCAACAATGTCATGCACCTGCTCCACCCAGGCCACCACCTGGATGTTGTGCAGGTGGTGCAGCAGTTGGCGGGCCACGGCGCCGCCCGCCACCCGGGCGATGGTTTCCCGGGCCGAGGCGCGGCCGCCGCCGCTGCGGGCCTGAATCCCGTACTTGGCCTGGTAGGTGGCGTCTGCATGGGAGGGGCGGAAGGTTTGCGCCATGGCGCTGTAGTCCCCAGGCCGCTGATCCTTGTTGCGCACCACCAGGGCGATGGGGGTGCCCAGGGTGACGCCATCCAGCAAGCCGCTGAGGATCTCCACCTGATCCGCCTCCTGACGGGGGGTGGTGATGGCGCTCTGGCCGGGGCGCCGCCGGTCCAGATCCGCCTGAATCCCCGCCACGTCCAGGGGCAGTCGTGGCGGACAGCCATCCACCACCACGCCAACGCCGCCGCCATGGGATTCACCGAAGCTGGTGATGCGGAACAGTGTCCCAAAGCTGCTGGCCATGGTGTTTTTGCGCCAGCCTATGGGATCGGCCCAAGGGCGCGGATCCCCAGTGGCGGTCCATACAACGGCAAGCCACAAAAAAGCCCCCGCTGCAGCGGGGGCTGAAGGCTGAAGAAGAAGGGAGCATGTACTCCCGGCTCCTCGCCGTGGAACATGAATGGAGCCGATCAGCCGATGGCGGGAGCGGTGAGCGCCACCGTGGTGGACTCGGCTGATGCCAGGTCCAGGGGGAAGTTGTGGGCATTGCGCTCATGCATCACTTCCATGCCCAGGTTGGCGCGGTTGATCACGTCGGCCCAGGTGCCCACCACCCGACCCTGGCCATCCAGGATGGACTGGTTGAAGTTGAAGCCGTTCAGGTTGAACGCCATCGTCGATACACCCATGGAGGTGAACCAGATGCCGATCACCGGCCAGGCCGCCAGGAAGAAGTGGAGACTGCGACTGTTGTTGAACGAGGCGTACTGGAAGATCAAGCGACCGAAGTAGCCGTGGGCGGCCACGATGTTGTAGGTCTCCTCCTCCTGGCCGAACTTGTAGCCGTAGTTCTGGGATTCGCTCTCGGTGGTTTCCCGCACCAGGGAGGAGGTGACCAGGGAGCCGTGCATGGCGGAGAAGAGGGAGCCGCCGAACACACCCGCCACCCCCAGCATGTGGAAGGGGTGCATCAGGATGTTGTGCTCCGCCTGGAACACCAGCATGAAGTTGAAGGTGCCGGAGATGCCCAGGGGCATACCGTCGGAGAAGGATCCCTGCCCGAACGGGTAGATCAGAAATACGGCGAAGGCCGCGGACAGCGGGGCGCTGTAGGCCACGCAGATCCAGGGGCGCATCCCCAGTCGGTACGACAGTTCCCACTCCCGACCCATGTAGCAGAAGACGCCAATGAGGAAGTGGAAGACCACCAGTTGGTAGGGGCCGCCGTTGTAGAGCCACTCATCCAGGGAGGCCGCTTCCCAGATGGGGTAGAAGTGCAGGCCGATGGCGTTGGAGGAGGGGACAACAGCACCGGAGATGATGTTGTTGCCGTACATCAGGGAGCCGGCCACGGGCTCGCGGATGCCGTCAATGTCCACCGGCGGGGCGGCAATGAAGGCGATGATGTAGCAGGTGGTGGCAGTCAGCAGGGTGGGGATCATCAGCACACCGAACCAACCCACGTAGAGCCGGTTGTCGGTGCTGGTCACCCAGTTGCAGAAGGACTGCCATCCAGAAGCGCCTTGGCGCTGCTGAAGTGTAGTGGTCATCAGGACAGATGATTGGAAGGTAAGCAAGGCGGGAATGCCGCCCCACAGAACACAATGTAACAGAAAATTGCGATTGGTGTGGAAATGTTGCGTAATTGGCTGGAATCCGCGCCAGGACAGGGGTTTGCTCGATGCTGCCCGGCATCCTTCCAGCAAATCCTGTGGGGACATTGCCCAAAATCCATGTCCTCTGACCTCCAGACCCGGTGTTCAAGCACGCCTCAAGCACACCGGAATCGAGGCCTGGATGGGGTGACGCAGGGCCAGAAGCTGCTCCGCCACCTTGTCCTCAGGCGTTACCTGGAATTTGGGGTTCCCTTGCCGTCACAGGCCATATGACTTTTGCCAGAGGCACAACGCACAACCCAGTGGGTTTACTGACTGGCCTCGCCTGTTTTGCTGCCCTGTGCCCTCCAGCCGTAGCCCACTGGGCCACTTTGGAGACCGCGGGGCAAGATCGGCAGTCTTCACTGAGGCAAATGCCACTATGCGGATGGAGGAGGATATCCAGGTGCAGAATCTTCGTGTCCAGAATTGGTGATCTAGGCTGCTATCCTCGTCTCCGCTCGGGGTATGCACTATTCCCTGTAACCAATAGAGATCCAGTTCATGACCCAGAGTGGCTGATACTGCCGCTTAACATGCAGCTAGACGATTGACGGCAGATCAGATGGGAGGGCCGTATAAAAGACAGCACAACCCTGTTTCTGTCCACGCCGCAGTCACGGGTAATAGTAAAAACTCGGAACGCTACTGAAGCGTCCCAGAGATAAAGTTACGAAGGCGTCTGACCTTGGCCAGGATGGATTCGGCGCCACCCACAGGAAGGGCCTGACCTGAGTATTGTAGTGCCCTACAAAAGCATTGATTTGCGGGTAGTTCTCCCACGTTGTGGAAAGAATCACGTCGGGTGGCCTTCTGGGTAAGGATGCCAAACAGTGTTCCACTTGATTGATTCATGATGAATATCCGGATTCCTTGCTACATTCCTGGCAACATGTTGGAGGAAGGAAAGGAATTCCTGGTGGTGGTGGCGGCGCTTGCACTGCGCCAACTCTTTCCCAGTGGCGCCATCCAAGGCGGCAAACAACGTTGTGGCGCCGTTACAAAGGTGTCATGGGTCTCACCTTCCACATGGCCCAGCCCAACGGCAGCATCGGTTGGTCCTCGCCAATGCCTGGATTTGTCTCTTCTCCGTCTGTGCAGAGCACGACGGCATATCCGGCACCCTCAGGTGTAGACCTACAGTATCATGCGCTTTATCCACAAAAAAAGATCAAAGATCATTGCAGATCTTGCAACGGCCTCGGCAATGGGGTTGCAGATTGAACAACCGGAACCATCGATGGACGATGGACTTGGCAATACCCGTGTAATCAGCCCAGGCACGGATGCTCCAATGGCTGCCATTGATGGCGGACCCTGCAATGCCGTATTGAGCACTTCGGCAATACCCTCGCATCATGGGTGCGAGGTCCGCCAGGGTGCTGTTCGTCCTGCAATCCCGCAATGCCCTGGCCGTGATCGTGACGGCGCCATTTGTCAACCCGACACGGCTAACGCCAAGGGACTGGCGATCACCACATGGGGGGCGCCTCACCCCAGGCCGGAACAGTGGCCCACCCTGCACCAGGCCGTGCGATGCGGTGCGGTCATGGGCGATGGATACTCCCCTTCTCTTCCTCTGTCAGGCTGATGGGGATTCCAGGCCACCACCCCATACGTCACCGTACTCCTTCCATAGACTTCTCCCCTACCCTACCAACTTTTCCAGGACCCTTCACTAGGGTTCAGGGGAAGGGTTTGGTGGAGTGGAAGGACCAGGCGTTGCTGCCCCCTCCTCCGGGTTGATGGTCTCCGCGTTCAGTTCAATGGGGAGGCTTTGCTCCTCGATCAATTCCACCGCTGCATCACCCTCCTGCTGCGCTTCGGAATCGGTGGGATCGGTGACCCGGAACCGCTCCGGCACGGGGATGAGGAAACCCAGGCCCACAAGGGCCATGGTCAGCACCAAGCCCCCCACAGGAGCGGCAAGCCGCCGCCCCAAGGGAAGACGGTTGCGCAACTCCCGCTCCCGCAAGCCCTGCATGGGTGGGGCCGTGATGTCCACTTGCAAGCGGGGATCAAGGATGGCGGCATCCAGACAACGGACCATGTTGGCCAACTCCCCATCATCCAGTTGCACGTCGTGGTTGCCCTGGCTGCCGTCGTCCTTCTGAAACCGCAGGCGATGGCCCCGGTGAAACGGGGTGATGGTCACCATCCCGTTTGCACTCGTGAACTCCCTGGCCTGGCCGCTGATGATGTGGCGGGCATAGGGCAGCAGGGTTTGCACCAGCGCTTCCAGATGCAACTGGCTACCCGTGAGGCGTACATGGTCCTCCAGCTCCAGGGTGAGCTGCTTCACTTCCGTGATGGCGCTGTTGTCCCCGTCCTCGGCGCCCTGGCCCAGCAGGTGGAGACGGCAGCTCGGAAGGCTGTATTGAATGGAGTGCATGGCCACAGGTGACGTCAGCGCCGCATTCCATCCTGGAGGCTGGCCAGCAGGCGTTGTTCGCCGCCGGGGCCTGCGGAAAATGCCAGGGTGCGGACCATCTGTCTGGTCATGGCAAGGGCATGTTCATCATCGCCAAACTTCTGTATGGCTGCGCGCTTGGGATTCATGCGTTGCCGGATGAGGTTTTGCAGTCGCTTGGTCAACTGCGTCCAGCGGGCCTCGGCAAGGGACTGATCCTCCCGCACGGAGATGAACTGGTGCAGCACGGGATAGAGGTGGGCGGCCATGTCGCACACCAGACCCACCATGGTCCTGACTTGCGCCTGCTCGAGTCGGTTGCGTTGCATGGTCCGCCGCAGGGGATTGGTGGCGCGCCACTTCCAGAACTCCACCCGATCTGCGGCGCCCATGGCGGTATTCCTCTGCTGCAGGAGGGCCACCATTGAAGCGCTGCCCCGGAGATCCAGCACTTCAATGGTGATCATCAGCAGGTCCAGTTGTTGCAGGCCGTGACGGCCAATCAGGGGCGGTCCCGGCCTCTTCGGAGAGCCTGCATGGTCTTGTTGGCGCTGGATGGGATCCTTGGGATCAGCCATGGTCCGGGCTGGTTCTGGATGGTGAGGGGCCTTGACATCTTCCTCGCCCTGAGAGGGCGGGGATTCCTTCTCGGATTTGGCAGATGCCGCCTCCTTCAGGTGGGTTCCTGCTTCATTGCCAGGTGCGGGCGAACCCGTCTTACCTCCGGCTCCACAGGCGTTTAACGACTCGGCGAGCCCCGCCGCATCGGTTGGCGCCGGCACGTGATTTTTGTGCCGGCACTCCGAACCTAGCACATGCAGGAGATGGACACCGCCCTGAAAGGTGGTGTGCTAGCGTGAAGGAGTGCTACCAAGCACCGTCCAAACCTCGGGACTCTGGGGGGACGTTAAAGAGCCTGTGGCGGCGGCGTAAGACGGAGGAGTGTTGGCTCCCTGCAGCGCCTGTGAACCCGGAAATCCTGAAGGCGACTTCAGGAATCCTCGCCCTCTCAGGGCGAAGAGGATGTCAAATGTCAGTGTCTCCCTACTCCCGGACGGACCTGCTGCAGTTGGTGCGAACCGTGCCCGACTTCCCCAGGCCCGGCATTGTCTTCCGGGACCTTATCCCCCTTTTTGCCACTCCCGCGGCCCTGCGGACGGTGGTGGATGAACTGGTTGAGCGCTGCCGCCCCATGGCCTGTGACGTGATTGTCGGGATCGAGGCCCGGGGCTTCCTGGTGGGAACGGCCATGGCCTATGGCATGGGGGTGGGATTCGTGCCGGTGCGCAAGCCCGGCAAGCTGCCCCGGCCAACCCATGGGGTGGATTATGCGTTGGAATACGGCATGGACCGGCTGGAGGTCCATCGGGATGACCTCCGGCCGGATCAGGCGGTGTTGATCGTGGATGACCTGCTGGCCACAGGCGGCACGGCAGCAGCCTGCACAACGTTGGTGGCGATGGCCGGGGCCCGGGTGTGCGGCTACGGCTTTGTTGCCGAACTCCAGGATCTGGCGGGTCGTCAGTGTCTCCGGGCTGACGTGGCCTGTGAGAGCTTGGTGGTGTATGGCTGAGGCGCGGCACGGTGGCGCAGTGTCCCCCAACCGTAGGCCATGGCTCGTAGCGCCAGGGAGCGCAGCAGTCCCCACCGCCCCAGAAGAGCAAGGGACAGACGTTGCCAGGGGACAAGCAACCATCGACCCAGGGACCGGCGGCCCAGCCATGAGCAACCAGGCGTAAAGAGCCGCAGCAGGACATCGGTCGCCAGCAGGGTGGCCACCGTGTCCACCCACCGCTGACGACCATAGCGATGCAGGAGCCAGTGGACGGATCGCTGCCCCTGCCCCACTCTGCAAGCCAGGGTATGGAGACAGCCCACGTCCCGCCAGCACAGGTTCAGCCCCTGTCCCCCCAGGGGATGGCAGGAGTGGGCGGCTTCCCCCAGCAGGAGCAGGTTACCCTGCCGGAGACGGCGAGCCAACTGCAGACCAACGGGAAACGCCTGGGGAGTATCCAGCACGGCGACAAGTTCTGCTCCCCTGGGCAACACGGCCGCCAGGGCGTGGGCAAAAGCCTGGGAGTCCATGGCCGTGAGGGCTGCGGCCCGGACGCAGGAGGTGGACCAGACAATTTGGGCGCGGCCCTGGCCCATGGGCAGCACCGCCAGCGGCCCCTCATCCCGAAACACCTCCCAGGCCCTGGTGGGCTCCCCCCCTTGGAGGCGCACCTGCACCGTGATGCAACTCTGGTCATAACGCCAGCCCCAACAGCCCACCCCGCTGGTTTGGCGGGCCATGCTCCTGTGGCCGTCAGCCGCCACAACCAGATCCCAGGCTTGATCTCCAGCCCCGTCGGAGGCTCCCAGCTTCAGGGTGACGTCAGACGCTTGGTCCAGGTGGCGCAGCAGGGTGGCCATCACCGGGCGGTGCTCCCCGATCCAGCCAATGGCAGGGGGGGCGTTGCGGGGC
This sequence comes from Cyanobacteria bacterium MAG CAR3_bin_5, assembly GCA_026709085.1. Classification (GTDB taxonomy): domain Bacteria; phylum Cyanobacteriota; class Cyanobacteriia; order PCC-6307; family Cyanobiaceae; genus Synechococcus_B. The sequence goes on along the minus strand of JAPOTR010000014.1, from coordinate 37,813 downwards.
AGGTCGGTCCGGTGGAACCGAACCTGGTTACGCCCCCGGTTGGCCTGGAGGGTGAGTTGGTCAAAGCCCCAAAGGTGGGGCGCCAGGGCAGAAGCCAGTCCCAGTTGCTGCAGCAGGGCCAGGCTGGATTGGCTGAGAGCATAGGCCCGCTGACGGCTGAGGAGAGTCTCCCGCTGGAGGGGATCCACCACCACCACCACCCAGCCGGCCCGAGCCAGGGCCAGGGCGGCCAGGGAGCCGGTCAATCCCGCTCCGGCCACCAGGGCGCGGGGTGGCAAGGGGCTGATGGGGCGTGTCTGCGGCAACAGGGGAAGGAAAGGGGGAATGGAGAAGCGGGGCGGCAGCCTTGGTCTTGAGTTGTCAGTGGGGCAGGACCTGGGACCGACCCTAGACACTGGCCGCCGGGGCCGGGGCGACGAGAGAGGTCACGTTTCCATGTGTCAATAACGTCAATGAAATGTATGAATTATGTGTCTCGAAGAACTTGTCGGTCAGCTTCGATGCAGATATAAGTTACCTGCTCCAGTATCAAGACTCTCACCTAAGAGAATTGACCCCATACTCTCTGCCGATTACAGTTAGGCTGGTAGTGTTTATGCGAGTCTCTGCGCTCCACAAATTCCCCATCCATGACTCAATCAACCAGCCGCATTGTGAAGGCTGCTTTGGCCGTCACTGCTGCCGTTGGCACGTTGGGCGCCTCTTCCATGCTTGGTTTCCTGCCAGGTAACCAAGCCCAGGCCCAGCCCCAGGAACTCAATGTGTACTCCGCCCGTCATTACAATACAGACAACGAGTTCTACGACAGATTCACAAAGGCAACCGGCATCAAGGTGAATCTTCTGGAAAGCAGCGGTGACGTGCTGCTTAGCCGGCAGGCTCTTGGCGTCAATCCCCCGGCCGATGTCATTATCCTGGTGGATGCATCCCGTCTGGCTCGCGCCGCCGAGACGGGTATTTTCCGCAGCATCTCCTCCCCGGATTTGAGCGCCAAGGTTCCCGCTCACCTTCGTGATCCGGAAAATCGCTGGTTCGGCCTGACCCGTCGTTTCCGGGTTCCGGTGGTCAACCCGGACATGGTGGACCCCGGCGCCATCACCAGCTATGCGGATCTGGCCAACCCTGCTCTGGACGGCAAGCTCTGCCTGCGCAATAGCAAGAGCCCCTACAACCAGTCGCTGGTGGCCTATCAGCTTGAGCGCATGGGCGAAGTGAAAACCTCTGCATGGGTGCAGAGCATGGTGGATGACCTGGCCCAACCCTTTTTCTCCAGCGACGGTGATCAGATTCGCGCCGTTGGACGGGGGGACTGCGGCGTGGCCGTGGTGAACACCTATTATCTGGGCCAGAGGCAAGGGGGGGATAAAGGTCCCGAGGACAAAGCCCTTGCCGACAAGGTGGTGATTGCCTGGCCCGACAGGGTTCACGTGAACATCAGCGGTGCCGGCGTTACGGCCAGCAGCCCCAACCCGGAAGCAGCGCAGCAGTTCATTGAGTTCCTCGCTGACGAGAGTGCCGATTACGCCAAGGCCAACCGGGAGTATCCCGTCCGCGGCGCCGGTTCCGATCCCGTTCTGCAAGCCTGGGGATCCTTCAACGAGGACAACGTAAGCGCCGCCACCCTGGGACGGAACAACGCCAGTGCAGTCCGCTTGATGGAGGCCAACGGCTGGAGCCAGTAGACTGGATTCCATCCCCGTCTCCAACTCGTCATCTCCGCTTGCACGGAGATGACAAGTTTTTATTGGGTTTTGGGAATTTGAAGTTGATAGATTTGATCAATACGGCTGTTGATGGGCATCAAACTATCCTTGAGGTCTGTTTCAAATGCCTGGGCCAGGGCATCAACGTGATTGCCGAGTTCTCGATTGTCAGATTTAACCTCACCAATCGCATCCTTAAGTGCTGTACGGAATTCCTGGAAATTATCCTTGATTTCTTCGTGCAGCTTCTGCACATCCTCCTTGCTCTCTGCACGGAATGCCTGGATGTCGGCCCGAAGGTCGCCTTTCATGTCTCGATTATCGGCTTTGAATTCCGTGCGCATACTGCCCAGATCCCCTTTGATCTCAGCGCGAACCTCACGCAATTCCGTGAGTAGATTAAAACTGATGACCGCCATAAGGGCAATCAAGCTGATGAGCAGAGCAGGGGTGACCCACTGGGGATTCACCTGGACAGATGCCTTGGGCGCCGGTTCACGATCCCTCTCGGAATCAGACATCGTTCCATCCATGATCGCTGTCCCAAGCTAACACCGGAACAAACGCGGGGGCAAGGATCCAGCCAGAGGACCATTGAGCCGGGGCCGCTTGCTCATGCTACCCTCCGTACCGTCCCATCCGCCCCAGGAACGGCTCGGACGTCGTCCGGGGTGGATCCGCGGGGAGGGGCCTGGGCTGCGGGGGGTGAGACCAGGGGCAACGCTCCACGGTCCATAGCACCTTGCCCTGCTGCTTATGGCGTGTGAAGCGGAATCCATAGTCGTCCCTGCTATCCCGCCAACCGGCAATCCCATGACCCAGCACCTCGGTCAACTCCTTGCTGGTGAGCACCAGACGGGCATCCGCCGCCTCGGCCAGCCCCCGGGCCCGTTGCAGCGGATCCGCAGCCGGCGCCGAGGAAGCCAACTGGGCCAGGAGGGCAGTGGCCAGGGCGGTCAACTGCTGATGGGCCAGGTCATGGTTGGGAATCGGTGCAGTGGGCTGCAGGGCCGGGATGACCTGTGTCTCCAGCGCTTCATGGTCCTGGATGTTGAAGCTGCTGCTATCCCCGCCCTGGCTCAGGTGCCGGTGGAAGCGCTCCGCCAGGGCCAGTTGCTTCATGGTCAGACACCGATACCGGCCCCGTCGCACCGTCGTGATCCCCAGGAATCCCAGGCGCCGGTTGACCGTCCTGGACGTCACACCCCAACGCCGCGCCAACTCCACCTGGGAGACCAGGGATTCAGCATCATCCATGGTGATCGCCGTTGCCATCTGGGCTCAGGTCTAGCGGTTGGCGACCGTCGAGGCAAGGTGGCCAGCCGTCTCCAGCCCCATGGGATTGCCCCTCCGGAGAGGGTATTTTGGCAGTAGAATGGACCCCATAGGATTCACCCCTGATGCTCAAGTCTCTGCAGCTTGCCCTGGTTGTGCTTCTCGCCGGCTCATCCTGGCAGCCCCTGCGAGCCGCCCCCTGGTGGGAAGATTATGGAGAGAAAGAAAATTATCTTTGCAGCAATGAAGTCGTGCTGCAGTTGCGCCGCAACGAACACCAAGCCTCCATCGAAAACTTTGCTGCGCCAAACAATACGTTATTTCGGGATCGCACGGTGACTACGGCTGAGCGATATGCGGGAACCCGGTTGACCTTGGAGTTACGCAATGACAAGCTGGATCTTGATTATGGCTGGTCAACGCTTCAATGCAAACGGGTTTGGAAAAGTTAGGCTCAGGACTCATCACCATCAAGATGACACCGTGGCCTCCGCAGGACGGCAGAGCAAAAAACATGGGCACAGTGGTTCTCAACCTTCCTTATGGCCCATGCTGGTACGGCACGGCTCACACCGGGAGACTGGGGGAAGAAGGGTCGTCCCGTAGGATCCCTCTTCCCTCGCTGCTGAGGGGGCTCTCCCCGGGTTGTGGGTCCTGAGCCTAGGCAGCCAGCGGCTCCCGCCCCACGTCTCCGGGGAGGGCGGTTCCCCGAATCCAGGCTTCCCGCTGTTCCCAGGTGTCTCCACCCAGGTGGCCCTTGGCGGGATTGGCACAGCGAAGACCACCGCCGTAGCCGGTATTGCACACCAGACCGGCCAGATCAAGATTGTTGCCCCGCTGGCCTGTGGACCAGAACAGTTGGGGGCCAATCCAGCAGGCTTGGCACACTTGACAGCGACGAATTGAAGACGAGGACATGGCAACTCCTGTAGGAGTGCCAACATTTATCTCTATCACATGAGGGGATTTTTGAAACTGAGGCTACAAAAATGAAAACAATCCTTCACAGAAGGTAGTGGTTGCTGCTTTTCTGAAGATTCTTGAAGTTACCTGGGTTTCCATCGGTTTCCCGGCGGCAGGGCGGGAAGCGTTCCTGGAATCCCTGTTCGGAGGCGGACGGAAGGGTGGGCTGGCTGGCCACTGGCCCCCATGGGGCTGTGCTCCAGGCTGGTGGGGTTAAAGTGGCAGCGCTTTTATTGCCCCCTGCGGCTTCGCCTTCCATGACCCTTGGTCTCTTATCCTATCCGGCAACATCCATGAATGCCCATGTTGCCGGGTTTGCCCAGGAAGACTTGGCGCCCCGCGGCCATCGCATGGACAACGCCGGGAATGCGGACGAGTTGATCGACACCGCCTACCGCCAGTTGTTTTTCCACACCATGGCGGCGGATCGGGAGCCTTTCCTTGAATCCCAGTTCAGGAACGGCCAGATCAACGTGCAACAGCTCATGCGGGGCCTGTGCCTCTCGGAACGGTTCCAGCGCTGGGTGTACCAATGCAACTCCAACTACGACGTGGCCAGCCAGTTGGTGCAACGCCTTCTCGGTCGGGAAGTGAATGGGGAAAAGGAGAAAATCGCCTGGTCCATCGTTCTTTGTCAGGAGGGACTGGCCGGCCTGGTGGATGCCCTGATCAATTCTCCCGAATACATGGGCGCCTTCGGGGCGGACACTGTCCCCTACCAGCGGCGGCGGCTGTTGTCCGGGCGGCCCATGGGCAACGCGCCCTTCAACATCAGCCTGCCCCGCTACGGCGCCTACTGGCGGGACGTGGCCGTGACCAAGTGGTCTGCCGGGGGAAGGGTCTCTGCGGCCTGGGCCAACGGAGTGCCCCCTGTGGCCCGGAAGTTCGGGTTTGCCCTGTCCATTGTGGGGAGCTTTGAACTGGTGCGGATCTTTGTCACGGTGGTGGTGGCCGCCGGTTCAACCGCGGGCCACTGATTCGCCCCTCAGCGACTGGGACACCACAGCCCGAAGCTGGCGCTGGCCCCCACGATCTGCACACAGAGTCCACACGGGCCATTGAGGCTGCGCCAGCGCAGGCCGTTGGCGCAGATGCCTCTCTCTATCAACTTGGAGACTGCCCGGGTGGCTTGCCACTGGCTGATCTCGGCCGCTGTGCAGTCCAGGCCGGCCTGGGCGGCCAGGCGGATGACCTCTGCGGGTGTCCTGGCGTCCAGCAGGGCCTCCGCAAGGGTTTTGTCCGTCTTGATGCGTTCGAGAAACGCAGGAATCTGTTGTTCCGACATGCAAGGACGATGAGAGACAACCATCCAGTCAGCTTAAACCTCGGGGGACCGGGGCAGGTCGAACAGGAAGTCATGGATGTAGGCCTCGGTCCACTCCACGCCGTAGAAACGGCTGAGCATGCCTCGGGCCGGATCCTTCTCGGCCCGGTAGTCGGTGTAGCGCCGCTGTCCCGCCAGGAGTTGCCGGGCACGGTGGTTCGACACCGGCTCGGCGTCCGCCGCCAGATCCAGATACAATTCCAGATACTCCTGAAACGCCGGGAAGACCACCTCCTTCAGCAGGGCGTCTTCGCCGAGGGGAAGGCGGGTCCAGAGGAAACCGGCGGAGAAGTAGGGTTCGGCCTCCATGGGGATGGGTCCCCCATCCGGCAGCAGCGGGCGCCAGCGCTGGAAAACGGGCTCCAGCCGCTCCCAGACCGGACCCGTATGGCGTTCATCCTGCTTGAGGACGGGCTGCAGGTCCAGGGCCAGCAGGTGGCCCCCCGGCAGGGTCACCAGATCCGCTCCGAAGAAGGGTAGTTCATAGTGGTAGTGGGGATTGATGACGAAGTTGAGCACCTGGGGCGCCGGGTTGGTGGCGGCCACACAGGCTGCCCGCGCCTGGCGGATGCCTTGGGCCTGCACCGCCCAACTGCGGGTCACCACGTCCACGGGGCGCGCTTTTGATCCCGTCCTGGCCCGGCGCTCGTCAAAGCCTTCCGGGATGGGGTAGGGCTGCACGTTGCGCAGTCGCGCCTGCAGGCGCTCCCGGGCGTGGTCCAGATAGGGCTGCCAGAGCCAGCTCATGGGGTTGTCCTGGTGGGGATGGATTCAGGGAACAGGAACTCGTGCAGGAAGCGATCCGCCCAACTCTTCCCGAAATAACTTGCAAAGAGTCCATGGGCCGGATCCTTCTGGACGCTATAGCGGGCATAGCCGTTCTGCAGAGCTTCCACCTCCGCCTGTTGGCGGGGGTCGGGCTGCTCGGCATCATGGAGCGTCCAGTAGGCGCGCAGCAGCAACTCGAAGGCGTTGCGGAGGCTCTCCTTGAGATCCGTTGCCGAACCACGGGCGAAGAGCAGCCATGGGGAAAAGTAGCGGTTGGCGTCGTAGTGGCGCATTTCCTCCCCCATGGCAAAGGCCGGGAAACGTTCTTGCAGGGCTTTGAGACCCCCCATATAGCGCTCCAGGTAGTCGGGGTCCTGGCGCAGGGGTTGGAAGTCCATCACCGCCACCAGCTTATCCCGCAACCCGAATTGCAACAGGTCAATGCCCAACAAGGGCTGCTGACGATCCGTTTCCGGGAAGGCCACCGCATTGAACACCTGGAGTGCGTTGCCCGCATCCAGCCGGGTGGCCCGTAGGCGGCGAATCCCCGGCAGGGACCAGGCCCAACTGCGAATCACCCCTTCCTTCCTGGTGGAACGGCATTCCGCCAGCTCCCCGGGAACGGGCAGGGGAACGCCGGAGCGCCCCTGGACCTCATCAGTGAGCCTATCCAGGAAGTGGGTGAACATGCCGCGAGTCCAAGGTTCCAAGCACGGCTTCCATAGTAGACCCGGGTTCCGGTCAGGGGGACCGGAGGGAAATCACCTTGCCTGTGTACGGGGCCGGGCTGAGCGCCAGCCTGCCAGCCGGGCGCGCCGCTGGAGGAGCCACCGGCTGCTTCGAGCACCGGGGCAACGTCAGGTGGGCGCCCGCGTTGTTGGCGGCGTGTACATCGGCTCCCGCAAGGACTGCGCCAGTGCCGCACCATAGGGTTGTTCACCTGAGGTCAAGGAAAGACGCCCAGGGGCAACAGCCCACTGTATCTGGGGGGCGTTCACTGCTGTGTTAGAATCTACCCCTCTTCTCTTGGACCTGAGCCTGAGGAGGAGCCTCCCAATACTGGCATCCCTCAACTCCTTCTGATGGGGACGCGGTTGCATTATTGGCTGTCGTTTACAAGATGCCACCGAGCCCCTCTGGCTTTGCCCTTCATATGGATGCGCCCACTGGCCTGAAGCCGGTTGAGCATCCTCTGAATTTGTGGTCGCGTCTTGCCAGGCATAATCTGCAGAAGCTCACCGATGGCTGCGCCTTCCGATCCACAGCCTCTAATGTGCTGGAGGACAAGCTGCACATCCGTTTCTTGCTGTGTTGTAACAGTATCATTATAATTTGGGACTTTCAGTTCCTGCTGAATCTGCTGAGATAAAATCTTGATTGTTCTGCTCTGAGATCCGTGACGGCTCCAGCTTGAGATTGAGAGCCTTGCGAATGCGCTCTTTATATTGATAGAGATCAGATGGAGCTGTCAAAGGGACATCTTCGGGCTGGTCTTGGTCAAAGATGGTGATTCTCTTCTTTCTAAAGTTAAAATACAATCTTAAGAAGGATTTCCTGGGGTTACCATCCAGAGTAATATTGCAATATTTTTTCGTATCTTTCTCCAAAAGCCTGTCTGAGTCAACAAGATTAGAACAGATTGCCTTGACAATATACAAAGCTTCTGTTTCTTCCTCTGTTGTAATAATATTGTTAGAATTCTCAGCCTCTGCAGTATTGTGTTCATCTGAGTGGTGATCTTGTTTTTTAACCTCGACCGTTTTAATTGCTGTGTCCAGGGTTTCATTGATACGGTCAGCAATGTAAGATTGAATGGCATCAGCAACGATTGGACGAAAACTATCCAGGATTTGAGGCCTAATCTGCCTGGCAGAGTGAACCCGTTTGGCCATTTCTCTAACCAGCCAATCGCTGGGTTCAGTTAATTCCTGACGAATCTCATCCTTGACACCTTTAATGTATTTTAATTCTTCAGCAATTCCCAGCAACTCGTTCAAGTTGAATTTGGGCTTGGTGACGTACTTTAGCTGGCTCAGTGGCGCATGACGGAGGTTGAGTAGATTGACCTCGGCAAAAGGCTTCTCATCCATTTTGTTGACCTCGTCCAGATCGGCAAAGAACTGAAAAACATGACCGTTGGTGAGAATGCCGATCCGGGCCTTGGTGGCATGAAAATACCGTTGCAACTGGCCGCGCTCTGCGCCATCCAGGTTGGTTCGATATGCCTTGACTTCCACCAGGATTCTGGGCTGGTTGTTTTCCAGGATGGCGTAGTCAACCCGCTCACCTTTCTTGATGAGGGGCAGATCGGCGGAAAACTCCGGCATCACTTCAGCGGTATTGAAGACATCGTAGCCCAAGGTACGGAGAAAAGGCGCCACCAAAGCCATCTTCGTGGCCTCCTCATTGGGGGGAGCCTGCCAGTTGGGGGCCTTTGTCTTTTTAGCCAGAGCCTCAAGCTGCTCGGTCCAATCCATCGGGGAGTGTTCATTGGGTCATTGGGACTGATTTTACCACAAAGCCCGGCCTGGCTGGCGAGCACAGCACAGCACAGACCTCCCCACCGGCCTGGGCCGGCGGCATGAATGGCGCCGGTTCAGCCCCGTCTCAGCGCATATCAACGGCACTGAGGCGCTCACGGAAGGAGCGGGGCCGTTTCCCCTGTCCCTGCTCCTGGCTTGACGCACTCCCTTTCCCTTGTGGCGCCGCTGCCTGTGCCTGTGCTGCCGCAGCGCTGGCGGCGGATTCCAGAACCGTGGTCGGCAGTGGCGGCGCCAAGTGACCACTCCGGAGTTCGCTACGAAGTTGATGAATCAGGCGCTGGTGGCTGGTGGCGGCAAATTTGCGCATGACGCTGGGGTCCCATCCCATGGGCAGGCAATCCGTTCGTGGTGGTCCTGACCATTGTACGCCTCGCCCGGACCCATGTGTTGCTAGGGTAACGGCCACTGAGCAGGCAGCACCATGCCTGTGTTCAGGCCACCTTGATCCACGCCCCCACCATGACCATCCGTGTTGGCCAACCGGCCCCAGACTTTACCGCCACAGCCGTGTTTGACCAGGAGTTCCAGGAGGTCAAGTTGTCCCAATACCGCGGCAAGTATGTGGTTCTCTTCTTCTACCCGCTGGACTTCACCTTTGTATGTCCCACGGAAATCACGGCATTCAGCGACCGCTACGAGGAGTTCAGCAGCAAGGATACTGAAGTTCTGGGGGTTTCCGTGGATAGTGAGTATTCGCACCTGGCCTGGTTGCAAACAGATCGGGAAGCGGGTGGCCTTGGGGACGTTGCCTATCCCCTGGTCTCGGATTTGAACAAAACCATTGCCGGAGACTACAACGTTCTGGATGAAGAGGCAGGGGTGGCCGTACGGGGGCTGTTCATCATTGACCCGGATGGCGTCATCATGCACGCCACCGTCAACAACCTGCCGGTGGGCCGTAACGTGGACGAAACCTTGCGGGTGCTCCAAGCCTTCCAGTACATCCGCAGCCACCCGGATGAGGTGTGCCCCGCCGACTGGACGCCTGGTGACGCCACGATGAATCCTGACCCGGTCAAGTCCAAGGAGTATTTCGCGGCGGTCAACTGAGATCCGTCCAGCGCTCCAGGCCCCGGAGCAGGGCCTGTCCGTCCGTCCCGCCGGTGGCCTGGTCACAGGCCCTCTCCGGATGGGGCATGAGCCCCAGAATATTGCCCGCCTTGTTGCTCACACCGGCAATGTGGCCAACGGAACCGTTGGGATTGTCCAGGTAGCGCAGGGCAATCTGGTCATGGTCCTCAAGCTGGCGCAGGCCGGGGGGGTCAATGTGGTAGCACCCTTCCCCATGGGCAATGGGCAGGGTGAGGGCGTCCCCGGGGGCAAAGTGATGCAGCCAGGGGGAGTGGCGGCTCGCAACCTGCAACCTCTGATCTCGACAAACGAAGTGCAGCCCCCTGTTGCGGATCAGCCCCCCAGGCAGCAGCCCCGCTTCCGTCAACACCTGAAAGCCGTTGCAGATGCCCAGCACCGGCCCCCCCATGGCCGCGAAATCCGCCACGGCCCCCAGCAGTGGGGCGGAACCGGCAATGGCCCCGCAGCGCAGGTAATCCCCATAGCTGAAGCCGCCGGGCAACACCAGAGCATCCAGCTTCCTGGGCAACGTGGCGTCCTGGTGCCAAAGGAAGGTGACGCGCCAGCCCAGGCAGCCCGCCAGGGCCCAGCCCACGTCCCGATCACAATTGGCGCCGGGGAACACCGCCACACCAACATCCATTTCAAACCTCCCGGTTGTGGAGTTCCAGGCTCCAGGTTTCCATCACGGGATTGGCCAGAAGCTGGGCGCTGAGGGCCTCCAGTTGTTGCCGGGCGGTTGCCGCATCAGGGGCTTCCAGCCGGATCTCGATGGCCTTGCCGATGCGGATGGATTGGATGGCGCCATGGCCGAGGCGTTGGGCCGCCGCGCAGACGGCTTCCCCGGCGGGATCCAGAACGGAAGGTCTCAGACCCACGCGGACGGTGGCATGGAAACGGGGCATAGGGATTCGTTCGGTTCGGCCTTCCTACAGTTGAATACAACAACAGCGGGTCCATTGCCCTTGACTATCCTTCCCAAGGAGGCTGGCGGCTGATGACCCTGTCAAGCTTCTTGTGGAGATGGCGATCAGGCAGCCCTGCAACCAGAATAGCCCCAAGGATCGGTGTAATGAGCATGGATGCCAACCCCCAACTCAAGGGGTTGTGGCCCTTTGCATGGGCAACTTTGCCCACGGCAACTGGACCGATGAGGAAAAAGCCCAGCACCAGCGCCGGGGAAACCACGTAGGCGACCCCATAGGCAATGGTCTCCCTGAGGCTTTCCATGGCGTTACAAGTCAGATGGGGGCTTCTGTCCCAGGACAGACCGGATCATGAAGGCGGCAGACGCAGGTCCGTCAACGCCGTGCGCAGGGGAGCAGGGTCCACCACCAGGCCGATAAGCACCATGGTCAAGCCGCCCCGGTAGTCGGATCTGGCCTGGTACCAGGTTTCCAGGCGGGGTCCCACCGCCTGGATCATCAGCGGCAGGGACTTGCCGGCAATGGCGGCGTAGCCCTTGGCCCGCAGCAGACCCATGGCCGTGAACCGTTGCCGCAGCAGCGCTTCAAGGGTCTGACGATCCCACACACCATCCAGCTTCACCACGGCGCTGGCGACGGGTGCGTGGTGGTGGTCGTGATGGTGGTCATCGTGATCATGGTGGTGGCCATGACCGGCAGGATGACGTGAAGTAGTTGTCCGGCTCCGATCCTCCTCCGGGTCCCGATCCAGGCCCAGGAGCAACTCGGGAGGCACAACGCCATGGTGGCTGGGCAGCACCGGCGCCCCCGGACGCATATGGGGATGAATGCGCGCTTCAACAGCGGCCATCTGGGCAGCGGAGAGCTTATCGGCACGGCTCACCAGCACCAGATCCGCACTGTGCAACTGATCCGCCAACAGGGTCTCCAGACTGGTGAGGTGCTCCAACTCCGGATCGGCCTGGCGCTGCCGCTCCACCGCCGCGGCATCTCCCACCACGCTACCCGCAGCCAGGGCCTCCCCGTCCACCATGGTCACCACGCTGTCCACCCTGACCGCCGTGCGAATCTCGGGCCAGCGGAAGGCGTCCAGCAGGGGCTGGGGGAGGGCCAATCCGCTGGTTTCAATGACGATGCCGTCCAGACTCCGGCGCCGCTCCAGCAACTCCAGCATCACCGGCAGGAACTCCTCCTGCACCGTGCAACACAGACAGCCGTTGGCCAACTCCACCACGGTGGGACCTGGGCCGTCAGCGGTGCCGGCGGCATTGCCGGATTCAGGCCCGCAGACGCCGCAGTCCGCCAGGGCGGCGCCATCCAGTCCCACGTCGCCAAACTCGTTCACCAGCACCGCCAGTCGCCGCTTCTGCTGGGTGAGCACATGGCGGAGAACCGTGGTTTTCCCCGCCCCCAGGAAGCCGGTGACGATGGTGACGGGAAGCTTGGTGGCGGGCATGGGCGGATTGGGTCAGCGTTGAGTTCAACGGGAAAGTCTTAACCCCACAGGGTTTCCACTGTCCAGAACACCCCCAGGGCCGCCAGCAGGACTGTGGTGGCCATGCGGAACTTCTGCAACAGCGCCAGGATGGAACCGAGTCGAGCCAGCAGGGCAGTCACCAGCAGCAGCAAGGCCCCTTGGGAAAGAAACAGGCCCAACACATAGGCCGCCAGTGGCGTTGGTTCAGCCCTGATCATGGACTCCCCCAGCAGGAATCCATGAACCCCCATCAGGGGCAGGAGGATCCAGGCCGGCAGAAAGCCTCCATGCACCAAGCCCGCTGCCACAATGCTCAAGCTGACCACGAGCTCCAACACCAGACCCAGGCCGGGCTCCGGTGTTGCGCCCAATAGAGCCGCCAGCACACTGCCCGCCAGCCCAACGACCAGCAGAGGCAGCACCCACCGCCGGTTGGTGAGCGCAGTGATCACGACAATGGCCAACAGAAAGACCAAGTGGTCCCACCCCAGAAGAGGATGCCCCAGCCCGCTCACCAGACCCTGCAACAGGTTGAGATCCTGGGGCTGTACACCCTCAAAGGGGTGATGGGTCCAGCCGGGGGTCGCTGCCGTCAGCGCAGCAATGCCTCCCATCATCAAAGGCGGGACGCGGGATCCGCGCAACGCCGCCAAGGATCGAGAGGGAGAAAACGACATCAAGGATCGAGAGGGAGAAAACTTCCGTGGGCGTTTATTTTAGGGATCCGGATCAGCCCCTGGGCTGGGGGCAATTGAGGCTGGTGCGTGTATCCCGATCCGTGATGCTGTTGTGGCCGTCGGCCCGCCGGCAGAGTTGGGGCAACTGGCTCCGATCCAGCACTGCATCCGTGAAGTCGGCCCCGTTGATGCGGGCATCCGTGAAGCTGCTTTGCATGAACAGTCCGTTTTCCAGCACGGCATTCCGTAGATCCGCCCCCTTGAACCGGCTGGCAAAGGCCACCACGTCCCGGAGAATGGCGCCCCGCAGATCCGCACCGCTCAAGTCGGAGGTGTTGAACACTGCGCCGGTGAGGTCACTGGCGGAAAGATCCACCCCTGCCAGGTCGGCCTTGATATATTCCGCCCCCTGCAGTTGGCGTCCATGCATGTCCGGGCTGACCACCGCATTGGCGCTGGCGCCCCGCAACTCCGGCGCCGTGATGGCCAATGCCGGAACAGGGGTCAACAGGATGAACAGCAAGGCCACCGCCAACCCCAGCAGACGCCGCAGATGAACCATGGTCTCCCCCTCGTGTGCAGGTACTCTGGCAACGGCAGATTAGCGAATCCCACCGAGAGCATTGCCCCATGGCGCTGACACTGCGGGTTGTGGTGCCTCCTCACCCCCTCATTGCCCACTGGCTCACCATGGCCAGGGATGCCCGGACACCAACACCCCTTTTCCGGACCGCACTGCAGGAGTTGGGGCGCTGGCTCGGCTACGAGGCTCTGCGGGACTGGCTCCCCCATCAACCCCTCACCGTCGCCACGCCGTTGGGGGAAACCACGGGCCATGTGGTGGATCAGGCCGTAGATCTGGCGGTGGTGCCGGTGCTGCGGGCCGGGCTGGGGCTCTGGGACGGCGCCCGGTCGGTGCTCCCCAACGCCCGGATCTGGCACGTGGGCCTGCGGCGCGGTCAGGAGGCGGGCACGGCGCAGTGGTACTACAACGGCCTGCCGGACGCCATCGATCAGCAAACCGGGGTGCTGGTGCTGGACCCGATCCTGGCCAGGGGCGACACCATGACGGCCGTGCTGGAGCGCTTGCAAAGCATGGGGGTGGCGGGCAAACGGCTGCGGGTGATTACAGCACTCTGCTCTGCGCCAGGTCTGCAACGGATTGGGGCCGCCTTTCCCGACCTGGTGATCTACACCGCCTGCATTGACCCGGAACTGAATCCGGCGGGTCTTGTCCTGCCCGGTCTGGGGGATGCCGGTGATCGTCTGTTTGGCACGGGTGGCTGAGGCCGCCATGGGAAGCTATGGGTCGCACGTTCGCCAGCCATGAAACGCCCCGCCTGGCTCAACTGGCTCTACCTTCTGATCTTTCTCTGGTCAAGCTGGCAACTGGCCGGCATGTGGTGGCAACGGCTCCACGGGTGAGCAGGGGATCATCGTTACTGGGGTGTTGGGATCCGGCAGGGGGCGGCTCCTCTGGTGGATTTTCATCCTTTAACCGGCTGTGGAGTGGGTGATGGACGCAGCCAACTGGTCATGCACCGTGGCCAATCACCTTGGATCCCGGAGACAAGGTGATGATGGGGTTCGTGGGCCACTTGGCTGGTATGGTAACCCGAGTTCTGGATAGGTGAGGCCAGGAACAGTCGCGGGTATCCATCCATCAGCCCGCTGTCAAGACGGCCCAAGCCTTTGGCGCCGCCACCAGGGGGAGGCCTGCCCACACCACCTGAATGCCTGTGGAAACGGTGGGAGCATCCCATGGGGAAGGCTGGAAAGTCTCAGCAGCAGACCACAGCAGGTTCCCTTTCCTTCCGCTCCCCTCTCCCCATCGGGCTTCCCACACGCACAAGCCAAGCACAGGGGAGCTTCTTAATCCGGAACTTGGATTCTACAGCAAGACCAAGCGAGGATATGCATGTGGGAATTGACTCTGTATTTTGTAAGACTCTTCTGATGATTTGGTTGATTGCTTTGTTGTTTTTCTCCAGACCCGGAAGCAGTGGGTTCAAGCCATTTTTGTCTTTCGCATTTCAGTCGGCGCCAGCAGGTGGCCCCCACCAATTCAGTGGGCCACAGCCAGATCCGTGGTCTGGCCCCACAACTCTGGTGACAGGACAACGGAGGGGGTGGGATTCGAACCCACGAACGCTTGCGCGTTGACGGTTTTCAAGACCGTTGCCTTCAACCACTCGGCCACCCCTCCTCTACGTTGTGCTGCCACAGGCGGCCATTCTGCCACAGCGGGCTGGTTGCTGCTGCATCCGGTCCGCTGGATGTTGACAGTCTGTTGGTAGCGTTAGTGATGTCAGGGTGCTTTCCCTGGCATCAGGCACTTGTCCGAGTCGCAGGCCATGGGTCCGGCTTCGGTCTGGACGCCATGGTCATGCCGTTGTAGCGCGGTGAAGAAATCCTCCTGGCGGCGCCGGGTCAGCACGGCGGCGTGGAGTTGGTCGTACACCGCCTTGCTGATGGGCTCGAAGGGGAGGCGCGGGAAGGTGGCATTGGCGTCAAACCGGGCCAGCAGCGCTGCGGAGATGTAGCCGCCGTCCCCGTGGATGGTCTGGTGAATGACCTGGGCCAGGGGACGAATTTCCTCCTCCCGCAGTTCAATGGTGGCGCTGGTGTTGTGCCCCACGTAAAACTGCTGCACCTGCATGTAGAAGTCAAACTGCGCTGTGGCGGAAAACCGGCTCAGGTCCACCTGATCCGCCCCGGGCAGATTGGCCCAACTCACCGCCGTGGGAATCTCCACCAGCCATTCCGTACAGCGGGGCTCAAAGGGGTCATCCAGCAGGCGGCCTTGATCGTCCTTATCGGTCTGGGAGGGAACGACGGTGTAGCCGTAGTCCATGCAGGCCAGGGCGACGGGATCGTTCTTGCGGAAGGTGATGCGGCGGATAAACCGCTGGGATTTGGGCGGATGCCAGCCTGGACTGGCCCCCGTGAGCAGACTTTTGGTGCCGGCCGGTTGCACCGTGGTGCAGCGGTTGGGCGCCCTGAGGCCATGGTCGATGCAATACTCCTCCACGGTGTTTTGCACCACTTGGCTCCAGCGGAGCAGGTAGTCCGCCTCCTGATCCAGAAACTGGCAGCCGGCCGCGTGGTGGGGACGCCCTTCCGACCACCAGTGGAGCCATGGGGTCCCGAAGGCGTGAACAAAGAAGTCGAAGAGACCCGTGAAACTCACCCCCACAATGGGATCCAGTTCGCGGCTGCGCTGGTAGCGCTCCACGACAAAGCGATGATTGAGCAGCACGGCCGCCGCCAGTGACGCGGCCCGGAAGGCCTGCTCCTGCCCCTGCCGGTCCTCCGGGGCAATCAGGTTGAGATGCACCTCCGAGAGGTTGCAGTGGAAGTCCGAACCAATGATTTCTCCACAGGGATTGAGCCCGTAACGGCTCAGGCGATGCTCCATCTCCGCCAACGGGATGGGGCCATGGTTCAACTCCAGCCAGCGGGCGGCCTCGGCAGCGCCCTGGTCGCAGTAGACGTCAATGAACTCCTGGCGCAACTCGGTGGTGGTCAACAGGTCGGCATTGGCCCGGGCGATGGCTTCCGGTGCGAATTGAATGGCCCCCTCGCCGGAGTGGTATTGACGCCGCACCGCATCCTCGATCACCGAGTAGGTGGGCCGTTCGTGGAATACCCGGGTGTGGTTGGCCATGCGCAGGGCATCCCGCTCGGGGTCAATGCGCCAACTGCCGTCCGGTCCCTGTTGCCAGAGGTTGTCTTTTGCCCCTGCCGCCAGGGCGTCCCGGGCGGCAAATTGGCGCATCCCGGCGGAGCGGCGGATATTGCCCGCCACGATGGTGACCGCCGCCTCGTCAATGAGCAGACAGCACTCCACGGAATCCAGTTTTCGCCCCAGGGCCCCGTTCAGGATGGCCGCCACCCGACCAAAGAGGTCCTGGAGCTTGACGGGATTCGCCACCCCGCCAAAACCCTTCAGAGGCTCGCCAACGGGACGCACGTGCCCGAGATCCACCGTCACCTGCAACGGCGCTGCTGCCGTCAACGTCTCGTCACTGGCCAGCCACAACAGCCTGCGATAGGCCTCAACCCATCCTTGGCGGCTGTCCCCCACCGTGATGGCCACCTGGGATCCCTGCATCCGCAGCGTGGTGTTTTCCTGGCGATCCCGGGGAGGACACTGGCCGATGGGGGTGACCTCCACCACCTGGAGGCGGTTCAGGATGGGGGGGAGTTGTTGAATATGACGGGGTTCGATAATGGCCCCGGTGCCGCAGCCCATCATGGCCAGGTCCATCATCAAGGCAAAGGCGTCCCAATCCACCAGGTTGGTTGACGTGCAGTTGTAGGCCCCGGAAAAGTTTTCCGGTCTGTCCACCCAGGAGGTGCCGCCAATCCAGAGCCATCGTCCTGCTGGCAGGGCCTTGAGTTGCGCCTGCTGCTGACGCAGCAGATCCAGTTGATCCGGCCCCAGGTGACCCAACCGGGCCAGACCCTCCACGGTGCGGTTGGTCACGGCAGCCCAGGTTTCCCGCTGGTGGGGCAACCTGCGGCTATAGGTGCGGAAAAAGACCGGATATGCAGCCGGCGCCGTGGCCGGGAATGCCGTCCGGTCCTTGACGGTGCTGGGCCGGCCGGTTTCCGGAGCGGGGGCTTGGTTCTCCTGACCGTTGTCGGAAGTGAGAGGGGATGCTGTGTCCATAGGGCACAACTCTAGGCCCAGGCCGGAACCGAGCAGTCGTTGAATCAGCCGCCCATGTAGGCCATTTCCGCAGGGATCGGCCGTGGGGCGGGGCTGGTCTGTTGAGCTTGCAGGGCCCGTTCTTCGCTGTAGCGATCCTGGCGCCGGCGCCAGAGGGAGCGCAGTTGATGCATGAGGACGGCATCGGGTTGCCGGGGGTCCAGGGCGGGCTTCAGATCCGTGCCCCGGCTGGCAAAGAGGCAGGTATAGGCCATGCCGTCGGCGGTTACCCGCAGCCGGTTGCAGTCACCACAGAACGGTTCGCTGATGGAGGCAATGGTGGACACAAACCCTCCCCCGTCCTGATACCGCCAACGCCGGGCGGTAGAGCCATGCTGACGACCCACAGGCGTCAGTGGCCAGTGGCGGCCAATCTCGGCGGTCATGGCGGCAGCAGTGATCACCTGTTCCGGTCGCCAACCGTTGCGGTTGCCCACGTCCATGTATTCGATCAGCCGCAACTCCACCCCCAGCCTCCGGCAGAGGCGCGCCATGGGGATCACCTGGTCCCCGTTGCCATGGGCCATCGCCACCATGTTGATCTTGACGGGAAGACCAACAGCCTGGGCATGGCCGATGGCCGACAGCACGGGGGCAAAACTGTGGCCGCCCCCCATGCGCAGCACCGCCTGGGGATCCGCCCCGTCCAGGCTGATGGTGATGCGGTCCAGGCCCGCCTGCTGCAAGCCCTGAGCCACGGAACGATCCAGCAGCACCCCGTTGGTGGTGACGGCCACGTCCTCCACCAGGTCCAGGGCCTTCACCGCTTGAACCAGGGGCGCCAGACCCGGCGCCAACAAAGGCTCTCCACCGGTGAGCCGCAGGCGGCGGCAACCCAGCCGGGCCGCCGCGCCAATGAGCTTGAGGCGTTGTTGATGAGTGAGCAGGGTGGGGGGATCCCGGTTTTCCGGGCGGCAGTAGCGGCAGGCCAGGTTGCAGCGGGCGGTGAGGGAGAGTCGCAGAACCCCCAAAGTCCGCCCCCGTTGATCAAGGGCGCCTGTGTTGATTTCCTCCCCGCCGTGAAGGCGGGGGATTCCTTCTCTCAGGCTGGCCACCACTGCGCCTCCTGATTCAGGTGGGTTCCTGCTTCGTTGCCAAGCGCGGGCGAACCCGTCTTACCGTCGGCTCCACAGGCGTTTGGAGATGGACACCACCCTGAAGAGCGGGACTTGTGTCCCTGGACAGCCATGGTCATGGGTAGCGGCAGGCAGCAGCAAGGTCCTGGGGACGGTTCAGGTTCACCAGCGCCGGGGAGGGAACCCGTAGCCACTCCACGTTGAGACCGGGCAGCCATTGGCGAAAGCTGCGCACCCCGGCGGCCACAGCCTGGTGAAGGGTGGCCGCCAGATCGGCGCCATAGCTGGCCAGCAGGGGCTGCTGGCATCTGCCGTCAGTTGCCAGGCGCGCCCGCCGGGGTGACAGCGGGGCAGCCAGGTCGTTGAGCAGGGATGGGGTAAGGTTGGGCAGATCACAGGCCAGCAGCAGCACGGGGCGGCCGGGGTAGGCGGTCATCAGCTTGGTCAACGCCAGCAGGGGGCCTTCCCAGGGGGGTTGTTCCTCCAGGACGGTCACCTGTCCCAGCGCCGTGGTCAGGTGCTGGCGATGACCCTGGTGGGGGCGACTCAGACAGACAGTCTCCAACCCGGTGGCCAAGGTGAGGGCGCAGGTGTGCTGCAACAGACTGCTGCCCCCATGGGGGTGGGGCAGCAGGGCCTTGTCCCGCCCCATGCGCCGGCTCCGCCCGCCGCAGAGAATCGCCGCCAGAGGCCGCTCGGCGCAAGGCTCAACATCAGACAGGGAAGGCATCCCCCAAGGGCGCCGCGCATCCATGACCAAGACGATCATTCCTATCTCTTCCATCCTGTTCATTTCCTATATCTGCACAACTGTCTGTATCTGTTGCTACATTACATGAGGAAGGCGGCAATCGTGGCCGGGCAGTGGCCAGGGGGATCATCACGGGAACCGGGGCGCCATGTTCAAGATCATGTAACAACAGCCACATTCTTCCGTGGCCTGGGTTGTTTGTATGATGCCAATCGGTTAGCCCTGCGCACCGAGCTAGGCCCCTGGTCGCTTTTTTCCTGAAGCCAGGGTTTGATTAATCTCCAAACTGCTATGCTTGGTGAACTCTGGTCTTTCCAGGGGAGGTACAGGACGCTGCACCTCACTTGGTTTGCATTCTTTCTCACCTTTGTGGTGTGGTTCAACTTGGCCCCGCTGGCCACCACCGTGAGAGAAGATATGGGCCTGGAACTGGGGCAGATTCGCACCATTGCCATCTGCAATGTTGCCCTCACTGTGCCGGCACGGGTTATTATTGGCATGTTGCTGGATAAGTTTGGTCCGCGCATCACCTATTCCGCCATTCTGGTATTTGCGGCAATTCCCTGCGTCATGTTTGCCACGGCCCAGAGCTTTGGCCAGTTGGTGGCGGCCCGGCTGCTGCTCTCCATTGTGGGGGCCGGTTTCGTGATCGGGATTCGCATGGTGGCGGAGTGGTTTCCCCCCAAGGAAATCGGCCTGGCGGAAGGAATCTACGGGGGCTGGGGAAACTTCGGGTCCGCGTTCTCCGCCCTCACCCTGGTGATTGTTGCCGGTTGGCTCAGCTTTGCCGGTGGCGCCCAGATTGGTGACGTGGTGCTCAACTGGCGCGGCGCCATTGCCTTGACCGGCATCATCGCCGCGGTCTACGGGGTGTTCTACTTCTTCAGCGTGCGGGACACGCCTCCAGGGAAAGTTTATCAACGACCCCACAAGACGGCAGGGCTGGAGGTGACCTCCATGCGGGACTTCTGGGGCCTCATGGGCATGAACGTTCCCTTTGCCGCCATCCTGGCGGTGCTGGCTTGGCGTCTCAAGGGTGTGGGTTTCCTCGACGATGCCACCTACCCCATTGCCCTGCTGGCCATTCTCATCTGGTATGGAATGCAATCCTGGGGGGTTCTTCGCACCAACTGGCAACTAATCAAGGGCCAGAAGGTCTATCCCAAAGAGGACCGCTACGAATTCAAGCAGGTGGCCATCCTGGAACTCACCTATATCGTCAACTTCGGCTCCGAGTTGGCGGTGGTGTCGATGCTACCCAGCTTCTTCGAGACCACCTTTGATCTGCCCAAGGCTCTGGCCGGAACCCTGGCCGCCTCCTATGCCTTCATGAACCTGGCTGCACGCCCAGGGGGAGGCCTCCTCTCGGATCGCATGGGATCCAGGAAAAACACCATGGCCTTTCTCACCATTGGTCTGGGGGTGGGCTATCTGCTCATGAGCCTCATTCGGCCAGGCACCTTTACCGGCACTCCCGGCATTCTCCTGGCCCTGGCTCTCACCATGTTCTGCTCCTTCTTCGTGCAGGCCGGCGAGGGATCCACCTTTGCCCTGGTTCCCCTGGTGAAACGCCGTGTTACGGGCCAGGTGGCCGGGCTGGTGGGGGCCTACGGCAACGTGGGCGCGGTCGCCTATCTCACCATCTTTGCCCTCCTCCCCGGCTGGATGGGGGGTGGAGCAGACCCTTCCCCCGCCGTGGTGGCCGCCTCCAACAGCACCTTTTTCCAGGTGCTGGGGATTGCCGGGCTGATCGTCGGCTTCTTCTGCATGTTCTTCCTGCGGGAACCCAAGGGATCCTTCGCTGATCTCCACGAAGGAGAGCTTGCCACTGCTTCGTAGGAAGAAACCGTGCCACAGGTTGGCGTCATGGAAACCCCTCTGCGTTCCCAATGCCCCTACTGCGGTGTAGGCTGCGGCCTGGAGTTGCTGCCCCCTGCCGCCAAGGGGCGGGCCACCATTCGCGCCCAGGACGGCACCCCGGTGTGGGGAACACGGGGTGATCGTCACCATCCCTCCAGCCTGGGCCAGGTGTGCATCAAGGGGGCCACGGTGGGGCAAACCCTGAGCAGCGGTCGCCTCACCCGCCCCCTCTATCGCCCCCGGCTGGATCTGCCGTTGCAGCCCATCAGTTGGGACGGGGCCTTCGCTGTCCTCCTGGAGCGCATTCACCGCACCATGGCCGGGAAGGGACCCCGGGCCCTGGCCATGTACGGCTCCGGCCAGTTTCACTGCGAGGACTACTACATGGCCCAGAAGCTCCTGAAGGGGGCTCTGGGCACCAACAACTTCGACGCCAACAGCCGCCTCTGCATGAGTTCCGCTGTGGCCGGCTATACCCGCAGTCTGGGCTCCGACGGTCCCCCCTGCTGCTACGAAGACCTGGACCAGTGCGATCTGGCCCTGCTCATTGGCGCCAACATGGCGGACTGCCACCCGGTCCTGTTCCAGCGGTTGGCCAAACGGCGCCGCAAACGGCGCTACAAGAAGGATCTGCAGATCGTGGTGGTGGATCCCCGGCAAACAGCCACCAGCAGCGTGGCGGATCTGCACTTGGCCATTCGACCCGGCACGGACTTGGTGCTGCTCCACGGCATCGGCCACCTTCTGCTACGCCAGACCGCTCTGGACTTCGACTTCATTGAAGGCTGTACGGACAGGTTCTTCTCCTATGCCAAACTGGTGCAGGACTGGACACCGGCACGGGTTGCCTCCATCTGCGGCATCCGCGTCAGTGATCTGCGGCTGGCGGCCCGCCTCTGGGCCCGCAGTCGGGCGGCCCTGAGCCTTTGGTCCATGGGGGTGAACCAATCGGTGGAAGGGACCGCCACCGTGTCCGGGCTCATCAATCTCCACCTGCTGACCGGGCAGATTGGCCGCCCGGGCGCCGGACCCTTCTCCCTGACGGGCCAGCCCAACGCCATGGGTGGTCGGGAGGCGGGTGGTCTTGCCCACCTGTTGCCCGGTTATCGCCAGGTGAGCAATGCCGAGCACCGCAGGGAGGTGGAAGCCCACTGGAAGCTGGGGCCGATTGCGGCAGAACCCGGCCTCAGCGCCTGGCAGCAGATTGAAGCCATGGAGGCTGGCGCCCTGGACCTCTGGTGGGTGGCGGCCACAAACCCTTTGGTCAGTATGCCCCGGTTGGAGAAGGTGAAGGCGGCCATGGCCCGCTGTCCGCTGGTGGTGGTGAGCGAGGCCTACAGCAACACGGAAACCGGCCGCTACGCCCATCTGGTGCTGCCCGCAGCCCAGTGGAGCGAGAAAGACGGGGTCATGGTGAACTCGGAGCGACGGGTCACCCTGTGTCCGGCGTTCCGGGCAGCGCCAGGGGAGGCCCGGGCGGATTGGCGGGTGTTCGCGGAACTGGGGCGCCGGCTGGGGTTTGTGGAGCAGTTTTCCTACGGGTCCGCAGCAGAGGCGTATGGAGAACTGGTGGCGCTCTCGGCAGGCCGTGTCTGCGACGCCTCCGGCCTGAGCCATGAACTGCTGCGCCGGGAGGGGCCGCAGCAGTGGCCGTTCCCCGTTGGCGCTGCCCCCGGCCCCGGCAGTCGCCGGCTGTATGAGAACGGAGCCTTCCCCACTCCCACGGGCCGCGCCCGCTTCATGGCGGATCAGCCTCAGGGGCTGGCCGAGCCCCCCAACGGGAGCTTCCCCCTGGTGCTCACCACCGGCCGCTATCTGGGACATTGGCATACCATGACCCGCACCGGTCAACTGGAGCGTCTCCGACGCATGCACCCTGAACCGTTGTTGGAAGTGAATCCCGTTGATGCGGCAGTGGCCGGCCTGGCGGATGGGGCCGTTGCCCGCATCCGCTCCCGCCGCGGCCAGGTCACGGCGCGGGTGTCCGTTCGCGATCAAGTGCGCCCGGGTACGGTGTTTCTGCCCATGCATTGGGGAGCAGGTCAGGACAACGCCTGTGCGGTCAACGACCTGATGCATGCCCTGGGGTGCCCCATCTCCCAGCAGCCGGAACTCAAGGCGGCCGCTGTTCATGTGGCCCCCATGGGCTGAGTGTAGTTCGTACCATGCGATTACTGGCGTCTATGGCTTCTCGAATCGTTGAGGCTTTTCAAGAAATGGAAGACCCTCGCAAGAGCAATGCCACCAGGCACGACTTTGCTGAAATGCTCACTCTGGCTGTCATCGCAGTGATTTGTGGGGATGAAACATGTGTGGATATGGAAAACTTCAGCAAGACCCATAAAGACTTTCTGCACACCTTTCTCGAATTGAAGTATGGTATTCCCAGCCATGATGCTTTCTCCAGGTTGTTTAGAATTCTGGATCCCGAGGCATTTGAAGAGGCCCTTCTCAAGTTGGCTGATATGTTCAATCACCACCTGCCTGATTCTGTCGGTAAAATTGATACGGACTCTCTGGTGCGGAGATTCAATCAACCCTCCCGTAAAAGCTCAATCTACCTGTTAAACGTGTTCGGCTTGTCCGCACGGACGATCTTCCAGCGATCTCCTGGCGCCGAGGAACAATCAACCCCTGCAACGGTGGCCATGATCCCTTCCGGTCTGCAACAGTTCTGTACCCGGACCAGTGGTGAGGCCGTGGAGAGAGCCTGAAGCACGTGGGGAGCCTTTTGGGGTCGGGGCAGTTTTCCCCGCTTATGGCGTCCGTAACGGGGTTCACGGTCAGAACAGAAGGTTGACCTGCAGTTCCGGCGTCATTGATCGCCAACCATAGCCTGGCCTCAGACGGGGCTGGTCCTTGAACATTCCGGCAAACACTCTGGCAGGCATCCGCTCCTTCTGCGCTGTGGCCTTGGCGTGTACGGTTGCCGCCGCCGCTGCCGAGGAGGCGGGGGTTGGCGGGGAACCGTCTCTCCTGGTGCGGGGCGGCCCGGGTGCCGCCACCCTTGTGGTCAAGGGGATCGGTCCCCAGGTGCGGAGTCGAGTCCGGGCCGTGGATGGCGGCTCCTGGCGCATCACCTTGACCGGTCTGGAGCGCACCATCCGGACCCAGCGGCTTCACGTGGACCAAGCCCCCATGACCCGGGTGCATCTGGCCGCGGATCCACAGCAGGAGGGAGTGGGGCAACTGACCGTGGAGGCAGCCTCAGGGCAGGCGCTGCCAACGCCAAGGCTGATCAACACGGGGGACCGGCTGATGGTGCAGTTTCCGGGCACAACCATGGGGGCACAGGCGGCGGCTCCACCCGTGGGGGCCATGGCCGTGGATCACGTCCCCTTGCCCGGCCCGGCGTTCATCCCGCTCCCCGGCGCCCAATCCGTCACCCTGACCGCCAGGGATGCCCGGGCCCAAGACGTGATCATGGGCCTTCTACAAGGCACCGGCTATAACTTCGCCTTCCTGGAGGATCGCCAGGAGTCCCCCCCGGAGCCACGGGTCACCGTGGATTTCCGGGATGAATCCCTGGAGAAAGCGGTTCATTTCGTGCTGCTCAGTTCCGGCCTGGAAGGCTATCTGGAGGGGCGCACATTGGTGGTGGGCGACGGGCTGCCGGGCCGTAACCTTCGCGCCAAGGTGTCGAGGGTGATCCGTCTCAACCAGGTGGATGCCGCCGGGGCGGCGGGGTTTCTGGCCAATCTGGGCGCCACCATGACCGTGACCCACTCGGTGACCACCACCGCCACCGAATCCTTCGGCGCCGACTCAGCAGACCCGGACGCTTCTACGGGGGCGGAGGCCGGCCACCAGAGCCGGGTGGCCAGCACCACGGTAAGCCTGGAGGTGTCCGAGTTCGGCGGCCAGCAGGGGCCGCTGCGGGGATTGCGGGGCGCCACCGACGAGCGGCTCAACACCGTCACCGTTGTGGGGCCGGCCGACCTGGTGGACATTGCCCAGAACTATCTGCGGCAGATGGACCGGCGCAAACGGCAGGTGGCCGTAAAGGTGCGCATCATGAACGTGGACCTCAGTCAAAGTGAAACCTTCGATCACAGTTTCTCCGCACGGATTGGTGATGCTTTCCTTTCGGGAGGCAGCTCTTCCTTCACGTTGGGTCCCCGTGATTCCGGTGATTCCTTCTACTCCCAGCTTGAAGCTGCAATCGTCTCGTCCGACGTGAACGTTCTGGCGGAACCCACACTCCTGGTTCAGGAAGGGGAATCCGCCAGCATCAACACCACCACCAGCGTGATCACCGGCAACACCACCACCACCACTCCGTCAGGGATCACCCAGACCAGCCAGGAGCGGGAACCGGCGGGGTTAAGTCTGAGGGTGGACGTGAGCAAAATCGACGACAACGGATTTGTCTCCCTGAAGGTGAGGCCCAGGGTGTCTGTCCCTGTACCTGCCGGCACCCAGGGCAGTGTGCCCATTTTCAACATCACCGAGCGGGCTCTCTCCTCCGGCAGTGTGCGTCTTCGGGATGGGCAAACCTTGATTCTCAGCGGGGTGATTCAGGATTCGGACCGGGAGCAGGTGAGCAAATTTCCCCTGTTGGGTGATCTACCCCTGCTGGGGAAGCTGTTCCGCAGTTCCAGCACGACGCGAGACAAGACGGAACTCATCATCCTGGTGACCCCTTCCCTCGTTCAGGACGACCAGCCCCTGGCGCTCCAGCCCCCCTCACCGGCCACTGTCCCCGATTGGTGATTAGACTGCAGCCAGCCGCCGACCGGTTCTGTCCAGCTACCTTGCCGCCGCGCTCCAGCTTACCAGCACCCCTGATCCTGACGCCAACCTGCAGATAGCAGAAGAGCAGATCGATCTGGCGGCCCGCCAAGGCGCGGCCCTTGTAGGCTTGCCGGAAAACTTCGCTTTTCTGGGGGACGACCAGCAGAAGCTGGCCTTGGCGCCCATGCTGGCGGAGCGGTGCAGTCGGTTTCTGGTCACCATGGCTCACCGCTACCAAGTGACCCTGCTGGGAGGTGGTTTCCCCGTGCCCGCCGAGGACGGGGCGGTCTACAATCGGGCTGAACTGGTGGGACGGGACGGGCAGTTGCTGGCCCGCTACGACAAAATCCACCTCTTCGACGTGAACCTGCCGGACGGGAACACGTACCAGGAGTCCGCCACCGTGCGTTCCGGGGAAGCCAGTCCGCCGGTGGTACACGTTCCCGGGCTGGGCTGTTTGGGGATTTCCATTTGCTATGATGTGCGCTTCCCGGAGCTCTACCGTTTTCTGGCCAGCCGCGGCGCCCAGGTGTTGTTGATTCCTGCGGCCTTCACCGCCTTTACGGGGAAGGACCATTGGGAAGTGCTGCTGCGGGCCCGGGCCATTGAAAACACGTGCTATGTCTTTGCCCCTGCCCAGGCCGGGGTTCATTACCATCGCCGCCAGAGCCATGGACACGCCATGGTGGTAGACCCCTGGGGAACGGTGTTGGCGGATGCAGGGACCCGCCCCGGTGTGGCCATGGCGGAGATGGGCGCGGATCGTCTGGAGCAGGTGCAGCGCCAGATGCCCAGCCTGCGTCACCGCAAGCCCTCCCTCTTCCCTCTCCATCCCTGATTCGGATCCATGTCCATGTCCTGGGTCCATTCTCGGGAAGATCTTCCCATCGGCTTGTTCGATAGCGGACTAGGGGGCCTGACGGTGCTCCATCAACTGCGGCGCCTTCTCCCCGGCGAGTCCCTGCTCTATCTGGCGGATTCCGCCCGGCTGCCCTATGGAGAACGTTCCCCGAGCGAGATTCGCGCCATTGCGGAAGAGGCGGCCCACTGGCTACGGGCGCGCCGGGTGAAGGCCATGGTCATGGCCTGCAACACCATGAACGCCCTGGCCGCTGACGTAATCCGTGCCGAGGTGAAGGCGCCGGTGGTGAGCCTGATTGACGCCCTGGCCGCCAGCCTGAACCTGAATCTCGGCGATCACGTGGTGGTGCTGGCCACGGCAGCCACGGTACACAGCGGGGCCTATGGCTGTGCCATCCGCCGTTACTTCCCCACAGTGCAGGTGCAGGAAATTGCCTGCCCGGGGCTTGTGCCCGCCATCGAAGCGGGAGAACGGGATTCGGCCCGGCTGGAGCAACTGGTCACCGACTATCTGAGCCCCGTTCTCCACAACCCCCACCCGATTCAGGCCTTGATCCTGGGGTGTACCCATTACCCCATCATCCGTCCCCTGCTTCAGCGCCTGTTGCCCTGGCCCGTGCCTCTCCTGGATCCCGCATTGCCGGCGGTGACGGTGCTGCAACAGATGGTGCAGACCACGGGTCTGGCCGCTCACCAGCCCAGGGGTTCCATGCAGTTTTGCTGCACGGGGCAGACAACCCACTTTGCGGCGGCGGTGTCCAATTGGTTGAGGCAACCGGTCCAGGTTGAGCAGGTGAGCCTGCAATCCGTGCTGCTCAGCCACTAAGATCCAGGCCAGTCAAGGCATTACATGGCCTCGGTCGCTCAAGTGTTGCAGCCGGTGGAGGCCGACCTGGAGTTGCTCCTCGGCAATTTACGAAACCTGATCGGGGCGGGGCATCCCATCCTCCAGGCAGCAGCGGAACATCTTTTCCAGGCCGGCGGCAAAAAATTGCGCCCGGCCCTTGTGCTCATGCTGGCCCGGGCTGTTGCCCCCGGTGAGCCCATGGATCCCCGGCAACGGCGGCTGGCGGAGATCACCGAGATGATCCACACCGCCAGCCTGGTCCACGACGACCTTGTGGACGAAGCCTCCACCCGGCGGGGCGTGGCCACGGTGCATCACCTGTTTGATGCCCGCATGGCGGTGCTGGCGGGTGATTTCCTCTTCGCCCAGGCAAGCTGGCACCTGGCCAATCTGGGCAGCCTGGAGGTGGTGCGGCTCCTCTCCCGGGTGATCATGGATCTGGCGGAAGGAGAGGTGCGGCAGGGGCTCCACCGCTATGACAGCGGGCAGACGCTGGAGGACTACCTGGAGAAGAGTTACCGCAAAACAGCCTCCCTCATGGCCAACAGCGCCCGGGCGGTGGGAGTGCTGGCGGGGTTACCGGAGCTGCGGCTGGAGCGCCTCTACCGGTTTGGCCGCCAGTTGGGCATGGTCTTCCAGGTGGTGGACGACTGCCTCGACTTCACCGCCAGCGACCAGCAACTGGGCAAACCTGCCGCCTCGGATTTGCAGGCCGGCTACCTGACGGCGCCCGCCATCTTTGCCCTGGAGGAGGATCCCAGCCTGGCGGAGCGGGTGGACCGTCGCTTTGCCGATCCGGGCGACCTGGAAGCGGCCCTCCACATTGTGCGCCAGGGTTCCGGTCTGGAGCGCACCCACACCATGGCCCACGGCTTCGCCCGGGATGCGGAAGCGGCCCTGACCTGGTTGCCCCCCAGCCAGGAAAAAGCCGCCCTCCTGGGGCTACCGGAGGTGGTGTTGCGTCGGCTCAACTAAACTAACGATGAAGGCGCTTGTCCTCTGGCCTGCTGATCCAGAACTTGGGGTCGTTAAGCACCCTGCATTGCGGTCTTGGGAGAGACAGCGGGCAACATCAGATGCCGTCGCTTGCTTGAAGAACCCTCGGTTTATGAACATTGCGCTATGGGGAGGGCTACCCTGACCCTGTACCCCGTCACCGGATTCATGCCAGCGCTTCCCCCCGGCCTCACCGAATGGCTGCCATCGGGCTTTATCACTGCCTTCCTGGGCCTTCTCTGGTATGAGCAGAAGGCCGGTGAGGCCAGGCTCAATAAGCGGATGGACGAATTGCGGGAAGACCAGAAGGAGCTACGGCAAGACATGAAAGACGGCCTGACCAGGCTGGATGCAAAGATGGACCGCCTGCTTGAAGCACGTTTCACGCAACCCGTATCCCCGGAGCGGTGAGTTGCCCTTGAATCATGCAGTTACGCAAAGCCTTTCCCCACCATAACAGCAACGGCCGTCACCGGAGCGGCGGCATCCTGGCGCTGTTGACTTCTTCTCTGCTACTGGCAGCGGGCGCCGCTCTTGCCCGCCCGGATTGTGACGCCTGGAATACCTCGGAGTTCTCCGAGGAGGCAACAGCGGCGGATGTTGGCCGCTGCATCTCCCAAGGGGCTGACCCGGAGGCAAGGGATGAGGGTGGACATACCCCCCTGCACGCGGCGGCGGCGTTCAGCGAGACCCCAGCGAGCGGTGGTGAAGGCGTTGCTGGACGCCGGGGCTGACGCCAGCGCAAAGACCGAGGACGGCAAGACCCCTGTGGAACTCGTACCTGACGACTCCCCCCTACGAGGCACGGATGTTTACTGGCGGCTGAACGAAGGCCGCTACCGTTAAGCGGCTGCCCTCCCACCGGGCCGCGTCCCTTCATGGCTCCCCCGCGTGGGCGCGCCGTTGGGCAACAATCCCTCTCCCTATAGGGGGATGTTTATTTATAGGGGGATGTTTATTTCCGGCAACAGCAACGAATACGGCCAAACCCCAGTCATAGCAAGTGGCTTCAGTTTCATAGGGGGGCCAATGGGGAGAGACGGCAAAGCCTGTCAAGCACCTTGCATTGCGGTAAAAGCTATCAACCGGGGGGTAGGATGTTCCCATCCATTATCCAGTCCGATGCCTGCTATTGACCAAACGCTGTTGATGATCGTGACGGCGCTGGGCATCTAGGCCAGTGTGGGCGTCACCATCCTCATCTTCCTGTGGAACAAGATGGACAAGCAGTTTGAGGATCAAAACAAGCGGATTGACGCTCTCCATGACGAAGTGAAGGGCCTGCCCTTGAAGATCATGGAGATGCTGAACAAAGCGCCCCTCTAATCCCACGCCATGGCCCACGGTTTCGCACGGGATGCGGAACCGGATCTGGCCTGGGTGCCCCCCAGCCAGGAGCGGGAAGCCCTCCTGGGGTTACCGGAGGTGGTGTTGCGGCGGCTCAACGGAGCTAGCGGATCCGCCCCGAACGCAGCCATGAGATTGCTCACGCGGGCCGAGGAGATCTGCGGCAGGCGAAAACTTCAGTCTGCATCAGGCTGTGCAGGTGATCGACCATATCGCTGCCTTGACGCTTATCCCCCTAAATAAATAGAGACAGAAGCAAAGGAAAGATTCATGATCAAGTTGTTTCGCCATCGTGGCCTGAAGACGCTCTACAAGCAGGGCGAATCACGGCATGTGAGCCCGGCGCATCAAGAGAAGTTGCGAGATATTCTGGCGGCCCTGGATCATAGCAGCGGACCAGCAGACATGAACCTGCCGGGATTTAAGCTGCACCGGTTGGAACGCAAGCTCAAGGGACACTATGCAGTCAAGGTCTCGGGCAACTGGCGGGTGACGTTCCGGTTTGAGGATGGCAGGGCAGTTGATGTAAACTATGTGGACTACCACTAAGCAGGGTTTGAGCAAGTGAGTCTGCACAACCCGCCCCATCCAGGCGGCGTGATCAGGCGCCAATGCCTGGAGCCTACGGGACTCACCATCCCACAGGCTGCCCAAAATCTTGGCATCACACGGCAGTCCCTGACAGAACTGCTCAACGAACGCAAGGGACTCTCGCCGGAGATGGCGAGCCGGCTGGCGGAGGTGTTCGGCTCCACAGCGGAGACCTGGCTTGGGATGCAAATGGCCTATGACCAATGGCAAGCCCATGGCGTCAGCAGCCACGAGACCCGTAACTCAAGCGCTTGTGATCAAGCCCTGGTCCTGTGATCCCGTTGATGGGGCCGGCGTTCTGAAGGAGCCCTCATCAAGGGGGAAGCGCAAGACTTTATGGCGGATGATCGGAAGCGATCCTCCGGGGAGCTTGAATGGAGCCACGTCCCTGGCTGGAATCCATGGCTGCTGCAGGCATTGAATCCGTCCTCCACGAAGAGCGCTGCTTTGCGCCCCCTGCAGACGCGCAGCAGCAGGCCCGCATTAGCGGCATGGCCGCCTACACCGCCTTGGCAGAGGAGGCGCAACGGGACCCGGAAGGGTTCTGGGGTCGCTTGGCCCGCCAGGAGCTCCACTGGTTTGAACCGTTTCAAGAGGTGCTGGACTGGCGTGCAGCCCCCATGGCCCGCTGGTTCAGCGGCGGCCGCACCAACGTGTCCTTCAACTGCCTGGATCGCCACCTGGCCAACGGGCGGGCGGAGAAAACCGCCATCCTCTGGGAAGGAGAGCCCGGCGACGTGCGGCGGCTCTCCTATCGGGACCTGCACCGCCAGGTGTGCCGTTTTGCCAACGTGCTCAAGGCCCTTGGCGTGGGCAAGGGGGATCTGGTGGCCCTCTACATGCCCATGGCGCCGGAGGCGGCCATCGCCATGCTGGCCTGCGCCCGCCTTGGCGCTCCCCATTCCATCGTGTTTGGCGGCTTCTCCGCGGAAGCCTTGCGGGATCGCCTCATTGACGGCCAGGCCAAGGTGGTGATTACCGCTGACGGCGGCTTCCGCAAGGACAAGGCGGTTCCCCTCAAACCCGCCGTGGACGAGGCCCTGGCGGATGACGCCTGCCCCGATGTGCAGGACGTGGTGGTGGTGCGTCGTACGGACACACCGGTCACCATGACCCCCGGCCGGGACCACTGGTGGCACGGGCTGATGGAGGGTGTGAGTGAAGACTGCCCGGCCGAACCCATGGACAGCGAGGACCGCCTCTTCATCCTCTACACCTCCGGCTCCACGGGCAAACCCAAGGGGGTGGTCCACACCACGGCGGGCTACAACCTGTGGGCCCATCTCACCTGCCAATGGGTCTTTGATCTGCAGGAGGACGACGTCTACTGGTGTACCGCCGACGTGGGCTGGATCACGGGGCACAGCTACATCGTCTACGGTCCCCTCTCCAACGGGGCCACCACGGTGATGTATGAAGGCGCCCCCCGCCCTGCCAAGCCGGGAGCGTTCTGGGAGTTGATCGAGAAACACCGCATCACCGTCTTCTACACCGCGCCCACCGTGATCCGGGCCTTCATGGGGGCCGGTCGCCGGATTCCCGACGGTTACGACCTGTCCTCCCTGCGGTTGCTGGGCACCGTGGGGGAACCCATCAACCCGGAAGCCTGGATGTGGTACCGGGAGGTGATCGGCGGTGGCCGCTGCCCGGTGCTGGACACCTGGTGGCAGACGGAAACCGGCGGCATGATGATTGCCCCCCTCCCCGGCGCCACCCCCCTCAAGCCCGGCTCCGCCAGCCTGCCCCTGCCGGGCATTGCCGCCGACGTGGTGGATGAAGCGGGCCGGAGCCTGCCGGCTGGCGCTGGGGGCTACCTGGTGTTGCGGCAACCATGGCCGGGCATGATGCGCACCGTCCATGGGGACGAGGAGCGTTTCCGCACGAGCTATTGGGGCGCCCTGCCCCTTGCCGACGGCAAGCCCGTTTATTTTGCCGGGGACGGCGCCCACCGGGACGAGGACGGCTATTTCTGGATCATGGGTCGGGTGGATGACGTGATCAACGTCTCCGGCCACCGCCTGGGCACCATGGAAATCGAGTCCGCCCTGGTGAGCCATCCCGCTGTGGCGGAGGCGGCCGTGGTGGGGCGACCCGATGCCCTCAAGGGCAGTGCCGTGGCGGCGTTTGTCACCCTGGAGGCGGGGCGGCAGGGTGACGACGCCCTGATTCAAGCCCTACGGCGCCACGTGGCCCATGAAATCGGCCCCATCGCCAAACCGGACGACATCTGCTTCACCGACGTGCTCCCCAAAACCCGCAGCGGCAAGATCATGCGCCGCATCCTGCGATCCCTGGCCAGTGGGCAAACCATCACGGGGGACACCAGCACCCTGGAGGACGCCACCGTGCTGGAGCGGTTGCGGGGGGCTACGTCGCCATAGGTCTCATCTCTCCCTCTCCGGCCCTGTTCTCTGATCCCTTTGATTTCCCATGGCTTCAAGTCTTGCCAATGGCGCGCCTACACTGGCCAAATCCGGGCAGCAACTCAGCGATAACATAGGATTATTCCTGTTTTCATTTTTCCTGGGTTTTCTCCTGTCTCCCACTTTTCATTATTATCCCATGTCCATGGCCTATGTACATGGTAAATATCCCAGCCCCAAGGAGTTCCGGGCGCTGGTATTTAGCAAACGTTATATCATGGCATCGTTGTGGGGATGGTTACTGGTTCTTATCCCTGTCGTAGGCTTGGCCGCAACTCCATTCTATTCCCACTATGTTTTCACCACTGACGACCAGCCTTCGGATATAATCAGAGATTCATTGAGCAAGTCAGTGGAAAATCCACTTTTCATTGGCAAGACCATTTTATATGGTTTGATTGCCTGGTTTGGCTGCGGTGTTGGGCAGATTATCACCATTCCTTTGTCATACATTCAGTTGTACAACGAAGCTGTGCATGAGAAGTTGTTTTAAAAGCTTGGGAAGGTGACAGGTGACGCAAGGATGACGGGTGACGGGCCGGGAACGGTAGGGATGACCGGATTGGGACGCAGACTGATCTTTTACGGCGCCCAGGGGGCTCTTATCCAGAACTCGGGTTGTGGTATCATGGGGATCCGTAGTGGCTTGCCTGAGACAACGATCCGTGAACGTTCAAGCGCACACAGAGATCAAGGCCCGGATCTGGGACATTGCCAATCGGCTGAGAGGCCCCTACCGGCCTCCCCATATCGGCTGGTGATGCTTCCCACTGTGGTGTTGCGGCGGCTTGATTGCGTCCTGGAGCCCACCAAGGCTGCCGTTCTGGCGAAGCACGCTGAACTGAAAGCGCAGCCAGTGCCCCAAGCGGCACAGGATCGGCTGCTGGGCAAGGCCGCCGATCCCCAGCGCAACCACCCACTCTACAACACCAGCCCCTACACCTTTGCCAAGTTGCTGGAGGATGGCGAGAATATCGCCCCCAACCTTGCCTCCTACATTGAAGGCTTCTGCCCCACCGCCCGCAGCATCTTCGAGCGTTTCAAATTTGCCGATCAGATCGAGAAACTGGACGCCAGCAATCGCCTGTTTGCCATCGTCAAGGCCATGGCGGACGTCGACCTGCACCCCAACAGGATCGACAATCTTCAGATGGGCTACCTGTTCGAGCATCTGGTGATGCGCTTCAACGAACAGGCCAACGAAGAAGCGGGGGATCACTTCACACCCCGGGAGGTAATCCGCCTGATGGCCAATCTCCTCTACA
Organism: Cyanobacteria bacterium MAG CAR3_bin_5; assembly: GCA_026709085.1. Lineage (GTDB taxonomy): Bacteria > Cyanobacteriota > Cyanobacteriia > PCC-6307 > Cyanobiaceae > Synechococcus_B. Next base: position 3,621 of record JAPOTR010000014.1, on the reverse strand, counting down.
CCGGCGAACAGGACGTCCATCAACCCGGCATCTACCGCACCATCTACGATCCGGCCTGCGGCACCGGCGGCATGCTGTCCGTATCCGAGGAGTTGATTCTCGCCCAGAACCGGCGGGCGGGGCTGGGGCTGTACGGCCAGGAATACAACAACGAGGCCTGGGCCATCTGTTGTGCGGACATGCTCATCAAAGATGAGGACACGGCCAACATCATCCTCGGTGACACTCTTGGCGACGGCAAGAGCGGGGACGGCTTCGAGGGCAAATGCTTCCACTACCTCATGGCCAACCCGCCCTTCGGGGTGGAGTGGAAAGACCAGAAGCGGACCGTGGAGCTTGAGCACAAAGCCATGGGCTTTGCCGGGCGCTTCGGGGCCGGGCTTCCGGCCATCAACGACGGCTCCCTCCTTTTCCTGCAACACATGATCTCCAAGATGCACCCTTACGAGGAGGGGAACGAAGATAAACCCGGTTCCAAAATCGCCATCGTCTTCAACGGTTCACCGCTCTTCTCCGGTGACGCCGGTTCGGGGCCATCCAACATCCGCCGCTGGATCATCGAGAACGACTGGCTGGATGCCATCGTGGCGGCGCCCGATCAGCTTTTCTACAACACCGGCATTTTAACCTACGTGTGGCTGGTAACCAACCGCAAACCCCCGGAGCGGCGGGGCCTTGTGCAACTCATCGACGGCGCCCGCTTCTTCCGGAAAATGAAAAAGAGTCTCAACAACAAGCGCAACGAGATCACCGAGGAGCAAATCCGCCACCTGACCCGCATCTACGGCAACCATCAAGACGGCGAGACGGCCACGGTTCAGCTTGACGGGAAGCCTGAAACCCGCGTCGTCTCCCGTATCTTCGAGAATAGGGAGTTCGGTTTTCTCAAAGTGACAGTGGAGCGGCCCTTGCGCATGAACTTTGCGGCAACGCCGGAGCGGATCGCCAGGCTGGATTACCAAAAAGCCTTCGCCAATCTGGCCACGTCCAGGAAACGCAAGAACATGGCAGCCGCAGAACAGGAGATGGCGGCAGGACGGCAACAGCAAAACGCCATCCGCGCTGTGCTGGCCACCTTGGAAAGCAATGGGCCATACCTGGACCGGGAAGCATTCGAGGCCCACATGATCTACGCCGCCAGGTTGGCCGGCCTCAAAATCCTTGGCCCCATCAAAAAAGCGATTTCCGCCGCCCTGGGGGAGCGGGATCCCAACGCCGAGATCTGCCGGAACAGCAAAGACCAGCCCGAGCCGGACAGTGAGCTTCGGGACACCGAGAACATCCCACTCCGACCCGGCACGGTGCTGCCCCTCCCCATGGAGTTCGGACCGGACAAGCCCAACGACCGGCTGGTTGCGGCCTTCCGGGACCACATCGACGCCTATATGGCGCGGGAAGTGCTGCCCCACGTGCCCGATGCCTGGGTGGACTACAGCAAAACCAAGGTGGGCTACGAAATCCCCATCAACCGCCACTTCTACGTCTACAAACCACCGCGGCCGGTTGATGTGATTGAGACGGACATCACCAGGCTTGAAGGGGAAATTGCCGGGTTGTTGAGGGGGTTGGTGGGATGAAGCCTACTTCTGGAGCCTTGCGCTACTTTTGCCGCATCAAGAACGGCGCTACGCCAGCTAGCGTTGAACCAGAGTATTGGGATGGCAATATCAAATGGGCCACCCCAGAAGACCTTGGCAAGTTAATGAGCAACAAGATCATCAATACCAAGAGATTGATTACGGAAAAGGCTGTTGAAGAATGCAATCTGTCTGTCTTGCTGGAGGGAGCTGTGATCATTTCGACACGGGCACCTATCGGCCATATGGCAATCAATGAGAGTCTAATGGCTTTTAATCAAGGCTGCCGTGGTATCATTCCCGGAGATCAAGTTCATGGACCATTCCTTTACTACATGCTCAAGTCTCGTACGTGTGAACTCAATGCCATAGCCAATGGCACAACGTTTGTTGAATTATCACGTGATGAACTCGCTGCCGTATTAGTCGAATTTCCTCCTCTGGACACCCAGCGCCGCATTGCTCAATTTCTGGATGAGAAAACAGCGCGAATCGATGCATTGATTGAGAAGAAGCACGAGCTACTGGACAGGCTGGCTGAGAAGCGCCAAGCGCTGATTACTCGTGCTGTTACGAAGGGGCTTGATTCTGATGTGCCGATGAAACCTTCCGGGGTTGAGTGGATTGGGGAGATTCCGAGGCATTGGGGAACAAAGAGGCTTAAGCAGATTTCAGAGATTTTCACAGGCTATGCCTTCAGAAGCACGGATTTTGTCGATAGTGGGATTCCTGTTTTGCGTATTGGTAATATCCAATTTGACGGTACTATTAGTCTTCAAGACGCAAAATTTTTGCCTATCTATTTCAAAGAAAGATACAGAAACTGGTTAGTTCAGAATGGTGATTATGCCATGGCAATGACAGGAGCAACTGTTGGGAAAGTAGGCAGGGTCAGCAACATTTGTTTTGCATTACTAAATCAGCGCGTTTGTATTATGAGGCAAAACAAAAATAGCACAAGAGATTTCTTATGGCTCTTACTGAATTCTAATCCCTTTAGAAAGTTTGTCGAATTAGAAGCATTTGGCGGTGCGCAGCCAAATATATCAGCTGACAAGATAGGTCTTTGCCAAATCGCAATTCCTGAAAAATCAGAGCAAGCAGAAATTATCTTAAAAATCTCCAGACCGCTTGCAGAAATAGATAAAATTGAGGAAAAAATACAATTGAGTATAGTGCATTTACAAGAGTATCGCTCTGCTCTCGTCACCGCCGCCGTCATCGGGCAAATTCAGGAACTCGTAGAACAGTAGCACTGCCAGCGCCCGCCCACAAAATTGGAACGACTAGCCCCCTGGGGTTAGACCGCTGCTCGGATCGGAACGGCCCTCTAGTCGCAATCATAATCGTAGGAGGGTGCAAATTGTATGAGCAGGAGAAGGTGGCGGCAGACACACTGAACACCAACCACAGCAAAGCATGATCCCAGCCAGCCAGACTGATTCCGGCAGCTAAGGCAAGGAAAGCATCAATGACGAACCATGGCTGTAGCCTGGAAGCCATGGACCGACTGAGAAGCGACTGTTACAAATTGAAACGTGCCCTGCACGGGTGCTACGCAGCGTCAATGCTTGGAACCCATGGGGCTCTGCTCACCGTTGAAAGCCCGTAACCACACGAGGGAATCCCCGTAAGAGTGGAGGGCCACCCTTTTGCCTTGTGCTTGCCTGGCCTGCCTGTGCTGACGAGACTGCGAGGCAGGGACAAGAGCTAGAATCTAAGGCGACTCCCCACTTCACGATCCAGCACTCAACGAACCACTTCAGCCATGGGCAAAGGCAGCAAAGCTCGCAGAGAGCGGGAGACGGAGCAGGAATCTGCGAAGCGGCAACCACAGGAGCCACAGGCTCAAAGACGAGAGAAAATCTTGGCCCCTGCTTTCTATGTGTTCCCAATCCACTCGTAGGAAGGCTTTGTAGAGACAGGGAGACGCGAGTCTGCTTGTCCGGTTTCTAGGCTCAGGACTCATAACCAGAAGATGAGAGTGGCGCCCAGGAGGACGGCAGAGAGAAAGATATGTGCACAGCGGTCGTAGCGGGTGGCA
>JAPOTR010000006.1 GCA_026709085.1 Cyanobacteria bacterium MAG CAR3_bin_5 | reverse complement strand
TCCGGCATGGATGCCCTGCTGAGTCCCACCGTCATCCAGGGGTTGGACGCACCCGGCAGCAACGGGCAGCAGTTCACGGCGGAGGTGGCCTACGGCTTCCCCGCCGCCAACGACCGCCTCACCCTGACGCCTGGCGTGGCAGTGGCGCTTTCCCCGGATAGCAGAAGCTACGGCATCCTCTGGTCCCTCACTCCCTACCTTGAGCAGCCCGGACAAGGGGAACCTTGGGAAATCGCCCTGGAGGGGGAGCGGGAAGAAAGCAACTCCGCAGACACTCCCGTGGATCATTCCCTCACGCTCTCCTTCTCCCTCCCCTTCTGAATGAGAAGTCATGAGGAAGCCCCGCTCCCCCTGGCCTCCTTACCCGGAACTCGGGGTTGGGAGAGGCAAGACGCCAGCTACACGGCCTCTGCCGTCACCTGGGTTGTTGTGAGCCGGCCGTCCTCCATCTGCAGCAAGCGGTCCGCCACGTCCAGGATGCGCGGGTCATGGGTCACCATCAGCACGGCGCAGCGGTGATCGGTCGCCATCCGCTTCAACAGATCCACCACCTCCCGTCCCGTGCGACGATCCAGGGCAGCCGTTGGTTCATCCGCCAGTAGAAGCCTGGGTTTCCCTGCCAAGGCCCGGGCAATGGCCACCCGCTGCCGCTGACCCCCCGATAAACTTGAAGGGAGCTTGCCGTGGTGATCCTTCAAGCCCATTTCCGCCAACAGGTCAATTGAGCGCTGGCGCCGCTGCCGAAAGCTCAAACCGGGCACAAGATCGGCTCCCATCTGCACGTTCTGGGCGGCAGTGAGGCAGCGTAGGAGGTTATGGCTCTGGAAGATGAAACCCATTTGACGCCGCACCCGCCGCTGGACAGACTTGCGCGCCTTGAGCAACTGTTCCCCCACCACCTGCACGGATCCGTCCTGCACCGTGCGCAGGGCGCCAATCAGCGTCAGAAGGGTGGTCTTCCCACACCCGGACGGCCCCGTGAGCACCACCATCTCGCCCGGATTCAGAGTGAGATGAAGGTTATGGAGCACTTGACTGCGCTGATCGCTGCGACCAAACCAATGGTTCAGACCGGCAATGCTGACCAGGGGATGGGGTGGCGCGGGTTGCAGGGTGGCCACTTAGAACACCTCGGCAGGGTCTGCGTCCCTGAGCTTGCCCATGGCCAGCAATCCCGAGAGGACGCACATGATAAAGATCATGGCAAACACGAAGACGGCCATCTGGTTGCTCATGCCAATGGGCAAGCTGGTTGCAGAGCGTGCGAAGCCGTAGATCCCCATCCCCGCCAGGAAGGCGGGGATGTAGCCAAAGGCCGCCAGCAGCAGGGATTCCTGCAGGATCACCGCCACCAGATCCGTGGAGCTGTAACCCATGGCCTTGAGGGTGGCGTATTCCGGCAGGTGATCCACCACGTCGCTGAAGAGAATCTGGTAGACAACCACCGCACCCACCACCAAACCCATGGCCGCTCCCAGATTGAAAATGAAGCCGATGTTTGTGCTGGAGCGCCAGTAGTTCTGCTCAAACGCCAGGAACTCCTCCTTGGTGAGCACCTGCACGTCGTTGGGCAACGTGTTTTTCAGGACTGTGGCCACCGTTGCCGGATCCGCGCCAGGCACAAGGCGGATCAATCCCAGTTCAATGGACGCGCCGGAGCCGTCCGCAGAACCCAACAACTTGTTGAAGGTGCGGTTGCTGGTGAGCAGGTTCCCGTCCGCCCCGAAAGAAGTTCCCAGTTCCACCAGGCCGTCCACCCGTACCCGTATGTTCCGCACTTCCGCGGTGACAGTGCGTCCAGCGTTGAACCAGTCCTCCACGGGGCCGAACTCCGGTCGGCTGAGGCGGTCGTAGAGAACCCGCTGATCCAGTTGCAAGCTCTTCTTTTGCTCTGCAAGACCTTCCAGGTTCAGGATGTCGTCATCAGGGTCGAAGCCCACCGCCAGGATGCCGCGGGGTGAGCCGGTTTCCGGATTTTTCCACAAAATCTGGCTCCAGCGCACCGGGGAAACGCTATCCACCTCCGGCCAGGATGCCGCCTGAAACAGACGCCGTTTGGGGAACGGCTCCATGGAAACGGAACTGGAACTGGTGGAGCTGATGAGCACCACGTCCGTATTGAAGAGGCGGTGAATGGTGATGCTGGCGTCAAAGAGCGCATCCCGGAAACCCAGTTGCAGAAACATGAGCATCCCCGCAAAGCAGATGCCCGCCAAAGCCACCATCAAGCGACCCGGCTGCCGGGTGAGCAGGCACCAGGCCAGGGGAATCCGCCGTCGCAAATCCAATCTCATGGTCCTCACCCCGGCAGATCCGATTCCGTATCGACCCGCACCAGCACCTGCATCCGCGTCAGATTCCTGACCCGCTGCGAGGAGGCCGGATCCAGAGCAATCCGCACCTCCACCACCCGGGCGTCCACAGCATCCGCAGGATCGGAACTGAATACGTCGCGGCGGTTCACCTGACGGCTGATCTCCCGCACCTGTCCGGACAACGCACCGGTAAAACCGCCATGCTCCGACGTGATGATTGCCTGCTGACCGGGGCGAATCCGGCTGATGTCCGTCTCATAGACCTCAGCCACCACTTCCATGAAGTCCGTCTGGCCCAACTCCAGCACTGCAGAGTCTCCGGCTCGCTCTCCCTCGCGGGTGAGGATCTCCAGAACGGTTCCCGCCATGGGGGCCCGCAGGACGCCATCCTCCAAATCGGCATCAACCACCTGGAGTTCAGCCCTGGCGGTGGCCAGGTCGCCGGCCAGCTTTTCCGTGCTGCGGCGCCGCTCATCCAGGTTGTCATGGCTGACGGCGCCGGTTGCCGCCAGATGGGCATAGCGCTTCTCCTCGCTGCGGCTCACCTCCAGTTGCCTGGCCAGAGACTCGATCTCCGCCTGGAGCACCTGGCGCTCCGCCCGGAGCCTGGGGATACCGTCAAACACCGCCAACACTTGGCCCTGCACAACGGGATCCCCCTCCCTCACCAGCAGTTGGTCCACACGAGCGGAGCCGGATCCGTTGTTGATCCCGGCCAGGCGCCGCACCTGGCCCCGGGGCTCAATGTACCCCAGGGCAGCCACATGGCGGGCAACGGGACGAGGCGCTGCCCCATCACCCTCCCCTGCCTGGGGCGCCGTTGCTGCGGGGGGGGACTGGGCTCCCCCCTGGGGGCGCAGGACACGGACAACCAGCAAACCCGTGACCAGAACCGCCAGGACGATGCCAATCAAACGTAACCCTTGCCGGATTTCCATGGTCAGGACCGGTGACAGGCAAGGATGACCGGCCCGGGAAGTACGGACCGGGCCACGGGATTGTCAGGAATCGGGTTCGTCAAAGAGAACATGGCGAATGTAGTCTTCAGCCCATGGTTCGCCAAAGGCTTTGGCCAGCACTCGCCGGGTTTTGTCGTTGCATTGTTGCTGACGACAGTAGCGAAGTTGTGCCGCCTTACGGGCAACGGTAGCGGGATGGTCCGGTGAATCGGGGCTGATGCGCCCGGCCTCGGCCAGCAAAAGGCGCAAATATCCCACGGCCAACTCCTGAAACCCCTGCTCCTCCTCAACGCCCCGGGGCCGGATGAAGCAGACGGCAGTGGAGAAGATGTCCCCCCACGGCGGGAGTTGGCGGGGCTCGGAAAAGTCCGGTCGCGGCAAAGCCTGCAACCGCTGATTGAGGGAAGGGGGCAATGCCTCGGCCGTAGGGGAGAGATCCACCACTGCAGCACTCACTTGGCCCCGGGCCGCCACGACATCACAACCGAAGAGGGGCAGATCCCAGCAGGGATCCGGGAACATCACCGCATGGAGAATGTTGAGTCCCGGCCCGATGCTGGCCAGTTCCAGGTGCATCTTGCGAAAACCCCGGGCCGAGAAGCAGCAGTTGCGAATCTGCACGGGGCCGTCGTCCATGGCTCCCTTCACCCGCTCCATGCCCCGGGGCAGGGCCAACGGCTTGCACTGTTCCATCTTCCGCCAGTGGGTCTGAAGGCTCTGGGCCAAGCTGAGCACCAGGGGGTGCGTGCAAATGGCGGCGGCATCCACGTTATCCATGGCAGGGGTCCATAGACCGGTACGGCGCAACAACTGGGACAATGACGCGCCCAATCGGGTCACGGTAGAGGTCATGAGCTTCCTGACAGGATGACGCTTCCTGGGGCTATTTTGTCTTGGCAAGCAGCATTCTTGACCACCAGCGGCCCATGGACAGGGGCGAACCGCGCCACTAGGGTCAAGCCATGGCCAGGCTAAAGCTTCCTTGCTTGAACGGCATCACCACGCCCGGATTCCACCATCGCCCCCTGGCCAACGGCATCCCCGTCGGTTATATTCCCCTGCCGGAGACCGGTCTCGTCTGTCTTGACCTGTGGGTTGCCGCCGGCAGTCGTTGGGAAACGGCGCCGGAGACGGGGCTGGCCCACTTCCTTGAGCACATGGTGTTCAAGGGAAGCCGCCGTCTTGGGGAAGGGGAGTTTGACCGGCGCATCGAGGCCATCGGGGGAACCAGCAACGCGGCCACGGGGCTGGATGATGTGCATTTCCACGTGTCCTGCCCCGCTGCTGCAGCCGTGGAAGCGCTGGACCTGGTAACAGAACTCGTGCTTTTCCCCAGCTTCCGGGAGGAAGCCTTTGCCCTGGAGCGGCTGGTGGTGCAGGAGGAATTGAAGCAAGCCCTGGATCAGCCCGACGAGGTGGCCTATCAAGCCTTGCTGGAGCGGGCCTGTGGCGGCCACAGCTACGGCCGGCCCATCCTGGGTACGCCCGCCAGCCTGAACGCCTTGACGGTGGACGCCATGGCCGCCTTCCACCGGCGCCTCTACGGAGCAGGGCGGCTGGCAATGGTGGTGAGTGGCGCAGTGGCGCCGGACGTGTTTCATGGGCGGTTGGGGTCCGGTCCCCTGAGCCGGCGGGCGGCCGTCTCCCCACCCCACAGCGCGCCGCCGCCGCCGACCATCCAGCCAGGCCACAGCCGCCTCAAGCTCAAACGTCTGGAATGCGCCCGCCTCATGGCCTGCTGGGCCATGCCCCCGCGTCTGGAGTACACCATGCTGGCCGGGTTGGAACTGGCCGTCTCCCTGCTGGCCGAAGGCCGGTGCAGTTGGCTGATTTCCCGTCTCCGTGAAGAACTTGGCCTAGTGGATGAGCTGGATCTGGAGATCATCCCCCTGGAAGCCGGCAGCCTGGCCATCCTGGAAGCCAGTTGCGCCCCCGCCCGACTCCATGAGTTGGAGCGCCTCCTGCCCCAGTGCCTCAGCGACTGGTTGGGCCAGCCACCCCCACCCCGGGCCCTGGAGCGGGCCTGCCGTCAAATGATCACCCGGCTTTGTTTCAGTATGGAAAGCGCCGGGGGGGTGGCTGCTCAGACGGGGCCTTCCCTGCTGCGGGGTCATATGTATCCCCTGGATGGCCCACTGGCGGATCTGCAAACCTGGACCGCCACCACCCTGCACACCCGGGTGATGCCCCTCTTTGCCCCCCGGCAGGCCCACTGGCTCTCTGTGGCGCCTGCTGACAACACGTCTTGATCGGCGTTGCCTTCCGGTGAGAGAATCGAACAACCGCGTTGTCGATGATGGGCGTTCACATCCTGCTGTTTGATGACGGCGCCAACGGCGAGGGCATCCACTCCCTTGACCTCAAGGGCCGAACCATTGTCCTGCTGTTTGAGGATGCGGACGATGCCGAGCGCTATGCCCGCCTTCTGGAGGCTCAGGACTTCCCCAGCCCGACTGTGGAGGCCATTGCCCGGGAAGAGGTTGAGCATTTCTGCCGTTGCAACGGCTATGAAACCCGGATCGTGCCCAAGGGCTTCCGGCCCCAATCGGAAGAGGACCGGCTACTGCTTCTGCCTCCGGAACGGAATCTGGACGTGGAGAACTGGCATCAGCAGCCGGAACCGCAAGGTGGGGAGCCTCAGCCCGCCTCCCCCAGGGATCGTGGCGCCGCTGACGAGGATTCCGAATCGGACCCGGACCAGGGGCCTGACCTGGACGATGTCCGGCGGAAGCTGGAGCGTCTGCTTTGAACCCCGGCGGCGGCCCTTGCCCCTGGCCCCAGGACTCAATAACGACCTCTGATCCAGAATCAAGGGATGGTGGGGGCAACAAGCCCTGCGAGATAGGGTGTCTTACCCTGCTGTATTCCACCCCACCGCAACCGTGGGATATGCAGGGGAAAACTACGAATTGAGACCAGATAGATTCGATGATTCAACGAGGACATTGGGGGAGGTTGACCTATTTTCGTGATGTCCTTAATTCTATTTATGTAACATTTGTCAAGTTGCTGTGGTGTGAAGGCAAATGGCAAATGTGGATTTCAGTCCACTCCAAGATTAGGCTAGGAGCTGTGAGACTATCTTAAAAAAGGAAAGGAGAGCCTGCTGTGGCCTGTTGCTGAGACTTTCCAGCCTTTCCCACCCCAAGGACGGCCCCTTTTACCTGGTTATGGGTTCTCAGTTCAGGGGCGGCCCAGGACAGCGCGCATGGCCTGACGGTCCTCCCTGGTGCGGTCGTGGCGGCGCTTGTCGTGGAGTTTGCGCCCCCGCCCCAGGGCCAAGCTCAGCTTGATCCAGGAGCCTTTCAGGTGAAGATTGAGGGGCACCAGGGTGAGTCCCTTCTGGGCCACCCCCACCTCCAGGCGGTTAATCTCCCGCCGCCGCGCCAGCATCCGCCGCGCCCGCAAGGGTTCGTGGTTGAAATAGCTGCCCGCCTGCTGATGGGGGGAAATGTGAACGTTATGGAGCCAGAGTTGCCCGTCACGGACCAGGCAGAAGCCGTCCCGCAGATTGGCCTTGCCCGCACGAATGGACTTCACCTCGGTGCCCAGCAGTTCAAGGCCGGTCTCCAGGGTCTCCAGGATGTCGTATTGATGGCGGGCCAGGCGATTCTCCGCCAATACGGTTGATCTATCTGAACCGCCTTTGGGGCGCCTTGTGGTCTTGCATCGGGCCATGGTGTTTGAATCAATACGCCAAGCGGCTTTGTTCTGTCAGCATATTTCCAGGATCCGGTCCTAAGGATGAAAGCTGCAGGTCACCAGCCCCCCGGATCGGCTCTGACGCAGGATCAGTTGACGGCCGGGCACGTCAACGGCCACAACCTGCACCCCATCCGCCAGTAGATCCGTCGACGCCCCGCCCACGTCTCCCGGCTGGAGGCTACCCGCCCCCGTCTCCCCTTCCACAAAAGCCTGGGGCCGGCCGTTGAGCACCGCCACGCCGGTGAGCTCCAGAGGGCAGTTGGGGGTTTCCGCCTGTGGTGTTCCCGCCTCCACAGCCGGCAGGGCGGCAAAGGGATCAGGACGGCTGGCGGTATGGCGCTGTCGCAGGGCGTCAGGGGTGGGGAGCCTGGTGAGGCCGGAGAGGTCAACCGGTTGATCGGGCCTGGGCAGGGATCGCGCCACCACCGGGACCTCCTGCCGGGTGGTGATCTCCACGGCAGGGGGATTCCCCTGGCAGGCGGCCACCATGGGCAGCAGCCCACTGAACAGCAGCAGGCGCCTTGCCGTCATAGGGGCCATGGCGGTCCGTCTCCGGGAATCAGTAACGTCTTCCCATGGTTCCCCCCTGTGCCGGTTCAGGCGCTCCCGGTACCAGCCCCCGATTCCACCAACTCCTTGAAACGCTCCAGATTGGCTTGTAGCTCCTTGTCCACCACGCCCCGCAGCAGGGAGGCTTTCATCAGCGGAGCCAGGATCACCGGCAGGGCATAGCCAATGCTCAGCTTGACGGTGGTGCTGTTGGGACATGTGCCGTAGAAGCGCACGGCCCCCTTGGTGGGCAAACCCGCCACCGATTCCCAGTGAAGTTGCTGTCGTTCCACCTTGCGGGTGGTGCGCGCCTTCCAGGTGAACCGGAACCCCTGGGCCGCCAGGGTCCATTCCGTCAGCAGCGGATCCTCCAGTTCCCGCACCGATTCAATCCAGCGCATCCAGCGGGGCATGGCGGTCAGGTCGCTCCACACGCCCCACACCTGCTCCAGAGGCGCAGCCACGTCCACCACCACACTGTGCTCCAGCCAGTGAGCCATCTCAAGCCACTGCTGCGGACGTGGCCAGACGGGCTGGCCGGTTCAAGATGGCTGCTGCAGCCAACAGCCCGCTCATGGTGGCCCCTTCCATGGAATCAATATAGTCTTGACGAGTGTAGCTGCCCGCAAGGAAGAAGTTGCTGACGGGAGTGCGTTGTTCAGGGCGGTAGGGCTCCATGCCGGGAGCTTCCCGGTACAGGGACTGGGCCAATTTGACCACGTTGCCCCACAACAGGGTGAAACCGTTGCTGGAGGGGAACAGGCGGCGCACCTGGCGGTCCGTGTGGGCAATGACCTGCTCGTTTCCGGCCTTGATCCAGGGATCGCCCGGTGTGAGCACACACTGCAGCAGGGAACCACAGCCGGGCTTGCGGTAGTCGGCGGGGCTGGTGAGGGCCAGATCGGCAAAGCAACTGAAGTCCGCGTCCGCGGTGTAGAGCAGGTTATCCAGGCCGGTGGGCCGGGCTGAATCTATGGCCGCCCGGGGCTGGCGGAGTTCCGTCACCCAGCCGTCATAGCGCAGTTGCACCGTGGCCACCGGCACGGTGTCAAGCTGGTCGATGTTGGCGAACTGGGCATGGCGCCGCTTCCAGTGCTCCGGCAGCAGCCGCTGAATGCCGGGCACGTCACAGGCGGCCAGATAGGCGTCAGCCTGCACCTGCCGCTCCCCTGTGGGTGTGGTGAGGGACAAGCCCGTGACCCGGGTGGCGCCGCCATGCTCCTGCTCGTGGATGGTGCGCACCCGGTGGCGCAGGTGCAGACGGCCGCCGTGGGCCTCGATGTAGCGCAGCAGGGGGCCATGGAGCCAGCGGTGGGGGGAGCCCTTCAGCAGGTTCAGCCTGGACGCCTCGGTCCGGGCTGCAAACATCATGAAGATGGTCAACATGCAGCGGGCCGAGATGGCCTTGCAATCCAGAAAGCCCAGGGCATAGGCGATGGGATCCCACAGGCGCTCCAGGCTGGCCCTGCTGCCCCCATGGCGCAGAAACCACTCCGCAAAGCTGAGACGATCCAGGGACCGAATCACCGCCATGGCGCCCTTGACATCCACCAGGCCCCGCACGATGGGGGAGGCGCCCAGGGCCAGGGCATTGCGCAGCTTGTCCACCCAACCCAGTTGGGCCGTGGTGAAAAACGCCTTGAGCCCGTTGAAGGGCGCCCCCAAGGGGAAACGAAAGTCAAGCTGACGCACGTCGCCACCGGCATTGACAAACAGATGGGTGTGGTCCTTGGGCAGCAGGTTATCCAGGGCGCCCACCTTGGCCATGAGGGCAAACAGGTTGGCGTAGTTGTAAAAGAAGACGTGGAGACCCATCTCGACGTGGTTGCCCTGGCCATCCACCCAACTGCCCACCTTGCCCCCCGCAAAGGAGCGCCCTTCGTAAAGGTCCACCTGGTGTCCGGCATCGGCCAACTCCACCGCCGCCGCCAGCCCCGCCAGCCCCGCGCCAACAATTGCAACCCTCACCCAGTGCCAAGCAGGACAGGGGTCACTCTATGGGCCAGGGGTGTGGGGTGGTGGTCGTCAAGCGCCATGGTTCCTACTGCAAGCCCATCTATGGTTGCCGAACCAGGCAGCGGCTGCCATGAAGGCGTTTGCGTTTGACCGGCGCATCATCGACTCCTATGAACGATTCTCCCGGTCGTTCAGCACCATTCGGGCCGATGACCTGCGTGACGAGATTGGCCGTCAGTATGGCAACAAGCGTTTTTGGCCGGATGCGTTGTTGTCTCTGAATCCCCGCTTCCGATCCGGTCCCACCGTGGATCGTCTTGTGGCTGATGGGACGCTTGACGAGGCAACGGGCAAAATCTTCCGATTACCTGGTCCTCTATATCGGCACCAAGCCGAGGCTATCGCCAAAGCCGGCGCGGGGAAGAGCTATGTGGTGACTACGGGGACCGGGTCGGGCAAGTCGCTCTGCTTCTTCATTCCCACTGTGGATGCCATCGTCCGTGCCCGTCAGGCCCGGCAGCCACGGGGGACGCGGGCCGTCATTGTCTATCCCATGAATGCTCTGGCCAATAGCCAGATCAACGAGATTGAGAAATTCATCGCCCAGTCCGGCCTGCCGGAAACTCTGAAGCCGGTCGTGCGGCGCTACACGGGCCAGGAAAGCCGGGAGGAGCGCCAGCGCATTGCCAGGGAGCCACCCGATATTCTGCTGACCAACTTCATGATGGCCGAGCTGCTGCTGACCCGGCAGGACGAATTGGATACCAAAGTCGTCGACCATGCCCGGGGAGTGCAGTTTATTGTCCTTGACGAGTTCCACACCTATCGGGGGCGCCAGGGAGCGGACGTGGCCATCCTTGTCCGCCGACTTCGGAACCGGTGCACGCCAGACAAGGCGCCCATCTGTATTGGCACCTCGGCCACCATGGCCAACGAGGGAGAAAGCGCCAGCAGATCCCAGGCAGTGGCTGATGTGGCGGCACGTCTCTTCGGAACGCCTATGAGTTCGGATGCCGTGATCGATGAATCCCTGCAGCGCACCACGGACGATGGTCTCAAACTCCAGCATGTGCGCCCGAAACTGGCGGAGGCCGTGCGGGCTGAGTTGTCCCATGGCCTGACCGATGAGAAGCTCCGCACCCACCCGCTGGCGGTTTGGGTAGAATTGGCTGTTGGGCTGGACGATCAGCAGGAGTTAAAGCGCAAGGAGCCCATCCCCTTTGGCGAGGCTGCCGAGAAATTGGCTCGGGACAGTGGGCAGGACCATGACACTTGCCGCGCCAGCCTGGAGAAGTTCCTCACAATTGTCAGCCTGCCGGAGACTGAACGAGGCGGGACGGGAGACGGCGCCTTTCTTGCGTTCAAGCTGCATCGATTCATCTCCGGGGCAGGTGATGTCTACACAACCCTCACGGAGTCCCCACGCCGAGTTCTGTTCGATGGTCAACTGGAAGACCCGGAGACCCCAGGACATCGCCTATACCCAACCCGTTTCTGCAGGGCATGTGGCCATGAAGCCCATGTTGTCACCCGCGCCACAAGGAGTGGTGAGGAGATCTTTCTGCCCCGCAATATCGACGACACCCCCATTGAGGATCAGGACCAGGACAACGTGGCCGGCTACCTGACGCCAACGAGACAACAAGGGGACACGGACTATCTGTTCACAGGTGAACTGGACACATTCCCGGAAGACTGGCGCGAAGAACGCAACGGCAGCGAACGGCTTCGCGCCAATCGGAAGAACCAGGTTCCCGAGCAACTGACCATAGGCCCGGACGGGCGCTGTGGTGGGCCTGGCGCCAGCTTTTGGTTCATTCCGGGTCGTTTTCGCTTCTGTCCCTGTTGTCTTGACCAGCCCACCATGCGGGAGCGGAGAAAGCTGACGGGGCTATCCGGCGAAGGCCGGAGTTCGGCCACCACCCTGCTGGTGTCCACTGCCTTGGAGTGGATGAATGGCGAGGCTAGCGGCATCGCCCCCGAAAAGCGCAAGCTTCTGGGCTTCACGGACAACCGGCAGGATGCGGCGCTCCAGGCGGGCCACTTCAACGACTTTCTCTTTGTCAGTCTTCTGCGGGGCGCCACGTTGCGGGCCGTTCTGGATGCTGGCAACGACGGGATCAGCGAGGACAAATTCGGTCTGGGCCTGGTAAAGGCGCTGGGATTCACGGCAGCCAACAAGGCCGCCCGTATCCACTGGATGCTGGAACCGGATGCCGGGGCTGTTGTGCGGGAAAACGCCCAGCGATCCCTGGCCAAGGTGCTGGCGCACCGTGTCTGGACAGACCTGCGCCGCGGCTGGCGATACACAAACCCAAGCCTGGCGGTGCTCAAATTGGTGGATTTCCAGTTTGTCGGTCTTGAGGATATGGCCGACGATGGGGAAAGCCTGGGCGCCGTCCTGCCCCCAGAGATGGCGGCTGAGCGAGAGCAACGCAAAGCAGTCCTCCGGATCATCCTGACTGCCTTGCTTGAGGGCCTTGCCGTCAACACGGAGGCATTGGACCCGGCGACTCTTGATTCAGTTGCCCAGCAATCCAGAAATCTGCTCCGCGCTCCGTGGGCCATGAATCAGGAGGAACAACTGCGCGGTCGCAATGCATTGATCCTGAAGCCAGGCAGGCAGCGCCGTGGGGAGCAGGCGGTGATGATTCGTGCAGGCCACAACTCTCGTATTGGCCGAGCCATCAGGAAGATCCCTGGCATGAATCTCAACAGGGACGACTATGCCCGGGTCATGGCGGGGCTGATGGAACTGATGAGCCGGGAGGGACTGGTGTCACCCTGGGAGATTGAGGACGACCTCCATGGCTGGCATCTCTCCCCGGCAGCAGTCAAGCTGGTTCCAGGTGAAGCAGTGCGCCGAGGAGAACCGCAGGGGAACCCGTATTTCCATCACCTTTACCACGATATTGCCGATGATCTCAAGCAGGGCCGCAGCAGCTATTGGGGCCTGGAAAGTCGTGAGCACACGGCGCAGGTTCCCCAGAAGCAGCGGGAGTGGCGGGAATGGCGTTTTCGTTATGAAGAGGATGATCGCCAGAAAATTGGCGAGAATCGTGCAGACATCAAAGCCGCCGGAGAGCCGGACCAGTTTCTTCCCGCTCTGTTCTGTTCTCCCACCATGGAGTTGGGTGTGGACATTTCAGCGTTGAATACCGTCTATCTGCGCAATGTTCCCCCCACCCCGGCCAACTATGCCCAGCGGGCCGGGCGTGCTGGCCGCTCAGGGCAGGCTGCGGTGATCATGGCCTATTGCGCAGCCCAATCACCCCATGACCAGTACTTCTTCAAGCGCCGCAACGCCATGGTTGCGGGGGTGGTGCGCCCCCCAGCGCTGGACATCACCAATGAAGAGTTGGTGCGGTCCCATCTCCACGCCGTCTGGCTTGCGCAGGCGAAGCTTGCCCTCTCGCCGGATATTCCGCAGGTGTTGGATCTTGGGAAGGACAATTTCCCGCTGAAGCAGGAGATTCTGGATGTCATTCAACAGGAGAGCCTGGTGGATGCTGCCCAGGCGCCAATGAGGCAGATTCTGGATCAGATTCTGGACTCCGTTGATGGGGCAAGGCCTCTCTGGATGGGCAATCCAGACAACTTTGTGCTGACAATTGCTAAGGGAGCGCCAAAGATGTTTGACCGTGCTTTCGACAGATGGCGGCAGCTATACAGTGCTGCCCGCACTCAACTGCAAGAGGCCAACGCCCGCTCCGAGATCCCTGGCCTTCCTCGCAAGGATCGCAGAACCACCAAAGCCGCCCAGACCCGGGCCACCAACCAGATTGCCTTGCTGGAGGAAGGCAAAGCCTCCAACGGTTCAGACTTCTATTCCTACCGATACCTTGCCACCGAAGGTTTCCTGCCCGGCTATAACTTTCCCCGTCTACCCCTTTATGCCTTTATTCCCGGTGAGAAAAAGACTGGCTCCTTTCTGCAGCGGGCTCGTTTCCTGGCGATTTCAGAGTTTGGTCCCCGTAGTTTAATTTATCATGAAGGCCGTGCTTATCGGGTGACCAAGGCCAAGCTCCCCCCGGAGGTGCGCACCAGTGACGGCTCCGAGTTGGCCACCAGGGATATCTTCATCTGCTCTCATTGTGGCGCCTGCCACGAAGAGGAAGTGGAATGCTGCCATGCCTGTGGTCAATCCATGGCCAACGAGGCGCCTGTGCAGCGGACACTGCGGATCGACAACGTGGAAGCCGCGCCGGCAACGCGGATCACCGCCAATGATGAAGAGCGTATCCGTCAGGGATTTGATATCCAGACCGTATTTTCCTGGCCAAGGCAACAGGATCGCCTGCAGATCAGGGAAGCTGACTTTTGCTGTGGGGGAACCGCAATCCTGACCCTGCAATATGCCAACAGCGCTGAAATCAGCCGCATCAATAAGGGCCTGAAACGCCGTAAAAACCAGACTGTTTTTGGCTTCAACATTGATCCCCAAAGTGGGTACTGGGTGAAGTCGGAGGTGGAGGAGGACGAGGAGGAGTCACCGGAAGTGAGCCGGCCGGTACGCATTGTTCCCATCGTGCGGGAGCGCAAGAACGCTCTGTTGATGCGCTTCCATGAGCCGGAGGCCTATGCTGCCGAGACGATGGCCACGGTCCAACACGCCCTGGTTCGTGGCATTGCGGTTGCCTTCCAGTTGGAGGAAGGCGAAGTGCTGAGCGAACCACTGCCCGAGCGCAACCACTGCCGCGCCATCCTCACCTATGAGGCCACGGAAGGCGGCGCGGGTGTGTTGAGCCGACTGGTGGAGGATCCCCGGGCGCTGGGCCGGGTGGCCCGGGAGGCGCTGGGCCTGATGCACTTCGACAACGTGAACGAGGCTATTGCCGCTGGTGATGCATCTATTCTCGTTGATCAGCGGGAGGACGCCTGTGTGCGGGGCTGCTACCACTGTCTTCTGTCGTATTTCAATCAGCCGGACCATGAGTTGATTGACCGCACCAGCCAGCAGGCCAGGCAGTTGTTGATTGACCTGGCCCGTGGGGAAGTGGTTCTGAACAGCATCCCGTCAGGCCCATCAAGCAGCAGTCGGAAGAGCGGTTCATGGCTGGCCCTGTTCAAAGAAGCGGGCCTCCCCACACCGGACGCTGCGCCCATCACCATGGCGGACCAGGTGTTCCCGTTTGCATGGCGCAGCCATTTCGTTGCCGCTGCCATGGATGCGGTGACGGACACGGCGCGGGAGATGGGCCATGCCAAGGGCTGGATGCTGTTTGCCCTGCCGGCCGCCAGTGACGAGGGGCTGCCCGGCGGATTGACGGCCATGTTCGAGACTTGACCCCAAGACTCGACTTCAAGACCTGCGTTGAAGACCTGAACGGATGAGCATGAATCCTGCCCCCGGCGATCTGGTAAAGGCCCGTGGCCGTGAGTGGGTGGCCCTGCCGTCTCCCTCGGAGGGCATTCTGGCGTTGCGCCCCCTCTCGGGCAGTGAACAGGATGTGATCCTGCTGGATCCGTCCCTTGAGCTGAGCCCCGTGGAGCCGGCCCGCTTTGATTTGCCGGCGGATGCCGGGATCACGGTCCAGTCCAAGGCCGGGCTCCTGGCGGATGCCTTGCGGCTCACCCTCCGCCGTGGCGCCGGTCCGTTCCGCTCTGCGGCCCAGCTTGCCTTTGAACCGCGCACCTATCAACTGGTGCCCCTGCTTATGGCCCTGCGCCTGCAAGCGCCCCGCCTCCTCATTGCCGATGATGTGGGCATCGGCAAGACCATCGAGGCCGGCTTGATTCTGCGGGAGCTGAAGGACCGGGGCGAGGTGGACGCCTTCTCCGTGCTCTGCCCTCCCCACTTGGTGGAGCAATGGGTCAATGAGCTGAAATCGCGTTTTGGGATCACGGCGGTTGCCGTCACCGCCGCTACGGCAGCGCGTCTGGAACGGGGACTTCCCATGGCCCAGACCCTCTTTGACGCCTTCCCCGCCACCGTGGTGAGCCTGGACTACATCAAGGCCGAGAAACGCCGTGAGACCTTTGCCATGGCCTGCCCGGACTTCGTGATTGTGGACGAGGCCCATGCCTGCGTGGGCGCCCACAGGGGCAAACAACAGCGTTTTGCTCTCCTCTCCCGCCTGGCCAGGGATACAGATCGCGGCATGGTCCTGCTGACGGCAACCCCCCACTCCGGAGACGAGGCGGCGTTTGGGCGCCTGCTGTCGCTCGTTGATTCATCCTTCGCAGAGATGGATTTTGACGATCCCCGCTATCGGGAGCGGCTGGCTCGGCATTTTGTGCAGCGGCGGCGGGTGGATCTTGTCTCGGGAGACTGGCAGGAGGACCGCGCCTTCCCCAGACACGAGACCACCGAGGATTCCTATCGTCTATCGCCAGCCCACATGGCGTTCCAGGAGGCGGTGCTGGACTACTGCCTTGCTGTGGTGGAGCAGGCCGGGACTGGCCAGCGGGAGCGGCGGCTGGCGTTTTGGGGCGCCCTGGCGCTGATGCGCTGCGTTGGCTCGTCTCCCCGCGCCGCCCTCAGTGCGCTGCGCAACCGGGCCTTGAATCAGGACGAGCGCCTGGAGCCCCGGATCTACGACGAAGACGGAGAGGATGAAGACGCCGTTGACCTGGAGCCCGGCGCCGGCTTTGCTCCCGATCCGGATCTCCTCGCCCTGGTGCGCCAGGCCGAGAATTTGCTGAATCAACCTGATCCCAAGTTGGCGGCCCTCGTCAAGGCCCTCACGCCCCTTCTGCGCCAGGGGGCCAATCCCGTGGTGTTCTGCCGGTACATTGCCACGGCGGAGCATGTCCGTAACGGTCTCCGCCAAGCCTTCCCCCGGCTTGCCATTGAAGCGGTTACCGGTGTGCTGACCCCTGACGAGCGACGGGATCGGGTGGCGGAGATGGCCGGAGAGGAGGGCCAGCGCCTTTTGGTGGCCACCGACTGCCTTTCAGAAGGCATCAATCTCCAACAGTTGTTCGACACGGTGGTTCACTACGACCTGTGTTGGAATCCCACCCGCCACCAGCAGCGGGAAGGCCGGGTGGATCGTTTCGGGCAGCCGGCGCCGCTGGTGCGTTCCGTCATGATGTTCTCCCCGGACAGTGCTGTGGACGGCGCCGTGCTGCAGGTGATTCTGCGCAAAGCCGAGGACATCCGCAGAGCCACGGGCGTCACCGTGCCCCTTCCCCGGGAACGGGGTCCCGTCACCGATGCGCTGCTGGCCGCCATGGTGTTGCGGCGGGGCGTCAGCCCCCAGTTGGCCCTTGATTTGCGCCTTGAGGAGGGCGCCACAGCCATGGAGACCCGCTGGCGGGACGTGGCGGAGAACGAAAGGAAATCCCGCACCCGCTTCGCCCAGAACGCCATGAAGCCCCAGGAGGTGGCGCCCGAATGGGAGAAGGTGCGCACTCTTCTGGGGTCGCCCGATGATGCCCGGACTTTTCTTCAGCGCGCCATGGCCTGCTTCGGCGTGCCGTTGGAGCCCAAAGGATCTGTGGTGTTGGCCCACGTGGAAGCGCTGGAAGCCGGTCTGCGGGAACGGCTCCAGCAGCGGAACCTGACGGGATCGGTGCGGCTGGCCACCGCCGAGCCGGCGCCGGCAGGCGCCCAGCGATTGACCCGAACCCATGGGCTGGTCACCACCACGGCGGAAGCACTGGTGGAAGCTTCCCTGGATCCGGAGTCTTTGCCCGGGCTGGGCATTGGTCGGGTTGGCGCCTGGCCCACCCCGGCAGTTGAGCGGGTGACATGGCTGCTGCTGCTGCGGCTCCGCCATCAGCTCACCACCCATGCCCGGCGCGAGCGGCTGCTGCTGGTGGAGGAAGCAGTATTGGCGGCCGTCCAGGACAGCGCCATCACGGCCACGGGGGAAGAGGCCCGGGCGCTGTTGAACACGCCCGCAGCGGCCAACATGGCGCCGGTGGCGCGGGATCGATTCATCACGGCCGCCAAGGCGCACCTGCCTGCTCTGCTGAAGGGACCGTTGGCGGACTTTGTCCGCGCCCGCGCTGCTGAACTGGGCCAGGATCATGCCCGACTGCGGACCGCGGCCCGTTCAGCCGCCCGCGTCAGTGTGGAGGCCGTTCAGCCGCCGGACGTGATCGGCCTCTTTGTTCTGGCGCCCAGCGTGGTGTAAGCCGTGGCCGGCCCATGATCCTAAACTGGCCTGCTGATCCCGTGACCCATGGCGCGATGACCTCGGAGACCAGGCTGGGCAAAGCCGTCGCCGCCAGTGAGGCCAGGCAACTGCCTGCGCCCAAGGCTTGAGCGCCATGGTCCGTCAACCTGCCACCGAGACGGGGGCTTGGCCCTTCCTCCACCTGGAGGGCAACCTCCTCACCCCCGCCATGGTGGCCCGGATCAGCGACCCCGGGGACGATTCCGCCACCCGCGCCAGCTACAGCGTCCGCAAAGGGCTGACGATTCGCGAGGACATCGCCACGGCCTTCCGGGTGGGCCAGTCCCATTGGGACGAGTTTGCCCGGCGTCACTATCCTTCCCTGGCGGCCACGCAGCGCTTTGTCCGGGATTTTCTGGCGGAGACCTTCGGCTTCCACGACCTTGCTCCAACTGACGGGGTTGTGTCTTTCGTTGCCGGGGAGCGGGTGCCTGTGGTGGTGGCGCCGCCAGGGGAGGACCTGGAGCGCCGCAGCCCCACCCTCTCCACGGATCGCTCCCGCTCCCCCGCCTTTGCCCTCCAGGATTGGCTCAACCATCACGACCACGCCCTCTGGGGCCTGGTGACCAACGGCCGCCGGATGCGGCTGCTGCGGGACAACGCCTCCCTCACCCGACCGGCCCACATCGAGGCCGATCTGGAGGGGATGTTCGCCAACGAAGACGCCGCCTCCTTCGCGGCGTTCTGGCTGCTGATCCACCGCACCCGTTTTGGGCAGTCCGGCGCTCCGGCAACGGATTGCCCGCTGGAGCATTGGCGCGAGGAAGGCGCCCGACTCGGGGAAGCCGCCCGGGACCGACTGGCGGCCCAGGTGCGGCAGGCCCTCAAGGTGTTGGGGTCCGGTGTTCTGAGCGCCAACCGGGATCTGGCCAGCCAGTTGCAAACCGGCCATGTCCCCCTGACGGACTGGTTCAACGAACTCCTGCGGCTGGTGTATCGGCTCATCTTCCTGATGGTGGCGGAGGACCGCAATTTGCTCCACCCCGCCCGGAGCACAGCCGCCGCCCGCCAGCTCTACAGGGACGGCTATAGCCTCACCACCCTGCGCCGTCAATGCCAGCGCCGCGCCAGTTGGGACAGGCATCACGACCGCTACGAAGGCATGAAAGTGGTGTTCCGCGCCCTGGCTGAGGGGGAAGAGCGCCTGGCCCTGCCCGCCCTTGGCGGCCTCTTCGCCCCCCGCCAGTTGCCCCGCCTGGAAACGGTCCGTCTGCCCAACAACGCCTTCATGGCGGCCCTCTGGCATTTGGCGTGGCTACCGGAGCGCACCGGTCGGGCGCCGGTCAACTGGCGGGCCATGGAAACCGAAGAACTGGGCTCCGTGTATGAATCCCTGCTGGAACTCCAACCCCAACTGGCGGACGACGGCCGCAGCCTGGTGTTTGCCGCCGAGGCCAGCGAACGGAAAGGCAACCAGCGCAAAACCACGGGTTCCTACTACACCCCGGACAGCCTGGTTCAGGCGTTGCTGGACAGCGCCCTTGACCCGGTTCTGGACAGCACCGAAGCGGCAGCCGCCGACCCCGCCGCGGCGCTCCTCAAGCTCTCCATCCTGGACCCGGCCTGCGGTTCGGGCCACTTCCTGCTGGCCGCCGCCCGCCGCCTGGCCACCCGCCTGGCCCGCATCCGCGCCGACGGCGCCCCGGGATTGGCGGACTTTCGCCCCGCCCTGCGGGACGTGGCCCGCTGCTGCCTCCACGGGGTGGACAAGAACCCCATGGCCGTGGAACTCGCCCGTGTGGCCCTCTGGATCGAGACGGTGACCCCCGGCCTCCCCCTGGGCTTTCTGGACGGCCAAATCCGCTGCGGCGACGCCCTCCTGGGCCTGGTTGATCTGAGCGTGCTGGAAAACGGCATTCCCGACGCCGCCTACAAACCCCTGACCGGCGACCACAAAGCCACCGCCAAACGCTGCAAGAAGCTCAACCAGGAGGTAAGGGACAGAGGGCAGGGCAGCCTGGCCCTGGACACTCTGGACCAGGAAGGTCTGATGCCGGCCGTGAAACCCCTGGCGCTGAAGTTTGCCCGCCTTCGCGCCCTGGGGGAAGACACGGTGGGGCAAATCAAGGCCAAGGCCAGCCGCTTCCGGGATCTGCGCCAAACACCGGATTTCCGGCGGGCCAGGGCCGCCGCGGATCTCTACGCGGCCGCCTTCCTGCTGCCCAAAACCGACGCCGCCGGGGTACCCACCACCAACGAGTTGTGGCAAACCCTGAGGGACCAGGAGCCGCCCGCCCTGGAGCCGGCCCGCCAAGCCGCTGCCGCCGCCCGCGCCTTCCACTGGCCCCTGGAGTTTCCCGACGTGATGGAGCAAGGCGGCTTTGACGTGGTGCTGGGGAATCCGCCGTGGGAGCGCATCAAGTTGCAGGAGCAGGAGTTTTTCGCCAGCCGCAGTGACGAGATTGCCGACGCCCCCAACAAAGCCGCCCGGAATCGGCTCCTCAAGGCGTTGGCCGCTGAGCCCGTCGGCAGCGCCAGACGTGGGCTATGGGACGACTTTCTTCAGGCCAAGCGCCTCTCCGAGGCCGTCAGCGAATTTGCCCACGTGCCGGGGGTGACTGACGGTGGGCGCTTCCCCTTCACGGGCCGGGGCGACGTGAACACCTATGCCTTGTTTGCCGAGTTGGTGGCCAATCTCAGCCGTGTCCGCGCCGGGGTGATTGTGCCCACGGGTGTGGCCACCGACGCCACTGCCTTGTTTGCCGAGTTGGTGGCCAATCTCAGCCGTGTCCGCGCCGGGGTGATTGTGCCCACGGGTGTGGCCACCGACGCCACCACCGCCCCGTTCTTCGCCCACCTGGTGGAGCAAAATCGCCTGGCCAGCCTGGTGGATTTCGAGAATCGCACCGGGCTCTTCCCCAGCGTGCATCGCAGCTTCAAATTCTGCCTGCTCACCATGGGGCAGCGGGAGCCGGCGGCACGGTTCACCTTCTTCCTCACCGATCCCGACCAACTGGCTGTCTCCGAGCGCAGCTTTACCCTCTCGCCCCGGCAGATCGCCGCCATCAACCCCAACACCCGCACCGCCCCCGTGTTCCGCTCCCGCCAGGACGGGGAGTTGACCGCCAGGATCTACGGCAAGGTCCCGGTGTTGATGGAGGACAGCAAGGGACCCCAAGGCAACCCATGGGGGGTGTGCTTTGCGAGACTGTTTGACATGTCGAACGACAGCCACGTGTTCCGCACCGCCGCCGCCTTGTCCGCTGACGGCTGGATCCGCAACGGGACCGGCTGGGTGACCGAAGGCGCCAATTCCAACGTTGCCCCGGACCTGCCGACGGCGAACAGCACATCCTTTGACTTGGCCCCTGAACCATCGCGAGCCCATCGTTACGTGCCCCTCTATGAAGCCAAGATGATCCACCAATTCGATCACCGTTGGGCCACCTATGGGGAGACGGGCAAAACCATGGACGCCACCCCGGCCCAAAAGGCCAATCCCCACTGGGAACCCACCCCCCGCTACTACGTCCCCGCCGAAGAGGTAACCGCCCGCCTGGATGCCAAGGGCTGGAATCGCAGTTGGCTGCTGGGGTGGCGTGGTATCACTAACGCAACCAATGAGCGGACGGTGATTGCGAGCGTTACTCCCCGGTGCGGAGTTGGAAATAGCCTTGTCGTGACGCTACCGTCAATCGACCACCTGCCGCAAATACCAGGGCTACTTGGCGCACTTACATCCCTCACCTGTGATTTCGTTGCACGTCAGAAAGCTGGCGGAACCAATCTGAATTTTTTCATTATCAAGCAATTCCCCATCCTGCCCCCCAGTTTCTATAGCCCTGAGCGCCTCGCCTTTGTCACGCCAAGGGTGTTGGCGCTCACCTACACGTCCCACACCCTGGCCCCCTTTGCCCAGGATCTGGGCTATGGCGGCCCGCCCTTCTCCTGGGATGAGGATCGGCGCGCCCTGCTGCGGGCTGAGCTGGATGCCTTCTATGCTCGCGCCTACGGCCTCAGCCGTGATGATCTCCGCTATATCCTGGATCCCGCTGACGTGATGGGCGCCGATTATCCCTCGGAAACCTTCCGTGGGCTGAAGGAAAAGGAAATCAAGGCCCACGGCGAATACCGCACCCGGCGGCTGGTGTTGGCGGCGTGGGATGAATTGGAGGCCAGCGGGGGATTTGCGGATCTGGGGCTTTGAGGGGGATGGACTTGTTCGGTTATTACCCCACCCCATGAGCTTGCACTGGGGTGGGGTTGAGTGTAGACATAGGTCTGTCCATAAGGCAACTTCATCATGATCATAGAACAAAATCATCAATCTACAGATTCGATTCTCTCGAATGCCAGAAAGAATTTTGAGGAAAGCAAACAAGAAATTGAACATCTACTAGAAATTCATATGGAAATGGAAGGAGGGCAATCTGGTAGGCCTGGCCGGAGACCTGAGCAAATCCAAGTTCTACATCGCGCTGCAATAGTAATGATCACGGCATGTTGGCAAGCTTATGTTGAAGATCTTTTCCGTGAAAATTTTGAACGATTATTAAATTCTTTTGATAATCCCAAAAAAATTCCAGATGCCATAAAAGAAGATATTTACAATAATAGAAATGATACAGGCCATGTTCGAGAAAGAGAGTATGTTTGGGAATTTGCTGGAAATGGCTGGAAGGAAATCATTTTAGAAGAATGGAAAAATAAAAAACTAGATAATTTTAATACACCATCAAATAAAAAAGTAGATAGCTTGTTCAAATATCTGGGATTGAGAAATATTTCTGCTCGCTGGTGTTGGGAAGGGATCAATTCTGAAAGAGTAATAGAAAAACTCAACAAGTATCTGACCATCCGTCACAAGATTGTGCATGGTCAGAAAGATGATAGAAATTATAACTTAAAGCCAAATAAGAATAATGTTAGAGAATATCTCAATCATGTTGAGAAGTTGATTGAGAAGACAGAAACAATGGTCAAGAATCATGTTGAGAAACTAATTGGACAGGATGTTGACAAAAATAGAAAGACGGCAAGTAGGATGGGAAGGCCAGGACAAGGAAACGGGGGATCCCATGGATGCCAACCGAACCCGAACCTGTGCTACACTTCCTGCCATGTTCAGTCTGGGAGCCGCAACCATGACGGTCAGGCCAACAGCTCTGCTGGAGGATAGGGAGATCCTCGCCCTGCTGAAGCAGCCGGGCCAGCAGTGGGCCGCCCCGGTTACGGGGTGGACGGTAGAGACCGGGGAAGACTCCCTGGACTACCCGACCATCTGGGTCTGGGTCCTCCTTGCAACCAACCAGCAGTTTGATCTTGAAACCAGCCAGGAGGAGTTTGACAAGTTGGATGTGATCCGTAAACAGGTGCGGGAGCGGATTGCCAAGTCAGGGGATGATCGCTGGGTCTATGTGCGATTTCGCACAAAAGCGGGACAAGCGGAATTGGCTGAATTGGAGCGCGAGGAAGCCCTTGAACAGTCCCGGGAGGCGCCAGCATGAGCCTTGCCGCCGACCTGTTACAGCAGGCCCACCACCTTCTTAATCTGGACTCACGCCGACCCAGGCAAGCCAATCTGAGGCGGTCAATCTCAACTGCCTATTATTCACTATTTTCTCTTCTTGTTGATGCAGCGGCAGTAGCCATGGTGGGTGGCGGGCCGGAGAAAAAGCTTCTACGCGGCTATGTGATTCGCGCCTTTGGCCATCGGAGTATCGCTGATGTCTGCCGAGGTTTTGCCCAGAAAAACCCTGGCCAGAAAATCCGAGAGGTGCTGGCAGGCCATGATATTTCTCATGGTCTAGCTGACATGGCAGACACCTTTTGTAATCTTCAAAATGAGCGCAATGAGGCCGACTACAATTTTGTCCGTAGCTATACTAAGGAAGATGCTATGATTATTTATAATTTAGCTAAAATAGCTCATCAAAAATGGCAGAATATCAAAGATGATGAAACAACAAAGATTTTCCTTGCGGCACTGCTGGTGCATCAAAATCTCAAAACGTCCAGATAGAAAACGATTCAAAGGACGTCTCGATTTAGAAACAGAACAGGTCTTCAAGCCACTGAGCAAAGCGCTGTGCAAGTTCAGAATCAAAGTTGAGGCCATGACCTTTGGAGATCACTGCACCCATTTTCCCTGGCTTCTTTCTTGTCGCCAACCATGCGTAGACTTCTGCTTTCGAGACCTTATACAGTTTATCGATATCAAAGCCATCCCGCTGACTTCCCGTCCTTTCTTTTTCTATTGATCTTCCGACGTATTTACTGATATACTCCTTGGCAAGCGGCCAAGTCGAATTATCCTGAATCAGTCCCGCAAAGAAATTTTCAAGCTCGCCACTGGATTGATTGTCTGGCATCAGCCAGACACCAACATGAAGAGTCGATTTTGGTTTCTGCTTAGGTCTTACATTACAGCGAATAAGCCCTTTGTGGCAAGGTAACTCTGGGAGGGCATCCTCAAAATCCAAGACTTCCTCCAATTTACTTCTTATCTTTTGCCATGGATGTTCAGGACTGTCAAAGCCTTGTCCGTTAGCATCTGCCATGATTCCTACGACCTCTGTCTCCTCTTTTTTGATCTGGGGTGATATGCGTTTAATCATATTCCTAATACCACCTTTCTTTCTGCTGCCACTATCAATATAAAGTATCGGTGTGCTATTATCATTGCTATCACTTCCGTTATCTTCTTCTACAAATTTACAGACTAATTGCCTGGGTAACATTTTGTCGCAGAAGTTACTGACGAAATGCTTGTCGTCATCACCTTCCACCAATAAAATCCGTTTTTGTAAATTACTCATCACTCTACCTCATTTCAATATAATATCGAGACGCTGTATCTATTTCTTCTTCACTGTATTCTACAGCTTGAGCATTCTCTCCTTTTTCTTCAATTCTTACGAGAGCGGAATGAGTATTCTCTGTTTTTGAATTTCGTATAGCTTTTGCAAAACCAACAATTGTGTCTCGACTATGGGTCGTTGCTACCACCTGGATATTATATTTATGGGCAGCTTCGAGGATCATTTTCCAAAGTCTTTCGTGAACAGAATAGTGAATTCCATTTTCCACCTCATCAATGAGGAGAATGCCATCACGGCTCTTCAGCAAACCAGCAGCAATCCCAAAAAAGCGCGTCACCCCGTCACCCAGACTTTTCAAGGGGGCACGGGCTCCTTGCTCTGATAACTTCACCATAACGCGAGGCCGAGACCTTTCACCTCTGCCAATTACGGCAATTCCATAGATGTTGCCTTCATAAATAAGCTCTAGAGTTTCTTTCGGTTTATGATCTTCTTCAGTTAATGCAACTCTATCAATAAATTCAACTAGATCTTCGTTATTTGGTAAATTGGGGCCGATAGATACACAGTTAAGCTTCTCTGGTGACTGCTTGTTATCGTCGTCCATCATTCTCCAAAGACGTTTGCGCATTGATAACCTAGTATATTCTCTCCTGGTTATCCAAGGTAAAAGATACTTGGGACGCTCTTTAAAAGTAACCAAGAGAGGTAGAATATCTGTGTCTTCCATGCGAGAAAGTGAGAGAATTAGTTTCTCGTCCTCTTCCTGTGACAAACTTCCTGCCTGATACACATCAAGCTGGACGTTGTTCTCGTCATTCTCCGGGCCAATGGAGATGGGTTGCCCAGGGGGAAAGCTGCGGCCATGGAACAGACCGGTGTAGTCCGCGACGAGCACCTTGCCCCCATCCTCGTCCAGACCCTCTCTCCATTCGTCCTGCTGTCCCAGCCTGTCCGCCAGCAGAGTAGACAGGGGCCAGGAGGTATCATACGTGGCTGCGGCATAGATGCGTATGGCATCCAGCACCGTCGTTTTGCCAACCCCGTTGCGCCCCGTCAACAGGGTCACGCGGCCCAGTTGGGGAATCGAGAGGTTCGGAAATCCCCGGAAACCGGAGATGGAGAGGCTGGGCAGTGGCAGTTCGCCACCCATGGCGTTGTCTGATCGGATCTGAAGTGTGCCACATTGCTGGAGCCTGTGTCCAGGCATTCCCCCACACGATCCACAGGCCCAGGATGTTGATGAGGCCGTTGCACTGATGAGCACACCCATGGTCCAGGCGCCCCAATCCTTTATTGTCCGCCAGGAGTGTGAGAAGGCCGCATGGCAGCACGGGTTTCGTCGGCCCATGGCGTCAGCCAGCGAGGGCTGGGTCGCTTTCGCCTCCACCACCGTTCCGGGGACCCTGTCCTTGGCCGCCGCTGGAGACCACGGGCCTTGGTTCCTGGCCCTGGATCATGGCGGAGTCGTTGAGGCCGTTGGCCTCGCCCCCACCGCCATGCCCGGCCCTGGTCTGGCCCGCTACAGCTTCTCCAACCTTGGCGCCCTCTATGGAGTGCTGCCACGGGTCTATGCCCTCTCCGCCAGCCTCTCCGATGCGCCGTTGCAGCAGTTTGCGGCTCAGGTTCGTGGCCTGCCCCGCACAACTGAGGCCGAGCGGTTGGTGGTTCAGCGCATCGGTCAGGACATTTTCCGCGCCAGCCTCATGGAGTACTGGCAGGGCTGCTGCCCCCTCACCGGCATCAGCGATCCAGACCTGCTGCGGGCTTCCCACATCATTCCCTGGAAACATTGCAGGACGGACGCCGCCAGGCTGGACGTGCATAACGGCCTGCTGCTCTCCGCCCTCTGGGATGCCGCCTTTGATCGCGGCCTGGTCACCTTCGACGAGGCTGGTCAGCCACGGTTTTCCCCCCGCCTCAGCCAGGCAGCCCAGGCTGAACTGCGCTGGCAACAGTCCATCCCCGTCACGTCCAGACACCAGACCCACCTGGCCTGGCACCGCCAACATGTGTTTGGCAAGGCTGGCCCATAGCCTGGCTGGAGCATCCACAGGGTGACAATGGGGTCACCCCATGAACCAGGACATGGGGGCATGGGGTGGTGAGTTGCTGACCGGCGGCGATCCCGGCACGGGATTGGGACCCCCTGGCCGGTCAAGATGGGCTGAGGGACACTGAACCACCATGACCGGGTCTGTACTTGTCGTTGCCAGCAGCAATGCCGGCAAGCTGGCCGAGTTTCAGGGGCTTTTGCAGGAGGATCTGCCTCCTGGGGCCGTTGATGTGCGCCCTCAGCCGGCGGGGGTGACGGTGGCGGAAACCGGCGCCGACTTTCTCGCCAATGCCTGTCTGAAGGCCACGGCGGTGGCCAGGGCCACGGTTGCATGGGCCCTGGCGGATGATTCCGGGCTCTGTGTGAATGCCCTGGGCGGCCGGCCGGGCATCCACTCCGCCCGTTATGCCCCCGACAATGCCCGGCGGATGGAACGCCTGCTGGCGGAACTGGCCGGTTGTCAGGACCGCTCGGCCCGGTTCATTACGGCCCTGGCCCTGGCCCGGCCTGACGGCTCCATTGCCCTGACGTCGCAGGGTGTGAGCCATGGGCACATCCTGGAGGCCCCCATTGGGGAGGGGGGCTTCGGGTATGACCCCCTCTTCTGGGTTCCGGCGGTGGGCCTCAGCTTTGCCCAGATGACGCCCCCACAGAAACGCCGCCATGGTCATCGGGGCCGCGCCTTTGCCGGCTTGCAGCCTCAACTGACGGCATTGCTCCACCCGTAGTCGACTTCCTTCCGGTTGCCGTCTCCAGGCTCACCGCCGCCGGGTGGATCAGGGCAACGCTCCGGCGCTGCACCAGCACCGGCTCCAGCCCGTCATGGAGTTGCAAGGCCAGCGCCACCGGATCCTGCCAGAGCAGCCGGCCTTCCAGGCAGCGCCCCTGATGGAGCATCACCACCAGGGTCCGCTGGCGGCGGATCCACTGCTGCACCAGACGGGTGCTGGGCAGGGTTGGATCAAATGGAGCCATGGCGTCGCCGGGGGTGTTGTCAAGCAATGGAGGAGGCCGGTTGTGGAAAGGGCATGGGATCCATGGTTCCCACACCTGCCGATCCATGGCATGGGACCCACCAAGGGCTGGTACAAGGGGCCATTGGCTAGGGGCGGATCCCCCCCGGATCAAAGCCCTAAACTGGGAATCCAACTGTTGCAGCAGTGAAGCCCTCTGCATGGCCGATTACTACGACCTTTTGAATGTCAGCAGGGACGCCAACCCGGGACCCTTAAACGCGCCTACCGGCGCCTGGCCCGTCAGTACCACCCTGACATCAATAAGGAGCCGGGGGCTGAGGAAAGATTCAAGGAGAGAAGTTGGCAATTAACCCAAGGGACTGCTTGCCTGCTACACTCATAACGCACCCCAAGTCAGGAGCCAGGTTAGCGTGGAATTCCGAATTGACCCTCACTGCACAATGGATGCTTGCCTGTCCGAGTGCGGCAAATACCGATATGTCTTGTGGCGAAGGTTTCAGGCATCAGATGGTTTGGATCCGGACTGCCTCAACCCTGTTGTCTTCATAATGCTCAATCCCAGCAAAGCTGATAACAAGAAAAACGACCCAACTATGGAACGAGTAGAAAGAATCACCGAAGATTGGGGCCGCAATTCGGTTCTGGTGTGCAATCTGTCTGCCTACATAGAATCTAACTCTGACAAGCTATTTAAGGTAAACGATCCTTTTGGTCCTGACAATGAGAAAGCTATTGATTGGACTATCAATTTTGCGCGTCGCTTTCCCAAAAACACCTCAACAGAGCTTAAAGTTGTGTGCGCATGGGGGACTAAAGGTTGTCGTCCTCATTGTCGTAAAATAATAGATGAATTTATAGATAAATTTAAGGAGAAGAGGGATACTGAACTTTGGTGCCTGGGCTGAAACAGGGATGGTTCGCCTCGGCATCCCAAGCCTCAGGGCTACAAACTTACAGAAAAGAATTTTGAACTATACCTGCCTAAATAAATAAGTAACAATCACGTGAATGTAAGGATCACTTCAGATTCTCATTGGCGTCTCTATAGCTTAGGGCTATCCAGGGAAAGCACATGGGAGAATTTTGAGGATATTAAGACTTAAAGAATAGATTCCAGTTTTCTAACTTATTCCATATATTTCTGTGTTTTCTCTTGTTTTAAAATGGATAATTGTTCTCTAAGCATTTCTATATCTGTCTCTCTAATTTCTGCGAAATCTAAACAGGGATCTGCTTGTCAAGCAATGGAGGAAAATAGTTCCCATATCCAGCCGATCCATTACGAAGGGACATCGGCTAGGGCCGTGGACATGGGACCGCCAACCCTGGGGCCTTCTTTAACCCCTCCGCACCATCACCAGGCCAACACAAAGGACGCCAATCAAGGGGCCTGGAGGAAGATTCAGCAGCAGGGCCAACAGAAAGCCGCCGACACCGAGCGCCATGCCGGCCGCAGAAGCCTTGAGCACCGCCTGTCTCAGGCTGGTGGCCCCGGCCAGACCAAATAAGGCGGGCGCACACATGAGACCGATCACCAGCACCACCCCCACAGCGGCCATGCTGCTGACGATCACAAAAGCCGTAATCCCTGCCAAGGCCAGTTTCAGGGCCCGCAGCGGTAGACCACTGGCGGCCGCTCCCGTCGGATCCACCCCGAGAAACACCAGAGGGCGGTAGCAGGCTGTAAAGAAGAGTCCCTGCAACAGGAGACCGCCCCCGGCCAGGAGCAGGTCCACCGACCGGACAAGCAGCAGATCCCCAAACAGGGTGGCCTCCAGGTCCACCCTGATGCCCAGCAGGGGGATCAGCAACACCCCAAGCCCCATGAACCCCGCCAGGACGGTGTTCATCACGGCGCCGTGGTTGGTGGTGTTCTGTCCGGGAACCAGAAGCCGCTCCGCTACAAGGGCCCCCAGGAGACCGCTGAGGGAGCCGCCCACGCTGGGAGGAAGGCCGAACGCCACGGCCAGGGCCAAGCCCGGCAGCACCGCGTGGGCGATAAGGTTGGCCTGCATGACTCGCCCCTGCACAATCAGCAAGGCGCCACTGACAGGACATAGAGCACCGGTCAACAGGGCCAGCAGCAGGGGCGCAATCCACCAGCTCACGGGAGGTGGTCTCCCCGATCACGCCTCATCCGGATCCCCCGTGTCCAAGGTTCAACCACAGCAATGGTTCCCCATTGTGACGTCATCGAGGGCCTGGCGCACTTGTTGGGGAGTGCCGTCGGCGCGGAGCGCCTGGTTCAGCACCAGCACCCGGTCGTAGGCGTTCAAGGCGGGACCCCAATCGTGGCTGCTGACCAGCAGCGTGAACCCCCCATCGCTGAGTTGGCGCATCAGACCCAGAAGCAGGTTGCGGGAGGGGGGATCAATGGCGGCGCAGGGTTCGTCCAGCAGCAACACGTCCGCCGGCTGCACCAGGGTGCGGGCCAGCAGGGCGCGCTGTTGTTGCCCACCGGAGAGTTGGTCGAGGCGCTTGCTCTTCATGGCCTCCAGGCCCACCCTCTGCAAGGCCCCGTCCACGTCGCAACAACCGGCGCGAGAAGCCGCCAACCGCCCCAAACCGGCAAACTCCGCCACCGTGATGGGGAAGCGCCAGTCGATTTCCCCCTTCTGGGGCATGAGGGCAATCCGCCGCCGGCAGCGCCGCACCGGCGCCCCGTCCAGTTCCACCGCCCCGGCACTGGGCTGGAGTTGTCCCTGCAACAGGTGAAGCAGGGTGGACTTGCCGGCCCCGTTGGGACCCACCAGGGCCGTCAGGCTGCCGGGGCGAAGCTGGAAGGCCACTTGGTGAAGCACCCGCTGCCGGTCGTAGTGGTAGTCCAGACCACAGACCCGCAGCCCCGGCGGGGCCGGAGGCATCCTTTCATCAGGTTCAACGGCCCCTTGGCTGCGTCTCAGAGAGGTTGTTCTCAAACTGAGCCTGCAATTGAGTCTTGATTGATGGTAGCGTGAACCTTGCGCAATGGGCTTGACGCCCACAGGATTCCATGATTCAGCGCTTGACCGGTTTTGCCTTGGCAGTGGTGTTGCTGGGGGGACTGGCTACAGGATGCAGTCGCCCGCGATCACCGCAGTCCTCCAGCCCGGCTGCGTCCGGGGCAGACAATCCCCAGGTGCTGGCGGCCGACGGGGTTCTGTGTGACCTGACCCGCACCCTGGCCACGCCTTCCATCACCGTCCATTGCCTCCTGTCCGGTGAAGAGGATCCCCATACGTTCTCCCTGTCCCCGGAGCAGCGGGGCCGTCTGGAGCAATCTGATCTTGTGCTGATCAACGGCCATGGCCTCACCCCCGTCCTGGCCAACCTTGCCGAAGAGGGAAAGGCTCTGGCCGTAGCGGAGGCCATTGAACTCCCGTCACTGGAGGAGACCGACCCGCTCCCCATGGCCGACGACCACGACGATCACGATGACCATGATGACCACGGCCATAGTGATGAAGACGACCACGGTCATGGGGACCACCATGAGTCCAGCCATGACGGAGACCACCACGACGATCACGGCCATGAAGATGAAGACCATGACCTGAGCCACGGCGATAGCCCCGATCCCCACCACGAGGATCACCATGGACATGACCACCACGACCATGGCGGTGTGGATCCCCACGTGTGGCATAGCCCCGAGAACACCCAGGCCATGGCCATGGTGGTCACCGAGGAATTGACCAAGCTGGCGCCGGAAGACGCAACCGCCCTTCGGATGCTGAACCAGGAGGCAATCGCTGTGCTGAAGGATATGGATGTCTGGGCTGAGGAACAAGTGGAGGCGATCCCCCCCCAACAGAGGGTCCTGGCCACCCGCCACAAGGCGTTCGGGTATTACGCCCACCGTTACGGCTTCAGGGAGTTGGCGCTTCAGGGCTTCAGCACCACCGAGGCGGTACGGCCGGCCGTGCTGGCCAATCTGCGCCGTGAATTGGAGGAAGCCAACGTGGTTGTTCTCTTCCCGGAGCATGACCCGCCCGGCCAGTCTCTCCAGGTGATTTCCGAACAGAGCGGCATTCCCCTCAGCCCCCGACACCTGATTGCCGACGGTCTTGGCGCCGGTCAGAGCACCGTGGAAACCTTTGTGGGCAACACCTGCGCCATCACCAACGGATTGCAAGGGCAGTGTGACGAGGCGGCAGGGGAAGCGTTGGTCAGACGTTGGGGTGCGCTGGGGTCTGCTGATGGCGCCGATGGTGCTGGCCAATGAGCTCAAGGGCGCTACGAAAAATCGGACAACCTTCCCCCATGAAATGGCCTCTCACCATGAGAAAGTCAGTAGTGGAGCGAGTTTGGATGGGCCGGAAAGCTTTTCCGGACGGGCGGGACGTCAATTTTCCGTGGCGCCCCGATACCCTGGTTGGGATGTACATGGAGTCTCTTCTGGAAAGGAGCAACAAACATGACAATCAACTTCCTCAAAGATCAAGACCCTCCTTCTCCAACAGGCCGAGGCTCTGAAAAGGATGCGAGAATCCGAGCGCCACGCAACCGTACTCTAACCTGTACGGGAAAAGAACTGGCTTGCCTTTCAAAAGACTTATGCAGCGATGCCAAGCAGTAACCAGAGAAACAATAACGGATCGCATCATCAACCAACAGTTCCCGGGCATAGGTGCCCGCCATCTGCTCCTTCACCGTAGTCCAGGCGCCTCGGGCAAGGGTGTGGCGCCAGTCTCCGGCAGGTGGAGGGCGCCTTGCAAGCTGTTCCCGTGGCTGTTAAAGCGGACAGAACGGGCGATGGCGCCCTTGCGGTGGGGGGTGTTTTGCAGGGTGATGCGGGGCATCATCGGGGCTCTGGCGTTGGGCATTTCCTGGTGACTCTAGTCTATGCTCACCCAAGGCACGATAGAAAGTTTCCTGGGTCGGAATGAAGAATGGAAATCTAATCATTCGGCAACAATTCGGACTGCTGTTGAACCCTTTTGAGAGCGATTTTATCTCATTTTAGCTGGCGCAGAAATCTACCAAGCTTGCACCATCAACAAGCCTCGAACACCCTGTTTGGAGTGGCGAGTCTCCGGTGGTACGGTCACTATGCAAAACCGTCTACTCACCTCCCCTCACCAAGTGGAGCGGTAGCCGGTGAAGAGGGTCCACTCCGGTGCAGCGCTTTGCTGATGGCGGGGCTGGGCGCTGCGTGTGGCGCCGAGGGAGAGATCACCTCCCAACCAGGGTAGGTCCAGCCGGGCGGTGAGATCCAACTGACGGCCCTGGGGGGCAAGGGGATCGGAGACGGCTTGATCCAGGGAGAGGGCATGGGCGCCGCTAGCCACCAGGTTGTGGGTAAAGGAACCACTCTCCACTCTGAGAGGCTGACTCAGGGAGAAGTGCAACGCGCTGCCGTTTGCAAATGGCCGACTGGCGGCCAGACGGAAGGAGCTGGTGGAGAGGGAGGAGATCTCCTTGATGAATTGGCTGTGGGCAACAGCGGGGGTCACGTGGCCAACTTCCCCCTGTGCCGCCAACTGCCAGTTCCCGGCCGTGACGTTCAACCCGGCGCCGAGGAAGAGGGTCTCACCGGAGAACCGACCCCCGGCGCCTTCGCCGTGGCTGCCCAAGAGGGATTGGTGTTCGTTGAGGTAGCCGGCTTCCACGGTGAAGGCGTCAAAAGTCCTGGGTGTACAGGCGAGAGTCAGCCCTTCAAGCTCTCGGGGATCCTGGAAAAGCATGGCGGAAACTCCCTGGGGGCCGGCTATGGTGAGGCGTGAAGCCCCGTTGGCGAGGGCAAGATGGCCAATTTCTGTGGCCGTGGCGTTCTCTTTGAGATTGAACTGCCAGGTTTCAGGGATGGAGCGAAGTTGAGCGGGGTGGAGGAAGTCATTGAGGCGGGTGGCGAGGGAAGCGCCTTCGGAGAGACCGGTAAAGCTGGCGGCCTCGAACCAGAAAGGAGCCCCCAGGGAATCAAAAGCTACAACTTCACGGGAAGCCAAGGCATTGGCAAGACCGTCACCGAACGGGGCGCCCAGCGTCAGGGAGGTGGAAGAGATTGGGAGTGCGGCGCCGCTGGCGCCCATGAACGCCGGGGTGCCCCAGGGATTGGTGGCGGCGCCCAGATCCATCAATCCATGGCCATAGATGGCTGAATTGGCATAGATGCCGTCATCGTTGGCTGTTCTAAAGAGGCGGGATACCAATTGCTCGTTGGTGAGTTGGTCTCGGAACAGTTTTTTCATGGCAATTAAGCCCCCGCTGACCATGGGGGCCGCAAAAGAAGTTCCTTGAGATAGACCATATAGATCTCTGACTCCGATGGTATGAGTCGCTGCAAGAAGCAATTCTCCTGGTGCGGCAATGCAAAAATCCGCAGCGATTCCGCAGCGATTGGAGAAGTTCGATATCTTGCCGTCTTCTCCAGTGCTGACAACCGCTATGGAATGGCCTTGGAGCTCCTCCATATAAGCAACAAGCCCAGCACCAATCTCAGGTGAAAGGGAGTGGATCCTGGCTTCACGACCTGCATTGCCAGCAGCATAGACAAGGATTGTCTTCTCCTGCCTGCCTTCCTGGGCGAGGGCTGCAATGGTTCTCCCGTAATTGCTGCGCAGGTCTTGCTCGCTGTAGTTCTCAATGCCGCCGTTGTATCCAAAAGAGAGATTCAAAATATCGAGATCTTGATTGAGGACATGTCTAAAAAGGGCTGCATCGCCAAAGTTAGCCGCCGCGAGCTGATTGAGGTTTATGGGTGTGTAATCGCCACTACCATCTCCAAGAGGAATTGCAAACATCTTGACGTTTATATTGGTATTTCCATGGTCTGAGAAAAGTGTATTTATATCATCACCCACTGCAATGCTGGCAACAGCAGTACCGTGAGACTGCTCATCCAGATCCTCATTAACTGCGCCGGCAAGAAATTCTTCCGTAACAGACACATAATCAAATGCTTCATGATTTTCGTGGATGCCGGTATCGATAAATCCAATGGTGACCTCTTCACCTAAAGCGTCCGTAGGCCCATGGGTCAGACGAAGATTCGCCTCTGCCCGGTAAGCATTGATTTGTGCGGCAGGCCATTTTACGGCATTAGCAGCCTCTTCATCCCAAACTGCATCGATTCTGCGATGGCTTATCTGTTTTAGACTTTCTGTTTCTTGCTGCGCCCTTTCCTCAAGCTCGGCATTGGTCAGGCAACCGCCGCCGTGTACCTTGAAGCAGGTATCAAGTTGAGAGGAAGTAGAGTTATCTGCCCCCCCCCCCCGCCACCGCAGGCTGCCAGCAAAACAAGGGGTAAGGCCAGCAGAGCGCGATGAACAGAAGACATGGGAGAGGCCACTTGGTGAATCTCAAGTTTCAGATCTGGCCACCTTGCGGGGGGGGGGGGGGCACGTTACAAATTGTTGCATAATTGAATCGGCAGTGGGGAGGAAATCCAAGGCATCTCTGAAGAAGTCCCTTCCCCATGGCAGGATTGGGGAATAATTGGAGTCTTGTGGAGATGGGGAGCATGGAGAGGAGCTTTGCGGACCCTGAGTACGGGAGCAAGAAGCACGAGACGGGGCGGGAGTTGTTTCTGGAGCGGATGGAGGGTCTGATGCCGTGGGATAAGCTGCCCCATTTGCTCGCCCTGGGCTTGACAGGGATCGTCAACATGGGCCTGGGCTGGTGGCAGCCCGTATTTGCCGATCATCGACCCTGCACGCCCCCGGGCACTGTGTTGAACGTAGGCTTCTTTGCCGATTTCCGGCCTGTGAGCTATAGCGCCGATCCCCGGCCGGGCTCACCGGAATTTCATCAGCATCGGGGCTATGAAGCGGACCTGCTGGATGCCCTGGAAGCCATGGATGGGGCAGGGCTGACGTTTTCGCGCCGGGCCATTGGCGACTGGCCCGGTATCTGGCTACGGGCCGCCGAGCCGGAGTTTGATCTTGTCGGCGGCGGCATCACAATTCTGGACTCCCGCACCCGCAATGCTACCGGAGACACTGTGGTCACCTTCACCTCCGGCCATATCGCCTTCCGCCAATCCCTGTTGGTGCGGGCTGCTGACGTGGAGCGGTTCTCCAGCTACGACCGGTTGGACGGCGCGGCGCGGATTGGCGCCCTGGCGGGAACCACGGGTGAGCATCGCCTGCTGGCGCTCACGGGATTGACCCGGCCCGATGGTCGGTTGGCCAAGGGCGTCCACGTGGAAACCCCCCGCGGGCTGGTTGTGGCGGACGGCAGTGACGATTGGCTGATTACGGCATCCCGAAGAAGCCCGGCTCTCGCTGATCGCACAAAATTATCCAATCCATCGGCCGATAAACCGGAGATTATCTACGGGACGGACGAGATGCAGTTGCTGGCCATGGTCTCTGACGGCAGTCTTGACGGGATTGCCCGTGGCGAGATCGGCAATCGGGACGCCAGCCATGAATCCGGCGGGCGGCTGGCCATCAGTGTCCTTGATCCTGCCCAGGAACTGGGCGGCTTTGCCCTGGACCGTGGCAACACTGCTCTGGCGGCCTGCCTCAGCCGGAAGCTGGACTGGCTGACGGATCACCGGCGCATTGGCTATAGCCAGTGGCGTGCTGATCCCGAAGTGTTCATGAAGCGCGCCATGGGTCACCCGGAGTCCTGAGGGTCCCGGTGGCGGCGTAGGGCCGTTTTACCGCTCAGTTCGCCGCCCCCAGTTGCGCCGCGCCCAGGCGGCAGCATCCCGGTGGAAGGCGGCGATCACCTGCCGCCCCCGTCGCCCCTGCCGCACCGCCAGGGTGGGGCTGGGCAACCCCAGGCGGCGGCTCCAGCGTTCCAGGGTGACCAGGAGTTGGTAGCCCCAATGGCCCAACCGCTGCCAGCGGCCCGAACCGTCCCCCAGGCAATCCCCATGGACGACCGCCAGCCGCTTCCCTTCCCGGGTCTGGTGAATGTAGCGGTGGCCGATCCGGAGCCGTGGCGCACCCCCTTTGACGATCTGCATCACATCTGAACCCATTGCCCTCTGCAGGGGGTGTTCATGGTTCCCCAGCACCCAGATCACCTGGCGCGCCGCCGCAGCGGCCACAAGCTAAAGCAGCAGTTCCACCTCATCGGGGCTGAACACCGCACCGCGCCTCTGCCATACGGTGCAATCGAGGATGTCACCCACCAGCGCCAACCGTTCACTGGGATGGTCTGGAGTTGCTGGAGAAGGCGTTGGGCCTCTGTCCGTCCGGCGCCCAGGTGAACGTCACTGAGAAACAGGGCACGGTGGGGCGCTGAACCGGCGGGAGCTTGTTCCCCCGGATGGCGGGGAGCGCCGTCGCCATGGTGTCAACAAACAGCGTTTCCCTTCACCCTACATTTGACCTTGCTGCAAAGGATGCCGTGGAGACCGTTGGGGAACGCCTGGGAAAAATTGCCCTGACCCTGGCGGCTTCCATCCTCCTGTTGGGCGCGCCGCCAGAGATCTCCAGCGCCCAGACCCGTGTCGTGGAGACCGAGAAGGGCGCCCTTCGCCTCAGTGTTATGGCTCGAGGTCTTGCCCAGCCATGGGGTGTGGATATTCTCCCCGACGGCGCCATCATCGTTACGGAAAAGCCCGGTCGGCTGAGGGTTGTAGACCAGGATGGCAACTTGTCGGCGCCCTTGGCCGGGGTGCCCCCGGTGGCGGACGAGGGGCAGGGTGGTCTCCTGGACGTGACCGTGGATCCGGCGTTTGCGGGCAATCGTCTGCTCTGGCTGGCCTACAGCGAACCGGCTGCCGACGGCGTCAACTCCACCGCGGTGGCCCAGGCACGGCTTTCCAGCGATGGCGCAACCCTTGAAGACCTCACCGTCGTCTTTCGCCAGTCGCCCCGGTATCCGGGCCGTCTGCACTTTGGCGCCCGTGTGGTCTTCGCCGGGGACGGAACTCTGTTTGTGACCCTGGGGGAACGGTTCCGGGACCGATGGCGGCGGCAGGCCCAGGATCTCCGCTCCCACCTGGGCAAGGTGGTGCGGCTGCAACCCGATGGCACAGCGCCCGGCGATAACCCGTTCATTGGCCGCGACGATGCCCTGCCGGAAATCTGGTCCTATGGACACCGCAATGTTCAGGGGGCGGCCATCCACCCGGAGACAGGCAAGTTATGGATCAGCGAGCACGGCCCTCGCGGTGGCGATGAACTGAACATCCCCCAACCAGGTGGAAATTACGGTTGGCCCCTGGTGTCCCATGGGATGGAGTACTCCGGTCGGCCGGTGGGTCGTGGGCACAGTCGGGCGCCGGGACTGGAGGATCCCATCGCCACATGGACCCCGGCCATTGCCCCAGGCGGTATTGCCTTCTACACAAGCCCGGAACTCCCGGGCTGGCAAGGCAACCTGCTTGTCTCCGGTCTCAGGGCTCGCGCCCTTCTCCGTCTGGAGCTGGAGGGTGAGTCCGTGGTGCATGAGGAGCGGCTCCTTGCTGACGAGGGGCAGCGCATCCGCGATGTAGCCGTCGCCCCTGACGGTGTTGTTTATGCCTTGACTGACGACGAGCACGACGGCAGGATTCTCCGCCTTGTGCCGGGTGGTTGATGGTGATCTGTGTTCCCTGGCGCCCAGGCTCAAGACTCCATCACGGCTTTTGGTCCCGAAGACCCCACACTTCCCATCACTCCAACATCCTCTCCCCGTCATTCCCACGAAAGCAGGAATTCATGGTACATAACTGATACCTCTACCCGCTCCGCCAGGGGACGGAGGAACCTCCAGGCCAAGGTGATTGCGCCGGAGATGGAGGGCAGCCATCTCCATGGGGAAATGCCCCTGGGCACAGCCAATATCCAGATGAAGGAGATGGGTCACCCCGTGAATGGCGCCAATCTTGCCGCTGCAGAACAACCCGCCAAAGAGGTCAAGTGTGGGCTCGACCATCCAGCCAGGCCCGACGCAGGAGGGCATTCACCACCGCTGCCGCCAGGCCGGCCCCGCCCCGGCTTCCTTCCAGACGCACCTGGGGCCAGCCACTGCGGGCCAGGGCGGCCTTGGCCTCCTGCACGGCCACAAAGCCCACCGGCATCCCCACCACCAACACCGGTGGTTCAAGGCGGCTCTGGGAAGCCAGGGCCAGCAGATGGAGCAGAGCCGTGGGGGCGCTGCCGATCACCACCACGCTGCGGGGATGGCGCTGCACAGCGGCAGCCAGACCCAGGGCGGTGCGGGTCTGACCAGGTGGCGCGGGATCCGGCGCCCAGACCAAGCCGTTGATCACGGGATTGGCAAAGGTGCGCCGGGCCATGGGGGTCACCGCTGCGGCAGCCATGGCGGTGTCGGTGAGGATGGGTGCGCCACGGGCCAGGGCGGTCATGGCCTGTTCACAGGCGGCGGCAGGGCAGCGCAGCGCCGTGGCCAGGCGCCAATCCCCACTGCTGTGGATCAGCCGCACCAGCACTTCTTGCTGGACACCGCGGAATCCGGTGGGAGGGAGGCGCCGCTGGATCAGCGTCAGGCTTTCCGTCAAAATCGGGTGATCCATGGGGAACGGTTCCATGCCGGTGCATGTCTACTGGGGTGACGACACCACAGCCCTGGAACATGCGGTGACGGTCCTGGCCCGGAAGGTGCTGGATCCCGCCTGGGAAAGCTTCAACCTGCAACGGCTGGACGGACAACAAGGGGATGGGGCAACCCTGGCGTTGACCACCGTGCGCATGGCCCCCTTTGGCGGTGGCGGGCGGTTGGTTCATGTGGCCAACAGCCCCTTTTGCGAGAGTTGCCCGCCGGAACTGCTGGCGGCCCTCACCACCACCCTGCCCCGGATTCCCCGGAACTGTCACCTGTTGCTCACCTCCGCCAACAAGCCCGACGGCCGCTTGAAATCCACAAAGCTGCTCCAGAAGGAGGCCACCGTAAAACCTTTTCCCCGACCTGCAGTGTGGGATAGCAGGGGGCAGCACCAGATGGTGCAGCGGGCCGCCAAGGCCGCCGGCGTCACCATGGAGCCGGCAGCGGAAGCGGCGCTGGCGGCGGCGGTGGGCAGTGACAGCGGACGGCTGGCGGGAGAGTTGGAGAAACTGGATCTTTACAGTGCCGGCAAGACCATCACCACTGCAGCAGTGGCGGCCCTGGTGGGCGCCACCAGCCAGACCAGCCTGCAAGTTGGCGAGGCCCTGCTCCACAACCGCATCCCCACCGCCCTGCACCTGCTGGATGAACTGCTCCGGGCCAATGAACCGGCCCTGCGGATTCAGGCCAGCCTGGTGAGCCAGGTGCGCGGCTGGTTGTGGGTGGCGCTGATGACCGCCACCGGGGAGAAGGATGCCCAGACCATCGCCAAGGCCGCCGGCTTCGGGAATCCCAAACGGGTCTACATCCTGCAGCGGCAGGTGCGGGGTTGCCAGCCCCGGCAACTGCAACAACTCCTGGCCGCACTGCTGGAACTGGAATGGGCCCTCAAACAGGGCACACCACCCCGGCAGGCCTTCCGGGAGCACTTGTTGCCCTTGGCCCAGGCGCGCCAGAGCGGATAATCACTCCATCCATCCTGGCGGCCATGGCCCTCCTGGTGCAAAAATTCGGTGGCAGTTCCGTGGGCTCTCTCGAACGCCTCAAGGCTGTTGCCCAGCGGGTTGACAATACACGCCGCGGCGGAGACGACATGGTGGTGGTGGTGTCGGCCATGGGGAAAACCACCGACGAGCTCACCCAACTGGCGCGCTCCGTCAGCCGTCATCCCCCGCAACGGGAACTGGATATGCTGCTGGCCAGCGGGGAACAGGTGAGCATTGCCCTGCTCAGCATGGCCTTGCAGGAGTTGGGGGTGGCGGCAGTGTCCATGACCGGCCAGCAGGTGGGGATTGTCACGGAAGCGGCCCATGGCCGGGCCCGCATTCTGAACATTCGCACCGAGCGGGTGCGCGCCCACTTGGCGGAGGGCGCCGTGGTGGTGGTGGCCGGTTTTCAGGGCGCCGCCGCCAGCGCCAACGGCGGCCTGGAGATCACCACCTTGGGGCGGGGCGGCTCGGACACCTCCGCCGTGGCCCTGGCGGCAGCTCTGGGTGCGGAGCGTTGTGAGATCTACACCGACGTGGAAGGGGTACTCACCACCGATCCCCGCATTGTGCCCGGCGCCCGATTGCTGGAGAGCATTACCTGTGACGAGATGCTGGAGTTGGCCAGCCTCGGGGCGGCGGTGCTCCATCCCCGGGCCGTGGAAATTGCCCGCAATTACGGCCTGCCCCTGGTTGTGCGCTCCAGTTGGAGTGACCACCCGGGCACCTGCCTCACCAGCAACCGCCGCCAGCGGGTGGCGGGGGCGGCGCTGGAGTTGGGCAAACCCGTGGACGCCCTGGAACTGGTGCGCCACCAAGGGCTGATTGCCCTCTCCCATGTGCCGGATCGCCCCGGGGTGGCGGCCCAGTTGTCCGAGGCCCTGTCAGCAGCCGGCATCAACGTGGATCTGATTGTGCAATCCCTCCATGAAGGGGCCAGCAACGACATGGCCTTCACCCTTGAGTGGAAGGACCTGGCCCGGGCCCAGGCTGTGGTCAGCGCCCTGAGCGGCCATCTGGGGGGTCCCCAGCCTTTTGCCACCGCCGCCTATCCCGAACTGGCCAAGCTGAGCCTGATGGGGGCCGGCATTACCGGTCGCCCTGATGTTGTCGCCAGCATGTTTGCCACTCTGGGACAGGCGGGTATCAGTCTG
This sequence comes from Cyanobacteria bacterium MAG CAR3_bin_5, assembly GCA_026709085.1. Taxonomy (GTDB): domain Bacteria; phylum Cyanobacteriota; class Cyanobacteriia; order PCC-6307; family Cyanobiaceae; genus Synechococcus_B. The sequence goes on along the minus strand of JAPOTR010000006.1, from coordinate 31,309 downwards.
CGGATGATCGCCACCAGCGAGGTGAAAGTAAGCTGTGTAATCGAGGACGGTGACGCTGCCCAGGCGCTGGATCTGCTCCGGGAACGGTTTGCGCTGATGCCGTCCCAGGTGCATCTGGAGGCCATCCCCTGTGAAGACAACATCCTGGCCGTGCGGGGTGTGGCCCTGGATTGTGGGCAGGCTCAGGCGTCCGTTCACGGGGTGCCGGACTGGCCAGGCGCCGCCGCCGCCATCTGCCGCGCCCTGAGCGACGACAACATCAGCCTGGACACCATCGTGCAATCGGAATGCACTCGCCAAACCCCCTTGGGGGCCGCCAGAGACCTGGCCTTCACCTTGCCCCGCCAGGCCCTGGACCAAGCCCGCCAGGCCCTTGCACCCCTACTCCAGCAATGGCCGGGCGCGGAGTTGATTCCGGGGGGACCCATTGCCCGGGTCAGCGCCGTGGGGGCGGGAATGCCCTGCACCGCCGGCACCGCTGGCCGCATGTTCCGCGCCTTGGCGGATGCGGGCATCAACATTGCCATGATTGCCACCAGCGAGATCCGCATCAGTTGCGTGGTGGCCCAGGAGGATGGGGAAGCGGCCCTGCGGGCGGTCCACCACAGCTTTGGTCTGGATGATCCTGTGGGGACAACCGTTCACCGTCCCTGACCATGTGGTGAGAGCAAGAATACCTGGACGATTCCTCTACTCCGGACAGTGCCGCAGGCGCGGCTCAACCTGCACAATCACCCGCTCCCGGACTACTCTTATGTCCCATGGCGCATGACATCAACCAGACGCCTGAGCAAGCCGCTCGGGACCGAATCGATGAACGCTTGCGGGCGTCCGGCTGGCATGTTCAGGGCAAGGAGGCAATTGATTTCAACGCAGGTCTCGGAATCGCTGTGGGCGAGTACTGGACGGATATTGGCCCAGCCGATTACGTCCTGTTTGCCGATGGGCAACCTGTTGCCGTCGTCGAAGCGAAGCCCGATAACCAGGGTATCCGCCTCACGTCCGTGGAGGAGCAATTAGAAGCATATGCCAGAGCCGGGCTGAAATGGGTGAGCAACGCCGAACCGCTGCCCTTTCTCTACGAGAGCACGGGACAGGTGACACGCTTCACCGACGCACGGGATCCCCACCCGAGATCACGGGAGGTCTTCACCTTCCACCGCCCTGAAACTCTGACCGCATGGGCGGCAGACTCCAACAGCCTCCGGTCCGATCTCTTGGCCCTGCCACCCCTCAACACGGACGGCTTGCGCGACTGTCAGATCACGGCAATCACCAACCTCGAGGCTTCGCTGAAGGCCGGTAAGCCTCGCGCATTGATCCAGATGGCGACCGGATCGGGCAAGACCTTCACGGCGATTACACAGGTTTATCGCCTCCTGAAACACACCTGCGCCCGCCGCATCCTGTTTCTCGTCGACACAAGGAACCTGGGGGAGCAGGCTGAACAGGAGTTCATGGTCTTCATCCCGAACGACGACAACCGCAAGTTCACCGAGCTTTACAACGTCCGGCGCCTCACCTCACCCGCCATTGCCCATGACAGCCAGGTTGTCGTCTCCACCATCCAGCGCATGTACGCCACGCTCAAAGGTGAGGAGTTGGCGGAAGAGGCCGACGAGGACAACCCAGCCGAGCGCAAGTGGAGACCCACAGACCCCTTGCCGGTTGTCTACAACCCGAGGCTGCCGCCGGAATATTTCGATGTGGTGATTATCGATGAGTGTCACCGGTCGATCTATAATCTTTGGCGTCAGGTGATCGAGTATTTCGATGCTTTTCTGATCGGGCTCACGGCCACGCCTGGAAATCGAACCTACGGCTTCTTCCAGAAGAACGTGGTCAGTGAATATTCTCATGAGAAAGCTGTTGCCGACAAGGTCAACGTGGGCAACGAGATTTACCTGATCGAGACCCGGATTACCCAGGGCGGCGACACTCTGAAGGCTGAACAACTAGTGGAGATGCGCGAACGCCAGACCCGCGCCCGCCGCTGGGAAACCCAGGAGGAGGAGGAAGCCTACACCGTGACCCAGCTTGATCGCTCGGTGGTCAACCCGGACCAGATCCGCACGGTCATTCGCACGTTCCGCGACAAATGGCCGGAGATTTTCCCCGGTCGCAGTGAACTCCCCAAGACCCTGATCTTTGCCAAGACCGATAGCCATGCGGATGATATCATCCAGACTGTCCGCCAGGACTTTGGCGAGGGCAACGATTTCTGCCGCAAAATCACCAATGGCGCGAGGAATCCCAAATCCTCCCTCTCCGCCTTCCGTAACGATTATTACCCGCGCATTGCCGTCACCGTGGACATGATCGCCACGGGCACCGACGTGAAACCACTGGAATGCCTGATGCGCGACGTAAAATCGAAGACCTACTTCGAGCAGATGAAGGGAAGGGGCACCCGCGTCCTCAACTCCGACGATTTGAAAAAGGTCTCCCCCTCGGCCCAGGCCAAAACCCATTACGTGATCGTCGATGCCGTGGGCGTCACCAGGTCGCTCAAGACCACCAGCCGGCCGCTGGACACCAAACCTTCCATCCCCTTCAAGGATCTGGCCATGGGTCTGATGATGGGTGACCGGTCCGAAGAGACCGTGAGTTCGCTGGCTGGCCGCCTTTCCCGGCTCGACAACAAACTCGGCGCCGAGGATCAGGGCAAGATCGCCGCGGCAGCCGGTCAACCCCTCTCCACCATCGTGCGCCAACTCCTGGAAGCCATCGACCCCGACCAGGTGGAGGCTGCCGCCAGAGCGGCTGGACACCCGGAACCTGATGATGCCGCCATGGCAACCGCACGGGAAGGGCGGATCAAGAAGGCTGCCAACGTCTTCACCGGCCCGCTCATCACCCTGATGGACACCATCCGCCGCCAGAGTGAACAGACCATTGACCATGAGAACCTTGACACTTTGCAACGAGCCGAGTGGGCGGGCGACGTGGAAGAGAACGCCAGGAAAATTACGGAAGAGTTCCAGGCATACCTGACCGAAAACCGGGACGAGATCGAGGCGCTATCCATCTACTTCAACACCCCGGCCCGCCGCTCGGACGTAACCCATGCCATGGTCAAGGAGGCGCTGAAGACGCTGAAGGAAGACCGCCCACGCCTGGCCCCGCTCACCGTCTGGCGTGCCTATGCCCACCTTGACGACTACAAGGGCTCCAATCCGCTGAACGAACTCACGGCGCTGGTGGCACTCGTTCGTCGTGTCTGCGGCCTGGACGAAACGCTGACCTGCCACTCGGACCGGGTGCGGCGCAACTTCAAGAACTGGATCCTCAAACGCCATTCGGGCGCGGGTGAGAAATTCACCGAGGAACAGATGGACTGGCTGCGCATGATCCGCGACCACCTGACTACCTCCTTCACCATCGGGCGCGACGACCTGGAGTTGGCCCCCTTTAACGGCAAGGGTGGGCTGGGCCGGATGTACACCCTCTTCGGGGACAGTATGGATGGTATCCTGGCCGAGATGAACGAGGTGCTTGCGGCATGACATACACGGTTCCCCAAGACCCTCCGGTGGGCTGGGTCTTTTGCAAATTCGCGGATATTGCCACCCATCACTCCGGTAATTCAAAACTGATCAAAGGAAAACAATTCAAGGTCACCGCCCCGGCCTGTTTCCCGGTTTCAGTGCTTCTGGGCAAGATGTTTGGCTGGATCACTGGGAATATGAAGGCGTCGCTATCATCATCTCCGCTGTTGGTGCTCGTTGTGGAAAATGCTTTCTTGCCAAAGAAAAATGGAGTGCGATTGCAAATACTCACATGGTCTGGCCAGAGACCAGCGTAATTGACCCCGGGTTCCTCTGGTGGATATTCAATGATGAAGAATTTTGGCTAAAAGGCGGGAGCGGACAGCCTTTTGTGAAGACAAAAGCGTCTTTTCAAAAGCAACTTTGCCTTCCTCCTCTCAACGAACAACGCCGCATCGTTGAGAGAATCGAGGCAATGTTTGAGAAGATCGAGAAAGGAGTCGAGAGCCTGCGGGCTGCGAAAGCCACCCTCGGCCTCTATCGCCAGTCCCTTCTGAAATCTGCTTTTGAAGGCCGCCTCACTGCGGACTGGCGCACACAAAACGCCGACAAGCTGGAAAGTCCCGAGGTTCTTCTTGCCCGCATTCGTGCTGAGCGGGAAGCGCGCTACACCGCAGCGGTGGCTGCGTGGCAGGAGGCGCTTGCACAGTGGCGGGCGGGCGGTGAGAAAGGGAAGAGGCCGAAGAAGTCAAAGCGGTCAGCCGACCAAACTAAGGTCGGCCAGCAAAAATCTGACCTCTTGGCTGAATTGCCGTCGGGTTGGATTTACACAGATCTAGCAAACTTGGGGAATCTAGAGCGCGGAAGATCAAAACATCGCCCAAGAAACGACAAGCGTCTATTCGGCGGCCCATATCCATTTATACAAACCAGTGAAGTGAAAGCAGCCGAACGCTACATTAGAAAATACGAAGCCACGTATTCGGAGATTGGCCTTGAACAAAGCAGGCTTTGGCCGGCTGGGACCCTTTGCATTACCATTGCCGCGAACATCGCAGAAACAGCATTTTTGAGCTTCGACGCATGTTTTCCCGATAGCGTGGTTGGCTTTACCACTTTTGGAGTGGTCATCATTCCCAAGTATGTCGAACTGTTTATCAAGAGCGCACGCGAAAATATCGAGGCATACGCTCCAGCGACGGCTCAGAAGAATATAAATCTGAAGACACTCGAAACTCTGATTATTCCTTGCTGCGGACAAGCTGAACAAGCAGAAATCGTCCGCCTCCTCGACACCCGGCTTGATGCCGCTGATGCACTTGAGGCTGAGATTGACGCCGCGCTCACCCGCGCCACAGCCATGCGCCAATCCATCCTGAAAAAAGCCTTCTCGGGCAAGTTGGTTCCCCAGGACCCCCAGGATGAACCCGCTACTATGATGCTGGAACGCATCAGGACAGAGCGCACCAAGGTGACGAACCAATCTCGACAGAGGCCCGCCCGCCCATGACCACCGCCCCAATCGTCTCCAAGGTCTGGAGCTTCTGCACCACACTGCGGGACGACGGCGTGGGCTACGGCGACTACCTGGAACAACTGACTTACCTCATCTTCCTCAAGATGGCCGATGAGTATTCTCAGCCCCCCTACAACCGCGATGTGGGTATCCCTGCAGGCTACGACTGGCCCACTCACCACCCGGCGCGGCGCGGAACTGGAGGAGCATTACGTCCTGCTGCTGCGCAAACTGGGGGAGCAGAGGGGGATGCTCGGGCAGATTTTCACCAAGGCGCAGAACAAGGTCACCGATCCGGCCAAGCTCTCCCGCCTGGTTGCCATGGTGGACGGCACCCAATGGGTGACGCTGGAGGCAGACGTGAAAGGTGACATCTACGAAGGGCTTCTGGAACGCAACGCCGAGGACACAAAATCCGGCGCAGGCCAGTATTTCACCCCACGGGCCCTGATCCGCGCCATGGTGAATTGCGTCCGCCCCGAACCGGGCAAGACCATTGCCGATCCCGCCTGTGGCACCGGTGGTTTTTTCCTCGCTGCACACGACTTCCTCACCAACCCGGAAAATCACAGGCTTGACAGAGACCAGAAGGCTTTTCTGAAGCGCCGCACCTTCCACGGCAACGAGATCGTGGCGGGCACACGGCGGCTGTGCCTGATGAACATGTTCCTGCACGGCATTGGCGAGATGACGGGAGACACGCTGATTTCTCCTGCCGACGCGCTGGTTGCGCCGCCATCCGAGACTTTCGACTACGTTCTGGCAAATCCGCCCTTTGGCAAGAAAAGCTCGATGAGCTTCACCAATGCCGAAGGGGAGCAGGAGACGGACAACCTGACCTACAACCGGCAGGATTTCTGGGCAACAACGTCAAACAAACAACTGAACTTCGTTCAGCACATTCGGGCCATGGTGAAAACCACCGGTCAGGCTGCCGTGGTTGTGCCGGACAACGTTCTCTTTGAAGGTGGCGCCGGTGAAACGATCCGGCGGAAGCTGCTCCAGACCACCGACCTGCACACCATCCTGAGGCTGCCAACGGGGATCTTCTACGCCCAGGGGGTGAAGGCAAACGTGATCTTCTTCGACAACCGCCCCGCTAGCCCCGATCCGCAGACGTCCAAGGTCTGGTACTACGACTATCGGACCAACGTGCATCACACCTTGAAGCAGAAGCCCCTGACCTACGGGCATCTGGAAGATTTCGTGGCCTGTTACAACCCGGTCAACCGCCATGGGCGCAAGCCCACCTGGAGCGATGAAGCGGGGGAAGGGCGCTGGCGGGCCTATGGGCGGGAGGAATTGCTGTCCCGGGACAAGGCGAGTCTCGACCTGTTCTGGCTCCGGGATGCTTCAATGACCGACCTGAACAACCTGCCGGATCCTGACGTGCTTGTGGAAAAGATCCTGGAAAACCTGCGGTCCGCACTCGCCCACTTTGAGGCTGCCAGCAGTTCCTGACTTCAACGGTTATTGATTCGCGCTCTGGAAGGCTGATCAGGGGTGCGGGCCATGGGCAACAATAACGGATACATCAACGCGGTCTTGGGTTGGCCCAGTCCCTGACACGGCGGCAGTTGCTCACCACCATCGGGGTGGGAGCAGGCGCTACGGCAGCCCTGGGGCTCTGGCGCACCCGGCCGTGGGAGCCGGGGCCGACGCGACGCCTGCTCTACGTGGAGGGTCAAGGCCCCAAAGCCTGGCTCCAACAACTTCCCCAAGCCTGGTCACCCCAGTCGCGCCCCACCATGGAACGCCTGGCGGCGGACCTGCAGATCGGGGCCATTGATCTGGCCATGGTGGGGGCGGCCTGGCTCCCCCAACTGGAACCCCGGCTTCAGCCCTTTGGCTCCCCGGAGTTGCTTGAGCCCTTGCTGAAGGCCGCCCGAAACCCTGCGGTGCTGGGTGGCAGCGCCACTGCTCCCATGGCGTTTCCCTGGGCATTTGACAGTTGGGTGATGGTCTTCCGGAACCGACCGGCCTGGCTGGAGCGGAGCCGGCGAGAGGGCTGGTCCCTTCTGGCCGCAGCGGAGTTACAGGACGAGTGGATTCTTCCGGCCAGTCCCCGGGTGGTGACGGCGCTGGCGCTACAGAGCCTGGGACACTCCCCCAATACCACGGATCTTTCCCGTGTGCCCGGTTTGGCGGCGCGCCTGGCCACCGTGGTGCGCCGGGCGCGGGCGTTTGACAGCCGCCATGCCCTTACCCGCCTGGTGAACGGTTACGGGTCTGCCGCGGTGGCGCCCTCCTGGACCGTGATTCCCCAACTGCTACGTGACCAGCGGCTTGTGGCCGTGCGACCCGCCACCTCTCCTCCTCTCCTCAATTGGCAGGTGCTGGTGCGGCCCCGCCGGGGCGGGCCTGTTCCCGAGCCGTGGTTGCAGGCCGGCGCCAAGGGGGCCACCCTCAACGCTCTTCTCCAGCTTGGGTTCTGTCCACCCCTGCCCATGGCGGCCCTCCAACCCCAGCTTGCCCGGCAGCCCAGCGCCACCCTGCTGCACCCCGGGGACGGGCCTATGGCCCAAGCGGAAACCCTGCAACCCCTGACCCCGGAGCACCAGGCTGGGGTGCAGCAGGTGTGGGATGTGGCCATGGGGGAGCGGCTCCGCGCCACCGGGGCCGGCGGCTAACCCCAGAGGCGGCGCCGGGGCGGCCCTTGCAGCAGCCCATGGGTGTGCTGAAGCAGGGCGGGAATCTCCAGATTCCGTGGGCAGCGGGGTAGGCAGTCGCCACAGCGGGTGCAGGCGTCCCCACGCACCATGGGCAACCAGTGGCCCGCCTGCCCGATGAGGCCGTAACGCTCCTCACAGAAGGCAGCCATCCCATGGCCCAGGCGCAAATTGCGCAACCGCAACAGGGCGGGGATGTCGATTCCCTCCGGGCAGGGGAGGCAACAGCGGCATTGGCCGCAGAAGGTGTCCCGGAGATGCTGCCGCCGCGCTTGATCCAGCCGCACGGCAGCGGCGGCCACACCGGGGGGCATACCGTCCTCCACCTGGGCAAGCTGCTGGGCCCAGTCCAGGTGGGAGGGCTGGGACGCCCCCACGGTCATGGTGCTGACGCCATGGCCCAGCAACCAGCGGTACGCCAACTCCAGGGGGTGGAAGGGGGCACACTGCCGCTGCAGCATGTCCGGCGGATCAAACAGCCTTCCCCCCTTGTCCGCCGGGGAAATGGCCATCACTCCCATGCCGGCTGCCATGGCCTGCCGGGCCAAGGGCATCATGGCGGGATTCAGCAGGTGCAGATGCAGGCTGCAAAACCCGAAACGGCCACTGGTGACGGCCTGTTCCACAAGCTCCGGGCTGCCATGGCTGCTGAAGCCCACCTGTCCCGCAAGGCCCTCCGCCTCACAGGCTGCCAGGATCCTGGCGCCAGGGCCGTGCAAGGCCCAGTGGAGATGCTCGGGGCGGTTGATGCCGTGGACAGCCAGTTGGTCCAACCGATCCAGTCCCAGGCGCCGGAGGGTGGCGCGCACCACCGCCATGCCCTGTTCCACCTCCATCCCCGGCAGAAGCTTGCTGGTGACCACGTAGCGGCGCCGGGGTACGGCCAACGCGGCCATGGCCTGACCCAGATAGATCTGGGAAGGGCCGTAGGAGGGCGCTGTCTCAAAATGGTTGATGCCGATGGCCAGGGCCCGGGCAACCACCTGCCGCAGTTGCAGAGGGCTGGCCAGGGCCCGCATCAGCCCCAGGGTGAAAACGCTCACCCCGGGGCCGCGGCCAAAGGGCCGCCGGGTCATGGGAAGGGCAGCAGTCACCGCTTGGCGTGAATCACCCCCTGGATTCGGATGGCTCCCCGGGATCGGAGGCCAGTGGCGGGGAATCCGGATTCACGCCGGAGCGACGGATCAACTCCGCGGGACTGATATCGGCGATGGCCTTGCGGAAGGCTTCGGTGTCTATGGCATCCGCCTCCGCATCCACCGGGATGGAGGCGTCACTGACCACCTCCTCCACCATCCAGATGCTGGCCTTGCTGCGCACCGCCAGGGCGATGGCGTCACTGGGTCGGCAATCCAGGCTCACCACGGTTTTGTCCTGCCGTCGCAGGCGCAGTTCCGCATGGAAGGTGTTGTCTTGAATGCTGCTGATGATGATGCGATCAAATTCCAACTCGGCCACCCGCAATAGATTCAGCATCAGGTCGTGGGTCATGGGACGGGGAGAATGGAGACCCTTCAAGCCGAAGATGATGCTATGGGCCTGCACCTTGTCCACCCAGATGGGCACCTGACGACGGCCCTCAGGATCACCCAGCAGCACAATGGGCTGATGACTTGTGGCATCAAGAGCAATGCCGGTAACTCCCATCTCCACCATGTCGGCATCCCAATGGCTAGCTATCCTGATTATGGGGGTAGAGCCGCCTTGTTTTCCATGGGACCGCCATGTTCACCGGGCTGATTCAGGCCATGGGTAAGGCCACCGTTGGCCTGGGAGGGGTTGCCATCCAGAGCCCGGACTTCCTGGCGACAGTCAAGCCCCAGCAAGGGGACAGCATTGCCGTGGATGGGGTCTGCCTCACCGTGGCCAGACTGGCGCCCTGGGGATTCCACGCCGATGTGAGCCCGGAAACCATGGCCCGATGCACCATGGGGCGCCCCATGGTGCATCGGGCCATGGTGAATCTGGAGCCGGCCCTGAGGCTCCAGGACCGGCTGGGGGGCCATTTGGTCTCCGGTCATGTGGACGGCCTGGGGGAAGTGGCGGCCATTAAGCGTCAACCCCGCTCCTGGACCGTGGAGATCCGCTGGCAGGATCCGGTTTTCGGGAGGTACGTGGTAAGCAAAGGCAGTGTGGCGGTGGACGGCATCAGTCTCACGGTGGCCCAGTGCAGTGCCGGAGGAGAGCGCTTCTCGGCGGCGGTGATCCCTGTGACCTGGGGGGAAACCACCTTGCAGCATCGCCAGGTGGGGGATCTGGTGAACCTGGAGGCGGACCTGCTGGCCAAATACAGCGAGCGACTATTGCGCCTGGAGCCGCCGCACTCCAGGTCCGGCCAGGAGCAGGAGCAGCCCATGGAACAGCCCTTCAGCCTCGTGGCGCAGCCCCTCAGCCAGGCCTGGCTGCAGGAGCAGGGGTGGAGCGCCCCTATGACATGGGGGTTAGACCCGTAGGTCTTCCCCATCGCAGGGCAGGAGAAAGATGGATCCGGTATCCACTTGAATCTCGATGAAAAACTCCTGGCCCGGCTCAATGCCCACCCGATGGGTGTAAGTCTGGCCAATGAGCAGATTGCCGTTGCCATGCACCCGGGTGGTGAAATCTGCTTGTCGGCCCCGGTGTTTTGTGCCGTTGTCCCCCTTGACTGGCGCCTGAAAGCCCTTGGCCAGCACCAGGGCACAATAGAACTTCTGTCTCAGCAGCCGGCCGGCCGGGCCAACATAACCACAAAGCCTGGCGATCTGATCCAGGGGACGGTCCGCAAAGATTCTGACTTTGGCCAGCAGTTGCTCTCCCTCCAACATCTCCCCATTGTTTGGCTCATTGCTTGACATTGGCTTTCCAGTTCAGATTTACAGAAGATACAGCAAAGCAAAGAGCACAACCCAGACCCCATCAACAAAATGCCAGTAAAGCTCCGCCGCTTCAAAGCCGAAGTGGTTCTCCGGCGTGAAGTATCCCTTGCGACCCGCTTGCCACCATACAATTAGCATCATCATGGCGCCCAAGGTGACGTGGAGACCATGGAAACCGGTCAGGGCATAAAAGGTGCTGGCAAAGAGATTGTCGGTCAAGCCGAAGGGGAGATGGAAGTATTCCCACATCTGGCCCGCCATGAAGGCCGCCCCCAGGGCAGCCGTGAGCAGTAGCCAACCACGGCAGGTGGCCATGCGGCTGGCCATGAGCGCCTTGCTCCCCCGGTGGAAGGTGAGGCTGCTGGCCAGTAGCACCAGGGTGTTCACGGCAGGCAACAGCAACTCCAGTTCGTACTCCGCATTTACGGGCAGGGGATTCACCGCCCGATAGGTGAGATAGGCGGCAAAGAAACCGGCAAAGGTCATGCCGTCCGCCACCAGAAAAATAATCAGACCAAAGAGGCGCACATCCGGATGATGGGAGTGGGCCGGGGCTTGCGGTTGAGCCTCTTCCAGTGGATCGGAGAGAGGGGCGGTGGGCCGTTGAGTCAGGATGGTCATGGTGAAGGTGGCAAAGGGAAAAACACGGAAGGTAAACCCGGGCCCCCAGAACCGCGGCCCGCAGGGCTCAACGGCCTGCAGACCAGAGTTCACGGCCCCGCACCGTGGTGACCGGCATGGCATCCTCCACACTGCCATAGTCATAGGGTTCTGTCACAAGGGGAGCCTCGCGGAGCCAGTTTTCCACGGGTGGGGGGGAACTGGTGAGCCATTCCGTGGTGCATGCCCGCCAGGGATTATCTCCTGCAGGCGCCCCCTTCCACGCACTCCAGACCACGTTGATCAGAAAGGGCAGGGTGCTGATGGCCAGGAGCAGGGCCCCCACGGAAGAAATCTGATTGATGAGCTGAAACTGGGGATCGTATTCCGCCACCCGCCGCGGCATGCCGTTGAGCCCCAGCCAGTGCTGGGGGAAGAAGCAGATGTTGAAGCCGAGAAACGAGAGCAGACAATGAAGACGACCCAGGTGTTCATTGAGCAGGCGGCCGCTCATTTTCGGGAACCAATGGTAAATTGCTGCGAAAATCACAAAGACTGTTCCGCCAAAGACAATATAATGGAAATGAGCCACAACAAAATAAGTGTCATGGACATGGACGTCAAAGGGAACCTGGGCCAGAGCTACCCCTGTGATTCCCCCAAAGACAAAGTTGAAAATGAAGCCGCAGCAGAATAATAATGCACTGTTCAAGGCCAGCTTACCTTGCCAGAGGGTGGCCAGCCAGTTAAAGAATTTGATGCCGGTTGGCACAGCAATAATGGCTGTGGCAATGGTGAAAAACAACCGCATCCATGGCGGGGTTCCACTGGTGAACATATGATGAGCCCATACAATCAAGCCCAGAAATACAATGCCCAAAATAGAATAGATCATGGACCGATAACCAAACAGGGGTTTACGGGCATGAATGGGCAGAATCTCGCTGACCAACCCGAAGGCAGGCAGCACCATGATGTACACAGCGGGATGGGAATAGAACCAGAACAAATGCTGATACACCACCGCGTTCCCCCCCAGAGCCGGGTTAAAAAAGCCGGTGCCGGCAACAATATCCATGCTCAACAGGATCAGGGCGCCGGCAAGCACGGGCGTGGCCAGCACCACCAGAACGCTGGTGCCCAACATGGCCCAGCAAAACATGGGCAACTGAAACAGACCCAAGCCAGGGCGCCGCAGCTTCAGGATCGTGGCAATGAAGTTGACCGCGCCAAAGATGGAACTGCCCCCCAACAGCAGCACACTCATGATCCAGATCATCTGCCCCACAGCAGGTGTGGTGATGCTGAGGGGAGGGTAGGCGGTCCAGCCCGACTGGGCGGCGCCGCCAATGAAATAACTGCTCAACAGGAGAAAACCCGCCGGAGGGAGCATCCAGAAGGCCACCGCATTGAGCCGTGGGAAAGCCATATCCCTTGCTCCCACATAGAACGGCACCAGATAATTGCCAAAAGCCCCGTTCACCACCGGCACGATCCAGAGAAAGATCATGATGGTGCCGTGGAGGGTCAAGACCTGGTTGTAGGTGTCCCGAGCCATGAAATCCGAGAGAGGGGTCACCAGTTCCACACGGATCATGCCCGCCAGGGTCCCACCCACCAGATAGAAGAAAAAGCCCGTCACCAGGTACTGAATACCGATCACCTTATGGTCAAGGCTGAACCCGAAGTACTCGTGCCACGGGGTGTGGTGTTGAACGTCCATAGGTTCTGGCAACCTATGGTGCGATGAGACGGGGGGGGCACTTGCTGTCATGGATCCTGGTGACAATGGGGGACACTTGATCAAGCGGTCTGGGAGGAATCGGGAGCGGTGGCGACCGTGGCTGGCGTGTTGCGAATGAGCCACTCCTCAAAACTCCGGGAGTCTTCCACCACCACCTTGGAGCGCATTCCCCCATGGTAAGGTCCACAGAGTTCAGCGCAGATAATGTCGTAATCACCCTGCCGATTGGCGGTGAAGCTGAGCACCGTGGGCTGACCGGGAATCACGTCCTGCTTCAGACGAAACTCCGGCACCCAGAAGGCATGAATTACGTCATTGGATTTTAACTGCAACTCCACTGGCTGACCCAGGGGTAGGTGCAACTCCCCAGTGGTAAAGTTCTGTTGAGGATAGTGAAAGATAAAGGCAAACTGCATGGCTGTCACCTCTACAGGGAAGGCCATGCCTTCGGCTCGATCAATGCCCCCCCAGATGACGGTTTCCGGATCGGCCGGGTTCCCCAGGGAGGCCTGCTCCACCTCTGGCGGCGGCATGGACGTGTGGTGATTGAAGTCGGCCATGCCACCCATCCGCGCATAGATATCGTAGCTATAGACGCCAAGCATCAGGATGACGATGGCGGGAACAGCCGTCCAGAAGATCTCCAGGGGAAGATTGCCCTCCACGGCGGGACCGTCCAGGTGATCGCCGGGGCGGCGGCGGAAATGCACCAACGCCACCACCAGCATGGCGGTGATGCCCAGCAGCAGGCCAACGCCAATGGACAGGAGCACCTTGAACAGCGCATCCACAGTGGCGGCATCGTCTGCCGCGGCAACGGGCATCAGGTTGATGTTCTGGCCAACCCAAAGGCTGACCAACGCCAGCAGAATGCCGGCAGCCAGGGTGAGGACGGATGCAGGAATCGGCACGGTGCGCGCCTGTTACGCGCCTTCAGCGTATGGATGGTTGCCCATGAATTTCTAATGGGAATCTAAAAAAGCGGCGCCGGGCATGGGTGATTTGACTTACCTGGCTAGCGTGTAACCGTTTGTGACCCGATTGTGTCCAGTTCCGCTGGTCTGGCGCCGCCGCCTCTCCACAGGGCGCCACTGCTGCTGAGCACCCATCTGGTGGTGGCCCTGGTGGCCCTGGTGACGCTAGGCGGCGCCACACGGGTGATGGAAGCCGGTCTGGCCTGCCCGGACTGGCCCCTCTGTTACGGCAGCGTTCTGCCCACAGCAGAGATGAACATCCGGGTCTTCCTGGAATGGTTCCATCGCCTGGATGCCGCTCTGGTGGGTTTGGGGCTGCTGCTGCTGACCGCCCTCAGTTGGGGGCAACGTCAGCGCCTGCCCCCGGCCGTGACCACCCTGGCCACCACGGCCATGGTGCTGGTAGGGGTGCAAGTTGCCCTCGGCGCCCTGACGGTGACCCGGTTGCTGCGTTTTGACATTGTCACCGCCCATCTGGCCACGGGTCTGTTGCTGGTGGCCCTGCTGAGCCTGCTGCGGCAACGGCTGCGGCTGACACTGGAACCCCTGCCGCTCCATAGGGACGGCGCCCTGACGGGGCCTTGGCGCTGGTGGCCGACCACGGCGGCCCTGCTGGTCTATCTCCAATGTGTTCTGGGGGGGGTGCTGGCCAGTCAGTGGGCCACGGGCCGCTGCCTGCAATTGCTGCAGGGCTGCCACTGGCTCACGACCCATCGCCTGCTGGCCGGCGCTGCGCTGCTGGCCGTTGTGGCGTTGCCCCTCAAGGCCGCTGCCGCCGCTTGGCCCCATCCCGCCCGCCACCTGGCCTTTGCCGCCGGCCTCCTGGTGTTGCTGCAGGCTGGTCTGGGGTTGCTCACCCTGCACCTGCACCTGTCCCAACCGCTGGTGACCATTGCCCACCAACTGGGCGCCGCCCTGCTGCTGAGTGTGCTGACCAGCCTGGCCGGTCTTCTCCATCCTCTGCCCTCATCCCCATGACCATGGCTGTCCAGGGACACAAGCCCCACCATTCAGGGCATTGTGCTATGACCGAGCCGCCGCCACAGGACTTGCGGAGACGTACAACCGCCTGTGGATCTGAAGGCAAGACGAGTTCGCCCGCCCTCGACCATGAAGCAGGAGCCCGCCTGAGGGATAAGGCATCTGCCAAGTCCGGGAAGGAATCCTCCCTCTCGCAGGCTCGGGAGGAAGTCAACCGGGCCGCCATCACCCTCTCCGGGCGTGATGCTGTTGTGCCCAGTCGCCGGCATCTGCGCCTGCCCCCCTGGCTGGAGGTTGCCAAACCCCGGCTGATCCCCTTGCTGCTGGCCACTACGTTGGGGGGCATGGCCCTGTCGGAATCCTGGCCCTTGCCCGCCCCCCGGCTTGCCTGCACTCTTGGGGGCGGCGCCCTGGCCGCAGCAGCGGCCGGTGTGCTCAACTGCCTCTGGGAGCAGGAACTGGATGGGCGCATGGCGCGCACTGCGGGGCGGGCGCTGCCGTCGGGGCGCCTATCCGCACGGACAGCGCTTCTCCTGGCCGTCAGCCTCACCATGGCGGCGGCCATGGTGCTGGCGGCAGGGGTGAACTCCCTGGCCGCCGGACTCTCGCTACTGGGTCTGTGCAGCTACGTGTTGCTGTACACCGTTGTGCTCAAGCCCCGCACCAGCCGCAACATTGTCATTGGCGGGGTGGCGGGCGCCATTCCGCCCCTGGTGGGAGCCGCAGCCGCGGCCGGCCACGTCGGCCTTGGGGGCTGGTGGTTGTTTGGCCTGGTGATGGTCTGGACCCCAGCCCACTTCTGGGCCCTGGCGCTGCTCCTGAAGGATGACTACGCCTCGGTGGGCATCCCCATGCTGCCCGTGGTGAAAGGGGCCCTGTTCACCAGCCGCGCCATCGGCCACTACGCCAGGCTGACGGCTGTGGCCAGTCTGGCGGGCATGGCCCTGTTGCCCAGTGGCGGGGTCCTGTACGGCCTGCTGGTGCTGCCTCTCAACGGACGTCTGCTTCAACTCAGCGGCGCACTCCGGCGGCTGCCGGAGGATCGGCAGCGGGCCACCAGCCTGTTCCGGTTTTCCATCCTCTATCTCTTCGGCATCTGCGGACTGATCCTGTGGTCCCGCAGTGGGGCCGCCACCCTGTTGGACCAGCAGGCGCTGCACCTGCTGGAGCATTGGTCCACAGGGCTCCTGGTTGGCTTGTGAGGGTTTCCGCGCCTCCTTCATCCTTCCCGCCTCTTCTTTGTCATTCGTGCCGAAGCGGGAATCCATTGCGATGAGTCACCAGGGCAGCCACCAGCAGCAAGCGCCGGGCCATCGGCATTGGTCCTGACGCCATGGCCTGGCTGCTTTCTTCTCCCTTACCCCACCATGGAAGGCCTCCACTATGGTGGGAGGGGTTGAAGCTGGGCCAGTGGCGCTGTTTATCCTGTTGGCCAACACGGTAGAATCCATGGTGGATCGGCCCCTCCTGGCCCTCAGCTATGATCCCGAAGTGGACGCCGCAGCCCCGCCCTGGCCATTCCATCCACCAACCTGGCGGATGCCGACGGTCTGGTCCCCCTGCCGAATGCATGGGAGCGGGCTAGGCGGTGGCGCCTCTCACCGGCCCGGCTGGCGTAGCGCCGACAACGGAACCGCTGCCATCAAAGGCTTCTATCTCGGTTTGTAAAGTGAGAATGATGAAGGATCTGCATCAGTTGCTGGGGATGCAAAGATGATAGTTCCTAACAGTCAGGTGCCATCGTATGTCTAGCTCCCGCTGGGTTGATGAAGATCGTAGAAACTTTATATTTACCACAAGAGATGTGGCCAGAAGAATTGACAGATCAGAAAGTACTGTCACCAGATATGCCAGAGAATGGCCTGAAGTCGAGGCTTTCCGCAAAAAAGTTGCCGGCAGATGGATGTGGCACGAGGACTGCTTTGAAGTGTTCCGCAAACTGGGGTTAGGAAAGATGATTCTTGATGCCGATTTTGAAGTTGTCGATCCCTCGTCAGGCATCTACAAGCCGGGCCGGGCTAGCAGGACCAGGACACGGCGAGAAACATTAGAGCAGCGTCAAAACGACTTGATCCGCCTCATCATTTACTATCATCAGCAAGGAGAAATCAGTGATAGAGCATTTTATGATATGAAGTTTAGATGTGAATCGGCCCCTCCTAGCCCTCAGCTATGATCCCGAAGTAGACGCCGCAGCCCCGCCATGGCCATCCCATCCACCAACCTGGCGGATGCCGACGGTCTGGTCCCCCTGCCGAATACATGGGAGCGGGCTAGGCGGTGGCGCCTCTCACCGGCGCGGCTGGCGCAGCGCCGACAACGGAACCGCTGCCATCAAAAGCTGCTGGCTCGGTTTCTAGGGTGAGGGGGGGAGATGAAGGGAGGCCCTGCACGGTCCCCCATGGCGGCGTCACAAGGGGATCGCCTGCCTATGATCGCCGTGATGATGCACAGCCCCCAGCAGAACGTTTGCATTGGTGCTCCCGTGACTGGTGAGGGCGAGAAGGCAGGTGGTCACTGCTTTCTTGATGGACATGATCCCAGCACGGGCCGTAGCTCAAGGCTGTCTGGCGGTTGCAAGCTCTCCAAGAACAAACCGGCCTGGCATTGACCACCATTCACCGCATCCTCAGTCGACAAAGGGGAATCTGGCTCCCACTTGACAGCTCTGGGGAAATCAGTCATGGTGATGGTGAGACGCAAGTTGCTTAAGTTGTACTTGCCCTCTTTCCGAGGCCCGTGCCTTTGTAGCACGGGCTTTCGTGTTTTTTGGGGCAGTCCGGTTCTATGACCTTCTATGACCTACTTTGCGTACCTCGACGAATTTGGCCACATTGGTCCCTATATCAGCAAGGAAGACCCCAAATACCATCAAAGTCCAGTGTTCGGCCTGGCGGGTCTCGTCTTGTCCTCCAAGCGCGTGCGTGAGTTTGGCACCTGGTTTTTCCAACGTAAATGCCAGCTTCTCCAGTGGGAGATCAACCGGGACAGCAAACACCCGGCTCAGTGGGAAAAGAAGGGCTCCAGCCTTTACACAGTGAGGAATGTGCGTAAATATCCAGAACTCAGACGTTTCACGAACCGCCTGTTCAATCGAATCAATGAGATCGGCGGCTTTGTTTTCTATGTCGGGATGCACAAGACCAAGCCGCTAGGTGACCATAGGCCAGATAAACTCTACGAAGCGGTTCTTGCCGAGGCCATCAAGCGTATTGATCAATTCTGTGAACGTGACTGCAATCCGCCTGAAGATTTCATCTTGATTCTCGACCAGCACGAGCAACGGCCAGAACTGATCACCAGGGTTTCACAGGCTATGTATGGAGGTGATGAACCGAGGCGTCATCTTATTGAGCCGCTGTTCCAGGTGGAAAGCCACCGCTATCAAACAATGCAAGCAGCGGATTGGATCGCTGGATTGGTGGGACGTCTGGAAGCCTACTGGGCCGACCCAGCCGCCTACTCTGAAAATCAGGTATTCCTTCAGTACTTCAAGGAGCGCCTTGAGCGAGTTGCCCGCAGGAGTAGTGTGCGCATCAGGAGGCCATCAACTCCACAGCAGTGAAAGCCCCCATGCTCTGCCACGCCATTGGACAGGGTTGGTGTCTCCCATGACTGGTGAGGGGAACCAGGGGAAGGCCACGGCGCACCCGGATGGTCCCTCAAAAGGGAACGTGATCTTTTGAGGGGTTGCAAGTTTCCGGGGGGTGCCCTCGATTGAAAGCACTCACATAGCGGTTGTAACTGTTAATAATTTTACAATATAATTCCATGAAATCTTTATCGTAGTCTTTGCTGTTTCCACTATTTGTAATAATAGCTTTGACAAGACTCCTGGCCAGATCAAGATCAAACTGAAATCTTCCTGAACCCACAATCCTTGGATCAAGATCGTTCAGGACCTTGAGCTGGGCGTCAAGGCCACGGGGCGGAAACCAGGGCGCTCTCTCAAGTTGGGGCATGGAAGGGGATTCAGAGAAACAATCCTACAAAGGTCCAGGGCCAACAGCAGAGACCGCGCCAAGGGGCAACCGTTCAGGGGCCACGGCGCGGCGCTGGCGGCCTTCAATCGTTTCTATTATCTTCCTTGTCTTCCAATAACAAGTCGTCTATTTTCTCTTGTAATATATCCTTTGCCAACTGCCAATCTGTCAATGCAATCTCAAGCATCATATCTTCCCCCACATTTGTTGGCCCATCCAGGTCAAGGCTATGGTCGTCCTGACGCACCGAAGGTTTCAGGTTTTCTTGTATAAGTCTCACGTCTTCACCGGATATATCGCTATGTCGATATAAATTAACAAGAATATAGTGAATCTGCAATTTATTTATGGTATCATGTACAGATCCAATTCTGTTGCGCAATTCTTCTCTATCGGATTTTGAGGAAGGAGCGGGGGAAGTGGCCATGCTCAAAAGAAAAGGGCATCCATCTTCTAATCATAAATGATCGTCAAGCATGATCCCTTTTCTCATGTTGTTAATTTTCTTAACATTTACCCGTTCCCCTGGCCACAAGACAACTTCCTGCTACAATTATCTCTATTTCCCCCTTGGCCCTATCCTATGCGCTTCCCTTTCCTGGCTCCCTTCTTCCTGACCTTTCTGCCTGTCCTTGGGATAGAACCTTCTTTAGGCCAGCAAGGGGCTTCCCCGGATCAGCAGTCCCAAGAAGTCAGTAAGGAGCAAGACCAAGAGGAAGCCAACCAGGGGGCTTCCCTGGATCAGCAGGAAGGCCGGATGTCCCTGTTTGGAAAACCTACGGTCTCCATCCCCCAAGTCACGGTTCCCCGGTTTGAAGGTATCTCTGTCGGAGGAATATCTGCATGAATAACTATGATCTTTCCGGCTATGATTACGACCTTTATCTTCTTTTAGGCATTAATAAGAATGCCACACAAGATGAGATTAAAACAGCTTATCGTAATTTATCAATAAAATATCATCCTGATGTTAATAAAGATGCCGGAACTGAAGGAAGATTTAAGACAATTAATTATGCTTATCAAGTCCTTAGTTGTCCTGAAAAACGTGAACACTATAATAAATATCTTGAAAGTGGAGAAAATGGAGAAAAGGAAACTCCCACAGGTAAGGAGTCCCAAGGAAGCAATGACGGGTCCAAAAGTCAACATGAGGCAGAATCTAGAACAAAAACAAAGAAGCAACAACAGGGATGTGGTTGCATAACCCTACTAGTCCTTCTAGTACTGTCCTTTTTTCTCATCAGAGTATTCTATAATAATGTAATCATTCCTATATCATGTGTCATAGGTACAAACTGTGACCATATTGAAGAAGTTTTTATTAATGCAATCCTTGAAAATAATGTTAAAAAGGCAGAATCTTTATTGGATCGTTATAGTATCTTAGACAAAATAAGAAACGATACAGTGGAAGAAATCTTAATTCATTCTTTTGAGAATCATGATATTGAGTTATTAAAATTATTACTAGATAATGTAGATCCTAATCAGGTACTCACTGATTCTGGGGGTGACGAAAGATCAATTCTTTATATTGCAATAGAGAGAAATAACAATGAAGCAGTAAAATTATTATTGGATAATGGAGCAAACTCTAATTACTTATATACTAGTGCTGAGAATGTTAAATTATCAATACTTTCTTATGCAGTATATCAAGAAAAAAATGAAGCAATAAAATTACTACTTGATAAAGAGGCAGATCCTAATCATATAATCACAGATAATGAGGATGAAATATCAGTACTTGATATTGCAGTACATAGAGATAATACCGAAATAGTAAAACTATTACTAGATCATGGAGCAGATCCTAACTTAGGATTAGGTACATCTTTACGTATAGCTATCAATACTAAAAATAAAGAATTAACATTATTACTTCTAAATAATGGAGCAGACCCTAATCAGATATTCACTACTGAGCAGGGCCATAAATTACCAATAGTTGCTTTTGCACTAGTGAACGAGAATAATGAATTACTAAAATTACTACTTGACAAGGGAGTAGACCCTAATCAATTACTCACTGATTCTGAGGGCAATGAATTATCAATGCTTGCAATGCTTGCAGCATCCCTTCATCAATCAGCAGGACGGAATGAAGCACTAAAATTATTGATTGATAAAGGAGCAGATCCTAATCATATAATCACTGATTTTAAGGGAAATAAATTGTCATTAGTCTCCTTTGCTGCTATAAATAGCAATAGTACTGAACTAGTAAAACTATTACTAGATAATGGGGCGTGTATTAGTAAAAAAGACGATATAGATTCGCGCCCCTTTAACGGCATAAGTAGCCGGCTTAGGTCCCTGCTGCTGACCCTGAGGGATGGCCCTGGCAGTGTCCATACTGGCCATTGGGTATGCCCTGATTGATCTATTCCCTGTCAGGTCTTATGCGCTTCCCTGGTTCCCTTCCTGACCACTAGGCTCAATAGTAGGCCTCACCCAATCCTGACTTCAAGAACCTGGAAATCAATCCTGCCATAGCTGATCCGTCCAACGGTGGAATACCCCGAATCAATATCAGCAGCAACCACTGTTGCCCCAATCGCCATGATATGGGCTATCACCGTCTGGTTCACTTCCTGAAGGCCGCCGGTGAGCCTTACCGCAACCGCAATGGCGTCCTCATAGGTCACCGTCTTGATCCCCTGATGCTCCCCTTGCCCCTGACGATTCACAAGCATGGTCTGGTAGGGGAGCACGGTCTTGTAACGGATATATAACAACCCCATGGGTTGCACCGCTTAGCCCCTGGTAAAGAATTCCAACCGTTGGACCTTCCCCTGAATGGCCCGCACTTGGCGCGCCGTGGGCTGTTGCCCTTGGGCCAATCAGTACAAAGCCCCCACCTCAGCGCAGCAGCAGCCCCGTGAGGAGGAGGTTCAACTCACGCCCTCGGGGCCGGAGCAGATGGCGGCGAACGGTCCATGGCGCCGTCGCAAAAAGCCGCACCATGGCCCCTGTCAGGCTGGCCAGGGGGAGGGTGTTGGCGAGGAAGCCGCTCCAGAGGGGTTGGGGCAACTGGAAGAAGGTGTGGAAGAAGGTTTGCAGGTCGTTGCTGCCGAGGCCCATCAACTTCTCCAGACCAAAGCGGTAGATGCCGTGGCGGCGCACCAGATCGTCACTCCAGAGGTTGCCCCAGGCAGCGCGACTCAGGGCGCCGCCGCGCCGCCCCTCCTGAAGGGCCTGGACAATGGCGGCGGCCAGACCGGGGCCGCGCCGCAACAGGGAGCCCAGCATGTAGCCCGAGGCGGGATGAACCATGGTGGCCGCCCCGCCAAAGCCCACCACCCGCTGCCGTCGATCCGGCAGGGGCAGGTTCATGGGAAACAGACACTGTTCCACCTCCTGCACCTGCTCCACGGCACAACCCTGCCAAGCCAGGCGTTGCTCCAGACGGCGTTTCAAGAGGGAAAAGGGGAGGGGAGGGTAGGCTGCCAGGGAGGTTTCCTCCACGAAATAGCTGCCGTTGCCCAGGTCCATGCCGTAGAGGAAGGTGGGGGGCTCCTGCTGCTGCTCCGGGCTGAGGTGGCCGTTGCGGTAGTCCATCAGCACGAAGGAGCCGGGCCGGATGGGGGGTGTGGAAAAGCGCCCCATCACCCCGTAGGCCGCCTGCTGCGCCACGGCAACACAGCGGGGACGCTGCACGAACACCGGCTGGTGGCCCGTGGCATCCACCACCAGGCGGGCGCCGTAGGTCTGTCCTGATGCCCCATGCACGTGGGAGTGGTCCGGGTGGTGGCGGATGGCCGCGGCAGCGTCCCGCTGAACACGGACGCAGTGCTGGCTGCACAGTTGCCGCCAGTAGCCCTGGAGACCGTTCTTGTCAATCAGGCCGTAATCCAGACCGTGGTCGTGCTCCTTCCCCAGGAATACGCTGGAGCAGCGCCGCCAACGGTGGGCCAGTAGAAACCCCAGATCCAGATCGTCCAGTTCATGACCCCAGATGCCGTAGGTGTTGGGCCAGGGCCGCCAGGGATCCTGGGCCGCCAGGAGAGTGACCGTAAGCTGACGCCGGGCCAATGCCGTGGCCATGGAAAGGGCGGCCGGCCCTGCACCCACCACAAGCACGTCGCAGAGCGAAGCCCCGGAGGCGAGGGATGCAGCCATGGCGGGTCAGGCTGGGGTACGGAATCGGGGCAGCCGCCGATGGGGGCGGGGCTGTTTCAGAAGGCGTTGAGATTGACGCCCATCTGCCGGGCATAGGCGTCAAGACCTTTCTTCTGGATGGTGCGCAACGCCCTGGTGGAAATCCTCATGCGCACGTAGCGTCGTCCCTCCGTCCACCAGAGGCGCCGTTGCTGCAGGTTCACCTGTTGCAGCTTCTTGGTGCGGATGTGGGAGTGGCTGACGGCCATGGCGTTGTTGGCGCGCTTGCCGCTGAGTTGGCAGACCCGGGACATGGAAGAAGAACCTGAGGCCCGCAGCATAGCTCAGAAGGCGCACCCGCAGAAGGCTGTCTCAAACGGCGAAGGAACTGCCGCAGCCGCAGGTCTGGGTGGCGTTGGGATTGGTGAAATTGAAGCCGCCGCCAATGAGGGCCGTGCTGAAATCCAGTTGGAGGCCATAGATGTAGAGCAGGCTCTTGGGGTCGCACACCACCTGAAAACCGGCGCTGTCCGCCAGGGTGTAGGCGTACACCTTGTCCTCCTCCCGCACGTCCTGGGGCTGGATGAAGTCCATGGTGTAGCTCATGCCGCTACAGCCCCCCGAACGGACCCCCACCCTCAGGATGAAATCCGTCCCCTGTTGCTGGCGTAGAAAGCCCAGTTGCTTCAAGGCGGGCGCCGTAATGAGGATTCCACGGCCGTCACGGTCTGTCCGGGGCGGTGAGGCGGAAGGGGCTTGAGGGGTGGGGGTGGGTGACACGGCCATGGGGGGTGACTGGGCTTGGGGCCAGTTTAGGGAACTCCGGGCAAGGGAGCTTCAAGCCGTTTGCAAAGCCGGCTGGTTCAGGATGGATGGGCGGTAGGGAATGAAGCCGGCCTTGCGGGCGCCGCAGATGGGGCACTCCCAGTCATCGGGAATATCCTCGAAGGGGGTGCCGGGGGCGATGCCGGAGTCGGGATCTCCCTTTGCGGGATCGTAGATCATGGAGCAGACGCGACAGATCCAGAGCCCCGGGACGGGGTTGGCTGCCTCGACAGCATCGCCTTTGCCTTCCAGAGCGGCAAGGGCCACCCCATAGCGCTCAGCGTGGTGGCGCTCAATCGAGGTGAGGAAGCCGAAATTGCTGGCAGCCTTCTTGAAAATGCCGGCGTGCTCCCGGGACTCGGCAATCTGCTCGTCAAATTCCGCTGCGGCCCCGGCGTCACGATCAGAGCGGGCCGCAGCGGCAAACTCCGGGTACATGGTGGTGTACTCGTAGGTTTCCCCTTCAATGGCCAGCTCCAGGCAGCGGCTGAGGATCGCTTGCCGTTGTTCAGGGGTCAAGGTCCGGGGATCCTCAACCACCAGCTCCGGATGGAGAAGACGGAAGTGGGCAAAGGCGTGCTCGGTTTCCTGGGCGGCAGTGTCCCGGAAAAGCCTGACCAGATCTTTGTGGCCCAGAGCTTTGGCCACCTCGGCAAAGAAGAGGTACTTGCGGTTGGCCATGCTTTCTCCGCCAAAGGCGGCTTCAAGGTTGGCGTGGGTACGAGGTCTGGAAAGGTCCATGGTAGGTGAGGCGTCCACGCTGTATGTTTTAACTCGTACTCATACCGACTTCGAGTTAAGATGCTGACAGTTTGTCATCCGTCCATGCCCTGCTCCCGGAACTCCTCCTCTACGTGGGCCGGCAGGGAGCGGCGCCGCACCGTAGCGCTGATACCTCGCGCCGGGTATCCCAGAGGATGTCGGCCCCCACCTCCAGGGAGGGAAGGGAAGCCGCCGGAATCCCTGAAGTCTTCCGTCAACCGGTGCCCCCATGGGCAGGCAGCAGGTTGTCCAACGCCATGATGCTGTCAATCACGCGATATGTCACGGGCAACGCCACGGTGGTCCCGTAGGTCTCCTGGCCACGGGGTTCATCCACCACCGCCAACACCACGAAACGAGGCTGATCCGTGGGCAGGTGAGCCACGAAGCTGGTGATAACGGTGTCCGGGTCGTAGCTACCATGGAGCGCCTTCTGAGACGTGCCGCTCTTGCCGGCAACGGGACGGGGCTGCAGCCCGGCTCCGGGTGCTTGCGCCGGCCTGGTGGCCGCTGCCATCCAGTTGCGCACGGTGGCGGTGGATGCCTCCTGGAAAACGCGCTTGCGCTGGGGCAGGTGGGGGGTGGCCACCATGGCGTTCCCGTTGTTGCGCAGCCCCCGCACAACATGGGGCCGCACCAGCCAGCCGCCGTTGGCCAGGGCGGCATGGAGTTGGAGCAGCTTGAGGGGGGTGAGGGCAATTCCCTGACCAAAGGACGCCGTGGCGGCATGGATGGGATTGGAACGGAAAACCTGCAGGGATTTCAATTGGCCCGCAGTGGCGCCCGGCAGGTCCGTATCAGGCGCCTGTTCAATCTCAAGCCGGTGCAGCCAGCGCCAGTACCGCTCCCGGGATAACCGCAACATGGTTTTGACCATGCCCACATTGCTGGACACCTGCAGCACCTGGGGCATGGTAATCACCCCATGAACCTGATTCCGGTTGTTGTGCAGTGTCCAGGACTCCACCACAACACTGCCCGTGTCATGCACCGTGCTGTTCCCGTGGATCACCCCTTCCTCAAGGGCAATGGCCAGATTGACGGGTTTGAAGGTGGAGCCGGGTTCATACAGGTCTTCCACAGGCCACCCACGAAAATGCCGGGGGTTGGCCTGCCAGAAACGGCCGGGGTCAAAGCTGGGCTGTGAAGCCAGGGCGAGAAGCTCGCCGTTATGCACGTCCATCACCATCACCGCGCCCCGTGTGGCTGTCCACTGCTCCATCGCTGCAGACAGGGCGGTATAGGCGGCCCGCTGCAGACGAGCATCCAGACTCAACTGCAACGGCACGGCATCGTCGGTGATGGCGCCCATGGACAAGGTATGGACGGGTAGCACCGCCCCGGCCCCGGCGCCCAGGCGCCACGGGCTCCGTTCCCCTTGCTGCAGTTGGGTGTTGCGACTCAATTCCAGGCCTGCCTGGGGTTGGCGCTCCAGATTCAGGAAACCCACCACGTTGGCAAAGAGTTCGCCCTGGGGATAACGCCGCTGTGGGTAGATCTCCACGTCAATCCCACTGATGCCCAGGGCTTTCACCAGTTCCCCCGTCTCCGGGCTGAGGTGTTCCAGCAGGCGGATGCTGCTGCCCTGTCCGGAGAGGCGTTGCTCCAGATCGGCTGCCGGCAGGTTCAGGACGGGGGCCAGCCGTTGACTCACCTCCGCTGCGGAGCGCCTTTGGCCGTCCCGGTCGCCGGGGAATTGAAAATAGACAGGGTGGGCCCAGATGCGCACCCGCACCTCGTCCCAGGCCAGCACCTCCCCTTGGCGATCAACAATGGGCCGTCGTATGGCAACGGGCCGGATGGAGGGGGCCTGACGGGAGCGGGCCTGTTGAGCAAGGGCGTCCCCCTGAACCACCTGGAGCCAGAACAGCCGTCCCGCAAGACCCAGTACGGGCAACAGCAGCAGGAAGAACACCACCACCAGCCGCCCCCTGGTGGAGGGCGCCGGTCCGGGGCGCTGCGGACGGCGGCGTGAACGGCCCAAGTTCAATAGCCCCGCACCACCGGACCAGCCTTGATCCAGCGGCCCAGGCGCCGGAACGGGGACCGATGCTTCAACGGTCCGCTCGGGGGTGGGGGAAGCAGGAGCGGTTCAAGGCCCTGGCTGGTGGACAGATCACCCTGCCCTGTTGGCCTGGAGACAGGAATGGTGTCCGGGGCAGCCATGAGTTGGGCCCGGGAGTCCATGACAAGCTGCTGCATGGTGCGGGCATCCTGGAGAGCCGTGTAGGCGCGACTCAGGTTGCGCCGCATCTGCAGTTCCAGAACACAGAGGACGGTGGGGATCAGCAGGGACACCAGGAGCGCACGGTTGGCCAGCCAGTGGATACTTGCCAGCCCCGGTGGGGCGCCGTTGGCCTTTGGAACAGGAGAAGCCCGTTTCCCGCCCTGGGACCAGCGCTGGCGACGGCCTCGCCCGGAGACCAATGCCCTGGCAGTGTCGTGAGCGGATTTTCCCGTGATCGCCATTCCTGTAGGACCCCCGAGCCAAATGGCAACAGCGCCGTGTGGGTGACCAACTTAAGTTGGCACAGCACAGCCTGCCGGGCAATCACAGGCTCAGGAGCACGAGGTTGGCGAGGGTATAACCATTCCAGGCGGCATGCATCAGCACACAGGCGCTCAGCCGTCCGCTGCTCAGCCGCAGCCAGCCCAGGCCCAGACCCAGGATCAGAAGCGGGACAAATTCCACCAGGCTCAGGTGGGCCGCGGCAAACAGCAGGCTGCTCACCAGAACCCCCACACCGGCCCCATAGGATCTCCCCATGGCGGGCAAAATCGCGGCGCGGAAAACCAGTTCCTCATAGAGGGGCGCCAGAAGACAGGCCGTCAGGGCAAAGAACACCAGCGCCGTCCAGTCCCGGTTGTTCAGCACCAGTTCCAGCAACGGATTACTGCCTCCCGCATCCGGAAATAGTTGAGACACCCCCCAACTGGCCAGCAGCACCAGGGGCAGACTGAGCAGAAGTCCCCCCAGCGCCAGGGGAAACGATTGCCAGCCCAGACCCCATTGCAGCCAGCGCCAGCCGGATTGCCCCTCCCCCCGTCGCAACCAGCGCAGAACCGCCAGCCCCGGTAGGGCTTGGACTCCATAGACCACCATGGTGGCCATGGCCTGCCCTGTGCCGCTGCTGATCTGCCCCCAGTGCCGCAGCGCCGCCAGCGCCAGGGTGCCCGCCCCGTTGCCCAGCACCACGACGCCGCCAAAGAAAAACAGCAGCAGGGCGGGGATGGTCAGCGGGGAAGTTGCCGGGAGCGGGAGGGGTGACCGTGGAGATCGCTTCCGGGGCCATAGAAAACGTCCCAGTTGCACCAGCCAGAGCAGGATGCCCCCCCCAGCCGCCAGCGGCCCCGCCAAGCCCACCAGAGTGAGGCGCGCCAGGGCGCCAGTATGGGAATCGCCACAGAAGGGTCGGTCCAGGTCCAGGACGGAGCAGGCCAGGAACGAATAGAGGGGATGGGAGGGTAGGACATTCCCAAGGGCTTCATCGTCCAGATCCTCCAGCGCGGCAACCGTAGCCTGATCCCCGGCCGCCCGTTCCATAAGGGCCTGTTGCAGGATGCCTGCTGCCGGGGACTCTCCTTGCCCCGGCCCGGAACCGAGCCTCTCCAGCAGAGGTAAGGCCTGCTCCGGCTGGTCCATGGCCAGAAGCACCAACACTTGGCGCAGCCCCAGGTCACGGTCCGTGGTGGTTGTGTCGTCCTGACGCTGCTGCTGCAGGGCCGCCAATTCCCGGAGGGTGTCAGCGCCAAACAACTGGCGGCTGAGGAGAGGAGCGTTCCGATCCGGGGCAAGGGCGAGATTCCCCTTGACCGCTGCCTGGCCGGCCAGCGCTTGTAGCTCCAACTGCCGTTGCTCCAGCACACCCTGCACAGAGGGTCGCTCCAGACTGCTCAGCAGCGGTGGCCCCCAGAACACCAGGAGGGTGAGCACCAGGCTGAGGCCAAGGAGCAGGTTCTGCAAGTCCCTGGTCCACTTCAGCCGGGGGATGTGGGGTGTCTGGTTCACGGGGCTGGGGCACTGACGCCATTCTCCACGGTCACGCCATGGTGGTCACCGGGATTCTTGCTGGGCAACCATCTGGAGTGGGTAGAATCAGTCAACATTGTCTTCTTGAAACACCCATGATTCCCAACAACGACAGGAGGAAGAATACAGCTTCAGAAGGGGGTCCGAATTGGTTTTCCGTGCTCAGAGGCATGGTGCTGGTCTTCAGTTTTATTGCATGGTTCGGCAGCTATTTGAATAACCGTATCCATAACAAGGGGACGCCGGATGTGACTGTCACGACTGGCACAGAATCAGTGACGGAGGACACGGCGGCCAGTTTCACGGTAAGCCGCAGCGGGGCCGCTACGTCGGATGAAGCAGCGGGGCATGTCACCTGCGCCATGCCGGCTGTTGCCGCCAGGAAGTGCCGCCATCTTAATTTTGAGGTGACCCCTGAACGCAGGGCTCTTCTGAACACCATTCGCTTTGCCGAGGGCACTTGGAAGGATGGGAGCGAGATCGGCTACAGGGTTTTCTATGGAGGCACGCTCTTCCAGAATCTGGGCCGCTATCCCGACCAGATCATTCACCACCAGGATTCCGCCGCCGCGGGGGCCTACCAGTTCCCGCCCACCACATGGCGGATGGCGGAAAAAGCCCTCCGGTTAAGAGACTTCCGCCCTGAATCCCAGGATAAAGCCGCTCTCTATTTGATCTGCCGTCGTGAGGCGCTAGGGCTAGCGGATCGTGGCAGGTTCACGAAGGAGCTTGCCCATCGGTTGGCGCCGGAGTGGGCTTCCTTCCCCAAACACTCCGGCCGCAGTTACTATGGCCAGCCCGTGCGGTCGTTCCGCTCTCTCCAGACCTTTTACAGGGCGAATCTGGCAGCGGTTCGCCGTGGGAGTCCATCCAGTCCGTCATCGGTTGCCGCCGGGCCGCCACCGGCGCTCCCGGTAGCCAACAATCCTTCAACATCCCACCCGAGACCCGACCGGTGGATTCCTGTTGCCACCTCTGCCGATTGTGACGGGGAGTTGATGTGTCTTCTGGATCACGTGGCCGGGGGTGGGGCGCCCATCCAGCCGGAACGCATCCCAGCTTTCCCACAAGCACCACTGCCCACACTCGTGAAGACGGGTGAGACCGTCGCCTACCAGGGGCCCCCGCCAGCACCATCACCCGCACTATCGCCCACGGCGCCATCGATCTCCAGGCTGTCCAGTAACGAGTTAAGTGAGTTACGGTATCATGCCCTGAGACTCATTAACAATGACAGGGCAATCCATGGGCTTCCGCCTGTTGTGCTTGGTGCCAATCCCGCTTCCCAGCTTCACGCTGAAGATATGCTTGTCAACGATTATTTTGGTCACTGGTGGGCTGATGGACGCAAGCCCTATATGGTGTATACGCAGACTGGTGGCACAAGTTATGCTGCCGAGAATGCAGCGACTGCCGGGTGGACCGATGCTCAATGGGTCGCCAACAGTTGTGGTTGGCACGTTAATTGCACGGTCCCGGAACCCAAGGAGAAGATTACCGACCTGCAATGGGGCATGATGTATGACGATGCCCATGCGAACTGGGGTCACCGTGATAACATCCTGGGCAAGACCCATCGGGCTGTGAGCATTGGCATTGGGTTCAATGGCCGGCGCACAACATTTGTCCAGCATTTCGAGGGGGGAGCGGTCCAGGCTGATGGGCCGCCCGTTCTGGACCAGAATGGCAAGTTGTGCCTTTCCCTCAGCAAACGGGAGACGGGAATTACCGTTGGGGGAATCAGCATTGCCTATGATCCACCGCCCACACCCAAAACGCCCACACAGATTGACGCACTGAACAGCTACTGTACGGGTGGAGGATTTACAACCCATTGTCCCGAATCCGCCGCCGCCAGGATCCTGGAACCGCCGCCATCGGGCCACTACTACACAAGCCTTGATGCAAACGCAGTGGTGGCCAGCAGATGGATAGACTCTCCCGACAACTTCATGGTCACAGCCAGGATGGGATCTCTGCTCCAACAGCCTGGCGTGTATACTGTCGTTGTCTGGCGTGACGATGAAAGAGAAGAACTGTCTGAGCAACTCGTTGCGTTGTCTCTATTTGTTGAGTAACTCCAGTTTCGGATAGAAGTCTCCCCTGGGCTTGCCTTGTTGTTGAGGCTTGCCAGCCTTCCCCATGGGATATCTCTCCCCATTGTGCCTATTGTCAGGGGACTATTGAGGGAAGTCTCTAAGGGCTTTTTCAAGACCATCTTCCCCGCAATGGGTTTGCCTGAATCTAAAACTTGTCTTTAGGTCATCTGCTTTTAGTATTATTTCTCTCTTGTGGGCAAAGATAATTCTATTATGGTCTTTTATTTCTTCCAATTCAAACATACCTACAGTAGGCACGTTTTTATAAGCAGCAGGAGTATATACTTTTAATGATCTTTTAATTCCATCAACTTCAACATCAGCAATATCATAAAAAATCAGAATCAGAATCTTTAACAAAGTCGTTAAATAAAGATTTATTAACCCTAACCACAACGATGAGAAAGTTACAAAGTAAGCTTAAGGAAGCATACGATTTATTTACCACGTAATCAATGCAAAGTACGCTCTTATTATTAAAGTCATCGGTATCTATAAGAGGCCTCCATTCGGAAAAGGCTTTACAGGGAATAATATCAGAAATACTCCAAAGACCAAAGAGGGCCATAAGTGTGAAAACATGACTGTTGCGGGCAGGGGAGCCTGGGGGATGGACCGTTCGGCAGTCACCATGGCATGATGGGTAATCCTGGCCATTCCTTCTGCCCTGGGCTGAAGA
>JAPOTR010000034.1 GCA_026709085.1 Cyanobacteria bacterium MAG CAR3_bin_5 | reverse complement strand
TGAAGGTCAGGACTCCCCCCTCATCGGGCGACGTGCCGTTCAAAGCGAATTCCGCCTGGCCCGTGCTTCCAGGCCCTATTTGTATTGTTCTCACCACGTTGTCCGAGTTAATATCGTAAGTAGAACCATCAAGAAGCGTTATGATAATTGTCTCAAGGGAGCCCGCAGTGGTATCGTCAATGTTATCCTGAATAACACGTATAGGCATGTAGACAGTCCTGCTACCTCCCGCCGGGATGGTGAAGGCGCCGGTGTTGGCACTGTAGTTTGGCGTCCCTGTTTGAATGGTGTAATCGACGCCTGGGGTGGCTGTACCGCCCATCGTGTAGTTGACCACAATGTCGGTGGTGTGTGCTGCATCTACGGTTATACCGTAGCTTTCAAAATTGAATACATCACGGTTAAAAATTTGACCTTCGGCTACTGGCAACACAAATCCAGAACCATTGAAAAAAATAGTGGGCACAGTCTGTGCAGTGGCTTCACTTGTTAGAGTGAAGAGCAGCGGCAGGCTGAGGGCTGCCGCTGCAAAGCCTTGCCTTGCCTTGCCGCCTGCTGAGCCGCTGAGCCGCTGAGCCGCTGAGCCGCTGAGCCGCTGAGCCGCTGAGCCGATTATAGCTACTCCAGGGGTAACGTGATCGCTTGTTGTCAATTTATGACGGGGTATTAGCGCAATGGCTTCCCCCTTTCCCGGCAACCAGAGGCGGGCCGCTCTCATCCACCTGTGCGCCCCACCCGGGGAACAGTGATCACCTCTTGGTTGTTTGTTGTCCATGCTCAACTCTCCCTCACCCTTGCAAGGAGACCATGCTGCGGGGGGGGGGGGCAGCAGTACTTTTGTTCCAGGTCATACGGGTGTCCGGCAGGCAGAGGGCGACGCCATCTTAGCCAAGTCCGCGGCCAATAACAAGCAACCAGGAGGCGTCGTCCCTGGCGGCCCTGGCCCGAACCAGGTCGGCCCGGCTGAACACCCCGGTCAGTGTTCCGCTGTCCACCACAAACAGCCTCTCCGTGCCGGCCTCGTGGAGCAGCGCCGCCGCCCCCTGCAGGCTCATGGCGGGATCACAGGTGTAGGGGGAGCGGTTCATGACGGCTTCAGCGGTTTCCCCCAGCATCTGATGCACTTCCCGCTCCCAGCGCAGGGGATTGCGCAGGTAGATCACACTGTCCAGGAAAACCACGTACGGTCACCGTGGCGCTGGCCGCGCTGCCATTGGCGTAGACGCTGTCAGAGCGCAGGGCCACGGTTATGGGACCGCTGGGCTCAGCAACGTTGTCAGCAATGGTGGCCACCTTGTTCTTGAACAATGAACTCTGCACAGACTTCCTCAGTCGGGAGCGGCGGTAGACCTCGGGAATGCTCATGTGGCCTCTCATCGGTTGCCTTGTCGCTGGACTCAGGGTGGCCCTAACATGCCACCCCCAAGGGCTTGTTCAGAGATGCCCTACTCTTCTCCTTCCTTGTGAAATGCTTTCCCCTGTCCTCTTTGGCCCTGGCTGCCGCCATCATCCTTGCTGCTTGTGGTGGTCGTGGGGAAATGAGCAGGGGCAACCTCAGTTGTGAAGCAGAGTTCTTTGCGATAGAAGCTACACTGGACGATGTAGCCCGTTGCCTATCGGAGGGATCTGATCCCAACGCACTCCTCCGCAGTGCTGCGGAGGCGAACAACCTAACAGTGCTGAAGGTTCTGCTGGATGCTGGTGCCGATCCCAATGCACGGAACGAAAATGGAGAGACGCCCCTTCACGAGGCTGTGACCAGGGGCAACTGGGGAGTGGTGAAGCTGCCTGGCGAACGGCTGCCCCGGGGGTGGTGGAGCAGCGGAGGCAACCTGGAAGTGGTGAAGCTGCTGCTGGATGCTGGTGCCGATCTCAATGCACGGGACCCGGACGGAGCGACACCCCTCCACTTGGCTGCGTACGAGGACAACCCGGAAGCAATGAAGGTGCTTCTGAACGCTGGTGTTGCCCCCAACACACGGGACAAACACGGAGCGACACCTCTCCACTGGGCTGTGAGATTTAGCGAGAACCCAGAAGTGGTGAAGGTTCTTCTGAATTCTGGCGCTAATCCCAACGCACGGAACGACGATGGATGGGCACCCCTCCACAGGGCTGCAGAATACAACGGGAACCCGGAGGTATTAAAGGTGCTGCTGAATGCTGGCGCGAATCCCAACACAAAGACCATTGATGGACAAACACCTTTCGAAATAATTCCTGAAGACTCCCTCCTAAAAGGCACTGACGTTTATTGGCAACTCAACGATGCACGGTGACAGGCGCAGATAAAA
Organism: Cyanobacteria bacterium MAG CAR3_bin_5; assembly: GCA_026709085.1. Lineage (GTDB taxonomy): Bacteria > Cyanobacteriota > Cyanobacteriia > PCC-6307 > Cyanobiaceae > Synechococcus_B. Next base: position 180,507 of record JAPOTR010000034.1, on the reverse strand, counting down.
GTCCGGTACTTTTGTATGTAATTCCCATATTGGCAACTTGTGAAGGCGCAAGGCCCGGGTCGGACGCCATCCTCCGCTGCTCTGTCACGTCTGCGCACCTTGGCGGACGGCCTCACGGTGCTCAGGGGCTTGGTCGCCCTGCCTCTCCTGCTGGCGTTGCAGAGGGGATGGGGGTGGTGGGCCTGGTGGCTGCTGGTGGCGGGCGTCCTCACCGACGTGGTGGACGGGTGGTTGGCGCGCCGGGGCGGCGGTGGATCCCTGTGGGGGGCCCGTCTGGATCCCCTCTGCGATAAACTACTGCTGCTGGCGCCGCTGTTGTGGCTGGCCGGTCAGAGCGCCGGACCGTTTGAGTCCGGCATCTCCCCCATCCCCACGCCTGTCTGGGCCATCTGGCTCCTGCTGGCCCGGGAATTCCTGGTGACCGAGTGGCGCAGTCGTCAGCCCCATGGAGCGCCAGCCCATTGGAGCGGCAAACTGAAAACCGCCAGCCAGTTTCTTTGTTTCGGGTTTCTGCTCTGGCCGGGTCCGGCCCATGCCTGGACAACCGCTGTGGGGGGCAGCCTGTTCTGGCTGGCCCTGACCCTGGCCTGGCTCAGCGGGATCCGTTACATCCGCCGGTCAAGCCCCGCCTGAGCGATCCAAGTGCCGCCGCAGGGCTTGAATCATGCGGGCATGGGCAGCGGGGAAAGGGTAGTGGTGCAGGTCACGGGGCCACACCCAGGCCACTTGCCGGCTGGCCACGGGCCGAGCCTCGCCAGCCAGCACCCGGCAGAGATACACCGCAAAGGTGAGCCGCCGGTGGGTATAGGCATGGTCGAAGCGCAGCAGTTCCGGGCCGGCGGCCACGGTCAGGCCCACCTCCTCCTGCAGTTCCCGCGCCACGGTCTCGGCCATGGTCTCGCCGGGCTCCTGCTTGCCGCCGGGAAATTCCCAAAGACCACCCAGCAGCCCATCGGGTTGGCGCTGGCCGATGAGCACTTTCCCCCGGTGATCCAGCACAATGCCCACGGCAACCATGACGTGGGGAACGGGTGCGGGAGTCTGACGCACGGGGAGTTGGCGCTGGATTCCCTTACCGTAGGCATGGCAATGGGGCCGCCAGGGGCAGCCATGGCACAGGGGGGTACGGGGGCGACACACCAGGGCTCCCAGGTCCATCAGGGCCTGGTTGAAATCTCGTGCTCCTCTGTGGTCCAGCAGCAGTTCCACAATGGTCCAGAACAGGGGAGTGGCCTGCCGGGGCGGGGCTGGAAAGGCCAGAAGGCGCGCCAGCACCCGTTGCACGTTGCCGTCCAGAACGGGATCGGGGCTGTTGCCGGTGGTGGCGGCAATGGCGGCCGCCGTGGTGCGACCGAGGCCCGGAAGCTGTTCAAGGCCGGCCCGGTCCGTGGGCAGTGGCCGCCCGGCGGCCGCCAACCGGGTGGCCACCTCGTGAAGTCGCCGTGCCCGGACATAGTACCCCAGCCCTTGCCAGCAGTGGAGCACCTCCTGCCGGGATGCGGCTGCCAGGAACTCCAGATCCGGGAACCGTGACCGCCAGCGGCGCCAGAAGGGAAGCGCCACTGCCAACCGGGTCTGTTGCAGCATCACCTCCGCCACCCAGACGGGATAGACGGGGAGCAGGTCATCGGGTCCGGGCTGGCGCCCGTCCGGTAGCAATCGCCACGGCAAATCATGGCGTCCGTGGCGCCGCCACCAATTCAGCAGGCTGGAGACCAGATGGGGGGCAACACGCCGCAGCCGGGCTTTCTGCTGTTCCGTGAATGCCGTGGACCATTTTCCGGGCAGCATCGCCAAAGCCGGGCCGGGCGCTCCACGCTAAAATGATTGCTTGTGGATCCCGGTCATGGATCAGCCGCGCCCCATTGCCGTTGCCCTGGGGGATCCTGCCGGGATCGGGGCGGAGGTGGTGCTGAAGGCCCTGGCCAACCAGCGGGTTCAGCAGGCGGTGGAGCCGGTGCTGTTCGGCTGCCGCCGGTGGCTCCTGGAGCAATACCACACCCTCCGGCAGCAGGGACAACCGGTGGCGGATCCCCGGGATCTGCACTTGGTGGACATGCCGTTGGCGGAGTCGGTTTCCTGTGGGCAAGCCACGGCCACAGGCGGGGACGCCAGCTTTGCCTGGTTGACCGCCGCCTGCCGTGCGGTGCTGGCGGGGCATTGTCAGGCCCTCGTCACCGCACCCATTGCCAAGTACTGCTGGCGGGCTGCCGGTCATGCCTACCCGGGACAGACCGAGCGCCTGGCGCAGCTTGCAGGGGGCGTCAAGGCGTCCATGCTGTTCACCGCCCGCTCACCCCACAACAACTGGCGACTCAACACCCTGCTGGCCACCACCCATCTTCCCCTTAACCAGGTGATGAAGACCCTGTCCCCCACCCTGGTGCAGCGTCAACTCACCGTGCTGGACCGTTTTTGTCGCCAATACGGTGGCCAGCCGGTTCTCAAGGTTGCAGGTCTCAATCCCCACGCCGGGGAAGCCGGCCATCTGGGCAGCGAGGAGCGGGACTGGCTGGAGCCCTGCCTGAAAGCGTGGCAGTCCCTGCACCCCCACTGCACGGTTCTCGGTCCTGAGCCCCCGGATGCCTGCTGGCTGGATGCGGGACTGGCCTGGCGGGGGCTTGGCCAGGCTGCTGACGGCTACCTGGCCCTCTACCACGATCAGGGATTGATCCCCACCAAGCTGATTGCCTTTGACGAAGCGGTCAACACCACCCTGGGGCTCCCCTTTATCCGCACCTCACCGGACCACGGCACGGCGTTTTCCCTGGCGGGTCAAGGGCTGGCCCGGGAGGGGAGCATGGTGGCCGCCCTGCTGGCGGCGGCCGAACTGAAGCCGTTGCCAGAGCAGAAGCCCCCTTCAGCGTAAAACGAGCCCACAGGCCAGGGTAACGCCGGGGCAACCGCCATCCGCCCCGCTCATGTCCGGTCTTTATCTTCATCTCCCCCTTCACAGAGGCTTGAGGCGCAGCAGGGGTTGATCGAACTCCACGGGGGTGCCGTTTTCCACCAGCACCTCCACCACCTCACCGGAGACCTCCGCCTCGATTTCATTCATCAGCTTCATGGCTTCCAGGATGCAAAGGGCCTGCCCCACCTGAACTTTGTCACCCACCTCCACGAAGGGGGGCTCCTCCGGGGCCGGCGCCCGATAGAAGGTGCCCACCATGGGGGCATGCACCTCAACCAGGTCTGATCGGCCGGGAGGCGCGCTGGTTCTGGGGGTTGGCGGGCTTGCGGTTGGCGGGGCGGCGGCAGTGGCTGCCCCTGCCGCGGGTTGGTTGCTGTGGTAACGCCGCAGTTCCAGGCGAAAATCCTTGCCTTCCAGAATGAACTCCTGGATGTCGCTGCCGCCAAGCAGTGTCAGGAGGTCCTTGAGTTGACTGTGATTAAGCTGCACGATCAATCGAGAGGGGGTGAAGTGGAAAGAAGGAAAGCCGTCAAAAGAATTACTCCCTGCTCAGGTAGGTATCGTTGCGGGTATCGATTTTGATCCGCTCGCCGGTGCTGATAAACAGGGGCACGTTCACCTGGGCGCCTGTCTCCAGGAGAGCGGGCTTGACGCCGCCGGCGGCGGTGTCCCCCTTGACACCGGGATCGGTCTGGGCCACTTCAAGGACCACGGTATTGGGCAACTCCACCTCCAGTGGTTTTCCGTTCCAGGACAGAATGCTGACATCCATTCCCTCCTTCAGGTACTTGCGCTGGCCGCCGATCTGCTGGGCCGTGAGTCGCATCTCCTCAAAGGAGGTCATATCCATGAACACAAAGTCCTCCCCCTCCTTGTAGGTGTGCTGGAAGCTGGACTTCTCCAGCATCGCCTGGGGCACCATCTCTCCGGCCCGGAACGTTTTCTCCACCACGTTCCCGGATACGACCGCCTTGAGCTTGGTGCGCACAAAAGCCGATCCCTTACCGGGTTTGACGTGGAGAAACTCAACGACACGCCAGACCTGGCCATCAAGTTCGATGCTTGTGCCCGTACGGAAGTCATTGCTGGAAATCATCCGCTGCCTGTGGTGAAGGCCATGGATTCTAAGAGGCGTCCGACCCGGTTCCCTGTGGCAGAGTTCCTCAGCAAGCGACCCATGACCGGCCCCTGTGGTCAGATCCCATGGCTTTTCCCGGTTCCCCCCTTTCCCTCCCCGCACCACCAGCGCTTCGCCAACGCCTATGGCGCTGGTGTTGGTCTCTGGCCATGGTCCTGGCCCTGCTGATTTCCCTTCCCCAACCCGCTGCCGCCGCCCTGCCGGCGGGGGATCCCGTTACGGATCCCGGCGCCCTGCTGCGGAATGCGTTGCCCATGGACCAGCGGCAACTGCGGGACCTGCAGCACACTCTGGAGGGGAGCAGCACAGATCTGCGGGCCAAGCGGTGGAGTCGCCTGACGCAGCGGGCCCGGCGGCTGCAGAAGCTGCTGAACGAAGGGGGCGCCGCCATTGAAGCGGATGCTCACCGGCTTGGCGTGGAGGTTGAGGAACAGCTCAAACGCCTCGGGGAACTCCTCCCCCGGTTGGAACAGGCGGCAGTCCGGGAGGATCGCACCGCTTTCCTGGCAGTGCGCGCCCGGATTCTGGCGTTGATCGGTTCCATGGAGGCGGACCTGGTGCAAGGGTTCCCCTTCTCCATCCCCCGGCAGTACGACCCTCTGCCCCGGCTGCTGGGGCGGGCCCGGGTGCGGCTCCACACCACGGCCGGCGACCTGCTCACGGTGGTGGACGGCTACAATGCCCCCTTGACCGCCGGCGCCTTTGTGGATCTGGTGCAGCGGGGTTTCTACGATGGTTTGAGGTTTAACCGGGCTGAAGCGTTCTATATACTGCAAACCGGCGATCCGGAGGGGGAGGCTGACGGCTTTGTGGACCCCCGGACCGGACAACTGCGCACCATCCCCCTGGAGATCCGCATTGCCAGCGAGGAACAGCCTTTGTACGACCTCACCTTTGAGGATCTGGGGCTGTTCAAGGAGACGCCTGTTCTGCCCTTTTCCGCACGGGGCGCCATGGGCTGGGCCCACTCCAGCACCGCGGTTGATGATGGGTCTTCCCAGTTTTTCATCTTCCTGTTCGAGTCCGAGTTGACTCCGGCGGGCCTCAACCTGATTGACGGACGGTTTGCCGCCTTCGGCTACGTGGTGGAAGGCGCGGACCTGCTGGATAAGCTGACGTCCACAGACCGGATCCTTGAGGCCATCGTAATCAGCGGCGCCGAAAATCTGTGGGCCCATGGGTAAGGTTCATTCTCCTTCTGTTTCTGTGGCGGAACTGGGGGAGCGGGAACTGCTCAGGCGTCTGGAGCGCTTTGCCCCACCGGGCCAACTGGCTGACGACGCCGCCCTGCTGCCGTCCACGCTCGGCTCTCGCCACGGGGTTATCAGTACTGACGTACTGGTAGAGGGTCGTCATTTTTCACAAACCACCACCCCGCCCGAGTCCGTGGGTTGGCGGGCGGTGATGGCCAATGTTTCCGACCTGGCCGCCATGGGTGCGGATCAGGTGGTGGGCGTCACTGTGGGTCTGGGTTGTCCGGGATCCCTCCCCTGGTCCTGGCTGGAGTCCGTCTATCAGGGCATGGTGAGAGCCCTGGACTGCCATGGGGGCTGTCTCCTGGGAGGCGATTGTGTGGAGAGCCCCGTGGTGACCCTGGCCATGACCGCCATCGGCACCGTGGATCAGGGTGGCGTCATCCGCCGCCGTGGGTCCCGGGTGGGAGATTGGCTGGTGTGCAGTGGCCCCCACGGCCTCAGCAGCTATGGCCTGTCACTGCTGCTCCACGGGGAAGTGAACTCCACACCGGGAAGTCTCCAGGCCCAGGCTGTTGCGGCCCATTGCTATCCCCAGGCCCGCCTGGATGTTCTGCCACGGCTCCGGGCCAGTCAGCCCCCCGAGACCCCGTGGCGGGTGGCGGGAACGGACAGCAGCGACGGCCTTGCTCAGGCCCTGCATCTGCTCTGCGGGGAGCAGGGCCTGGGGGCCCACGTGCATCGCCTTCCCCTGCCCGCGGCCTTCATGGGCCTGCCTGACGCAGAGCGCCATTGCCTCTGGGGTGGGGAGGATTTCGAGCTGGTGCTGGCGCTGGAGCCCTGCTGGGCCCGCACACTTCTGGAGCGGGAACCGGGCTTCCATCACGTGGGTGTGGTGACTGCCAGCCGCCACCTGCTGCTGAAGGACACCCGCACCGGCAAGCTGGGTCCTTTGCCGCCAGGGAAGCCGTTCGACCATTACGGCCCCACGGTCTCCAAGGCGGGAAAGAACGCCCAACCGGAAGGAACGGCGAATTAGAACGTCAAACCAGCGGTCATACTGCTGCAGGGGAAGGTTCCCACTTGCGGGCCACCACTTCCGCCAGGTCCACCACCCGTTGGCTGTAGCCCCACTCGTTGTCGTACCAGGCGACCACCTTGACCATATTGTCCCCCATGGCCATGGTCAGGGCCTCGTCAAGGATGGCTGACTCGCTTGTGCCGGCGTAGTCACTGGACACCAGGGGCAGGTCTCCGTACTTGATGATGCCCGCCATGCCGTTTTGGGACGCCTCCTTGACTGCGGCATTCACTTCTTCCGCTGTCGTAGGGCGGGAGGACTCGAAAACCAGGTCCACGACGGAAACGTTGGGGGTGGGAACCCGCATGGCGATGCCGCTGAGCTTGCCCTTCACGACGGGATACACCAACGCCACCGCCTTGGCCGCGCCGGTGGAGGTGGGGACGATGTTCATGGCTGCGGCCCGGGCGCGGCGCAGATCGCGATGGCTGGCGTCAAGAATGCGCTGATCCCCCGTGTAGCTGTGAATGGTGGTCATCAGCCCCTTGTTCAGGCCGAACTGCTGATCCAGCACCTTCACCAGGGGGGCCATGCAATTGGTGGTGCAACTGGCGTTGCTGAGGATGGTGTAGTCCCCATGACGGTACTCGTGGTCGTTGACTCCGACCACGAAAGTGCCCACACCCTCGCCTTTGCCGGGCGCCGTGATCAGCACCTTGCTGGCGCCGGCCTCCAGGTGCTTCTCGGCGCCTGCCTTGGTAACAAATACCCCAGTGGACTCGATCACCAGGTCCACACCCCATTCCCCCCAGGGCAGATTGCAAGGGTTGCGGTCGGAGTAGCACTTGATTCTCTTGCCGTTGACGATGATGGCCCCCTCTGCAGAAGAGACTTGTGCATCCCGGATGCGGCCAAGCATGGAGTCGTAGGTCAGCAGGTGGGCGTTGGTCTCGGGATCGGAGGTGTCGTTAATGCCAACCACTTCAAGACCCGTCTTGTCCCCACGGCTTAACCAGCAACGCAGGAAGTTGCGGCCGATGCGGCCAAAGCCATTGATGGCAACTTTCAGTGTCATGAACAGGGCGGCAGGGGAAGTGGATTCGGCAGTGGATCATACAGAAGGCCGTTGGCTTGTAAAAGCACACAACCGTTCCGCCGATACTTCCCAATGGGACCATGCCCCTGGCTTCTCTCCCTGATGTTTGCTTAGCTTGGGACCGTAAGGGGGGCGCCCGTTGACACACACTCTTGATCCACGGCGGCCCATTCACTTTGTGGGAATCGGCGGCGCCGGCATGTCAGCCCTTGCGGAAATCCTCATGGCCCGTGGTTTTCGCGTCAGTGGTTCAGACATCCGCAATTCCAATTCTATCAATACTCTGCGCCGGGCCGGCGCCAGGATCACCCTCCAGCAAGATGCCAGGACGGTCCAGTCCCTGCGCAAGGACGCTCCGCTGCCTCCCCTGGCAGTGATCAGCTCTGCCATTCAAGAAGACAACCCGGAACTGGTGGCGATCCGTGAGGCGGGAGACGCGGGAGACATGGACGTGATTCATCGCTCGGACCTGCTGGCGGACCTGCTGGCCAGCCACCCCAGGCCGGTGGTGGTGGCCGGCTCCCATGGCAAAACCACCACCAGCACCATTCTCAGCACCATTCTGGCGGCAGTGGGTCTGGATCCCACGGTGGTCATCGGTGGCGTGGTGCCCTGGCTGGGCAGCAACGGTCGCCATGGTGGCGGCGATGTTGCGGTGGCGGAAGCGGATGAGTCCGACGGCACCCTCGTGAAATTCCGGCCACGGATCGGGGTCATCACCAATCTTGAACTGGACCATACAGACCACTACACCGATATCAGCCATCTGCTCGACACCATGGCCGAGTTCGGCCGCAACTGCCAAACCCTGCTTACCAACGGGGATTGCCCCGTTCTGAGCCGGCATCTTCCAGGCACACGGCAATGGTCCCTTGACGGGACAAGCTCTGCTTACTACCGCTTCTCCGGTATCAGATGCCTGGGCCACGCCACTGAGGCGGTTGTCCACGCCGGTGCCGAGTGCCTGGGTCCCGTGGTCTTTCCCTTGACGGGTCTCCACAATCTGGCCAATCTGGCGGCGGCCCTGGCGGCGGCCCTGGAACTGGGAATCCCCTTCTCCGCACTGCAGAAGCCCTGCCAAGCCATTCGCGCCCCTGACCGCCGGTTCCAGTTTCACAGCGTCGTGGATGAGCGGCTGCTGGTGGACGACTATGCTCACCACCCCAGCGAGGTGGCCGCAACCCTTGTCATGGCCCGGGCCATGGTGGGGAACGACAAATCCGCCCTCCCCTTGACGCCCCAGCGGCTGGTGGTGGCCTTCCAGCCCCATCGCTATAGCCGAACCAGGGACTTTCTTCAAGAATTTGCCCTGGCGCTCACCGCTGCGGATGAAGTGCTGTTGCTTCCCGTGTACAGCGCCGGGGAAAAGTCCATCGCCGGAATCAGCCATATCGCCCTGTCCGAAGCCATTGCCGCAATCGGAGGAACAGCGCATTGCTTTGACAGCCTGGAGCACTTGGCGCAGGGGTTTCACAGCGCCACCCGGCCTGGTGATCTGGTGCTGGCCATGGGAGCAGGCTCCATTAACCGGTTACCCGGTCTGGTCCGCTCCGCTGTTCCCATGGCAGCGTAGGCGACATGCGCCCCGTCCCCCTGCCCACCGCTGTCCGCCCCAACCAGCCACTGGCGGGTCTGACCAGTTGGAAGGTGGGGGGGCGCGCCGAGTACCTGGCCCAGCCCACCAGTGTGGACCAGTTGGCCAACGTGGTGCAATGGGCGGTGACCATGGGATTGAGGATTCACCTCATTGGCGCCGGCTCCAATCTGCTGGTGAGTGACGAGGGGGTGCAGGGATTGTGCCTGTGCCTGAGGCGTTTGCAGGGGGTCCGGCTTGATCCCACGACGGGATTCATCGAATCCTACGCCGGTGAACCTCTGCCCACCCTGGCCTGCAAGGCGGCGCGAGCCGGCCTCAAGGGCCTGGAGTGGCTGGCGGGCATTCCGGGAACCGTTGGCGGCGCCGTTGCCATGAATGCGGGTTGTCAGGGGAGTTGTCTGGCGGAGTGGCTGGTTGATGGGGAGCTACTGGACCCCGCCACAGGCAGGTCTTGGCGCCTGCGAAAGCAGGACATGGCCTTTGGTTATCGTCATAGCCTGCTTCAGGAGATGGCGGCTGCCGGGACGCCGGGGGTGGTGACCTCGGTTCGCCTATGCGCCAGCCCCGGCCACGATCCCCAGAGCCTTTTGCACACCATCAAGGCCAACCTGGGCCGGCGCCACCGAACCCAGCCCTGTCGTCTGCCCAGCGGAGGAAGCGTTTTCCGCAATCCCCTGCCGATGAAAGCCGGGCAACTCATCGACGTCCTGGGCCTGAAAGGTCAGCGGCGGGGTGATGCGGAGATCTCAACGATGCATGCCAATTTTATTGTCAACCGTGGCCAAGCCCAAGCTCGGCACATCCAGGCATTGATTCACCTGATCCAAGACAGTGTCATGCGGGAGAAAAGCATCGCCCTGCAGACGGAAATCAAACGCCTGGGTCGATTTGACGACGTCAACCAATCGTCCCCCAGTCCCGTAGGCTGATGGGAGTTTGGTCTGTCCTGATGGCCGGTTTTGGACTCCCCAATTTTTCCCAACTCACTGAAGCCTTCCAGAAGGCGCAGCAGATCCAGAAGGATGCGGTGAGGCTTCAGGAGGAACTGGATGCCCTGGTTCTGGAAGGCTTCAGCGAAGATGGCCGGGTCCGGATCACCATCTCGGGCAACCAGGTTCCACAAGGGGTTTCTCTGGATCCCAGCTTGCTGACCGAGGAGTCTCAAGTGGTGGAAGCAGCCGTCCTGGAAGCCCTGCAGGCAGCCCATCAGCGCTCCACGGAAACCATGAAGGCCCATATGGAAGAACTCACCGGAGGCCTGGGGAATCTCAACATGCCCAACCTGCTGGGGGGATGACCCTGACCCCGGATCTACCCGTTTTCTGCAGGGCTACGGGGCGATGCGGGTGACGAGGACCGTTGCATGGCGCCCGGCATCTCTCTCCACGTCAACCCGCTGCCCGGCATCGAGAAACTGACTTACCACGCTCTCCAGGGGTTCACCGGAATCAACCTGCACCCGCAGCCCTTCCCCCACCGCCAGCTTCTCGAACGCCAACTGACATCGAACGGCATTCAGAGGACAGGGAACGCCGCGCAGGTCCAGGCCAATGGTGTCCATGGTGGTTGAAGCCCCGTCCTAGAGAAGGCCGCCCAGCATGCTGCCCTTGGCCTGGGCCTTCTTGTCCAACTGTTTGAGCAAGTTGCGGCCTTCCTTCGAGAGACCACCGGGGATGTCCTTCTCCCTCAGGGAAAACCTGCCCTTGGGAAGTCTCACCTTGACCGTCAGCAAATGGTCGCCCCGCGCCACAGGGTTGCCCAGCCTGGGAACACCAAGACCTGGCAGGATGAGAACTTCGCCCGGCTGGGTTCCGGCTGGCAACTCGATGGATTGATCTCCGTCCACCGTGGCCACCGTGATGGTATCCCCAAGAATGGCTTGTAGATAGCTCACCTCGGTGGTGGAACGGATGGTGACCCCTTCACGCTGGAACCTTGGATCGGATTCCACCTGTAATTCCACAAACAGATCGCCGGCCGGACCACCCTGCTCTCCCGCGTTCCCCTCGCCGGCAACCCGAAGTCGCTGGTCGGATTCCACACCCCGGGGAATGGTGATGCGGAGTTTCTTGGGCGCCTGGATGGCGCCCTGACCCTGGCACGCACCGCAGCGATCCTCCGGCCTGGCTACTTTCCCCCGACCGCCACAGGTGGGACAGGTGCTCACCTGCGAAATCACGCCAAAGGGTGTGCGGCTGGCGCGGCGAACCTGCCCCTGCCCCCCACAGGTTTGGCAAGTGCTTAGGCGGCTGCCGGGTTTGAGGCCGCTGCCTCCACACGCGGAGCAGGTTTCCCGGTGGCGGATCTGCACCTCCCGGGTTGCCCCGAAAACCGCTTCCCGGAAGGAGATGGTCAGGGGCAGGCGCAGGTGCTCCCCCTGGGTCGGCCCTTGCCGACGCCTTGATCCGCGACCGGCTGCCGCCGCGCCGCCAAAGAAGTTTTCGAAGAGATCGGCAAAGCCTCCGATATCGCCCATGTCAGGCATCCCGCCGGCCGCTCCGCCCACCCCCGCTTCACCAAACTGGTCGTAACGGGACCGTTTCTCCGGGTCACTCAGCACCTCATAGGCCCGGCCAATCTCCTTGAATCTTTCCTCAGCCCCCGGCTCCTTATTGACGTCAGGGTGGTACTGACGGGCCAGGCGCCGGTAGGCGCGTTTAAGGGTCTCCGGGTTGGCGTCCCTGCTGACATTCAAAAGGTCGTAGTAATCGGCCATGCAGAGGGCTTCACTGCTGCAACAGTTGGATTCCCAGTTTAGGGCTTTGATCCGGGGGTGTGATCCATCTGGCCCCAATGCCGGCGCAACCTGAGCAGTTGGATGCTCAAGCCAAGCCAGCCGAGAAGTCCGCCAACGGGATTGTAATTGGGGTGGACGGCAACGGGGTTGTAGTTGGGACCCATCAGCCAGACGGGGATGGAAGGCTCCAGGCTCAGAAGGCCCGATTGCAGGGCAAACCACCCTGCCACCAGGCCGCCGTGCAGGCCCACGGCGCCAGCCAGCAGGTGGTCGTCCTTGCTGCGTTGTCCAGCCAGCGCCAGCCCCAGCATGAACATCCCCGGCAACAGGCCAAGGGGGATTGCCCATCCCTGGTCAAAGCGGGTGTGGAGCACGCTGAACACCATGGCCTGGGCCATGACGGCCTGTCGCCAGGACAGGCGCAACTGCAACTCTCCCCAAAGCCAGCCACGAAACACCAACTCTTCGGCAAAGCCCACACCCAGCAAGGCCACGGTATTGACGGTTTGGCCCATGGTGATCCCACCGCCCCAACGGGCGTACCCCAGAATCAGGAGCAGAATGCTGAGGCCCGCCAGCAACAGGGCAGCCTGCAAGAGGCCGTGGGCCAAGGCGTGGATGGACCTGCCAAGGGGAGCATTGAGCCCCAGAAGGCGCCAGGGGTGGGCCACCGCCCAGACACGCTCCAGGCGCAGGGGGAGGCAGACGAGAAACAGCACAAAGGCCCCCAGGCTGACCAGTAGCCTCACCACCTCGGGGTCCATCCCCAGCCACAGCAGGGGGCGGGTCAGCAACCAGGCTACGGCCAGCTGCAAGGGCACAAACAGACCGATGCCTAGCCACCGGGGACCCGCCTTAGCCCCCCGCCTCACGTTTCCGGTTCAATCGTACTGGTGAGCCCCTTGCTCTTGAGTTGCTCGCTGTAAAACTCGGCGGGCTCCTGGTCACAGACAATGACCAGGCCCACGCCCGTGTTGTGGGCTGCCAACATCACAGCCACCGCATCTTGCTCGCTGAGTTGGGGAACCACTGTTTGCAGCGTTGCCACCACGTAGTCCCGGGTATTCACGGGGTCGTTGTGGAGGAGGACGCGGTACAGGGGCTGCCGCTTGCGTGTCCGCTGCGGCTGCTGGACAAGGACAGCTGCGCCGCCTCGTTGTGAAGCCGTGTCACGGGGCATGATCAACGCCGAGTCTCTGGACAGGATCTTCCCGCCCATCTTAGCGGACCGACTGCTGACCGGTGGCGTTGATGGCGCTTGCCTGTCCCAACTCCGGTTCCAGGTAAGGAGGCCGGGAAAAGCGGGGCTTCTCCATCGCACCATTGGCGCTGCCTCACTCCCGAGCGTGAGAGTCCGGTCCCCTCCCCTTCTGAAGGGTTGCGCTACGGTCTCCCAATTCTTCTCGCGCCACTCCCGCACTTTTCTCCCCTTCAACACTCGGGTTCATTGGGTGCGGGTCTTCTGGGGCTGTTCAAGACGTAGGTCTTTGAGTTTCACGGTAGAAACTGCCAATCTCTGCTCCCCTTATCCGGAACTGAATCCAGCCTATGGATCCGCGGGCGCTGGAGGGTGAGAGAATCCAGGCCTCAGCCAAGGGCGGGAGCTGCCCCCAGGACAGACCATGGCCAGCAAGGGAATGTTCAGAGCAATGCCACCGGTTTCCCAGGAGGTGCGGGTTGCCGCCATTGACATTGGCACCAACTCCCTCCACATGGTTCTGGCAGCCGTGGATCAACAGTTGCGCAGCTTCTCCGTGCTGCTCACGGAGAAAACCTCCGTTCGCCTGGGGGAGCGGGATCCGGAGACGGGGGATCTGACCGGGCAGGCCATGGAGCGGGCCATGCAGGCTCTGAACCATTACCGCCAGCTTGCGGAGAGCCATGGGGCCCATGCTGTGGTGGGTGTGGCCACCAGCGCGGTGCGGGAAGCCGGCAACGGGCGGGAGTTTCTGGCCCTGGTGGAGCGGAAGCTGGGGCTGCCGGTGGATCTGGTGAACGGGCGGGAAGAAGCCCGCCTCATCTACCTGGGCGTGCTCTCGGCCATGGACTTTGCCGGCGCTCCCCACCTGATTCTGGACATTGGCGGAGGATCTACGGAGTTGATTCTTGCCGATAGCCACGACACCCGCTCCCTCAGCAGCTTGCGGGTGGGGGCCGTGCGGCTGACCCAGGATTTTGGCGTCCACGGCGCATTGTCGGCCGAACGGGTTCAGTTCCTCAAGACATTCATCCAGGGCATATTGGAGCCTGCGGTGTATAAGGTGCAGCAACGCTTGGCGGCGGGAGAGTCCCCCGTGCTGGTCTGCACCAGTGGCACCGCCATGGCCGTGGGCAGTCTGCTGGCCTTCCGTTTCGGGATCACCAGGCCAAGCCTCAACGGCCTGAGCTTCAACCTCGGCCATGTGCAGGAACTGATGAGAGAACTGGTGACCCTGGACGTGGAGCAGCGGCGCCAGCTTCCCGGTCTGAGTGAACGGCGGGCCGATATCATGGTGGCAGGGGGCTTGATCCTGGAAACCGCCATGGAACGGCTGAACATCCAGGAGATGGTGCTCTGCAAGCGGGCGCTGCGGGAAGGGCTGATTGTGAACTGGATGCTGCGCCACAACCTGATCGTGGACCGCTTCAGCTATCAGAGCAACATTCGCCAGCGCACCATCCTGCACCGGGCCCGCAAGTACGGCGTGGATAGTGAACGGGCCGAGCGGGTGGCCCACCATGCCCTCATCCTTTTTGACGCCTGCCGCCAGGATCTGGATCCCGTGGTGGCCGAGGCGCGGGAACTGCTGTGGGGAGCCGCCATGCTCCATGCCTGCGGCAGATACATCAGTAGCGTGGGGGGCTACCACAAGCACAGTTGGTACCTGGTGCGCCACTGCACCCTCCTGGGGTACTCCGAGGCGGAACATCTGATCCTGGCGGCCCTTGTGCGTTATCACCGTCGCAGCCCGCCCAAGAAGCGGCATGAAGCCTGGCTCTCGCTGCAGGATGCCGGCCAGCAACGTTGTGTCCAGCAGTTGAGCCCACTGCTGCGCATTGCGGTGGCTCTGGATTGTCGCCCCCAGGCTGTCATCGAACGCCTGGACGTGGTGTCCACCGCCAGGCGCATGATCGTTCAACTCACTCCCTTCCCCGGCGCCAACGTCAGCTTGGAATGCTGGAGCCTGGACAACTGCCGAGGGGAGATCGAGCCCGGTCTTGGTCGCAACCTCTGTGTGGAGGTGGTGGAGAACCAGCCCGCTCCGGGAAAGCGGGGATGACGAGTGGGGGAACCGCCACTTTTCCTGGCTACGGGTTCTGAGGCTGAGACCCGAGCAGGCCCAACAAATCCTCCAGTCCTGCGGCGGGTGGCGTGATGGTGTCTCGCCTGGTCAAGCTCAGGGCAATGCCCTTTTCCCCGTAGGAGGCTTCGTTGCAAAACACGGGCCAGACCGCCTCTTCCCCCTGGTAGGGGACGGTCTCGCCGGTCTCCATGAGAAACAACGGATCTCCTGGGCGCAACGGAGTCCAGTCCCACTGGGGACGATCCGGGTGCAGGCAGCCAATCTGACGACCGGCGCTGTCCCGCGGCCAGTCCAGGCTGCCCAGATGATGGTGAACCGCCATGGTCTCCGGCAGCCTGGCCTTGCCGGCAAGGCAGTCCCCCAGCACCGCCAGCACACCTTCCAGGCAAGCGGTTGTTTTCTGAACGGTTCCCGTGTCCACGATCCCCTGGGCCACCGGACCCACTTCCAGCACCAGGCCGCAAGGCCAGCGCCGCACCAGAAAACCACACTCCTCAGGGTGGTCCTCGTTGATCCGGAAGAGATAGACCGGCATGCCAACGGCCTGATGCACCAGTGCGGCCCAGGCAAGATCCGCAGGGCGTTCCCCGATCACCACCACCGATGAGCCCATGGCTGCCGTGGTGGTGTGCATATCCAGCACCAGATCGTGAGGGTCGTGACCCCTGGGTCCGTAGGTGTCCACCAACGCCCGGGCACGGACGACTTCCCGGATGGCGCAACGCTGATCCTTCAACAGCGCCTCCGTGAAACAACGGTTCAGGTCTCGATCCATGTAGCGGCGATTGGCCCCATAGGCCTCAGGGTTGCCGATGCAGGCGGTGGTGGGCAGAGGGGAGGCCAACAGCCCAGGTTGGGCCGCCCAGCACTGCAAGATCCAGGGCGCCGTGCGCTCGTTGCCATGGGCGCCCCCCACCAGCAACAGGCGACCGTGTTGATGATCCATGGTGTTTCGTCTGACCCGGGTCCCACTGGACAGTCTGGATCGGATGGCCGGCCCATGGGCCGGGACGGCCTCACTGCCCGACCCCCAGAACCTTCAGTTCCCCCAGAATGCTGCTGAGCATCTGCTTGGCGTCCCCAAACAGCATGGAGGTGTTGGGACTCTCAAAGAGATCGTTCTTGATGCCGGAATAGCCGGCGCTCATGCCCCGTTTCACTACGAAGACGGTCCGGGCCTCCTGCACGTCCAGCACCGGCATCCCGTAGAGCGGTGAGTCAGGGTCGGTCTTGGCCTGGGGGTTCACCACGTCGTTGGCCCCCAACACCAGCACCACGTCCGTTGCGGGGAATTCGGGGTTGACGACGTCCATCTCCTGGAGTTGTTCGTACGGCACGTCCGCTTCCGCCAGCAGCACGTTCATGTGACCCGGCATGCGACCAGCCACCGGGTGAATGGCGTAGGTGACCGTCACCCCGTGGTTTTCCAGCAGGCGGGCCACTTCCCGCAGGGTGTGTTGAGCCTGGGCCACGGCGAGACCGTAGCCGGGCACAACCACGACCCGTTCCGCCGCCTCCAGGGTCAAGGCGCACTCCTCGGCTGAGCAGGAGGTGATGTTGGTGTATTCGCTGCTGCCTTTGCTGCCCGTGGACGTTGCCCCCAGAGCGCCCCCGAAGAGAACGGCAGGCAGGCTGCGGTTCATGCCGGCACACATCACCTGGGTGAGGATCAAGCCAGCGGCCCCCACCATGGCGCCAGCCACAATCAACAGTCGTTGTCCCACAACAAAGCCGGCCGCGGCCGCCGCCACGCCTGAATAGGAATTCAGCAGCGAGATGACCACGGGCATATCGGCGCCGCCAATGGGGAGGGTCAGGCCAATGCCCAGCAGACTGGCGCTGACGATCAAAAGCCACAGTGCGTCACTGGAGCCGCCCCCCGTCGCCACGGCGGCCAGAAGCGTCACGGTGACCAGGGCAATGTTGAGCCCGTGACGCCAGCGGCTCATCATCCAGCCGGGTGTGGGCAACCATCCCTGCAACTTGCCCATGGCCACCACCGAGCCGGTGAACGTGATGGCGCCCACAACGATGGAGAAGCCGATGGAGATCAGCACCGGCAAGCCGGGGGGGACCCCCCCATCCCCCCTGGCGGCCAGACTGACCCCCAGGGCCACCAGGAGGGAAGAGAGGCCGCCACAGCCGTTGAAGAACGCCACCGTCTCCGGCATGGCGGTCATGGGAACCAGCCGGGCGGTGAGCGCCCCCAACATCCCGCCCACGGCGGCGCCTACGGCAATCCAGACCCAGGTCACCGCCGTGGGCTGGGCATTCACCAGGAGACCAACAACGGCCAGGGCCATGGCGCCGGCCGCCAGTTGGTTGGCGGCCCGGGCGGAACGGATTCTGGACAACCCCTTGATGCCAAGCGCCAGCAGGGCCACGGCCACAAGATCCAGGCCGGCCTGGAACAGTGCGGCAGAACTCATTGCTTCCCTCCGGAGGGTTTGCGGCTGCTACGAAACATGGCCAGCATTCGATCAGTCACCAAAAAGCCGCCCACCACGTTGAAAAGGGCGAATCCCAGGGACACCGATCCCAGGCTCAACAGGAGGATGTTGTCTCCGGCCCTGGTGATCAGGGTGAGGGCCGCCAGCATGGTGATGCCGCTGATGGCGTTGGCGCCGGACATGAGAGGCGTATGCAAGGTGGGCGGCACCTTGCCAATCAATTCAAGCCCCAGCAGGCTGCCCAGAAGCAGAACCCAGAGCTGTTCCTGAAAACCGTCCATCACACGCACCTCGAAGCGTTGACGACGTCGTCACGGTGGCAATGACCGTTATGGGTGAGCAGACAATCCTTGAGCAACGGATCCTGGAGATCCAACTGCAATACCCCCTCCTGCAGGTACTGCTCCAGCAGTGCCGCCAGGTTGCGCCCGTAGAGGGAACTGGCGTGGTAGGGGACCGTGCAGGGGAGGTCACTGGCGCCAATGAGCTTGACCCCGTTGCGGGTGATGGTTTGACCGGGCACGGTGGCAGCGCAGTTGCCCCCCTCGTTGACCGCCAAGTCCACCACCACGGCCCCGGCCCGCATGCGCTCCAGCATGGCTTCGCTGATGAGGCGGGGAGCGGGGCGACCAGGCACCTGGGCTGTGCAGATGACCACGTCCGCCAAGGCCAGCTGGTCGGAGAGCTGCTGACGTTGAGCCGCAAGAAAGGCTTCCGAAGCCTGCCTGGCGTAGCCATTGGCCTCGGCAGGCTGCTCCTTCACCTGGGGCGGGCCGATGAAGCGCCCCCCCAAAGACTCCACCTGTTCCTTCACGGCAGGTCGAATGTCGGAGACGTAGACTACGGCCCCCAGCCGCCGCGCTGTGGCCACAGCCTGTAATCCCGCCACCCCGGCCCCGAGGACCAGGACCCGGGCCGGCTGCACGGTTCCTGCAGCGGTCATCAGCATGGGAAAGTAGCGATCCAGGGCGGCGGCCGCCAGAAGAACCGCCTTGTAACCGGCGATATTGGCTTGTGAGGACAGGGCGTCCATGGCCTGGGCCCGGCTGATGCGCGGCAGCAATTCAAGGCTCAGAGACGATAATTTGCGGCGATTCAACTGCTGCACCAGGGCCTGATTGCCGTAGGGCGCCAGCAGGCCGATCACCGTACTGCCCGTGGCCATGGCCTCCAGGCGGCCATGATCCGGCGCCCCGACACAGAGGGCCACCTGGCAGTGACCCCAACCGTCCTCCACCAGTTCTGCACCTGCCTTGCAATAGTCCTGATCGCTGAAACCGGAGGCCTGGCCGGCCCCGGATTCCACAAGCACGACACAGCCCTTGCCCACGAGACGGCGCGTTGTTTCCGGACTGCCTGCTACGCGGGGCTCGTCCGGTCGCCCTTCACGGGGAATCAGCACCGTGCAGGTAGAACCCGTTGACTGAAGCGGCACGAAACCGACACACAAAACAGCAAAATAGACAGACTGTGCTCAGATGGCCACCAACTGGCCTCCCCTTGCCGTCCATGACCATTCCCCCAGCGGTGGTCTCCCTCAGTCGCCAGCTTTGGCGTTGCCAGTGGCTGGCGCTGATGAATGGCCTTGCTCCAGCCGACAATAGGGGCGGTTTTCGCCGCCGGCCCAGTTGTTTTCGTGAGACGTTGCTGGGCAGTGGCCATGATCAGGGGGTTCCCCGCCATGTGTTGATCATCGGACAAAGCTGTCCCTGGGCACACCGCGCCTGGCTGGTGCGCCAACTCAAGGATCTGGCGAGCGTCATTGACATGTCCGTGGTTCAGCCCAATCCCGCCACGGGCCGCTGGATATTCCGGGAACCCTTTGAAGGGGTCCAGCAGTTGTGGCAACTCTACAGGAACTCCGGCGCCGGCTCAAATGCGCGGGCCACGGTCCCTGTCCTGTGGGACCGCTACGAGGGGCGGATCATCAACAACGAAAGCGCCGACATTGTTGGCCAGTTGGACAAGCTGCCTCCGGGACCCGATGCGGTCACCGCCACACTCCGACCCTCCGACCTGATTCCATCCATCGAGACCTGGTCCGAGTGGCTTCAGGACGACGTGAACGACGGTGTGTACCGCTGCGGCTTTGCGCGCACACAGGAGGCCTACCAGCGGGCGCTGGATGACGTCTTTGCCGGGCTGGAGGCGGTGGAGCAAGCCCTGGCAGACGGCCGTCCCTGGATCTGCGGGGAGTTGTTGACCATGGTGGACGTGCGCCTCTTCCCCACCATGGCCCGCTGGGAGGCGGCCTATCAGGACCTTTTTGGCTGCGGGCTGCGTCCCCTGTGGAGTTTTCCGTTTCTGTGGGCATGGCGCCGCCGCTTCTACCAACTGCCCAAGGTGGCGGCCACCTGTCCCAGCGAGACCTGGCGTCAAGACTATTTCGGGAGCCTCTTCCCCTTGAACCCCTCGGGCATTGTTCCCAAGGCGCCGCCCCTCGCCCGTTTGCTAGATTTTCCCTTCCCGAACTCCTGATGAGCAAGCCCAGCCCGGACCCGGTGAGCAGGTTGGACCAGAATACGGGTCCGCTTCACCAAGGCATGTTCGGAACCTACCGCATTACGGCCGCCGATCAACGAGAGGTGACCGCCTACCGGATTTCCGTGCTGGCGCTGGCGGTGGCCCAACTGGGCTGTCTGGCGCAATGGGCCTGGGGTGGAGCCACCTGGATCGGCCCATGGCTGGTGGCCATGGCGGTGGCCCTGGGATTGGCGCTCCACTGGATCCACATTTACCTGCGCCCACTTCATCAGGCGCTGCGGCTGCTCTGGCTGCTGGGGGTTGGTGGTGGCGTTGCTCTGGCCTATCAGGCGGGGCCGGGCCAAATGGGGAACACCCTCCTGGCCCAACCCCTCTGGATCATGGCCATTGGTCCCTACTTTGCCGCATTGACCGGACTGGGCTTCAAGGAGTTCTTCTGTTTCCGCCGCCTTGAGGCTATGGGTGTGACCCTGCTGGCGCCGCTTTTGCTGCTGCTGGCCCTGATAAGGGTGGTCCCCCTGGAGAGGCAAGGCCCGTTCTGGCTTTTGGAGGCGGTGCTGCTGCTGGTGATGGCTGTGGGCAAATTCCGGCTGGATCCGGCGGCCGATATTGGCGATAAGAGCGTGTTTCAGGAACTGGAGCGCCGTCGCACTGTGCGTTGAACCCGGCCTGTTGCCAGGCTAGAATAGAAAGAATCAACGCCCCAAGGTCGAGATGGATTGGCTACAAGTTCACAGCATGTCCATCGAAGAACTCACCAAGGCGTTGATGGACCTCAGCGAAGGCGAAGCCTGGATTCGCTTCAAACCCAAGCAAACCGTCAAGGTTCTGGGATCCGAGGCAGCGGATGCCATTGAAACCATCCTGGGTGAAGCCGGCCGCCGCAGCAAGGCGCCTTATGAGTTGGGGACCAAGGTTCCACTACGGGAGTTCAAGCTGGTGCTGTGCCGCGCCATTGCCGAGTCCCTGCTCAATCAGAAGACCGGTGACTCTGACGATGGCTGAGAATTACGGGTTCCCGTAGGTTCCTGGGGGAAAAGAATTCGGATTTCCTTCCCGAAGGGCATGATCCAATTCGGGTGTTCATCACTAGCCTTCAGAAGACTTCTCTGGTCAACAAACCATGAAAACCATCGACGACCATATCCGCAAGGATGAGGACGAAATGCTCAAGGCCAAGGCTGAGGGCCAGGATGGCAAAGTCAGACACCTGGAGGGGGAACTCCGTGACCTGAAGGAGTACAAGCAGCACCATCCCGGCGACTCCCACGACCCCTCACCCCTTGAGGTCTACTGCGACACCAATCCCGAGGCCCCGGAGTGTCGCATCTATGAAGACTGAATCCGGAGCAGGAACCCCACCCAGGGCTTGACCGAGGGCGGCAGGCTTCCGCCCGAGCCTGTGGTCCTGTGACGTACTTTGCGCCGCCTTCGGGAACGGCTTTGCGGCCATGTCCGTGGTGCGTTCACCCTCCACGGCTTGGTGGCATTCTCTTGGCCTGGCTGGTGGTTGGGGCGCTTGCCCTCGCCTGGGGACACCGTGGATCTGCCGTCCTCTGTCACCACAACTCAGGGTCTGGCAACCAGAGCCTTCAGAACGGCGTCGCGATGAATCTCACCGATCACCCCGCCAGTGTCATCGACCACTTTGAGAACCCGGTCTGTGGCAACAGATTGATGTAACAGATCTTCAATGACAGTGTCACGGGTTACGCTTGCCTCGCCCCTGTTGTCACCCTTGTTGCGGGGGCAAGGGGTCATGATTGCTTCGGCTGTGAGCACACGCCCTCGATTCACGTCACGGACGAACTCCCGCACATAGGGACTGGCCGGCCTGAGGACAATATCTTGCGGGCGACCCACCTGTTCGACCAAACCGTCTTTGAGGATGGCGATATGGTCACCGAGCAGCAAGGCCTCGTCCAGATCATGGGTGATGAACACGATGGTTTTGTGAAAGTCCTGCTGCAGGGCCATCAACTGCTTTTGCATCTGGTTGCGGATGAGCGGATCCAGGGCACTGAAGGGTTCGTCCATGAGCAGGATGTCCGGATCGGTGCATAGGGCCCGCGCAAGCCCCACCCGCTGCTGCATTCCACCCGAGAGTTGACGCGGAAGCTGACGTTCAAACCCGTTCAGGCCAACCTTGTCCAGCCAGCCCAGAGCACGTTCCATGCGCTTGGGCCGGGGCGCCCCTTGAACCTTGAGACCGTAAGCCACGTTCTCCCAAACCGTGATATGGGGGAACAGGGCAAAGCGCTGAAACACCATGCTGACGGTTGAGCGCCGGAAGTTCACAAGCTCCTGCCTGTTGAGGCTCAGCACATCACGTCCCCTGACCAGCACCTGACCTGCGGTGGGTTCAATCAACCGATTGATATGACGAATCAGTGTGGATTTCCCGGACCCGGATAGCCCCATGACCACAAAGATTTCCCCATCGGCAACATTGAGGCTCACATCCTGCAGTCCAACAGTACAGCCGGTTTCCGACAGAATGCGCTGCTTGGACTGTCCACTGCGCGCCAGGGTGAAAGCACGGGAGGCACTCTTGCCAAAGATCTTGTAGATGTTGCGGATTTCAATCAAACTCAATTCCTCATCGGCCCCGTTGCGCTCGCAAGAGCTTGCGCCCATAGGCTTGGGTAATCCTGTCCATGACGATGGCCAGCAGAACAATGGCAATGCCTGCTTCCAGGGCTCGGCCAACGTTCAACTGCTGGAGACCAAGCAGAACTTCGGTGCCAAGGCCGCGAGTGCCGATCATGGATGCAATCACCACCATGGACAGTGCCAGCATAGTGGTTTGATTAATGCCTTGCAGGATGTTGGGCAGTGCCGTGGGGATCTGAAGACCCAGTAATTTCTGAATACGGTTGGCGCCCATGGCATCACACGCCTCACCCAGACCTGAGTCCACAAGGCGAATACCGAGATCGGTCAGCCGGATTACCGGTGGGATTGCGTAGATCACGGTCGCAAAAATGGCAGGCACCGCACCAAGGCCGAACAGCATGATAGCAGGGATCAGGTAGACGAAGCTGGGCATCGTTTGCATCAGATCCAGCAACGGGATCACCAGGCTGCGCAGGCGATCCTGGGCAGAGATCAGCAGCCCAACCGGAATGCCAATGACAATGCAGAGGATGGTTGCCACGAGCATGACCGAGAGGGTCACCATGGCGTTATCCCAAAGCTGGGGGTCGATGAGACCAATGGAGAACAAACATACCGCAACCAGAATGGTCATCCCGAGGCGGCGTCCACTGATGAACCAGGCCAGAGCAGTGATGAAAAAGAACATCACCAGCCAGGGCATCCCCCGCAGGGTTTGCTCGATGGCCAGCAGAACAACCGAGATGGAATTGGAGACAGCTTCAAAGGCTTGACCGTGCTCAGTGATCAACCACTCCACAAAGTCGTTGATCCAACTGTTCAGCGGGACGTTAAGAGCCTTTGGCCACTCCACGGCCCAGCCTGCTCCAATTTCATGCAGAAGATTGCGGAGCCACTCCATGGCAATGGTGAACCCAAACGGCAGTTGCGAACCAGAATCGAGACGTCAACGGGCTTCAGATGTTGCCCAGTGCTGTCTCCACCTTCCCTGCCACATTGGGCGGCACCCACTCTTTCCAGACGTCGTTCGTCTTGAGAAAATGGATGGCTGTCTTTTCAGCACTACCACCAGCTTCTTTCCTGAGATAGGCCAGAGCCTTGTTTACCGTCTCGGAAGACAACGTGTACTCGTTGAGAAAGTCAATAATTTCGGGATGCTGGCTGGCAAAGGCGGTGGACACTGACTTGGGCAGCTCGGTGGTGCGGTAGGCGGTGGCCACCGTGGCGCCGGCAATGGCTTCCTCGCCGCCGTCCTTGAGCTTCTCCACATAGGTCATGAGGATGTCCCAGTCGGCCTCGTTCCAGGCTGGCTCTTCCAGTTTGACAAGATCCAGTTCCCCCGTGAGGGGTGTTGGCGACCAATAGTAAGCCAGTACCGGCTGTCGTTTCAGGTAAGGGCCTTTGATGGCTGCGTCCAAGGCTCCCCCCGAGCCGGGGCGGAAGTTGGTGAAATGTTCGTCCAGGCCATAGGCCCTCAGCTTCACGGTGTTGATGGTTTCGCAGGCCCATCCCGGAATGCAGTTCATAAACCGCCCCTTGGACGGTTCTTCGGGATCGGTAAACAGATGCTTGTAGCGTGGCAAGTGAAACACTGATCGCAGGCCGGGATTGGCCTCCTGGACATAGCGCGGGATGTACCAGGCCTGGGCGCCGTCGGGCGTGTTGGCGGTGAGCCGCTGGACCATGCCATTCTCCTCGGCTTGGTCGTATTCACCCTTGAGATTGTCGTACCACAACTCCATGATCAGATCGTTCTTCTGCTCGTAGTGGGCCGCCATGATGGGCAGGGTCCCGCCGTAGGTGAGGGTCACGTCGCAGTCGTAGCCGTGCTCGAGGATGAATCCGGCCACCCGGTCATGGAAGTTTGCGCTGTCCCAGTTCAGATCGCCAATGTGAACCTTGCAGTCCGTGGCCTGATGAGCCTGCTGCCCTCTCCCTTCCGGTTGCCACGTCAGCCAACCGGTGGTCAGAGCAGCCGTCAGAGCCGCGACGACGGCTGCTCTGCGCTTCAATCTCGTCATGGGAGTTCTAATGGGTTTTTCAACTCCAATGGTACACGCCCCTTCCGTCCTGGCCAAATCAACCTTCCCGAGGGGTGATCCCTCTCTGCGGGGCAACTCCACGGGACCTTCAGGGGGAGGGATGGCCCACATGTTCCGGCTTCGTGAGCGCCGGCTTGAGCGAATCAAACCCTTCTTCCCTGCTGCCGGCGCGCCGTGATCGCGATGGCAACGCGCCGGTCTTGCCTGCGGTTCCTGAACCGAGACCCGGATCAACCGTAATCAACAGTGCGGATGGGGAGACTTGAACTCCCATGGCATTGCTGCCACTAGTACCTGAAACTAGCGCGTCTACCGATTCCGCCACATCCGCGGGCGTGGACAAGGCAGAGACCTCTATGGCCTACTGCACTGCTTATCCTTGATGGAACCATACCATGTCCAGCCCCAAGGCAATCAGCGGGAACAACGTTCGCTAGAATGTATGAACCTATGCCAGTTTCTTGATCGGAAGACCTGGCACAATTCAGTTTCACCGTCACATTTTAGCTGAATCAGGATGCCAGCCTGAACCCCTCATGACACTTGCAGCCCTGAACTCGCCTGTTGATCTGGACCAGTCCCAGTTATTCATCGTTGGTCAGCAACGGCTTGAGGGTGAGTTGCATGTCAACGGCGCCAAAAACTCCGCCCTGGCGCTGATGGCGGCTTCCGCACTGAGCCATGAGCCCGTTCGCCTCCGGAACATGCCGGATCTGACGGATATTGGCGCCATGGCCAAAATTCTGGTCTCCCTGGGAATGGGGTTTCACCTGGAGGGATCCTCGGCCGTGCTCAGAGGCGGTGGGCTCACGAGCCATGATCCATCCTACGACCTCACCCGCAAACTGCGCGCCAGTTTCTTCCTGATCGGCCCCCTCCTGGCCCGCCATGGGGTGGCCAAGGTGCCCTTGCCGGGTGGTTGTCGCATCGGCAGTCGCCCCGTGCGGGAACACAACAAGGGTTTGCAGGCCATGGGCGCCAGGATCTCCATGAAAGACGGGGTGGTTTCCGCAGAGGCGCAGGGCAACCACGGTCGATTGCAAGGGTGCTCCATTCATCTGGACTACCCCAGTGTGGGCGCCACGGAAACCCTGATGATGGCGGCCACCTTGGCAGAGGGGGAAACCGTGCTCAATAATGCGGCCCAGGAACCGGAAGTGATGGATCTGGCGGGCCTGCTGAAGACCATGGGGGCCAGGATTCAGGGCGCCGGATCCTCCACGATCAGGATCGCCGGGGTCAAGCAACTCCACGGCGCGGACTATGCCGTCATCCCTGATCGGATTGAAGCGGGCACGTTTCTGATTGCCGCCGCCGCCGCCCGCTCCCGCCTCCACGTGACCCCTGTGGAGACCAGCCACTTGAGCGCCGTGCTGGCCAAGCTGGAGGAAATGGGCTGCAGCATCAGCCCCCAGGGGCAAGGCCTCACCATCACGACACCAGGGCAGTTGCGGGGGTGTGAGTTGCGGACTCAACCGTTCCCGGGATTCCCGACGGACTTACAAGCTCCGTTCATGGCTCTGTTGAGCACAGCCGAGGGAGATTCCTTCGTAACCGAGACCGTTTTTGAGAATCGCCTGCAGCACGTGGCCGAGTTGCAGCGCATGGGGGCCCAGATTCACACCAACGGCGTCAATGCCGCTCATGTCAAGGGTGTGCCCATGCTCAGCGGCGTTCCTGTGACAGGGACTGATCTGCGGGCCGCCGCGGCCCTGGTGATCGCAGGACTGGCTGCGGATGGAGTCACCCAGGTGGGGGGGCTGGAGAACCTTGATCGGGGCTACGCCCGCCTGGAGGAGCGGCTTCAGTCCGTCGGCGCCCGGATCAACCGCATTGACGCCACCCAGACTGCCCAGACTGCCCAGACTGCTTTGACTGGCAGCCTGGATCTCTCTTACAGTTCAATCCCTGATCCTTCCCAGGGAGCGTGCCGGAATTGGTAGACGGACTCGACTCAAAATCGAGCGCCTTCGGGCATGTGGGTTCGAGTCCCACCGCTCCCATGATCACTGTCTCCAGCCAGCCCGACGATGGCGGTTGATTCACGACTCTCATCCCCCTCAGGCCCTGCCCATGGGGCTGCGGTGATGAACACCTACAGGCGCTTTCCGGTGACCTTCACCCATGGCCGGGGCAGTTGGCTGTGGGATCACAACGGCGACCGCTACCTGGACTGTGTTGCGGGCATTGCGGTCTGTAGCCTGGGCCATAGCGACCCGGCGCTGCAGCAGGCCCTCAGTGAACAGTTGGGTCGGTTGCAGCATGTGTCCAACCTTTATTTCACCCCGGAGCAGGGGGAACTGGCCACCTGGATCACCGTCAACAGCCCCATGGATGCGGTGTTCTTCTGCAACTCCGGGGCTGAGGCCAACGAAGCCGCCATCAAGTTGGCCCGCAAGTACGGGCGCTGCAAACGAGGCATTGAACAGGCCCGGATCATCACGGCCCGGGCCAGCTTTCACGGCCGCACCATGGCCAGCCTGAGCGCGACCGGCCAACCCAGGTATCACAAGGATTTCACCCCCTTGGTGGAGGGTTTTCACCATGTGGCCTACAACGACTTTTCCGCCATCCGGGACTGCATCGATCACCTGGATTCCCAGGGTCCCGCCGTGGCGGCAGTGCTGCTGGAGCCTCTCCAGGGGGAGGGGGGGGTTCAGCCGGGGGATGCCGGCGTCTTTGCCGCCCTGCGCCGACTCTGTGATCAGCGGGGGATTCTGCTCATCCTGGACGAGGTGCAGGTGGGGATGGGTCGCACCGGTCAACTCTGGGGCCATCAACACCTGGGCATTGAGCCGGACGCCATGACCATGGCCAAAGGTCTGGGGGGGGGCTTCCCCATCGGGGCTCTGGCGGTGAAACGTCACTGTGACGTGTTGCAGCCGGGTGACCACGCCAGCACCTTCGGGGGCAATCCCCTGGCCTGTCGGGCAGCCCTCACCGTGGCGGCGGAGTTGAAGCGCCGTCATCTGCTCACCCACGTGCAGGAGCGAGGCGCCCAACTGCGCCATGGCCTGGAGGAATTGGTGATGGGGTTCCCCAAGCTCTGTGACGCCGCCCGGGGCTGGGGGCTGATTCAAGGTCTGGTGCTGCGGGAAGGGGGGCTCGATTCCGCCCAGGTGGCCCAGGCCTGTCTTCAACAAAAGCTTCTGGTGGTTCCCGCGGGCCCCCAGGTGGTGCGCTTTGTTCCGCCACTCACCATTAGTGGCGCGGAGATCGACACAGCCCTCATGCGGCTGCGCACAGCCCTGGACGGCCTGGGCGTTTAGGTGATGGGCACCGGCGCCCAGCGCCCCGGTGGGGCGTTGTCCGGCT
Source organism: Cyanobacteria bacterium MAG CAR3_bin_5 (assembly GCA_026709085.1). Lineage (GTDB taxonomy): Bacteria > Cyanobacteriota > Cyanobacteriia > PCC-6307 > Cyanobiaceae > Synechococcus_B. The sequence continues at coordinate 152,623 of JAPOTR010000034.1, read as the reverse complement.
GGCCGGCCCCTGTTGACCTGAGGGATCTATTGCCAAGCCAGACCCAAGGTGTTGTCACCATGGGTCTGGAGCGGGTCAAAGGGGCCCTGAACGCCCTGGGCAATCCCCAGAACAGCTTTGTGGCCATCCAGGTGGCGGGCACCAACGGCAAGGGGTCCATTTGCAGCCTGATGCATGGGGCCTTGACGGCCCACGGGTTGCGCTCCGGCCTCTACACCTCCCCCCACCTGGTGAGTTGGTGTGAACGGATTCGCTTGGGGCAGGGGTTCATCGCACCCGCTACCCTGCGGAACCTGCTGTTGGAATTGCAATCCCTGGCGCAGCAATGGTCCCTCACCCCGTTTGAGCAGTTGACCGTGGCCGCCTTCCTCCACTTCCATCGCCAGGCGGTGGACTTGGCGGTGTTGGAAGTGGGTCTGGGGGGCCGGCTGGATGCCACCACGGCACACTGTCGGCGCTCCACCGTGGCTTTCGCCAGCATTGGCGAGGATCATCAGGAATATCTGGGGGCGGATCTCGCCAGCATTGCCAGGGAGAAAGCCGGCGTGCTCAGCCCGGGCTGTGTGGCCTTTTCCGGTCCCCAGCCTGCTGCAGTGGTTGCCGTGCTGAATCAGGCTGCCGCGGCTTGTGGCGCCACCATCACCTGGGTCCCCCCCCTTGCCGAGGACCGATTCCAGGCCCTTAACCTTCCCCTTCGCGGCCGGGTGCAGCACGACAACGCCGCAGTGGCCATGGCGGTGCTGGAGCACGTCAGCGCCACCCTGCACCCCCTGGAGATGGAGCGGAGCCGGAAAGGCATGGCGTCCGTGTGTTGGCCCGGTCGTCTACAGCATGGCCAGTGGCAAGGTCAACCTCTGCTGCTGGACGGGGCCCACAACCGTTCTGCCGCCCTGAGCCTACGTCAACATCTGGACGACAAAGTCTCTGGGGGATCCATTCACTGGGTGCTGGGCATTCTGGCCAACAAAGACGCCGTCGGCATGCTCCGGGCCCTGCTCCGCCCTGGGGATCGGGCCTGGCTGGTGGCAATTGCCGATAGCTCCTGCTGGTCGGCTGATCAACTGGTCAGGCAGTTGCCTGGACCCCAGGCCGCCTGCCTGCAACTGGCGCCCCCCCATTTGGGATCCGCCTGGCCGGTGACCGCTGCCTTGGAACAGGCCTTTCAGGGGCCGCCAGGGTCGGAAGCGTGTGTGGTGGTGTCCGGATCCCTTTATCTCCTGGGTCAACTGCACCACCAAGGTGTGATTCAGGTTGTGAAGCAAAGCTGACCCGTGGGGTCCCCAGGATTCGACAGTGGGGAGCCCTACGGGTCCGCAAGGATTGGCCTCAGCCGAGACCGATCTGGCCGAGGATACCCTGGCCGGTGAGCACCTCGGTGAGGAGGCCGATGGCGAAGCCCAGCATGGCCAGACGGCCGTTCCAGGTTTCTGCGAAGTCAACGAAGCCGAAGCGGGAAGATGGGGAGTCAGACATGGTGGGAACGAGGCGAGGGATGAATGAGTGAGGGAAGGGACGATTCCGTCCCGTGAGATGCAGGTTCAGCCGAGGCCGATCTGGCCGAGGATGCCCTGGCCGGTGAGCACCTCGGTGAGGAGGCCGATGGCGAAGCCCAGCATGGCCAGACGGCCGTTCCAGGTTTCTGCGAAGTCAACGAAGCCGAAGCGGGAAGATGGGGAGTCAGACATGGCCCAGTGGGGTTACTCCATAGAACTGTAACGAAACATTTAGGAATGTGAAGAAGAAAAGGGAACTTATTGCCGTGAAAACCCTACCTCTATGGCCCCTTGGGCCTCGGGCCGCAGATTTCTCTCCATCAGGGAGGCCACGGATTCAGCAGGGGTGGCGCGCTGCTTGAGCAGCTTGAGCACCTGCCGAGCAATGGGAACCGCAAAGCCGTGGCGCTCTGCCAACGCCACAACGGCATGGGTGGTGGGAATCCCCTCAACGGCGCCTTCACAGCAGGCCTCAGCCGCCGCCGGTGTTTTGCCGCGCCCCAACTCCAGGCCAAAGCGATAGTTGCGGCTCAGGGGACTGTTTGCCGTTGCCAGGAGATCTCCCAACCCAGCCAGCCCATAGAGGGTCTGTGACCGGCCACCCATGGCATCGAGCACCACGCCCATCTCGCTGAGGCCGCGGCAGAGGAGAGAGGCTTTGGCATTGCTCCCCAGGCCCAGGCCGTCCGACACGCCGGCCGCAATCACCATGGTGTTTTTCAGGGCGCCGGCCAGCTCGGTGCCACGGGGATCGTCGTTGCAGTAAATGCGCAACTGCTGGCCACTCAGCACCTGCTGCAGCTCCATGGCCAATGCCGTATGGCGGGAACTCAACACCGTGGCCGCGGGCAGTCCCTGGCGCAGTTCTGCGGAAAGATTGGGTCCACTGAGCACCAGACCCCGGACTTGCGGGCAGAACCGGTCCCATACGCCAAGAGGGGTCAACAAGGTATCAACGGCAATGCCCTTGGAGCAACTGACCAGGGGCAGGCCGGGGGGAATCACCCGGCCGAGTTGAGGGGCCAGGCTGGGGAGGGCCGCCATGGAAACCGCGCTAACCAGAAGGTCAGCGCCTGACAGGCAGTCCCCAGGATCACCGCCCAGCCGCCGACTCCACCCCTGCACCCGATGCCCGGAACCACGGAAAAGCTGGGCCAGGCATTGACCCCAGAGGCCCAGGCCAAGGAGAGCAATGGTGTGGGCCATGGTTACCCCCTTCGCTGCTGTACGTGGCGGACTGGCAAGTGCGGAAACCGTTTGGGTGATTGAGGAGTCTACTAGTGGGGCTTGTCTCCCTGATGGCCGAGGTCAGCACAGGGCAACCAGACAGGAGAGGGTGAGGGTGCTCACCAGGCCCGCTGCGGTGAGGAGCTTGATGAAGGAGTTGTCCAGCAACCTGGCTGCGGGATTGAGATGGAACATGAAGAAAACCCGAAACCCTGTCTCCAGTTTGTCCGGCCGTTACCGGTAACGCCACGTTTGTTGAGCACGTTGTTCCCCTTGAGACGGCAGGGGTCGCCTAACGCACGTGCCGGGTGCCGTCCACCGGGTGATAGGCCTCCCCTGTGACTTCCTCATAGAGATAGGCGGGGATCCCTGTCTCGAACATGGTTTGGAGTGCTTCCTTCAAATAGGGGTTCCAGCCCCCTGTGCTCACTGTGCCGTGGCGAACGGTCCAGTCCCAGGTGCCTTGCAGATCACGGGGGGCGCGCCCCTCCCGATCACGCCATGTCACCAGATCCTGGGACTCCACCAACCCCACCAGGATTGGGTCCTTGCCATAGGCCGGGGTCAGGGTCAATTCAAGGCGAATCGGATCTTCCTTCACCTGCCGCAACTGGAAGCGGGGGGGAAGCCTCAAGCCTTTCAAGACCGCAGCAACGGTTCGCATTCTCTTGTTCACGGGAGCTGATGCATTGGTGAAAATCCAGGCAGGCCAGGACTCGACCACGGCCATGCCGGCTTTTAGCGCGGGGCCAGGGGGGGAGAGTCGTCCGACTGTGGATCCGTGCTGGTGGTTGGCGGTGGTTCGTTATCCCCGGTGAACCGTACCGTGAGCAACTCATCCTCCAGGAGATTGCCCTCCTGATCCAGCAACTCCGGATGAATGGTGACCGACTTGCCGGAGGTGCGGCCCTGCCTGATGCTGGTTGCGCCAAACCCGCGACCCATGAGGCGGATGGCCTGGACCAGCAGCAAGACAAAACAGACTCCATAGAGTATGGGGATGATTTGGCTCATGGCTGGCTGACACGCACTGCACGATCATGGCATTTCCATCTCCATTGACGCCAGCATCAGGGCCATCCGTATGGCGTTGCACATCCCCACGCCTTGGCCGCCGTGGTGGCGCTCTGGCCCTGAGCCTGGCGCTGGGCTCCCTGGTGGGAGCACCCACGGGGTTGGCGCAGCGGCAACCCATCACACCGGATTCTTTTGTCACGAAAGCTGCGCGCCGTGCCGGTCCCGCTGTGGTCCGGATTGACACGGTGCGCACGGTGACCATTGGCCGCCTGCCCCCCCAGGGCTTGGGTCAGCCATTCTTCGACCAGTTTTTCAACCAGTTCTTTGAAAACGGCCTGCCCTCCCGTCAGCGCACCCAGCGGGAGCAGGGAACAGGAGTCGTCTTTGCCGAGGAGGGGCTGATCCTGACCAATGCCCACGTGGTGGAACGAAGCGATCAGGTGGAGGTGCGCCTGACCGATGGCCGCACCTTGGCCGGCGCCGTTGTGGGCCTGGACTCCGTAACCGATCTGGCGGTGGTGCGGGTCATGTCCCCCACCCCCTTGCCGGTGGCGCCCCTGGGGGATTCCGATGCCCTGGAGGTGGGGGACTGGGCCATTGCGGTGGGCAATCCCTTCGGGCTGGATAACACGGTCACCATGGGAATCATCAGCAATCTCAACCGCAACATCAGCAAGCTGGGCATTACCGACAAGCGGCTGGAACTGATCCAGACCGACGCGGCCATCAACCCTGGCAACTCGGGAGGCCCCTTGCTCAATGCGGCGGGCGAGGTGATTGGCATTAACACCCTGGTCCGCAGTGGACCGGGGGCCGGCCTGGGCTTCGCCATCCCCATCAATCGCGCCCGCAGCATTGCCGAAGAACTGATCAGCAAGGGCAAGGTGAGTCATGCCATGGTGGGGATCGGCCTGCGCCCCCTGACCCCTGAACTGGCCCGTGCCTTCAATCGGAACAGTGACAGGGACCTCCGGCTGCCGGAACGCCAAGGGGTGCTGATCACCAACGTGCTGCCCCTGAGCCCTGCCGAGCAGGCGGGTCTTCGTGCTGGGGACGTGATCCTTGCCGCAGCGGGAGAGCGGGTGACCAACGCGGAGGAATTGCTCAAGGCGGTGGAGGCCGCTGGCGTGGGAGGGCGGCTGAGACTGGATGTCTGGCGGCAGGAACGGCAGCAGCAGGTCACGGTCGTTCCTGTTGATATGGCTGCGCTACAGCAGCGCAGCCGGGCGGTGGAAGACGGCGCCTATTGGCGCCGCATCCCTCTGCGGCCCTAGGCACAGGACTCATAACCAGAAGATGAGAGTGGCGCCCAGGAGGACGGCAGAGAGAAAGATATGTGCACAGCGGTCGTAGCGGGTGGCAATACGTCGCCAGTCCTTCAGCTTGGCAAAGAGGTTTTCCACCTTATGGCGCAGCTTGTAAAGCCTCTTGCTGTAAGGCATCCTCCGGTTGCGGTTCCGCCTGGCGGGGATGCAGGGAGTGATGCCTTGCGCCAGCAGCATGGTGCGGATTTTGTTGCTGTCGTACCCCTTTCCAATCAATACGCTCGCCTCTGGAAGATCCCGTAGGAGCACGTCAGCACCGGTGAAGTCGCTGCATTGCCCTTCACTGAGGTGAAGCCGTACGGGACGCCCTTGCCTGTCGCGCGCCACGTGCAGCTTGCTGGTCAGTCCCCTTTGGTGCGACCGATCAAACGCGGTGCCCCCTTTTTGAGGCTGGAGGCGGTGCGATGGGCTTTGACGTAGGTGGTTCCACCATCAGCACCCCTCCCGCCTCTGTGTCCTCGGGCCGTGACAGTTCCGAGAAGATCAACTGGAAAACTCCCGTCACTGACCAGCGACGGAAGCGGTTATAGAGGGTTTTGTAGGGTCCATAGGCGGCTGGGGCATCCACCCATCGCAAGCCGTTACGGAGCACGTAGATGATGCCGCCCAACACCTTGCGGTCATCCACACGTCTGACGCCACGAGATTTGGGAAAGCAGGGCTTGATCCTCTCAAGCTGCTCCTGGCTCAGCCAGAACAAGCCGTCCATCCTTCCTCCTCCTGAAGGTGGCTTGGGTCTTCCCCCTCAGCGGCGGGGGCTCTCTTCACACTTTATGAGTCCTGATCCTAGCCCGCCTCCTGGTCCGCCAGGAGGCGGGGCACCACCAGCAGGTCACCCTCCCGCTGGGGAGCCTGGTTGAGCAGCCCCTCTCGCAGAGTTGCCGGGATCACTTGGTCCGCCCGGGTCACGTTCACCACCTCCACCGCCCGGGTGGTGGGTGGCACACCGGTGGTATCGATGGACTGCAAGTGGGACACGTAGTCCAGGATGGGTTCCAGTTGGCCGGTGATGGTTGCGATTTGTTCCTCCGGCAAGGCCAGCCGGGCCAGCCGGGCCACATGGCGCACATCGTCCCTGTTGATTGAGCCCATGACACGGCCACGACGGTCTGCACCATAGAACCCCGGCGCCTCAGGGGGCTTGCAGGAAGCGCTGAAGATCCTCCCCCAGGGCCGTGGCGGCCCGCTCCAGCAATTCCTTCCCCGCTGCCGCCGTGGCCAGGGAGGGATCGGAACCCATCCGGCCATCGGGGTAGCGGCGACGGAAGTCCTCCCAGCCGTGGATGGGGCCCACGGGCGCAGGTTCGGGCAAGGGCCTGAGTTTCCGGGCTAGCTGGGGGTAGAGATGGAGCGTCAGGGCGATCTCGCTGGGGGTGGCGTGCTGGCCTTCCCGCTCACCATAGAGTTGACGGGCATAGCCCATGACCGCCGGCGCCAGAAACCAGTTGGCCAGTTTGCAGCGCAGCCGGGGCGCACTGGCCAGGCCCAGGCTGGCTGTGCGGTCGTAGGCCTCGCTGAATGCAGCCCGGGCGGTGGCCATGTTGCCCCCATGGCCGTTGATCACGTACACCCGCTCGAAGCCATGGCGGGCCAGGGAAACCACCACGTCCCGCAACAGGGCCAGCAGGGTGCTGGGTTGGAGACTGACGGTGCCCGGAAATCCCAGGTGATGTTCGGCCATGCCAAACGGCTGGGGCGGGGTCACCACCACGCGGCTGCGCTCCGCCACGGCCTGGGCCACGGCGTCAGCGGTGAGGGCATCCGTCCCGATGGCCCCCGTGGGGCCGTGCTGTTCGGTAGAGCCCAGGGGCACGATCACGCCTTTGTTGCGCTCCAGATAGCATTCCACCTCCGGCCAGGTCCAAAGCTGAAGTCGCCAACTCCGGGGTTCAAGGGAAATTCTCATTGCGGACACGGTCTCATTGAAAGTCCTGTGGCCCTAAATTGTCTCCAATCACCGGCAGGCGGTTGGCGACCGGGTGATTAAGGGAGGCCCATGTTCGACCGCAAGCTCTACGAGGCCCAGTGTGCGGGGCGTCCCGTATGGGTGTTCCTGTCCGATCAGCAGCGCTGGATTGAGCAGGCCCAGGTTGTCGAGGTCAGTGGCGGGGTGGTGACCCTGCGGTATGAAACCGATGAGGACGGCGAACTGCAAGCCTGGCAGGAAATGGTGCGGCTCGATTCCGTGGGCTCGGTGATGAGTCGTCTCTCCAGCGTGCCCCGTATTGGGGGAAGCGAGGATCTGCTCACCGCTGAAGACTGCCCCGTGGAGGAGCAGATCAGCCAGGGCAGTTCCGATGGGTCCGGTGGTGAGGCCACCTAGGCCGGATCAGCAACGATGCAGCCAGTGCATGCCTGTGGCGGCCCCATGGCGTTGATCGCTGATCAATCAATGGGCTGAACCGTTGCCATGGTAGTCGTCACTGTCGTAGAACCCTCCCTGGGTTCCGAAGTAGAGGGCCGTGGCCACGAAGAGGATGGAGGCCAGCAACAGCAGGCGGCTGAAATCAGGTACGGAAGCGTCCATGGCGCAAACGGAAGCAGAACCAGTTTGGCCGCCGCTGCCCATTTCGCCAACCATGGCGGCGGACGATGACCCTGGTCATGGGCCGCCTCTCTCCCTGGAAGCATTACACCGCCCCGCTGCCGCGGTGGCGCCCGATTTACTGGGCTGTCTGCTGGTGCGTCGTGACGGGCGGCAACTGCGCTGGGGGGTGATTGTGGAAGCGGAAGCCTATTGCCAGAGCGAGCCTGCCTGCCATGGATACCGCCGCCGCAGTTCCGGCAACGCAACCCTTTTTGGCGAGCCGGGGCATTTTTACGTCTACACCAGCTACGGTGTGCATCACTGCTGCAACGTGGTGACGGATCGTCCCGGCTGGGCCAGTGGCGTGCTCCTGCGGGCCTTGGATCTTCCCCTGGCTGTGGATCGCGAGCGGCGGGCAGCGGGGCCGGGCCTCCTTTGCCGTTGCCTGGGCATTGACCGTTCCTTTGACGGCCAACCGGTCACCGACCCCACGGCAGGGCTGTGGCTCATGGGCCGCCCGCCAGCGGTGGCGGCAGCCATGGCCAGCGGCGCCATGGACCTGCGCCATGGGCAGCGGATCGGCATCTCCCGGGGCCAGGAATTGGCCTGGCGGTGGTATCTGGGCGCCAGTCGCGGCATCAGCCGCCGCACCCCGGGGGATCAACGGCCCCAGCCGGCACACTGCTGGAGCAGCCGGCAGCTTTTGGAATCCTGAACAACCACTGGAGTCACCGCCATCTGCTGGATCTTGCTGTACTGGGACGGCAGGATTTCGAGTTGGTGCTGGAGTTGGCGGAGCGTTTCCGGGCCCTCCCCAGCCAGGGACCACGGCGGTTGCCGGCCTTGCAGGGACGAATGGTGGCAACGCTGTTCTTTGAGCCCAGCACCCGCACCCGCACCAGCTTTGAAATTGCCGCCCGGCGGCTCTCGGCCGACGTTGCCAGCTTTACGCCGGCCGCCAGCGCCCTGGCGAAAGGAGAAAGCCTCCTGGATACAGCCCTCACCTATGCCGCCATGGGCGCCGAATTGCTGGTGGTCCGCCACAGCGGCAGCGGCGTCCCTGGTGTGGTGGCCCAGGATCTGGAGGCCATGGGCCACAGGGTTGCGGTGCTGAACGGGGGAGACGGCCTCCATGGCCACCCCAGCCAGGCCCTGCTGGACCTCTTCACCCTGGCCCGTCACTTTGCTCCCCGCCAGCCCACCATGGAGGCCCTGGCTGGCCGCACCATTGCCATTGTTGGCGACATTCTCCATTCCCGGGTGGCTCGCTCCAATCTTTGGGCGCTGAGCGCAGCGGGCGCCACCATCCACCTCTGTGGACCCAGCGCCCTGTTGCCCAACTGTTTTGCCGACTTCCTCGCCGCCATGCCCCCAGGCTGCATCACGGATCCCGTCCCCCGGCGGGGAAGGATTCACCTGTTCCGCAATCTGGACGAAGCCTTGACGGACGTGGATGCCGTCATCACCCTGCGGCTCCAGAAAGAGCGGGCCCAGCGTCACCTGATTCCCAATTTGGAGGATTACCACCGGGCCTACGGCATCACCCATGCGCGCCTGGAACGCTGCCGCGCCGATGCGCCGGTGTTGCACCCTGGTCCCGTGAATCGGGATGTGGAGTTGAGCAGCCGGTTGTTGGCCGAGCCGCAGCGTTGCCTCGTGAACCGACAAGTGAGCCACGGCATCCCCATCCGCATGGCCTTGCTCTACCTGTTGGCCACAACGCTGGGATCCTGATTGACGGAGAATGACAAATGTAGAGTGGCGTAAACCGCCATAAGAGTTTGAAGAGAAGGCCTGAGGGGCTCCACAGGTGAGCGTCATAAGGATTGTTGGGGTGTAGCAAGAGGGGACGATGTCCCTGTTTCGTAGGTGTGGACAGAGGAGAGGCTTCCTGCGAAGCATCCGCTGCGGCGGATACGCACTGGCCCGTGAGCCATTGAAGGGTCTGGAGAGGGCGTTTGATGGGTTGTACAGGGCCCCTGGTGCCTGTCGATCCCACCTGAGCAGTTGTTGCGGGCGCTGTTGCTGCAGACCATCTACGGCCTGTGTTCCGAGGAACTCTTGTTGGAACAGTTGGCCTACAACATATTGTGCCGGTGGCTTGCGGGTCTTGGAGCAGACGCCCCATCCGGCATCAGACCCGCTTCGGCAAGAACGGGAGCGCCTGCTGAACGAGAAGGTGCTGGCTCTACTGCTGGGGATGGAGAGGCGCAACCACTGCTGAGCAACGACAGGTTCTCGGTGGATGGCGCTCTGCTGCCGGCCTGGGCATCCCAGGCTCCCTGGCGCCCATCGCAGCAGTAGCGCCCTGATGGCTGCTTGGCGCGGCGCAGTAAGGTCCAGCCTGCCGTGCAGCTACCGGGTCACGTGCTCATGGACAACCGGCGCCACTTGGTGGTGGATAGCCGGGTGACATTGGCGAATGGCAGGCTACCCGGCAGATGGCGGCTGCCCGTTCCGGTGAGCATCCCGGAACCATCGGTGCGGATAAGGGCTACGACACAAAGGGTTCGTGGCTTCATGGGCCGGCGGGGCGTCACACCCCATGTGGCCCCCTCTCCAGGCCGAAGCCGGTTTCTGCATCCCCACCGTCGTTCCTGTATTCCCACCTCCTAGGGAAGGGAGGACGGCGTCATCAGTGGGGCAAGGGAACAGGCCATGGGGCCTCCCAGCCCACCCAGCACCAGGAGGCGCTGCCCTCCGCCTGCTTGACAGGAGGATATCTATGGGATAACTATGGGAAAATCACAACATCAGTTTCAGCTTTGTCCCGTTTTCCCGCCAGATCTTTGGTTGGCGCTTTCACCGTAGCTGTTTCCCTATGCCTGGCGTCCTGTGGCGGAACACGGTCAGCGCCACAGGACCAAGTCAAGGGAGTCGTTAATGACGTGTTGCAGGACAAAACAGCCAGAGACAAAGTTGAGGGAACCGTCCGTAACAGTTTGGACATACTGTATTCCTTAAGTAAAATCGGTAAAAAGTTGGTCGATCAAGAGTTGGCAGACTTGGAAGAACAACAATAAACTTGATAAGGCGGCCCTTCATAGGGGCTTATGTAGGTAAGTGCTAAAGGTAACAAGGTAGGCCACGCCTGCCTTATCAGGCTAATTTTACCAGAATTAGAGTCAATGTTTAGGAACCGACCCCACAGGCGTCGTGCATGTTCACCGCCTGCCTAAGCGCATTCAGTCCCTCCGCCCGCGGCTTGACGACCGGCAAGGAAGACGGAGGCCACAACGCGCAGTTGGGCAGGACCTATTGGTTCGTCTTTGGCAGCTACTGCACGACCTGGCAGGGACGCGCGTCAACCACCCGGCACGGCCTGCAAAGCCTTTCCCCGCACCACGAAGGGGGGCTGCTTAGCTGCTTAGGGCTGGGTTCGCCTCTGGATGTTCGGCAAGCCGACCCAAGCCTCGGTAAGGCAACTTCCCTCCCACACGGCATGGGGAAGGGCTTGGTGGTGTTTTGGTCTCCAACTGCGTTCTTTTCGCCACACCGTCTGGTTAGGTCTTGCCCCCGACGGACCGGCGCCGTCCCCGACACTGAACGCCAGATGCACAGACAACAATCATGTTGCGGTTACGTGGGGACGGAACGCTGTTGCTCCAGATTATGGATTCCAGCAAGCAGTCACATCCCGAGAAGAGGGATTCCCGGCTGAATCATCTCCATGCAGGACAGGGCAAGGACGCCCCCAAGCAGTAGGGGCGCCGCCCAGCGCAGGCTCAGCAGCACCCCCCGCAGCAGGGGGGCGGGAAGTTGGGACAACTCCTCCGTCAATTGCCGTGGCGCCACCCAGCCCATCAGCAGGCTGAGCAACAACCCACTGGCCATTAACACCACCCCGCCAAACAAGTCATGGCTGGCCATCAGCAGATCCGTACGCAGTAGAGCGGGCAGCCCCAGCAGGGCCACCACCGCCCCGGTGCTCCAGGCGGTCCTTGCTCGCCCCCAGCCCAGGCGGTCCATCACCACAGCGACGGGCGCCTCCAGCAGGGCAACGGCCGAGGTGACGGCGGCAAGGCTGGCCAGGAAAAAGAACGCTGCCATCAGTGGCGGTCCTGCATTGCCCAGGGAGGCAAAGCCCAGGGGGATGGCCACGAAGAGGCTGCCCACGGCGCCGGCGCCACCCTGCCGCCCCACCACAACGGCGCTCATCAAGGGGACAATGATGAGCACCGCCATGAGACCGACGCCCGTGTCCAGGGCCGTGACGATGGCCGCCTGCCGGGGCAGCGGCTCACGCTGCCCGAGATGGGACCCATAGGCCACCATGGCGCCGCTGCCCAGACCCAGGGAGAAGAAGGCCTGGCTGAAGGCTTGCCGCAGGATTCGGGGATTCAGCCAGTCGGACCAGCGCCATTGCAGCAGCGCCTCTTCATACCGTGCCGGGGCGTCCGCAAGGGAGGCGGACCAGATCACCAACCCCGTGAGCAGCACCAGCAGGGCCGGCATGGACCAGCGGCTCAGCCGCTCAATCCCCTGTTGCACCCCGGTGGCCACCACGGCGACCGTCAGCGCCAACACCAGCCCATAGGCCACCCCTTCGGCCCATCCCTGGCTCAGCTTGAGAAAAAAGGCGTCGGCGCCGGCCTGGTCCGTGGGGAGACGCCCCTGAAGCACCGCCAGCAAGGCCTGCGCCACCCAGCCGGCAATGACGGCGTAATATCCGAGGATCAGGGCGCTGCCGAGGGGGAAGAGCCAACCCAGTGGCCGCCAGGAGGCGCCGCCCACCGCCACCGTGGCCAGCAGAGGCGAGCGTCGTGTATGGCGCCCCAGGGCCAGTTCCGCCAACAACAGCGGGAAGCCCAGCACCACAACGGCCACCAGGTAAAGCACAAGAAAGGCCATGCCCCCACCCAGGGCGACCCGATAGGTGAGCCCCCAGAGATTGCCCAGGCCGATGGCGCTGCCCGCTGCCGCCAGCACAAAACCCAGGGAAGAGCTCCAGCCCTGCCGGGCACTGGCGGACGGGGCCGATGGAGCGGAGTTGGCGTTCTCAAGACCGGCCATCCCCAATCCATGCAGGAGCGTCACAATGTACACACACCGGAACAGGCCTCATGGGGGCGGATTTACAGGCCCGCTGGCATCGATCCATTACCGAGATTCCACAACCTGCATGGCAGGCCTTGGCGGCGCCCCACGACCTGCCCCACTTTTCCTGGGACTGGCTCCATTGCCTGGAACTCTCCGGCGCCGTCACGCCTCGCCATGGCTGGCAGAGTTGCCACCTCAGCCTCTGGCGTCGCCAGGAATTGATTGCGGTGGCGCCCCTCTATCTCAAGGCCCACAGCTACGGGGAGTTTGTCTTTGACCAGGCGTTTGCCCAAGTGGCGGGACAACTGGGGCTGGAGTACTACCCCAAGCTGCTGGGCATGAGTCCCCTCACCCCTGCCCTGGGGTACCGCTTCTTCACGGCGCCCGGCGAAGACCAGCAAGCCATGACCCAATACATGCTCAAGCTGGTGGACGATCTGTGCCGGCGCAACGGTATTCTCAGCGCCAACTTTCTCTATGCCGCGGCGGATTGGGCGGTGCTGGCGGAGCAGGCCGGTTGCGCCCCCTGGCTGCAACTGCGCAGTGAATGGCGGCGCACCGGTGAAGCCGATTTCACGGATTACCTGGCCCGCTTTACTGCCAATCAACGGCGCAACATCAAGCGGGAGCGCAACGCCGTTGCCCGGGCGGGCATCAGTCTCACCCCCATGGCGGGGGAGGAGATCCCCCCGGGCATGGTGCAGCGGATGCACGGCTTCTACAGCGCCCACTGTGCCCGCTGGGGTCCCTGGGGCAGTAAATACCTCACGGAAGACTTTTTCCAACTGGCGGAACAACGCCTCCGACGCCATCTGGTGTTGTTCAGCGCCCATGAAGGGGATCCCCTGGCGCCGGTGGCCATGAGCCTCTGTCTCCGCAACGGCCGCCAATTGTGGGGACGGTACTGGGGCAGTGACGTGGAGGTGAACGGTCTCCACTTTGAAACCTGCTACTACACCCCGATCAACTGGGCCATTGCCCAGGGAATCCAGCAGTTTGATCCCGGTGCGGGAGGGAGTCACAAGCAACGACGGGGCTTTCAAGGGGAACCGTTCACCTGTCTGCACCGCTGGTTTGATCCCACGCTGGATCAACTGTTGCGGGCTTGGCTACCGGAAAGCAATCGCCGTCTGGTCCAACAAATCAACAGCTTGAATGCCCGGATGCCGTTACATTCCCGCTCCTGATTGCCCACCCTGGGTGTAGAATCGCCCCCATGGCCATGACTCCCCAGCAACGGCGGCGCCATGATGATCGTCTCTCCCGCCGTGCGATTGCTCTTGATCCTTCCGGCTATTTTCTGATTTCCCTGGATCGGAACGCCGGCGACATTGTTGTTGAACACTACAGCAACACCATTAACGACCAGGGGCTTGCCGCGGATCCGGAGACGGGGGAGGTGTTGGCCTGTCGTGACGGGGCGCCCCGTCAACCTGTGGCCACCTACCGGGGGTGTTCCGCCAAGGAGGTGGGCATTCGCCTGGTGGAAGAGGCGGATCCGTGTCCCGTGAGCCGACTGGACCATGCCCTGTACCTGGGCCGGGAATTGCAGCGGGCCGAGGCATGCCTTGAGAGCGGCCGTGATTACGTCCAGGATTGAATGGGTTGGGGCTACATCCCCACTCCCTCAACCTCTCCTTCTCTCTACTGTTCTGATGCAAGGGGCAGAGGGGAGTGGGGATGCCGATCTTACCCTTGGTGGCGGCGGCACAGTAGATGCCGGTCTTCTGGCCACGAAAGTCATCCAGACCGTGCAGCGGGGGAGGGCCCGGACAGTCACGATGGGGCCTGAGCCCAGAGTTACGAAGCCTACGGGCCGGCGTCTTCAACGGCTGCCAGGAGTGCTTTGAGGTGGCGCTGCCATTCCCCCGGAGCAAGACAATGGCGATCCCCATGACCAGGCAGGAGCCAGCCCACGTTCAGGTGTTGCAGTTTGGCGAGGGAGCGTACCTGCTCCGGCCAACTCCACCAGCAATAGCGCCGGGACGCCTCAAGGCGCTGGCCCCGTGGGTCCCACCAGAGGTGATCTCCACTGAACAGCACCTGCTGGGCATCCCGGCCGCCTGCCCCCAGCACCGCCACCATGGAGCCTGCCGTATGACCGGGGGTGGGGATCAGTTGCAGGTCCTCCTGAAGCCTTACCGGGTCATGGCCTTCCAGGCAATGCTCGGCGTCCGGCGCGGCATCCACGTCAGCGTGGTGAATCCAGCGGGGACAATCAAATACCTGGGCCCAACGCTTGTGATCCGCCACGTCGTCCCGGTGGCTCAGCACCATGGCGGCCAGCCCGCCCCGGGCTGTAATCGCCTGGCTAAGGGGCCGGTTGTAGCGGGGGGAATCAATCAGCACGTTTCCCTGGGGACGCGCCACCAGGTAGCTGCTGGCCCCATAACTGCGCCGTGAACTCCAGCCGCAGTAGTACACGTCCCCAGCGGGATGGCGGGTGATCAGTGCGGGAAATCCCTGGGGAGGGGCTTGGCGCAGCAGACCGGGCGGGGCGCCGATGGCCGCCACCGGACAGGCCTGCGCCGCCATGAGTGCCCGCTCCGTCTCCTCCCCGGGCTGGGGCTGGGCCCGGACCCGGGCCTGGTGGCCATGATCCTCGAAGTGCTGGGGATCCCACTGCCAGCAGGCACCGCAGTCAATGCAACTGCTGTCCACATAGAACGGTCCGCTCACGTTTTCCGGGCGCCGCTTCCGGAGGGAGGCCATGGTGAGTAAAGCGACTGATTCCAACAATTCTAACTCATACTCATAATGACTTCGGGTTAGCAGGTGGCCAGTTTACCGGGCGGCCATGGGGATTTCCGGCCTGGGGGTTGCTCTCCGCCACGGCGATAACGGCCCATGGGGACGGTCCAGTGCCGCCAAAGACTCCTTAAACTCTGATCAAGGGAGACCCATGAAGCTCCCCTCCCTTGATCGTTCACCATGTTCGGGCGCTTTGGCGGCAAGAAGACAGCTCGGGTGTCAGCCGGCGCTGCCCTTCCCGGTCGCACCACACCCATTCCCACGGCCCGGCGCCACCATGTTCTGGGCACGCCCCTGTTGGGGCCCTTCCCCCCTGGTTTTGCGGATTGCAGTTTTGGCTGCGGTTGTTTCTGGGGTGTGGAAAAGGCATTCTGGCGCCTGCCCGGGGTTCACGTCACCAGCGTGGGCTACCAGGGGGGCATCACCCCCAACCCCACCTATGAGGAAGTGTGCAGCGGCGCTACGGGCCACACCGAAGTGGTGCGGGTGGCGTGGGATCCCACAGTGACGGGTTTTGCCGATGTGTTGAAGCTGTTCTGGGAATGCCACGACCCCACCCAGGGCATGGGCCAGGGCAATGATCGCGGCGCCCAGTACCGCTCCGGCATCTACACCGTCTCCGAGGAGCAGGCGCCCATGGCCGAGGCCAGCCGCACCGCCTATCAGCAGCTCCTCAGCGCCGCAGGCCATGGAAGGATCACCACGGAAATCACGTGCGGACAGCCGTTTTTCCCGGCGGAGGCTTACCACCAGCAATACCTGGCCAAGCCCGGCAGCCGTCCCTACTGCTCCGCCATGCCCACCGGCCAACTGCTGGGGGATTTCCCCGGCGCCGATTACAAGCTTCCTCCACAGGTGTGGCGTCATTACGACTGGTCCATCTCCCACTGCGTCCTGCGGGGAGACAACACGCCAATTGCGCTACCCTCCATCAACGCCTGACCTCCCGGGGCGCCACCGCCGGATGGGCCCTGGCCCCAGTCAACTTCTACACCAACCCCATGTCCCGTGGGGGGATTAGACGCCTTTCCCGCCGCTGACCTGGCTCCTCAACCCGGCGCCCCTGAGCAGGGCCGCTGGAGCAAGCCATGGTGAATGCCGGTTTTGGCTGGACAGTGGACGATCCCCAGGCCCAGGGCCGCCTCGGATACGGCAGCATGGAGCGGGTCTGCAATACTCTGGACGGGCTTTTGAGCGACGGTCGCAGCTATATACTTGGCGAGCAATTCAGCGCGGCTGATGTTTACCTTGGCTCCCAGATCATCTGGGCGCTCGGTTCAAACTCATGGACCGTCTGTCTGCGTTGAGCAACTATGGGGAACGGCTGACGGCCCGTCCCGCCCTGATCCGGGCCCGGGAACTGCAAGATCAGCTTCTTGCAAACAACGTACACACCTGACACCCCCACTGTTATCCAGTGGTGGGCGAACTGGCCACGGGCTCTGGAGCGGCTTGACGGGGCTCCGTAGTAGAAGCCTTGCCGTCGCACCACTGCAAACTGACAGCCTTCCGTTGGCCAGTTCGGGATGGGGAGAAAAGCATTTGCCGTTGACAGCCCGGAAGTGGTTCTTCCCCGGGAACCACCAGATGGTGAGGGAAGGGGGGCTGTGCTGGTCTGGGCTGAATCAGGCGTCCCCCATACCAGGAAAGGGAGGGCCGCCCGGCGCCTTCAACAAACACCGGGAACCGGGAGGGGAGTGTGCGCACCAGCAACCCCGCGGAGCGGGTGGGCCAGTCGTTGTTCAGTTCCCATAGCCAGACGGGTGTGGACCAGAGGCACAACAGCGCCAGCCACCAGCCCGCCATGACCAGCCCCAGAGACCGGCGAACCTCCCCCCCGGTCAGCAACAGGATCCCGGAAACGCCAAACGCCAGTCCAGCCATGAGGAGTGGAGCAAGGGGCAACCTGTCAACAATGGTCAATGCTTGCAGAACGGTGGCCGTTAGCGCCACCAGACCGAGCAGCAGCAGGGGCAGCCCCAGTGATCCCGGGCGCCGCCCATGCCACAGCCGCGCCAGGGCCGGGCCTTCCATACAAGCCAGTGGGGGCCAGAGAATATGGCTATACCAGGGCAACTGGGTCTTGAGGGACAGCACCACCCCCAGACAACCCGCCAGAACGGCGAGCCGCCACCGCCCCCCGGTCTGTTGCCGCTGGCGCCAAGCCAACTGTAAGCCCAGGGGCAACAGCAGGAGCCAGGGCCAGCCTCCTTTCAAAATCTCGAAGGCGGGAACGGACAACCCCTGATTATGGCCTTCAAGCACCTGCACCAGTCTGCCAAACCCTTGACGGCCCCACATCACCAGAGCCCCATCGCCCCGACCGTAGAGATGCCAGCCATGCCATGCCAATCCCGGCAAGCAGCCCAGCAGTCCCCATCCACACAGGAGCCCCCCCCCCCCCCCGCGGCGCCATTGTTCAAGCAGGTCATGGTCAAGCAGGCGCCATTGGCGTTGGCGATCCATTGGCGGCGTTGCCAGCAGTGTGGCCGCCAGTCCCACCACCAGAAACACCATGGCCGACGGGGGCTTGAGCAGCAACAGGGCGCTACAGGCCAGGCCGGCCATTCCTGCCCCACGGCGGGGGCAGCGGCGGAGCAGCAGCAAACCCCACCAGAGCAACAGCATGGCGGACACCAGCGCACCATCCAGCATCAGCAACCGTCCATGGCGGGCCATGGGCAAGGTGGTCATCAGGATCAATCCCGTGGCCAGCCCTTCCCCCGCGACAGATCCTTGACGCTGGCCGCTGACCTGTTGAGGTTGAGGCGCCACTTCCCGCTGGATGAGCGCCACCAGGGGAATGGCTGCGGTGCTCAGCAGGGCCGGCGCCAGGCGCAGCACGGCTTCATGGGCGCCACCAAGGCGAATAGCCAAGGCAACCAGAAGGTGAAGTCCTGGGGGCTTGTTCAAATAGGGCTCATCCCAGCGGCTGGGCAACAGGCCGTTGAGGTCCACCGCCTGGGCAAACTCCAGGGCTGTTTGGGCAATGCCGGCCTCGTCCCAGTCCCGTAGCGGAACATTGCCCAGCCAGGGGAGCCACAGCACGCAGGTCAGGAGCCAGAGCAGCAGCGGCACAACCCAGGGGCGAGGCCGATGGAGAATCATCCGTTCCTGAAGTCGGGCGGGTGAGCGCTACGCTAAGGGGGCTGGGCCAAGTTGAGTCAAGCTACCAAGGGGCCACAATCATGGGGTCGCCAACTCAGGATCCCCACCCTGGCGAAGAGATTAAGCCATCTCCAGCCTGTGGCGACTGGTGGGGGGACCGGCACGCCACGGCAGGGGTATGCATCAACTTTTTATGTCTGGTCGACTTTGCGTTGGAGTTGGATGAGACCAACGTTCTGCTGGTTTCCAACGACTGCGGCAAAACATCGGTTCTGAGGGCATTGTCTATCCTTCAGTAACTGATCGTCCGCAGCGCGAGAATCGACGAAGTGATGTCCACCGAAGATCTTACACGGTGGCAAAGTTGCAATGAACAGGACTTCGAGATCAATTTGACGATTCAAGACAACATCTACCACTATACATTGGTCGTTGAGCATGACCGTGATTGCCGCCGCATGAGGATTGCCAAAGAGCGACTAACCCATAATGATAAGTCCATCTTGACTCTACAGACAGCAATGCCCAGCTTTACCATGATGATTATACCGAAGGACTCATGTATCGCTTCGATTGGTCTCGTTCAGGTGTTGACGGTCTGGATCTTATTCACGTGTCCCTGGTCAAGGGGCGCTCTTTCTTGACGAACCGGACAATTATCTTGCCCTGCGGTAAATTCACTTGTGAAAATTGGTGAGCAGTGTGGCGACACATTGGCGCAGGCAGTGATCATCTCTCATCATCCAATCACCATTGATTACATGGCAGGAACAGACGGCAGATGGTTTTGCAGGGACGACGGCATCAGCCCTGTGCGGGTGAGATCAGAGCACAAGCCGGTGATCGACGGCCTCGCTCTCTCCGAGATGGTGGGGCGAGAGTGGGAGGGATGAGGGGTGTCGAGATCATTCTTCTCCGGGAGGACAGGCGGACCAACTCTTTCGTGCGTCACTTCTTGAAGCACCGGAACTTAAGGGGCGTGACATCAAAACTCTTCCTCTTCCGCACAGTAGCGGTGCGGGGTAACAATGGATCAGAAAACAATACCCTGAGCGATTAAAGGCTATACGTAACAGGAGAAATGCATATCTTGACAATGAGAATGTTAATGAGCCTGAAGATTATCGTAAGCTACGATTCCAAAGCGATTGCAAAGAACATGCGAAACATTTACACAATATGTTCCGCGCTCAGAAGCTCCATGAGCCTGCACTCCTTTCTTTGTGGGAAGCGTGCAAGGAGTATCGCGAACTTTAAAGATAAACCCGGTTGTGGACCATGATCCATCCCGTAGAGCCTCTTGCTGTATGGGACTCTCACGTTGCGATGCCGCCTGGACGGGATGGCGGCTGTGATGCCTTGGGCCGCCAGCATGGTGCGGTCCTTGCCGCTGACAGGTCCTGCAACAGCACATCAGCACCAGAGAAGTTGCTGCATTGCCCTTCTGCATGCAGGAGAACTGGCGCTGGCCCCCTGCCGCCGATCATGGACCATGTGCAGCTTGCTGGTCAGGCCCCCTTGGTGCGACCGATCAAGCGGGGGCAGCACCCCCTTCTTGAGGCAGCGCGCCGGGTCATGCGCCTGCACGTAGGTGGCATCGATAGCAACAGCGCCGCTTCCGGTTCGGCGCCGTCGGAGCGGGCCAACCCGGCGAAGAGCAATGGGCAGATCCCCCGTTACGGAGCATGTAGATGATGCCGCTCACCACCTTGCCGTCATCCACAGGGCTCACACCACGAGACCGGGGGAAGAAGGGCCTGGTCCGCTCAAGCTGGCGCCCACTGAGCCAGAACAAACCGTCCATCCCTCCTCTTCCTGAAGGTGGTGTGGGGCCCCTCGCTGCTGCGGGGGGTTCTCCCCACTTGATGGGATGGGTCCTGAGCCTAGCGGCCAGGCAGGGAGAGTCTTGCCGCCTTGGCGTTTGCGCTTTCACCGTGATCGCCCCATCGGCAGCGGATCCCCTTGGTCTAAGGTGAACCCCCCCTTGCCGCCACCGCTGCCATGGCCAATCAGTTGCTCACGGGTCGCACGGCGCTTGTGACCGGCGCCAGCCGTGGCATTGGCCGGGCCGTGGCATTGGAGTTGGCTGCCGCTGGGGCGGAGGTGGCGGTCAACTATGCCCATTCTCCGGAGGCCGCCGCTGAGGTGGTGGCGGCCATCGAGGCGATGGGTGGGCGGGCCTATGCCCTGCAGGCGGACGTGAGCCGGGAGGCGGAAGCGGACGGCTTGATCAAAGCGGCGGTGGAGCGTAGCGACCGCCTTGACGTGCTGGTGAACAATGCGGGGATCACCCGTGACGGGTTGTTGATGCGCATGAAAACAGCGGATTGGCAGACGGTGATGGACCTGAATCTTTCTGGCGTGTTCTATTGCACCCGTGCGGTGGCGCGCCCCATGCTCAAACAAAAGCGGGGCCGTATTGTGAACATCACCTCCGTGGTGGGGCTGATGGGCAATCCGGGGCAAGCCAACTACGCCGCGGCAAAAGCCGGCGTCATTGGCCTGACCCGCACCAGCGCCAAGGAGTTGGCCAGCCGCGGCATCACGGTTAATGCCGTTGCCCCCGGCTTCATCGCCACGGACATGACCAGGGGCCTGGATAGCGATGCCCTGCTCAAGGCCATCCCCATGGGGTGTTTTGGACAACCGGAGCATGTGGCCGGGGCTGTACGCTTCCTTGCCGCCGACCCCGCTGCCGCCTATATCACCGGCCAGGTGTTGCAAGTGGATGGCGGCATCTATTGAGGCTTATGACCCGTTGGTCACCGCTTGTCCTGTGAGAACTCTCCGCATGTCCTGCTTCCAAGTCCCGTGCTTCAGGTTTTCCTTGACCCTCGGCACGGATCCCAGCAGGGCCAAGCGGGCAGCGCCCGTGAGCAGGTATTGGATGGGGTCGTTCCCATGGCGCGGCAGAGCTTCAATCGCCACGGCGATGCCCGGATCTTGAAGGATCTGGGACACGGCTGGTTGAGAGAGCTTCCAGATCTTCTGCAGTTGCTTCTGGCTTTGTGGGGCAGCGGCATCCTTTGCCGCCCAGGCTTCCAGCCGTTTCCACGTGATGCTGCCCAACTGTCGCTTCAACTCCACCTGGTGGAACCGGTGCAGCACGGTGAATAGGGCGTCTCGGCTGATGGGGGCCAGACTCCCGGGTGCAGTAGTCTGCTGCTGATCCGTAATCAACAGTTCAACGATCCCATCCTCCAGCGCCCGCAGCATGGCCCGCATGTCCCCACGGAACAGCCCGTACAACTCCTGAATTACGGCAGCCTCCACCGGGGCCGGCTGGGGACCACTGGCGTCCAGTTGCAGCGCCTTGTAGCGTTTTTGGAGCAGGTGCTCCACCTCAAGGAGCGAGAGAGAGTCCAGCGCCAACGGCTCGGAGAACACCGAGCGCACCTGGGGATGGCGCAACACTGCTGTGCAGACAGCATCGGTTGTGCCCACCACAATCAAGTGCAGGCCCTCCAACACCAGCGCTTGATCCCGCACGGCCCGCAGCTTGTCTGCTGCCTTCCGGGCATGTTCTGTGCTGATGTTTTCCAGGTTGTTGAGGTGCAGCAGTACACCCCGAGCCCCTTGCGCCAGAGCATAGCCCAGCAGATTGTGGAGCACCCGCGGCCCATCCAGCAGCAGGGCGCTGAGGGGCTGGGATACCCCTTCGCTGCGGGAGCCACCGCCGCTGAACCCCAAAGCGCCAACGGTGAGCCCACCGCCGTGGAGCCGGAAACTGGTGACCAGTTGCTGGGCTGTCTCCACCACAGGCCCCGAAGCGTTGGCGCAAGCGGCCGTCACCGCCCCGTAGACACCGGAGAGCACTGACCCAGCAGGTCCAGACCGCTGGCCTCCGGCGTCAAGGCAATGCTCTTGGGGGCGACCCAGTAGCCGGCATCCCTGGCCACCGCCTTCACCGCCTCCACCAGGGTGGTTTTGCCGATGCCGGGCCTACCGGCCACCGCCTGCCGGGAGCCGGTGAGGCTGCCCTCAATCCGAATCAACACCTTCTGCAACTCCCTTTGCCGACCGACAAAGAGAGAAAGGGGTGTGTTCCGGGCATTCCGGCTGAGACTGTCCTGGAAATAGGGGAACCCCGCAGGTTGCAGGCCTGTCAGGGGTGGGGATGGTGGGTCATGGCATTTGCAGGGGTGTGCTCAGCAGAGGGGTGATAGGGCAAGGCTTACGGGTGCAATGTCTGAATTGCTGCTTCTTCCTGGCGCCGCGCTGACTGGCCACCAGCCAGAAGCCGCATGGAAACCAAGGTTGTGGTCTTGTAGCCTCTGGTAAGGTTTCAAGACTTCATGCCTGTGGGAACCGACACGATGGAACCTTTGGTTGCTCACAAGTGGAAGCCACTCGACGATCTACCACCGGACTGGAAGGACCTGTGCCGGGAAGACCTTGCAGCGGTCCGAAAACAGTGGAAGGATGACCGCGATCTCATTCGAGACGACACGAAGGTCCAGAAAATCCGTGAGAGGCTCGCACTTCAGTGGGCCATCGAGACAGGAATTATCGAGCGTCTCTACAAGGTCAACCGCGGCATCACAGTTCAGATTCTCGAAGCCGGGATGGAGGCACTGGGCAAGTTTCATGCACAAGGTCGCATTTCCCAATCAGCACAAGCACTGATCACGGACCAGCGAGCAGCCATTGACATGGTGATGGATTTGGTGGGCGGTAATCGCGTCCTATCCGGCTCCTATCTTAAGGAACTTCATCATTGCCTTACTCTCAGTCAGGAGACCTGTGACGCTGAGGATTCCTACGGGAACCGCACATCCGTCCATCTACGGAAGGGACAGTGGAAGAAGCAGCCCAACAACCCGACCCGGCCCGACGGATCGATTCACCAATACTGTCCCCCTGATTTTGTACAGGACGAGATCGATAATCTGCTGAATTTACATCAGATGCATACCGACGTATGTCCCGAGGTGGAAGCAGCGTGGCTCCACCACCGGTTCACACAGATTCACCCATTCCAGGACGGCAACGGCCGCGTTGCACGCGCCCTCACCTCCGCCATCTTCCTGAAGGCTGATTGCCTCGTGCTTGTGGTTCGTGATGAAGAGCACAGGGAACACTACCTCGACGCCCTGGAGGCCGCTGACCGTGGCAACCTGAAGACGCTGGTGGATCTCTTTGCCGACATTCAGATTAGCGACCTGAATGAAGCAATTCACTCCGTGAAGGATCTCCGTGGCCAGTCAATAGTCTCTCTTGCACAGACGCTCGCGCAGCGAACAAGTCGGCGCAGAGTTGCCTCACAGGAGCAAGCCAGTCAAGTCATAGAACGTCTGATCGGTATCGCCAGAACTCGCCTCGAAGAGGTGAAGAACGAGCTTGAGCACGCTTTTAGAAGCATTGGAAACCAAGGCGTCCCCCCCCTGGATGCTCGCGTTATGACTGACGAGCCGGACATGCAAGACTGGTGGTCTTGGCAGATCATTAAAGCCGCAAAGACACAGGACTACTACGCCGACATCAGACGGCCAAGGCGTTGGGTTTTGTTGTCCCTCAAGAGACCCGAACTCGAAAACAGGGTAACCAGGTTTATCATCTCGCTGCACGCGGTGGGCCGGGCCGCGGACCTTCATGCGGCAGCAGCTTTCCTGACATGGCCCTTACAGAGAGAAGACGGATCCAGTTCCAAGGACTGGGATTGTGACGTCGTGGCTGGACCCCGTTTCCGAGTCCGGGTTGAGACGGTAACAATCGAGGTTGCCGAAAGGCGCTTTCGAGAGTGGCTAGACCAGGTAATTGAGAGCGGTCTGAGTGCGTGGGGAGAGAATGTGTAGGCTAAAATGATCTTGCTGGTTTGGGCTGCTTTTGAGATGAGTATCCCTGGCCACCGCCTTCACCGCCTCCACCAGGGTGGTTTTGCCGATGCCGGGCCTACCGGCCACCGCCTGCCGGGAGCCGGTGAGGCTGCCCTCAATCCGAATCAACACCTTCTGCAACTCCCTTTGCCGACCGACAAAGAGAGAAAGGGGTGTGTTCCGGGCATTCCGGCTGAGGCTATCCTGGAAATAGGGGGAACCCCGCAGGTTGTAGGCCTGTCAGGGGTGGAGATGGTGGGTCATGGCATTTGCAGGGGTGTGCTCAGCAGAGTACCAATGCAGCAAGGCGCTTGTTGGGGGGTGTGTTGGAGTAGACAGGACCTGCCCCTTGCAGAAACGTGATGATTGAGCGGAAACGTCTTCTGCTTGGATTCATCCACCACGCCGGCGAGGGCCTCACCAGGGGGCAGCTCATGGGTTGGCTGTTTTTGTTGCGGCAGGAGCAGCCCCAAGCCTTGGGTTCGTCAACCTTCTACGACTTCGTGCCCCACAGGTTGGGTCCCCACTCCTTTCAGGTGTGCCGTGACGTTGAGGGGCTGCAAGAGGCAGGCTTGTTGACCGGAGATCACCGGGATCAACTGTCGGTTGCTCCATCAGCCCGCGCCCATGTGAGCCGTGTGATTCAAACGCTTCCCCGGCGCGCTGCCGAGGGTGTTGAGGCGATCCTGCGAGCCTACGGCGGGCCGCCGCCGGATCAACTCTCCCATGACGTGAGCCGGCGCTGTCCGTGGTATCGCCAGGGGACAGGCTGGCCAGTGACACCAGCCCAACCGGCAATCTACACCGTTGGCTACGAAGGTCGCACCATTGACGGTTTCCTGAACCACTTGATCGACTCCGGCATTCGCCAACTGATTGACGTCCGCAGAAATGCCCTGTCCCGCAAGCATGGTTTTGGGGGCAAGACCACGGCCCGGCTCTGTGCCGAGGTGGACATTGCCTACGTCCATGTGCCAGCCTTGGGCATCCCCAGCACAATGCGGACGGACCTGTCCTCCTTGACCTCCTACAACCGCCTCTTTGACCTGTACGAAGCGACAGTCCTTCCCGATGCTGACGACAGCATGGCCGCCGTAGCAGACCTATGCACCCGGAAACCATCGGCGCTGATGTGCCTTGAAGCATCCGCCAGCCAGTGCCACCGTGGTCGGCTTGCCCTCCGTCTTGCCCCTGCCTCCGGGCTGACCGTGAAGCACCTTTGACACGACCCATGGAACAGGTCCGCGAGGAGAGGATTCTTGTCACCGTCAAGACCTACCCGACGCTTTCACAGAAGTACGGTGAGACCGTCTGCACAGCCGGGGTGCGTGAAGACGGCTCCTGGGTGCGTCTTTACTCCGTGTCGTGTTGCTGCGCCGCCTCCACCACAGGCCCCAAGGCGTTGGTGAAAGCGGCCGTCACCACCCCATAGACATCGGAGAGCACCTGACCCAACAGGTCCAGACTGCCAGTCTCCGGTGTCAAGGCAATGCTCTGGGGGCGAGACCCGGCAGCCAACATCCCTGGCCTAGGCCTTCACCGCCTCCACCAGGGATGTTTAGACCACCTGAGCGGGAGAACCTGCTCTGGTAAGATGGTGAGGCAATGCCGCGAGAAGCCAACGCAGTGAACAAAGCAACAGGGCCGGTCGAGGGTGATTTCATCATCCCGCCAGAGATTGAGGAGCAGGGAGAGCCTTCCTTACCGCCACAGGAGGAGTTTTGGCGTCCACCAGTGCGCTTTGGCTCGGTTCCGGTGGAGAAGGAGCCTCTAGGCTGGGACAGACGCCAGGGCTTCCGCAAGCTCTTCCCCCGCGTCATGTTGCCGTTTCAGGTGGAGGAGCGGATTCGCTTCGGCCATGATGATATGGATCCCAACCGACTCTTTTGGGGAGATAATCTTCATGTAATGCGCCAGCTTCCTTCTGAAAGCATTGATATGATTTACATTGATCCTCCTTTCTTTTCTAATAGGAATTACAACGTGATCTTTGGAGATCAGAATGAGCAGCGCTCCTTCTCTGATATTTGGGAAGGTGGAATGCCAGGCTATCTCATCTGGCTTAATGCTCGGCTCTTCGAGATGAAGCGCTTACTGAAAAAGACAGGAAGTATCTTTGTTCATTGTGATAAGCACGCTAGTCATTATATTAAAGTGGAGATGGATAAGATTTTTAGTCATGATAATTTCCTCAATGAAGTTATTTGGCACTATGATGGGCCACAGCGTCCTAGTCTAAAGCGCTTTGGCACGAAGCATGATACGATTTTCTGGTATACTAAAACAGCGGATTATTTCAGTGAGCCTACATTTATTGCTCCGTTTAAAGCATTAACAGTTAATGAATTGTCTGAACCTAAGTACAAGAAGTTGTCAGATAATAGATATTATTATACGACTCCGCGAGGTGACTATACAGATGCTAGCATTGAGCGTCTTAAAGCAGAAGATAGAGTTGAATATACTAGAAATGGGAAGGTGCGAGTTCGTCATTTCCTTCCTGTTGAGAAAGAGACAGGATGCGTTGGACGAAAGAAGCAACTTCCAGACGTTTGGAACGATATAATATCTTTAGGCCACGCTGGCGGAAAAGAAAAGCGCGGCTATCCAACTCAGAAACCAGAAAAGCTCCTTGAAAGAATTATCGCCAGTTGCTCCCCAGAGGGAGGAGTGGTTGGAGACTTCTTCTGCGGTGGCGGCACGACAGCCGCTGTTGCACAGCGGTTAGGGCGGCGCTGGATCACCTGTGACCAGTCCCGTGTGGCTGTTGCTGTTTCTCGTGACCGGCTGACACAGCAGGTTGAGCAGCAGACAGGTAATGTGTTTTCCGTGCCTGACTTCACTGTGGAAAACTGGGGTGTCTATGAATCACAGCGATTGGTCCAGGCGCCGCCCGATCAATTTCGGGCTTTTGTGTTGCGCTGCTTCGGGGCACGGATTGAACCACAAGACGAGAGCATTCACGGCTACAAAGGCTCAGTCCCCGTATGGGTGGGCGGATCAGATATCGACACCGCCGTAACAGAAGCAGATGTCCAGACTTTTGCCAACGCCATCCGCAAGACGCTACGCTATCAGCAAGATAATCTTCGAGATGGGCTCATGCTGGCCTGGGCCTTTGCGCCAGGGGCACGTGACGCAGCAGAGCAGCTCCGCGCTCTGGAGCAAACGGATGTGAACTTCATTCGGCTTGAGCAGGTCCGCATCGACTCGCCCCGCTTCCGTGAGCATGTGACTGCCCTCTCCACCAATCACGCTGATTATGAAAACTTCCTGACCTTCATCCAACCACCGCGGGTAGAAATGGGCTACAAGCGTATGTCCCCTCTCATCTACATTTTTGACGTGAGCGAGACCGCTGTCATGAATCCTGGGGCGAAGATCATTAACGTCCAATGGGATTTCAGCCATGAACGATTGTTTAGCAGTACCGAGGGATATTCCTTCACCGCCAACAAGAATAGGGAGCCAAAGGAGCCAAAATTTCAGGTCAAGTTTAAGTTTTCCCAATCTGGAAAGAGGCGTATTGCTTGCCGTGTGCAAGACGATCTGGGTGGTGATGGGCTCAAGGTGATTGAGATTGAGGTGAACTGACCATGTTTAATCAGTTTGCCAAACATGAGGAGAGCTTTCGCACCTGGCAGCAGGACGGTCTGCCAGGACTGAAGCCTGAGTCCTCACAATACATTGCATTTCTGACGTCCGAAGAAGACGATCAGAAGCCACGGGAGGGTACGTTATGGCCCCACCAGTGGGAGTCATTCCTGCGGGTGATCTATGCCCATGAAATCCTGGGCAAGAAGACGATTGGCACCCATGGACTGTTGCTGAACATCGTCACGGGTGGCGGCAAGACAGCCATCATTGCTGCAGTTATTTCCTGGCTACGTATTGCCCATGATGTGCAGAAGTTTGTTATGCTCTGCCCCAATCTGGTTGTACGAGATCGCCTGGAAGATGATTTTACCAATGGGAAGGTTTTCAAAGACAGACATTTATTACCACCAGACAACATATACGCACCAGAGGACTTTGCGCTCACAACTCTGGGTAGCAGCAGGGAGAGTGGCTGGGCTAGCCTGCTTGGTGCTCGCGTTATCCTAGGAAACATTCATCAGTTTTATCAAAGCAACAAAAGCGGTCAGAGTAACTTGTCAGCCTTGATGAATGGCCCAGAGTTTGCGCTATTTAATGATGAGGCCCACAACTCTCCTGCCCCAGAATATGAAGAAACTCTCACTCGAATGCGCGAAAAGACTGCTCTGCGCGTAGATACAACAGCAACACCAGATCGTGCTGATGGGCAAACGCCAGATAGCCACATGATCTTTGAGTATGGTATCAGTGACGCATTATATGATAAAATTATCAAAACACCGGTAGTCTATCAACCAGATATTGAAAGTGTACAGCTAACTTATACAGATGCTCGTACTGGTGATCAGCGCAAGGTGGAAGAGATTGACTGGGAAGACGTCGACCGACTCGGGCTTAACGCGACACAATGGGTCACAGATGACAAGCCCATGCGCCAGCAGATGGCCATTGCCCTTCGCCGCCTTGATGAGCAGGAGCGCAGAGCTAAGAGACACTATCAACCATTGCTATTTGTTGTAGCTGTGTGTAAGGCTGACGCTGAAAAGGCAAGGCTCATGCTAGCCTCTGTCTTCCAAATAAAGACGCTGCTGATCACCGAAGACAGTGACGAGGCGGATCGTGAGAAAGCACGTGAACTGGGACGACAGAAAAGAGCTGGGAAACCCTACAAAGCCGTGATTAGTGTGCTCATGTTACGGGAGGGTTGGGATGTTCCAGAAGTAGGAGTCATCTTGCTGCTGCGCAAGTTCAGTAGCTCAGTTTATGGGCAGCAGGTGGTTGGGCGTGGTTTGCGTCGGGTAAGGAAAAAGGCTGTTGGGGCCGAGGAACCTCAGATCTGCGCTGTCGTGGATCATCCCAAGCTGGAACACGACTGGCTGTGGTCTATTTTCGACGCCAGGAAGCGAACCCAGGTTTCCGTTGACGATGAATTTGACGAGACTGAGGATCTGCCAGCCCCCCCGCCAAAGCAGGAACTTGTGCGGCCAGACTTGGTGATCGATGTTCCAGATCCATCCTCCACAGACGAAGGCGAGTTTGACCTGGGCTACATTCCTCCTTCGCCGGAGCCATGCCAAGACTGGCAAGAGGTGCTGGCTAAAATTGAATATGATCCTGTGGCAACTGAAATCACTGCGGTGAACATTGCCGGAGTGGTCAGTCAGGAGTTGAGCGGAGAGGGATGGAAAATCGTTCATGCCGCGCCTGCCGAGGCAGCTAGTGACGACCTGTCTCTCCGTGTCTCGGATGAAACCATACGGGAGGCGGTGAAGAATGGCTTGCTTTGCATGGCTGAAGATCTAACCGTTGTCGCTGGATATGCTGCCATGCGCAAGGACCGGGTTTACACCGCTCTATTGCATCATGTACGTGCTAAGTTTCTTAACGGCTCTTCCCTTGGTCTGGCAGAACGTGTGGATCTAGACTATGCTTGCAGGATGCTTGGTCAGGTCAAGACAAAAGTCTTGGCTGTCCCTGGTCTTATCGCTGGAATTATTGAACATGGTCATTAGCTTTCGCGGAACGTACCCGGCCCCCAAGAAGAGCCCTTGGAGCTTTGAGAAGTACGACAGCGACCTGGAGCGACGCATGATGGACCGCTTGGAGCAGGATCCCCATGTGGTCAAGTGGATGAAGCGGCATGGAATCACTATTCCCTGGATTGATGCCCAGAATCATCAGCGTAAATACCGTCCTGACTTTCTTGTGGAGTACGAAGACGGCAGAAAAGCCTTGATTGAAGTCAAAGGCTCCAATCAGATGGACTCTAACCATGTGCAGCGGAAACGTAAAGCAGCGGAGCTTTGGTGCAACCAGCGGGACATGGAGTATCAGCTAGCAACGTTGCCCTGAGGAAGGTCACTGACCTTGCCACAGAGGGGGATGGCGGAACACCACTGTGCTGTCAGCATCAGATGTAGGCCCCCAGCCCCCTCCAGCAGCTTGATTTAGAGACTCCCTCACCCCTCCATATCCCCCACGTCCTTCAGCGCCGCCGCCGTCAACACCTCATGGCCGGTGGCGGTCACCGCCACGTCGTCTTCGATGCGGATGCCGATCCCTTGCCAGTGGTCGGGGATGGGGGGTTGCCCCTCAGGGACGGGCAGCCGGTTGCTGATGTAGAGCCCCGGCTCCACCGTGAGCACCATGCCGGGCTCCAGGGCGGTGTGGTGATCCCCCAGGCGGGATGCCCCCACGTCGTGGACGTCCAGCCCCAGCCAGTGGCCGGTGCGGTGGGGATAGAGGTGGCGATAACCATGGCCGGTGATGATGGCTTCCCGGTCCCCCTGCAGCAGACCCAGTTCCAATAGCCCGTCCACCAGCACCTCCACGGCGGCGTTATGCACCTTGGCGGAACTGCTCCCCGGCTGCACGGCGGCGATGGCCTGGCGCTGGGCGGTGAGCACCAGTTCATAAAGTGCTCGCTGCTCACCGCTGAACCGGCCGTTGATGGGGAAGGTGCGGGTGATGTCGGCGTTGTAGTAGTCCATGAGGCTGCAACCGGCATCGATGAGCAGCAGGTCCCCGTCCCGTAGCGGATCCTGGTTGTTGGTGTAGTGGAGGATGCAGCCGTTGTCTCCTCCCGCCACGATGGAGGGGTAGGCGGGCTGACGGGCCCCGGCCTTGCGGAAGCAGCCCTCCACCAGGGCTTCGATCTGGTATTCCCCCATCCCGGCCCGGACGGCCTGGCGGGCCTGTTCATGGGCGGCGCAACTGATGCGGGCCGCCTCCCTCATGCGCTCCAGTTCCCCGGGCTCCTTGCGGAGGCGCATGGCATGAATGGCGGCGCTGGCGTCGAAGAGGCTGGCGCTGGGTCCTCCATGCCGCTGGCCCCGCTCCAGTTGTTGCGCCCACACCCTCAACACCAGCGGCTCCACGTGAGGATGACGACCCACACGGAAACCGATACGGCAGGCGCCGTGGAGATAACCGTCCAGACGTTCGGCAAGCTCGCCGATGGGATGGGCCGCCTCGGCACCGAAGTGCTCCATGGCTCCTTCTATGCCCCAGCGGTGGCCGTTCCACACTTCGGCGGTGGCGTCCCGCGGCTCCACAAACAACACGAAGCGGGGATCCTGGGCGCCGCCGGCGCCGTGGCCACGGAGCACCGCCACGGCGTTGGCCTCGTCCAGACCGCAGAGATAGAAGAAATCGCTGTCCTGTCGGAAGCGATGATGCACGTCGGCGTGATGAGTCACCAGGTGGGCGGCGGGCAGCACCACGGCTGCATCTTCCAGGCCGGCCAGGAGGCGCTGGCGGCGGTGGGCATGGGCGGAACGATCCGGATGGGAGTTCACGGTGGGCAGGTGGGGATGAAAACGGTTAAATACAAGAGTGTGCGCCAAGTATTGTGTGTGACCAGACCCGATTCATCCGCGGCGAGAACAGGAGAGGGATGAGCAGCCCGAGGTGGCGACGGTGAACGCCCTGAGCGGACTTCTCCTGTTGGCGGTGGCGCTCCTGCTGGGGTCTGCCTTCTGCTCCGGCAGTGAAGCAGCCATTATGACCACCACCCCCCTCCAGGTGCAGAACCTCTGCCGCCGTGGCGTACCGGGGGCCAACAGCCTGAAACGCCTGCGGCTTCAGTTGGGGCGGACGCTGGCGGCTGTAGTGGTCACCAACAACATGTTCAACACCTTTGGCAGCATCATGCTGGGAAGCTTTGCCGGCTGGGTGATTGTGGAGCAACTGACCCTGCCGAACCAGTGGGTGGCGGTCTTTTCCACCCTGTTCACCTTGCTGGTAATCGTGGTGGGGGAAATCCTGCCCAAGGCGCTGGGGGCCCGCTTCAACGTGCAAGTGTCCCTGGTGGTTGCCCCCGTGCTCCTGCAACTGACCCGGCTGCTGCTGCCACTGGTGTTCATCCTTGAGCGCCTGGTTCCGGCCCTGACGGCCCAGAGCACCCACGTCACCGATGAGGCGGAGATCCGTCTGCTGACCCGCCTGGGTCACCAGCAGGGCCGCATTGAAGCCGACGAGGCGGCCATGATCGGCAAGGTGTTCCAACTCAACGACCTGCGGGCCGGTGAGTTGATGGTGCCCCGGGTGGCGGCCCCCACCCTGGCGGGTTCGGAACGGTTGGCCAACGTGCAGGCCCTTCTCCTGGAGCGCAACGACCCCTGGTGGGTGATTCTGGGGGAAGCGGTGGACCACGTTCTGGGGGTGGCCAGCCGGGAGGCGCTGCTGGCGGCCCTGGCCCGGGGCCTGGGGGAGCGATCCCTGGCGGAACTCAGCGAGCCGGTGGTGTTTGTCCCGGAAATGATCCGCGCTGATCAGTTGTTGATGGACTTCCGTCAGCACAGCAACCGGGTGCGGGTGGTGGTGGACGAGTTTGGCGGATTTGCCGGTGTGATCGGCGCCGATGCGGTTCTGGCCTGGTTGGCCGGCTGGCGTCCCCTCCCCCAATCCCCATGACCATGACGGTGGTGGATGCTGGCGACGCCGCGGCGGACCAGACGCTGGCCCTGCTGGAGCACTGGCGGCGGCGGCTGACGCTTTCCCCCCGGGAGCACAGTCAACTGGGGCCACATCTGCGGATGGTGGACCGCCAACTGCAACGTCTGGCCCGGCGGCGCCCCCGTCTGGTGGTGTTCGGTCGGGTCGGGGTGGGCAAATCCAGTGTGCTCAATGCCCTGCTGACCTCCCCGTGCTTTGCCGTGGACGTGGCCCATGGTTGCACGCGCCGGCAGCAACAGGCCGTGTGGACTCCCCCTGCTCCCATTCCCGGCCTGGAAGCCGTAGACCTTGTGGACACTCCGGGGCTGGACGAGATCCAGGGGGCAGCCCAGGCGCGTCTGGCCCGCCGCCTGGCCCTGGGGGCCGACCTGGTGCTGCTGGTGCTGGGCGGGGACGTCTCCGCCCCCGAAGCCACGGCCTTGGTGGAGTTGCGCCGTTGTGGCAAACCCGTGCTCCTGGTGCTGAACCGCGCCGACACCTGGATACCGGCGGAACGCCGCCAGTTGGCAGCCGCCATTGGCAGCCGGGTGCGGCAACTGCTGGGGGACGGGGCAATCCGGACCGCTCCCCTGATGATTGCCGCGGCCCCCCGTCAACCGCAACAACTCCCTGACGGCAGGATCCGCAGCGAGGCGGCCCCCCCCCGGGTGAAGCCCCTGCGGGAGGCATTGCTTCACCTATTGCACTCCGACGGCGCCCGTCTCCTGGCACTCAACAGCCTGCAAGCTGCAAGCCGCCTCCAACACCTGTTGATGCGTTCCCGCCTCCAGCAGCGCCGCGCCCGGGCCCAGCAGTTGATTGGCCGCTACGCCGTCGCCAAGGCGGCGGGCCTGGCCGTGAACCCGGTCATGCTGGTGGATCTGGCGGGCGCCGCCACAGCCGATACGGGCCTGGTCGTGCAACTGGCCGATTTGTATGGCATCCCCCTCCCTGGAACTGGTCCCCAGCGCCAGGCCCTGCTGCGGCAACTGGGGTCCAACCTGCTGTGGGTGGGTGGGGTCCAATTGGGTCTGCAGGGGGTTCTGGGTCTCGTGAAACACCTGCTGCTGGCGGCAGCGCCCTTCACAGCAGGTCTCAGTCTGGCCCCCGCCGGTCCGGTGGCCGTGGCCCAGGCCACTCTTGCCGTGCATACCACCCGCCTCCTGGGGCGGTTGACGGCCCACAAGCTGGTGGCGGGAGAAGCCTTGCGATTGTCCCCGTCAGCCACCATGGCGCGTCACTTGGTGCGGCAACAGGATCCCCGCGCTCCGTGGCTGTGCTGGACCCAGGCCGAAGCGTTCCGTGGCCAGCCCTTCACCCGGAAAGATGCCGCCCTGCTGCCATGAGCAACCGGTTTTCACCCCCCGCCATGGCCCTTTTCGGAACCAGCGCCGATCCGCCAACCATTGGTCACCAGGCCATTCTGGCCGGCTTGGCCCGGCGCTACCCCATGGTGGCCACCTGGGCCAGCGACAACCCCTTGAAACGCCATGGCGCACCCCTGGCGGTCCGTCGCCGGTTGCTCCAGGTGGTTGTGGACGGCCTCAAGACCCGGATGATGGACCAGGAGGGATGCCGCCTGGAGCTGCGGCAGGATTTCAGCAGCCGTCGCGCCCTGGACAGTGTCCGGGCGGCCCGGGCCTGTTTCCCCACGGCCCGCCTACTGTTTGTGGTGGGGGTGGATCTGCTGCCCCAGATCCCCAACTGGTATCAGGCCTCCGAGTTGTTGCGCTGCTGCTGTCTGGCTGTCGTTCCCCGGAACAACGGGACGGGACAGGAGCAGGCCATGGCGCGGCTTCAGGCCGCCGGCGCCCGCCTGGAAGCCCTACCGCTGCACATCCCGCCTGTGGCCAGTTCCCAGATCCGCCAACGGCCCGATCCCGCCCTGGTGCCGGAGGAGTTGTTGCCCCTGTTGGCCTCCCACAGGCTCTACGGGTTCACGGCCCATGACATCCAGGCCCATGCCGCCCACCAGTGACCATGCTCAACACCAGCCCCTGTCCCGGTCCATCCGCATCGGTCTGGCGCAACTCAATCCCCTGGTGGGGGACCTGGAGGGCAACGGCCGTCAGGTGCTGGCGGCTGCCCGGCAGGCAGCAGCAGCCGGCGTCCAGGTGCTGGTAACGCCGGAGTTGGCGCTCTGGGGGTATCCCCCCCGGGACCTGCTGTTGTTGCCCACCATGTTGCGGCGGCAGCACCAGGTGCTGGATGCCCTGGCCCAGGCCGTGCCGGAAAATCTCCGGGTGTTGGTGGGTGGGGTGACCCCCTTGGGGGACGGGGGGGATTGTCCCCTCCACAACAGCGCCGCCCTGGTGGGGGACGGCTGCTGGCGGATGGTGGCCGCCAAGCGGCTTCTTCCCAGTTACGACGTGTTCGACGAGCGGCGCTATTTTCGTCCGGGTCGTCAGCCCTGCCTGGTGGAGATCCCCCTGGCGGGGCGGTCCCTGCGGCTGGCCGTCACCATCTGCGAAGACCTCTGGGCGGATCCTCGGCTTCCCCTTCAGCCCACCTACGACTGTGATCCCGTCGCCGAGTTGGCGCCCCTGGCGCCGGACGTGATGGTGAATCTCTCCGCCTCCCCCTTTGCGGTGGGCAAGCAGACGCTGCGCCGGGAGTTGGCCACCGCTGCTGCGGCCCGTCTGGGCTGTCCGGTGGCGTATGTGAACCAGGTGGGAGGCAACGATGAACTGGTGTTTGACGGCCACAGCTTTGTGGTGGATCCCCAGGGCGCCGTGGTCCTGCAGTTGCCCTCAGCCCGGCCCGCCAGCCATTGGGTCCGTCTGGGACTGCCCCCCGACCGGTTGCCCCATGGGGGGCCGGCAGCGCCCTCGGCCGGGTTCCCCATGGCTGTTGCCTCGCCCCAGGAGGAACTCTGGAGGATGTTGGTGCTGGGGCTGGGAGACTATGCCCGCAAGTGCGGCTTCCGTTCGGCCGTGCTGGGGCTCAGTGGCGGTGTTGATTCGGCTCTTGTGGCCTGTGTGGCCGCTGCCGCCCTTGGCCCCCGGCAGTTGCGCGGCCTGCTGATGCCGTCGGCTTTCAGTTCCCCTGGTTCGGTTGCCGATGCCCTGGCACTGGCCCAGGTGTTGGGCATGGCCACCACCACGGCGCCCATCACCCCCCTGGTGGACGCCTTTGCCCAGGCATTGCGCCCTGCCCTGGGGCAAGACCCGGACGGATTGACGGCGGAAAACCTTCAGTCCCGCATTCGCGGCGCCCTGCTCATGGCCATGGCGAATCAGGAGGGGCATCTGCTCCTGTCCACAGGCAACAAATCGGAGTTGGCGGTGGGCTATTGCACCCTCTACGGAGACATGAACGGTGGGCTGGCGGTGCTTGGCGATCTCTATAAAACCGATGTCTACCGTCTCTGCCGCTGGCTCAACGGTCCTACGGCCCGGCAGCAGCGCCGTGGGGCGGGATTGCCCACCCAGGGGGCGCTGATTCCGGAGGTCATCCTCAGCAAGCCCCCCAGCGCCGAGCTGCGCCCCAACCAGAAGGACAGCGACTCCCTGCCGGAGTACGCCGTTCTCGACCCCATCCTCAAGAAGCTGGTGGAGGAGCACCACACTCCGGACCAATTGATCGCGGCGGGGGATGATCCGGCGCTGGTGCAGCGCATCTGGTCCCTGCTGCGCCGGGCCGAGTTCAAGCGGCGCCAGGCGCCGCCCGTATTGAAGGTGAGTGGCCGGGCATTCGGGACGGGCTGGCGAATGCCCATTGCCACCTGCTGAGCCCCTCAGACCGGCGCCTTCCCCGGCACCCCTTCACCGGGATGTCGGTTGTGCCGGTCCAGATGTTGAAGCAGTTGGTGCAACATAGTCATCCTGGGCAGCGCCAGCCCCTTGCGCTGGGCTACGGCGAGGGGATAGCCGAGAATGGCCTCGAGTTCCAAGGGCATCCTGCGGTCGTAGTCCCGCTTCATGCTGGTGACGTAGGGGGCCATGGCGGCTGTGCTGCCAAGCATCTGCTCCAGGTCCGCGATGGGGATGGCCACCCCCTGGCTGGCGGCGGCCTGCCGGACCTCTTCCATCAACTCCCTGGCCAGTGCATGGATTTGCGGGTCGGCCACCATCTCCGTTGTGGTGGCGGAGAGCACCACGGAGAGACCGTTGAACGGCACGTTCCAGAGCAGCTTCTTCCAGCGGGCGTAGCCCAGATCCGGAGCGAGGAAGGTCTGCACCCCGGCCTGACGCCAGTGGCCGGCCATGGTCTTCAGCAGGGGAGTCACCCCCTGGGGCTTGTAGCCGTCTCCATAGGCGCCGATGGTGAGGGAACCGTAATCCTGGTGGTGGATTTCACCCGCTGCACCCCGATGGGAGCAGATGAAGCAAAGCCCCCCAAGCACCACGCGGCCCGGGTGCGCCAACCGAGCAAGTTGGGGTTCCACACCCAAACCGTTTTGCAGGGTCAGGAGAATACCCTGGTCCGCCACCCATGGGGGCAGGAGATTCTTCAGTTGGTGATTCTGTGTTGTTTTAAGAGCGATCAGCACCACGTCACATACGGGAATTGTGGCCGGATCCCCGTGAGCATGAACAGGATGCAGGTGGAAATCACCGTCTTTGGAATAGATTTTCAAGCCATGATGCCGCACATGGTCGTAGTCTTTGTGCAGAAGGAAGTGAACCTCCAGCCCGGAGCGCTGGAGTTTTGCCCCGTAAAAGCCACCGATGGCCCCGGTTCCGATAACGGCATAGCGCATGTGTTGCCGCGGCACTGGAGACAACCTATCACCCGGGACCCTGCTGGAGAGGAGGGGGCGGCAGGGATGACCGCTGGCAGAAGCAGCAGTGCCCCCAACGCTGCAACTCCCTTGGGGGCGTGGGTGTGTGACACCGCGGGCAGACGTGGTTCCCCATGGGGCCGCGGCTGGGGTGCCGGTCCCAGCTTTGCTGCTGCTGACGCTGGTCCAGGTCTGCCGAGGGCCGGGGTGACCGCTGCTGCAGCCGCAATTCCGCGATGGCAAAGCCAGCCGCCTGCAAGCGTCCCAAGAGCTGGTGACGGCTGTACTGAACCGCCTGGAGCCAATGGGGTTGGTCCACGGCCACCGTCAGGGTGCGCCCGTGGAGGCTGAGGGGACGGCAGCGCGCCGCCAGCGTGGGGCCGGCCCAGCGGGACCACTGCCGGCTGAGCCGGGCCATGGGGCCTGTCCAGTGCTGTTGCACCGTTTGCAGGCAATGGCCCAGTGTCCGGGGCGCCTCGCGCCGGCTCGGCCTCAGCACCTGTGCCGGCCGCACCCCCACGCCATCCCCAGGCCTGGATGCTTGCAGTCCAGACGTCTTCATCCCCATGCCCACAGTCACCAGCCACCCAAGCAATTATCAGTCCAACCAGCCCAGAAGCGCCACCACATACCTCCCCCACATGTCCAGCTTGTGGCGGAAGGCAGTATAGTGTGAGGGAGCCGCCACTTGTGGGCAGCCTCTGGAGTCAGCACCGAGGCCGCCGGCCCATGACCACCGACACGCCGCCCATCCACCCTAAGACACCAGCCCAGGCATCAAACGCCGCTATGCACAGCAGGGATGGTCGCCGCCCATGGGTGGAACCCGCCGTTGTGATCGCCGCGATTGGCGTGGCGGTGACCATCATTGGCTTATTGGTGTCCATCGCTTTGGGGATCTACGGCATGAGCGCCCGTATCGACGATCTCGGGACTCGCATGGACACCCTGGAAACCCGCATCGACGACCTGGGCGCCAGTCTCAACGCCCGCATGGATGCGTTCACTGCGGAGTTCAAAGCCGATATCCGGGACGTCAACACCCGCATCGATGACCTCAGCGCCAGCCTCGGCGCCCGGATGGACGACCTCAGCACCCGGATGGATGACCTCAGCACCCGGATGGATGACCTCAGCGCCAGTCTCGGCGCCCGGATGGACGACCTCAGGGCTACTCTCAGTGCCCGGATGGATGACCTCAGTGCCTGGATGGATGACCTCAGCGCCCGGATGGACGACCTCAGCGCCAGTCTCAGCGCCCGGATGGACAATCTCAGTGGCCGCATGGACACCCTGAGCAGCCGTATTGATCAGGTGTACCAACTTC
Source organism: Cyanobacteria bacterium MAG CAR3_bin_5 (assembly GCA_026709085.1). Taxonomy (GTDB): domain Bacteria; phylum Cyanobacteriota; class Cyanobacteriia; order PCC-6307; family Cyanobiaceae; genus Synechococcus_B. The sequence goes on along the minus strand of JAPOTR010000034.1, from coordinate 113,737 downwards.
TGCTACCCAAACAGCCCTCAATCCCCACCTGAGTCCTGCCATCGCCGGGCCAAGCCTGCTATCCTGGCCCTGGATATCATCCCCCGTTGCCTCTGCCATCATGTCTTTCTTCTCACGACTTTGGCGACTGATGCGCGCCAATGCCAACGATCTGGTGAGTCGTGCGGAGGATCCCGCCAAGATCCTGGACCAGTCCCTGATGGACATGCAGGCGGAATTGGTCAAACTACGCCAGGCGGTGGCCACGGCGGTGGCCAGCCAGAAGCGCATTGAACGCCAGGCCAGCCAAGCCCGTGTCCAGGCGGACCACTGGTATGGCCGCGCCCAGTTGGCTCTCAAGGGGGGGGATGAGGATCTGGCCCGCCAAGCCCTGTCCCAGCGCAAGACCCATGAGGACACTGCCCAGTCCCTGAGCAGGCAGTTGCAATCCCAGGCGGGCCAAGTGGATGTTCTGAAGCGTAACTTGCTGAAGCTGGAGGGCCAGATTGCCCAGGCCAAAACCAGGAAAGACACCCTCAAGGCCCGTGCCCAGGCGGCCCAGGCCCAGAAGCAGCTTGAGGGAGCCGTCAGCGGCATCAGCACGGATTCCGCCATGGCGGCCTTTGATCGCATGGAGGAAAAAGTGGAGTCCCTGGAGGCGGAAACCGCAGCAATCGGGGAATTGGCGGGAGACAACCTGGAGGCTCGCTTCGAGGCCCTGCAAGGGAGTGATGTGGACGATGAACTGGCCGCCCTGAAAGCCTCCATGGCCCCTGCCCCGGCGCTACCCGTATTGCCGGACAGCAAGACGGCCAACCCCCGGCAAGTCCAGGTGGAGCAAGTCCAGGTGGATGATGAACTGGCCGCCCTGCGCCGTTCCATGAATTTACCCCCCAACTAAGTCCGCAACCCTCCGGCATTCCCGCCTTCCCCCAATGGAAGACGGAAAGAGCCAGTCATATAATTCCCTTCTAATAGATTTCCCCTTGTAATCGCGCTTCCCCGCAAGACAGGATTACGTGCGGAACGGCTGGCGGGGCTTGGCAATGGCGGTCACCTCGTGGGCCACCACCACGGGCTGCACCCCACCGGGTGTCTCCAGCAGTTCCATCTCCCCCTCCACACGAACCCACTGGTCCTGTGGCGGCGGGGCATCCGCCGGCCACTGCACCGCCAGCCACACCGGCGTGGCATCCGCCAGGCAGCAGCGCACCAGCAGTTGGGCCAGGTGACGTTCCCCTGTGACGGTCACCAGCACAAAACCCTCCACCTGCACAGGTTCGCCACGGAAAAGTTGGGGCTGAGCCGTTCCCCGCAACAGACGCACCCAGTCCACCAGATCCCGCTGATCCGGCGGCAAGGCAAAGCCCACAGCCAGCCCATCCAGCCGGGCGGGAGGGCGATAACGGGCCAACGTGCTGAATGAGCTACGGGGTGGCGCCAGCACCATCAACAGACTTGTGGAGACCACCAGCACCGCTGCCCGCCACGGGGTCAGGCGGCGCGGCGGCTCCACCGCCAGCATCGTCACGCTCCACACCAGCAGCGCCAACCCGGCCCCGATCACCAGCCCGTGGAACACCGGCGCCATGAGCAGTTGCAGGCGGCCACTGGACCAGCTATGCACCAGCGTGACTCCACAGCACAGCAGCGCCAGTGGCGGCCAGCGCCAACGGGCCGTAGCCCGTCGAACCACGGACCAGGGGGATGGAGGGCCAGGTTGGTTCATGGTTCAGAGCATGAGGAAATTGGTCCACTGGCCCGCCAGCAGAGCCAACACGCCACAGGACAATGCCACAAACACCATGGCCGAGCGGCAAAACACCGTGCCGTACAGACCCAGGGACTTCAAGTCAATCACCGGACCCAGAACCAGAAAGGCGAGCAACGCTCCCGGGGTAACCTGGGACGCAAAGCCCAGCGCCAGAAAGGCGTCCACGCTGCTACATACGGAGATCACCACGGCCAGCACCATGAGGGCCAGCACCGAGAGGGTAGGGGCCTGACCAACGGCCAGCAGCCAGTCCCGGGGCAGGTTGGTTTGCAACAGGGCTGCAACTGCGCAACCCAGAATCAACAGAGCGGACAGCTTGACCAGCTCATCCATGCCATGGAGCACACTGAGGCGCCACGATTTGCCCCCACCAACCGACGGCAGCGGCAGCGCTGCCGGACCCTGCGACCCGATCAGGCCAGCGGAACGCTCCAGCAGCGACCCTGCCCCCACCGGCTGGTGAAAGCCCCGCTCCCGCAGCAGACTGGGGGTCAGGATGGCGGCATCCTGCTGGAACCGCAGGAGGGTGGCCATCACAAGGGCCATGGCCAGACCCGCAGCGGGGCGCGCCCAGAGCAACCAGAGTTGATCCGGGAATGCAGCCCAGGTGGAGGCCAGAACAATGGGATTCAACACGGGGGCGGCAAAAAGAAACCCCATGGCCGTGGGGAGCGGGCTCCCGGATGCCAGCAGTTGACGGGCCACAGGCACGTTACCGCACTCACAGGCCGGCAGGGCAAACCCCATGGCGGCGCCCGTGAGGGGACCCAGGAGAGGGTGATCCGGCAGGCATTGGAGCACCGGGCCGGTGGGAAGCCAGTGGCGGGCCATGGTGGCCAACGCCACGCCAATGAGCAGAAACGGCATGGCCTCCAGAAACAACGCCTGAAACACGGACCAACTGGTGGAAAGATGGTCAAGCGCCATGACCTCTGCTCGTCACTGCATGGGGGGAGATTAGGCTCAGGATCCGTTGGTGAGTAATCTACCCCACACCTTGGTCAAATCCTTTCGCTGATCTGGCCAGTGAATCCCCATGACGCACCTCAGCAATGCCCAAAAGGCGTTGGCCAGTAAGTACACCTGACGCCATCATGCGCAGCGAGAGGCAGTGGCCAAAGCGCAAGCCCAAGTCGAAGCGCTCAATTGACGGGGTTGTCATGGTTATGGGCTGCTTGCGGTTCCAGCGACCAGGTGGCCAGCCCACCGGGACCGTGGACTGGTGATGTAGACCACAGCCCGGATGGGGCGCCATGGGCCTTGCCCCACCACGAGCGGGCAGCATCACCGCCGCGATGTCCGGTTGCCGACCATGGGATGCCCCGGCGCCCAGTAGCAGCCCATCCATCGAGAAGCGCCCATCGCTCACCAGCAACAGGGACGGCGCCTTCTGCCTCGGTAGGCGTTCCCCCCTCTTCCCGAGGCTGCCCTGCTGCCGGACCGATCATCCCCCGGTCCACAATTCTTGCATTGGTAGAGTTCATCTTTATAGTTATTTACAAATTCTTGATGGGCGATCTTGATATGGTATTTTTCCAGAATGTAACCTTTCCTTCTCATGCCTACTCCATTTTCTCTTTGACGACTTTAATAAGATACCAGACTGTGAGTTTTATTACTCAACCAAAGACTTGGCTTTGGATATGGGTTTAGATTCTAAGACGATTATTGCATTTTCCAACTCAAGGGCTGAATTGAAAAAACTTAGAAGGAAAAGAGGAACAGGATATTTATGGTTTAAGTTTTGGAGACTTTGGTTGGTTTTATGGAATTATTAAAACATACACGCATGAAAAAGTTATCATCAAAGGAGAGATTAAATCTAAAGATTATGTGGCTATTGAATATACATTATTGAGTGGTATAGAATCGATGAGATAAGATCTAAAGAAACAGCAGAAAAACTAATGAAAGATTTATACTTAATCAGCGAAGGATACTTAGACTCCTTAGTGAAAGACCTGACTAATCAGTCTCGACCTTTTCTCTTAGACCCTAGTGGTAGCCTATCTTGGTCTTGGGTACTCATGTATGCAAGCCCTATAATTAATACTCATTTGAGACCCTAAGACTGTAGTGGTAGCCTGATTCAGGGTTTGGCACTTAGGTAAGTAAGCCTCATTGAATTCGAGACAGTAAAAATTATTATAATTAGATTATTAGAATAAAGTTAGAAGTTTGAAGTAAAGAAATTTCTGATTGTCTTCAGAAATTTAATAGCTAACAGTTGCTTGGCACTCTTGACATCATGGGTTGGGTCAGTATGGTCACTGGCAGGTTGCCCTGCCTTCTCACCTTTAGAACTCAGCTTACATAAGCCCCCCTTCCCGCCTTCTCCACTCTGTCATTCCCGCTTTCTCGAGGATGACGAAGAAGAGGCGGGGACAACGAAGGAGATAGGGAAGGGCGGGAATCCAGGGTGCAACATTGATACCCCCGGTTGGGGTTCTGAATTGGAAGTCCGTTGTTGCGTCCTGAGCCTAGGCCAGGGCAGCCTCCATGAGGGACTCACGGCGGGCTTCAAAGTGTGCCTGGTTGAGTGCCTTGACCGTTGCATCGACATCACAGACACGGAACTGGTGGCCAACACGCACATAGCGTCGTGCATTCCGGTGACGCAGTTCAATCACCACCGGACTTTTGGCTGGAACCCGCTCCTGACTGCTCTGGCTTTGGAGGCATGTGCGCAGCTTGGTCTGGTAAGCCAGGTCACCGGCCTGTCTGGCCTCCAGCGTCACCAGCACCAGGTTGATGTCCTCCACCACGGAGCAGTCGTCAATAATCAGTTGCACCTGCTCATCACGGCGATCCACAGTGGCCCATAGCAACAGGCGGGTGTCCTCGCTCAGGTGTTGATGGAGGTGGGCATAAGTCTTGGGGAACACCACCGCCTCACAGCTTCCGCTCAGATCTTCCACGATCAACACTCCCATGGGGTCTCCTTTGCGGGTAGTGACGATCTTGAGCACCGACACCATGACAATGGCGCTCACCTTGTGCTTGTCCGGCAACTGGTCCAGATCAGCCAGGCTGACAGGGGCCAGTAAGCGGGCGGGATTGCGCAGTGGCTTCAGGGGATGGTCCGAAAGGTAAAAGCCCACGATCTCCTTCTCCAGCCGTAATTTTTGACGCAGGTCGTATTCCTTGGTGGCCGGGGCTTTGGGTGCGTTCTCCAGGGGGGCGCCGGAAGAACTGGCGGTGGCCGCAAGGTCAAAGATGCTTCCCTGACCACTGGCCCGGTCCTTGGCCCGGTCGCTGGCCCAACTGACCACCAACTCCATATCGGCCATCAACTGGGCCCGATTGCCCTGGGATTCAAGACTGTCAAGGGCGCCGCTGTAGATCAGGGCTTCCAGCGCCCGCTTGTTGAGCAACCCCATGGGCAACCGATTACAGAGATCCGCCAGGGAATGGAACGGTCCGTCCTGATCACGGCTGGCCAGGATTGCCTTGACGGCCCCTTCCCCCAGATTCCGCACAGCCCCCAGACCAAAGCGAATCTGCTGGCCAACGGGAGTGAAGTCCAAACCCGATTCGTTGACATCAGGCCGCAACACTTCAATTCCCATGGCATTGCAGTTGCCAATATAACGCTGTACCTTGTCGCTGCTTCCAGAATTAACTGTCAGCAGGGCCGCCATATAAGCAACAGGGTAATTGGCTTTGAGATATGCTGTTTGATAGGTTACGGCACCGTAGGCTGTTGAGTGGCTTTTGTTAAAGCAATATTCAGCAAATAAAACCATCTGATCAAATAATTTACTGGCAATGCGTTTGTCCACACCATGATCTTTAGCGCCATTGATGAAGATGGTGCGGTGTTTCTCCATCTCCGCGATTTTCTTTTTACCCATGGCCCGGCGCAGCAGGTCGGCTTGTCCCAGGGAGTACCCCGCCAGATCCTGGGCAATGCGCATGATCTGCTCCTGATAGACCATGATTCCGTAGGTCTCCTCCAGAATGGGCTGAAGCTTGACATGGGTCACATCGGCGTCTTCACGCCCATGTTTGCGGTTAATGAATTTGGGAATCAGCCCCGCATCCAGGGGGCCGGGTCGGTAGAGAGCCAGGATGGATGAAAGATCTTCCAAAGAGGAAGGGCGCAGATCCCGCACAACCTGCCGCATGCCACTGGATTCCAACTGGAAGATGCCCTCCAGATCCCCTTTGGACAACAAACCATAGGTGTCCTTGTCGTCTTGGGGGAGATTATAAGGATCCAGATGTTCATTCTGGGTTTGTTGAATCAACTCCAAGGCCTTATCAATCATGGTCAGGGTCTTGAGGCCCAGAAAATCCATCTTGAGAAGTCCCATGGATTCCACGTCGTCCATGGGGTATTGGGTAATCACCTGCCCCTCGTTGCTGCGTTGCAGAGGCACCAGCTCATCCAGGGGATCGGCGCCAATCACCACGCCGGCAGCATGGACTCCATAGGTTTTGTTGGTTCCCTCAATGCGCAGGGCCAGATCAATCCAGCGGCGCACCTTTGTATCTTTCTTATATTTTTCCCGAAACTCTGGTGCTGGGCTCTTATCACTGAGCATCACCTTAAGCTTTATAGGCTTTCCACGAACCACAGGAATCAACTTCGCCAGCCGGTCAGCTTCCCCGTAGGGTATGTCCAGAACCCGGGCCACGTCTTTGAGGACGGCTTTCGACGTCATGCGGTTGAAGGTGATAATTTGCGCCACACGATCACCACCGTAGAGCCGGGTGACGTAGTCAATCACTTCGCCGCGGCGTTCAATACAGAAATCTGTATCAATATCGGGCATGGACTTGCGCTCAGGATTCAGAAAACGCTCAAAGAGAAGGCCGTGATCTACCGGATCAATGTTGGTAATTCCCAAGGCAAAAGCCACCAGAGAACCCGCTGCCGAGCCGCGACCTGGGCCCACGGAGATTTTCTGAAGGCGGGCAAAGCGGATGTAGTCCCACACCACCAGGAAGTAGGTGGGAAATCCCATGCGTTCAATGATCTTCAACTCACGTTCCAGCCGCTCTCCGTAGGTGGGACACCGGGAGATAACGGCCTCCCAATCCGGTTGCTGAAGATGCTGTTGCAGACCGTCACGGCTCACGTGGCGCAGATGATCAATGGGGGTGGTCTGCTCAGGCAAACCCGGAAAATGGGGCATACGGCATTTGCCAAGAATGTCGTAGTCCCCCACCTTCTCGGCCACGGCCAGGGTGTTGGCGATAGCTCGTTGGATCACCTCCGGCTCCAGGTGATCCTGAAACAGGCAGGCCATCTCCTCCGGAGACTTGAGATACTCTGTTCCCGTATAGCGAAGCCGTTTCTCGTCTGTCACCATCTTGCCTGTGAGCACACAAAGCAAGGTGTCGTGGGCTTCCACGTCTTGATTGCTCAGGTAATGGGCATCGTTGGTGGCAATGACGTCGATGTCAAGCCCATGGGCGATTTTGACAATTTCTGTATTCACAATCCTATCTTCATGGGAGCCATGGTCCTGGATTTCCAAGTAGAAGTCCTCCCCAAAGCAATTCTGATACCATGCGGCCACCTGGCGGGCCACGTCCAACCGTCCCCGCAAAATCGCCTGGGGGATTTCACCTCCAAGGCAAGCCGTGGAAATGATAAGGCCTTCTTTATGCTTTTCCAGTAATTCTTTATCAATACACGGTCGGCTGAAGATTCCCCTACCCCGCATTCCCTGCAGGTGGCTGATGCTGGTCAGCTTCACCAGATTACGGTAGCCTTGATCGTTTTTCGCCAGGACCACCAGATGGTAGCGTCGCTCTCGTTTTTGCTGTGGCGCTGTAATGGAGCCGTTAATAATGTACATTTCATTGCCGATAATGGGTTTGATGCCCGCTTGCCGGCACAGCTTGAGCAATTCAATGGCGCCATACATCACCCCATGGTCGGTGAGGGCCAGGGCAGGCATCTGTAACGCCTTGGCATGGGTCACCAGTTGGGGGAGCTGGGAGGCTCCATCCAGAAGGCTGTAGTCACTGTGGTTGTGCAGTGCAACGAAGCTCACACCAGATGCCGCATGGACTGGAGAGCGTAGGGCCAATTCCGGGGGCGAGCACCGGCAGTCACCAGCAACAAAAACTGTCCCAAGGCCCATGGGTCCCACAGGATCCCGGTGTACCCCAGAGCCACCTGTACATTGATCCCATGGTCTGGTTTGCATCTCTCAATCCTTTCTGGATGGGACTACTGGTGAACGGGGGGCTCATCCTTCTGGTTCACCGCCTGCCGGTGCTCACCGCCTGGGGCTGGGTCCACGGGGGGGCGTTGGGCGCCGTGCTTTGGGGAACCATGGGCTGGTCCGGCTGGCTTACCGTTGTGCTCTACCTGGCGTTGGGTTCAGCGGTGACCCGCCTCGGCCTCAAGCGCAAGCAGGCGCTCCGGTTGGCGGAGGCCCGGGGCGGGCGCCGTGGTCCGGGCAACCTTTGGGGATCGGCGGCAACGGGTTTGAGCCTGGCGGTGCTCACGCACCTGATCCCTGGGGCGGCGCCTCTGCTGACCCTGGGCTTTGTGGCCAGTTTTGCCGCCAAGCTGGGGGATACGTGGGGCAGTGAAATCGGCAAGCGCTGGGGTGGGCGCACTCTGCTGGTCACCACTCTCCAACCGGTGCCCCCAGGCACGGAGGGGGCCGTCAGTCTCACCGGCACGGTGGCCAGCGTGGCGGCCATTGCCGTCTATACGGCCCTTGCTCTGGCCCTGCTGAGGCCGCCCATTGGTCCCGGTCTCCTGGCGCAGGTTGCGCTCCTGGGCGCTGCAGCCACCACCGCCACCATGGTGGAAAGCTGGATCGGGGCCACATGGCAAGGGCGCCTGGCGTGGTTGACCAATGAGTTGGTCAACGCTGCCCTCACCGTTGTGGCGGCCCTACTGGCCATGGGCGCCGCGGTGGCGCTGGGGTGGCGCTGAGGGGCAGCAAGGCTACGGGTGGGCAGAGTCACGCACCATGGGTCCGAGTTGATGGTGAAGCTGCTGCAGAATGGCATGGAGTCGTCGGCTGACCACCCGCACACTGACCCCTTCCCGACGGGCCAGTTCCCGCTGACTCAGCCCATCCAGAACACGCCACTTGAGGAGCCGCTGTGCATCCGCCCCCAGGCGCGCCACCAGGTGTTGCAGATGGGCGTACAGTTCGGCGTTGTCGTCCTCCTGGGGTGGCGGCGGTGCAGAGAGCAGGTCCAACAGGGGTAGGTATTCCTCCTCGTTGTCGAGGCCGACGATACACTGATCCAGGCTGCAGAGCCGCAGACTACGCTTCGCCTGACAGGCCTGTTGCCACCGCCTTGGGGTGACGTCCAGGGCCGCACAAAGTTCCGCCTCCGTGGGGCGCCGGCCGGAGCGATTGGCCATGGCCTCCTGGAGTCTGGCGCCGCGGGAATGGAGTTCCAACAAGCGGCGCGAGACACGAATAAGACTTACCCGGTCCCGGAGATGATGAAGAATCTCGCCACGGATCAGCGGCACGGCAAAGGAACTGAAGGCATAGCCGGCCTGTGGATCAAAGCGGTCCACAGCCTTGATCAACCCCAGACTGCCAATCTGAACCAGATCGTCAAAGTCCAGACTGTACCGCCGAACCATGCGACTGGCCACCTGTCGCACCAGGCGGCTGTTCATTTCAACAATGCGATTACGCAGATCGAATGTATCATCATTCTGATGACGATTGCGGACCAGTACAGTAAACAGTTGACGTGTTTCCGTGACAATGTCACGGGTCTCACAGGATGGCATTCAGGCAATGCAAGCATATTTACGGTCTACGAATTCCGGGCCAACAGCATCCTCCCAAATGCTGAAAACTCATCCGCCAAAAGGTGGATTCCTAAAGCCCGGCCAGAAACCCCTGCAACCGTTCCAAACCCCGCTGCAACGTGGAGATATCCGTGGCGAAGGAGAGGCGGACGGAGTGGTCGTCCCCAAAGGCGGCGCCGGGCACGATGGCCAGACCGGCTTCCGCCAGAAGCCGCTCGCAAAACACCACGGAACCCAGCGTGGTGGCGGCAATGTTGAGGAAGGCGTAGAAGGCGCCTTGGGGCGCCCGGCCATGGACATACCCCATGGATCCCAGGGCCTGGAGCACCACTTGGCGCCGCCGGGCAAAGGCTTCCACCATGGTGTGGACGCAGGCCCGGGAGCCCTGGAGCGCCGCCAGACCACCGTATTGAACGAAGCTGCACACGTTGCTGGTGCTCTGGCTCTGGAGCGCCATGGCCTTGCGCAGGATGGGCCGAGGTCCCGCCAGATAGCCCAGCCGCCACCCGGTCATGGCCCAGTTCTTGGAAAAGCCGTTGACCACAAAGGTGCGGGCCGCCAAGTCCGGCGCCACGGCTCCAAAGCTCACATGGCGGTTCTGGTCATAGAGGATGTATTCATAGATTTCGTCACTCACCACGGCCACGTGGGGATGCTGGCGCAGCACACTGGCCAGTTCCGCCAGCGCCTGCTCCGGGTAGACCGCGCCCGTCGGGTTGGCGGGGCTGTTGATCACCAGCAGCCGGGTGCGGGGCGTGATGGCCGCCGCCAGGTCCGCGGCGCCGAGTTGGTGGTTGCGATCCCGGCGGGTGGGAACAATCACGGCGCGGCCGCCAGCCAGGCTCACCATGGGGGGGTAGCTGAGCCAGTAGGGCGCTGGAAGAATGACTTCGTCACCGGGATCCAGCAGCACTTGAAAGAGGGTGTACAGCGCCTGCTTGGCCCCGTTGCTGACCATGATTTCCTCCGGGCCGTAGGTCAGCCTGTTCTCCCGTTGCAGCTTGCTGGCGATGGCCTCCCGCAGGGAAGGCTCCCCTGCCGCCGGGCCGTAGCGGGTGTGGCCGGCCTCCATGGCCGCTGCCGCCGCTCGGCAGATGAAGGGGGGAGTCGGGAAATCCGGCTCACCGGTGCTGAGGCTACAGATGTCTTCCCCCTGCTGCTGCAGGTGGCGGGCCTTGGCGCTGATGGCCAGAGTGAGGGAAGGCTGGAGCTGCTGGGCCCTCTCAGCAGGCTTCATGCGTTTGCAATCTGCATGTGTTTCGCGATCAGGTTTCGTGACACCCGTTTTCAGTGTAAGCCAGCCGTTCCCGCCACCACGAACTGCCCATGGTTGAGGATGCCCGGCCCGAGGGCGTAGCGCCTGGCTGCTGCCTGGTGCTGGCCAGCCGGAACCCCCGGCGCCTGGCTGACTTCTACGGGGGGCTTGTCCCCGGTGGGGCCGTCACCGTTGCTGCTGCCGGAGCCGTCACGGTCCGTCTGCCCACAGGGATGGACATGGTGCTGTATCGCCCCTCTGCCCAACGCCCCCAACCCCGGCAGGGGGGGGGGTGTCTGGCTCTCTGCCTCCGTTGCACCCATCTGGAGGAGACACGCCAACGGGCCATGGCCCTGGGGGCCCAGGCGCTGGAGCCTCTCCGGGAGAAACCCTTCGGGCGGGAGCAATGGCTGCTGGATCCCGAAGGCAACCGGGTGCTGTTGTGGGAAGACCCATAGCCCGTAGGGGCTGCCCGGTTTAGATTGGGTCCATGGGCACCCAGCGCAGCCAGCTCGATCTTTTCTCCCCAGGCGCGATCCCCCCTGAACATCCGCCCCATCAGCCGCCGCCGTCACCACTTGCTGCGGCCACCGTCCGGGAGCAGGAGAGGGAAGACAGTTGGGAGGCCTTGACCAGGGAGTGTCTGGGCTGCCGCCGCTGTGAACTGTCTGCCACCCGCACCCACGTGGTCATCAGCCGGGGCAACCCCCTGGCGCGGCTCATGATCATCGGGGAGGGCCCCGGCCAGCATGAAGACGAAACGGGACTCCCCTTTGTGGGGCGGGCCGGCAAGCTGCTGGATCAAATCCTCGCCAGCGTGGGCCTTGACCAGGAGCAGGACGTCTACATCTGCAACGTGGTCAAGTGCCGCCCCCCCGGCAACCGCAAACCCACGCCGGAAGAAACGGCCCACTGTCGCCCATGGCTTCAGCGCCAGATTCAACTGGTGAATCCGGACGTGGTGCTGCTGGCGGGATCCACCGCCATGACGGGGGTGCTGGGCATCAAAACCGGCATCACCAGGATGCGGGGCCAGTGGATTGAACGGGACGGCAGGGGCTATATGCCCGTCTTCCACCCGTCGTTTCTGTTGCGCAACGCATCACGGCAGAAAGGGCGCCCCAAATGGCTCACCTGGGAAGATTTCAAAGCCGTCCGCGCCCGCCTGGATAAGCTGGAGGCAAGCGCCCAAGCCCGTGAAACCTCTCATTGACCCCACCGCCGGGGAACTGGTGGTGAGTTGGGAGCAATACCATGCTCTGATCGAGTATCTGGCTCTGCTGATTCATGACCGCGGCTGCCCCTTCGACCAAGTGGTGGCCCTTTCCCGTGGCGGTCTGCGGGTGGGGGACGTGATTTCCCGACTCTTCAGCCGCCCCCTGGTGGTGATGGCGGTCAGCAGCTACGGGGGTGCGGACGGCCGGGAGCAGGGCAGTGTGCGGGTGGGGCAGAGCCTGGCCCACACCTGTCCCCGGCTTGGGTCCCACCTGCTGCTGGTGGACGATCTGGCGGATCAGGGCACCACCCTGGAGGCGGCAACCACATGGCTGCGCCGGGCCGTCAAGCCGGACTCCCTCACCACCGCCGTGCTCTGGCTGAAACGCCACAGCGCCCTGCGCCCCCATATCTGGGCCATGGAACTGCCGGCCAGCCCCTGGATTCTCCAACCGTTCGAGCGCTACGAAAAACTCACCCCGGCAGACCTGCTGCAGAAAACCGCGAGGGGGGCGGCATGAGCGGCTCAGTCCGTCACCCCCTGCACGGCCCGCCCCAGGGCGCCATAACACTGCTCCAACTGTTCATCGTTCATGGAGAGGGGGGGCAGCAGGTACAACACGTTTCCCAAAGGTCGCACATAGACCCCTTCTCCCAGACAGGCTCGCTGAATCTGCCGGCCCGCCTGGTGGAGATAGCCGGGTTGGCTCACCCGTAGGTCAACAGCGGCAACGGTGCCGCAGAGGCGGGGGTGCTCCAGGCCGGGCAGCCGCGCCAGGGTCTGCAGGTGGGGACGGTGTCGGTCGGCAAAGCCCTGGTAGCGCTCCGGGTGGTCGTTCAACAGGGTGAGGCTGGCGTTGGCGGCCGCACAACCCAGGGGATTGGCGGTGAAGCTATGGCCATGGAAGAAGGTGTGCTGCGGGTTGTCCGCCACGAAGGCCTGATAGATGCTCTCCCGGGCCAAGCTCACCGCCATGGGCAGGAAGCCCCCGGTCAATCCCTTGGAGAGGGCCACGAGATCCGGCTCGATGCCGGCCTGCTGGCTGGCGAACAACGCCCCCGTGCGCCCGAAACCCGTCATCACCTCATCGGCAACCAGCAGGGCGCCCGCCCCTCGCACCCGCCGGGCCACCTGCTGGAGGAAGCCGGGACGCACCATGGCCATGCCCCCGGCCCCTTGCACCAGCGGTTCGATAATCACCGCGGCGGTGGGGGTCTCCAGCAGTTGCTCCAGGTGGCGCAGTGCGGATTGCTCCCGGTCTTCCACGGTGTCGTCCCCCCACCACGTGGCCGGGCACGGGCAGCGGGCCACGGCAAAGAGGAGGGGATCGAAGGGGACGGTAAACAGGGAGCGGGCCCCCAGCGCCATGGCGCCGAAGGTGTCGCCGTGATAGGCGCCGTCAAAGGCCACCAACTGTTGCCGCGGCTCCCCCCGGTTGTGCCAATACTGCAGCGCCATCTTGAGGCACACTTCCACCGCCGTGGAGCCGTTATCCGAGAAAAACAACCGATCCAGACCAGGCCAGGCCCGGCAGAGCCGCTGGGCCAGGGTAACCGCCGGATCATGGCTGAAATCGGCAAAGATCACCTGCTCCAGCGTCCGGGCCTGCTGGGCAATGGCCGCGGCAATAGTGGGCTCCCCATGCCCATGGAGGGTCACCCACCAACTGCTGACGGCATCCAGCACCCGGCGACCGTCCGCCAACTCCAGCCAGGGGCCGTGACCGGCGCACACCATCCGGGGCGGATCATGGCGGGCCTCCTGGGCGAAGGGGTGCCAGAGATGGGGATGCCAACGGCCGTGGGGAACCTGCCCGGGTTGCCGGGGGTGGCCCCCCGTTGGGGAAGAAGGAGCAGGGAGAGGCACCTTGACCTATGCCTCCCCCGATTCCGCCTTGGCATTGCCCCACACCTCCTTCAGCCGTCGATCCCGACCACAACTCCAACGGTAATAGTTGTAACGGAGAGAGTGGTTTTCTGCATAATTCTGATGATAGTCTTCGGCGGGATAAAAGGGGCTGGCGTCAAGAATGGGGGTGACAACGGATTGATCGCCAAGCTGGTCTTGGGCCGCCTCCAGAGACGCCTCCGCCACCAGCCGCTGTTGGGGTGTGGTCACAAAGATGGCGCTGGTGTATTGCTCACCCCGATCACAGAACTGGCCGCCGTTGTCCAGAGGATCAATGTTGCGCCAAAACGCCTGCAGCAGCTCTTCCAGGGGAAGAATCCGGCTGTCAAAGGTCACCTCCACCACCTCCAGATGCCCCGTGTTGCCGGAAGACACCTGGCCATAGCTGGGGCTGGCCACATGGCCGCCGCTGTAGCCGCTGACCGCCTCCTCCACCCCCGCCAGCTTCTCCAGGTCGTGTTCCAGACACCAGAAGCATCCCCCCGCCAGCACGATGGTTTCCGTGGTGGTGGATGCTTCAGGGGTTGTGTTGTCCTCCTCCAAGGGGGTCGCCGGGTTGGCGCCAGCCGGCAAGAGCAACAGGAGGAGACTGGCGCCAAGCAGCCAGGAGAGGGAACGGTGCATGGTCATGACGGGGGGGAAGAAGATGGCGTTGGTGGGGGGAGTGGGTTCAGGGGGAGGGCATCCAGAATGGTTTGTGCCGCCCGCCGGGTGGCGCCCGGCGCACCCAGTTTGCTGCGCAGGCGGTCATAGCCCGCCAACACCCGCTGGCGGGCCGTGTCACTGGTGAGCAGGGCCTCGCCATGGTGGGCAATGGCGGTGGGGGTTAACCTATTCTGGAGCAGTTCGGGCACAAGGAGCTCCTCCAGCACCAGATTGACGGGAGAAATGAAAGGCGCCTGAAAGTTCAACACATGGTTGGCCACCCAGGCCGTGGGGCGGCTGAGACGATATCCCACCACCTGGGGCACGCCATGGAGGGCCAGTTCCAGGTTCACGGTGCCGGATTTGGTCAGGGCAAGGTCGGCGGCGGCAAAGAGTTCAGCCTTGTGCTGGTGGGTCTCCCGGGCATCCAGCACCGTGGCCATGAGCCCCAGGTTCCGCACCTGCTGGCGAATGGCGGGGGCAAAAGCCTGACGCCCGGCCGGGATGATCACCTGCAGGGCGGGGTGGCGGCGCTGAAGTCTGGCCGCCCCTTCCAGCAGGGGTGGCAGCAGATAGCGCATTTCCTGGCTGCGTGATGCAGGCAGCAGCAGCAGCAGTTTGCTGTCCTCCCCGAGACGGAGGCGGGCCCGGGCGGCAGCGCGCCGGGGCCGCTGGCCGATGATGTCCATCAGGGGATGGCCCACCCAGTGGACGTCCGCCCCCCGGGCCTTGTAGAATCTGGCCTCTTCGGGGAAGACCGCCAGGATCTGACTGCTGAACCCAATCAGTCGGGTGGCACCCCCCTCCCCCAGCCGGAAGGCCCATTCCTGGGGGGCGATGTAGTAGCTGATGGGCAGGTCCGGATTCATCCGTCGCAGCTTGAGGCCCAGGTTGACATTGGGACCCATGTAGTCGATCAGCACCACGCCATCCAGGCGCACCGTCCTGATCCAGGCGTTGACCCGGGCCTGCAGCCGCAGGGTGGGCGCCACGAACGGCAAAGCTTCCCATAGACCAATGGCGCTCAAGGACGTGGTGTTGGCCAGCAGGTGGGCGCCCGCCTGCTCCATCAGGGTCCCTCCGACGGCATGGATGGAGAGGGACAGATTGCGGGCGGCAGCTTCTGCCCGCAGGGCCTTGATCAGCCAGCTTCCTTGCAGGTCGCCCGAGACCTCACCTGTGCTGATCAGCAGCCGCAGGGGCGCCGCGGAGGAAGGGGAGTCAGCCACGGCTGGCGGCGGGGAGGGGGCCACGACGTCCAGGGGCAAGGGAATCCTCCATGAACCCCAGAAAGGTGGCGGTGGGACCGCGCCATGGCTTGTTGCGCACCTGGGCCATGGCCTGGGCCATGGTCATCTCGCTGCGATAGAAAAGCTTCCAGACCTGCTGGAGTTCCTGCAGGGAGGCGGCGCCATGGATGGTGTCAAGGCCACTGCGCTGCAGGCCCACCCTGTTGAGCCCCCGCACCCGGGCCGGGTGACCCTCCACCAGGCAATAGGGGGGGATATCCCTGTCCACACGGCTCATGCCCCCCACCATGGCCAGGGAGCCGATCTGCACAAACTGGTGGATCCCCAGGGCGCCGCCGATCACGGCGTTGTCGTGGATGCTCACGTGGCCAGCCACCTGCACCGCATTGGACATGACGATCCGATTGCCCAGGGTGCAGTTGTGGGCAACGTGACAGTAGGCCATCACCAGGTTGCCGTCACCCACCTGCGTCGTCTGACCGTCCTCCGTGGCGCGGTTCACCGTGACGTATTCCCGGAAGGTGTTGCCGTTGCCGATGCGCACCTCCGTATCGGAGCCCTGGTATTTGAGATCCTGGGGAGCCAGCCCCAGACAGGCGCCCGGGAACACCCGGTTGTCCCGGCCCATGGTGAGGCGGCCCTCAAGAACCGCATGGGGGCCAATCCGGCAGTTGGGACCGATGGTTACCTTGGCGCCAATCACCACGTACGGACCAACCACGACTCCCGGGGCCAGGGAGGCTTGCGGATCCACAACGGCGGTGGGATGGATTTGTGGTTCGAGCAGGTCCGTCTGCATCTCAATCCAGAAGGGAAAACATCAGTTCGCCGTCGCAAACCGTTTCCCCGTCCACAGTTACCCTGCCCCGCACCTTACTGAAGCGCTGGCGCCGGATGCCGATGAGTTCGCAACTGATGTGGAGCTGATCCCCGGGCACCACCGGCCGGCGGAAGCGCACCCCGTCAATGCCGGCAAAGACGAACAGCCCTTCGGGGAGATTGGGCATCTGCATCATGATCAGCCCCCCCACCTGGGCCATGGCTTCCACAATCAGCACGCCGGGCATCAGGGGGCGTCCGGGGAAGTGCCCTTGAAACTGGGGTTCGTTGATGCTGACGTTCTTGATGGCAACGGCCCGCTTGCCCGGCACCTGCTCCACCACCCGGTCCACCAGGGCAAAGGGATAGCGGTGGGGAAGGAGGTTGAGGATCTGCTCACTGCGCAACTCCTGGCTCAGGGTGTTGGCCAGGGTTGCTTCGGGCGTGGTGGCGGACGTGGTCATCGGTTGGGTGTGGTGGTGGGAGCGGAACAGAACATGGCCAGCTTTGCGGCCAGTTGGGTGTGGAGGGCATGGCCGGCGCGATAGGCGCTGATGTGGCCATGGGGAAAGCAGCCGAGCAAGGCCAGATCGCCGATCAGGTCCAGCAGCTTGTGGCGCACGGGCTCGTTTGTGAAACGCAGTGGGGGATTGAGCCAGTGTCGGTCATCGCACACCAGGGCGTTCCGGAGGCTCCCGCCCCGGATCAGGCCGGCCGAGCGCAGGGCGTCCAGTTGGTCCTGAAACCCGAAGGTGCGGGCCGGGGCAACGTGGTCCACAAATCGCTCCGGGGTGAGATCCACTTCGTAAAATTGCTGGCCAATGGCTTGCGAGGGGTAGTTGACCGCCACACTGAGCCGCAGACCATCATGGGGCAGGGCCAGAACATGGCTGTCACCCGCCTGGATGCAGGTGGTCTCCCGAACCACCAGTGGGGACCGTTGACCCGCCAGGGGACGGAGGCCCACCGTGGCGACGGCCTCCACCCAGGGCAGGGCCGAGCCGTCCAGCAGAGGGATTTCCCGACCCTCCACCTGAATCCCCACGTCGCTGACGCCCACCCCCGCCAGAGCCGCCAGGAGGTGTTCCACTGTGCGGATCAGGCCCGTTGGCAGTTGCAGTGCGGTGCAAAGACGCTGCTCCCGCGCCAGACCAGGGTGCAGGGACACGGGAGCGGCGTCTTCGAGGGCCATGGTCAGGCCCCCTGACTGGCTGGGAACCAGGGTGACGCGGCTGGCGAGACCACTATGGAGACCCACGCCGGCAAGGGTCGTCTCGGAAGCAACGGTCCACCGGTGTTTGTAGTCGGGAGGCCAGACCATGGCGCCGGCTCCTAGAACTTCCAGCCCACGCCGAAGTTGAAGCGCCAGCCGTCGTTGTGGTTGCCTTTGGCCATCTCCCCGCGCAGCGGTCCCAACGGAGTGCTGAGCACCACGCCGGCGCCGTAGCTGAAGCCGCTGCCCGGCTTCTCCAGGAGTTTCCCGGGATTCCCCGTGACACTCCCCTGGGTTCCCAGAACGGAGCCGGCATCGGTGAACAAAGCGCCGCTGAGAATGCCGATGATGGGAAAGCGATACTCCATGGACACTTCCGTGAAGGCCGAGCCGGGGCCGATGGCGCATTCATAGAAACCGCGGATGGAGGTGGAGCCGCCGAGGCAGAAGGATTCATAGGGAGGATCCTCCCCCAGGAGGGCGCCGCCTGTTACCTGGAAAGCCAGGGTCTGCGGGCACTCTTGCGGTTCTCCGGGGGCCGGGCGGCAACCCGGGTGGATTTTGAGCAGATTTACGGGAATAAAATGGGCCAGGCTGAACTGGGCGCGGTTGAAGGTTGGCGACCCTTCCCCTACGGAAATATATTGCTCTGTGGAGAAGCTGGCAAAGTTGCCGCTGGTGGGATTGGTTCCGTTATCCAGGGTATTATAGATGGCGCCAAGACGAAATCCGGCCAGGATGTTCTCGGATTTGCAATCATGGCCGACACAGAAGAAATCGTCAGGCGTCTTCTCCTCCGGCTCGTTGGGTCCCGTTGCCCAAACCCTGGGTTCACGATCAGGACCAGCCTGAACGTTGACTTGCTGGAAAGTCAGACCAGCGGAAGCCGTCCATTTGACGTCCTCGGCAAGAGGATTGCCTTGGTTAAGAGGCCGGACGAACTGGAAATTAATCCCGGTTCGTCGTAGGCGGACGTTATGGTTACGATCACCACTATAGTCAAAAAGATTATGGGTTTTACGATTTATGAAACTGCCGCTATATTCTTGATACCTAGGTTCCTGATTAGGATCGGTCTTAAAGGGCTCACGAACACGGATATTTAAGGTCTGATCAGCAGGGGTTTCCATGGTCTCACCATCACGGATCTGACGGGTATCCTCACCATCACGGGTCACACGGATGTTACTATTATTGTCACCGATCCAGATACTACCCCTACGGGTCTCTACGGTCTCACCATCACGGGTCACAGAGATATGACGAACAAAGATCGGGACGATATCTAAGGTATCACCATTATAAAGGATATCGTAGGTATCCAGCAAGGTCTCACCTCTACGGATCTCTACGGTCTCACCATCACGGGTCACAGAGATATCACCATCAATCTGGAGGGTCTCACCATCACCGATCTGGAATGTCTCACTATCACGGATCGGAAAGAAGGGCTGACCATCACGGATCGGGAAGGTGTCACCATCACGGTGGTCCACAAAACGGTCAGGATTATCTATATCTTTTGCCAGAAAGACCCTGTCTTTAGTTTCTGGGTTGGGATTGTCAGCTTCGTGATAATATCTAACTGCCCGAATGTTGTCTCCATCTTCACGTATAAACTGCAGTGGAAATTCTTCGGCTATAGAGATATTCATCCGGAAGGCTGTGCGATGAGGATCATCCTTAATCCAGGGATCGTAGAAAGCAAGGTCTATCACTCCGGTCCGGCCATAGGTGAACTGGGTGGTCGTTCTCCAGGCGCGGCCAAACAGGTTGTCCTCACTGAAGTCAACCTGACCTGTCACTCCCTGAGTACCACTGTAGCCAAGGCCGCCGGAGAGGGAGCCGGTTTTGGCTTCACGGATCTTCCAGACCAGCGTATAACGACCAGGAGGGCCGGATAGAATGGGCTCCAGGGAGGCAGTGACATCGGAAAACAAGCCGGTGCCGAAAATACGTGCGCGGTCCTTGTCCAAGACGCGGCGGTTAACGCGATCCCCCGCCTGGGTGGCCATTTCCCGGGTGATGACCCAGCGCTTGGTCTCTCCGCGGATGGGCTCCCCGTCTTCATCGACGGTTTCCCCCTCCTCATTTGTGAACTCAATCTTCATGTCTCCCACCCTGCCCTCAATAACCCTGAGGATGAGCACCCCTTCCGGGGTAATTCGCGATGGCCCCGACACCTGGGCCAGGATGTAGTTTCGCTCGCGATACCACTCCTCCAAGCGGATTAAATGCCTCTCCAGGCTCACCGTGTTAATGGTTTGCCCAAGGTCCGCCGCGAAGGCCTCCTGCACCACCTGGTCGGGCAGCAGGATATCCTTCTCCTCCGGTTCAACCAACTCCACCCCAGTCAGAACAGGGTTGGGGGTAACTATCACCTCCAGGCGCACCCCCAGCGGCCCGTCGGTTGAATCGACCGCCACACGGCTGAACCAGCCGGTGGCGTAGACGGCGGTGAGATCTCTTTTCACTTGGGAGCGGGTGGTGGTTGCACCCGGCCGCACCTCCATGGCGTCGTAGGCAACGATCTCCAGCCGTTCTCTTTCCGGGTGATCCTCCAGCCCCACGATGACCACTTCGGCAATGAGCACCTCCTGTTCAGGGGCAATGTCCTGAACAGATCCGGACGGGGCTTCCTCGGGGAGAATCCGCTCCCGTCCAGGGTCGTCCGGCGCCTCCTCCAGGGGCAGCACCGACGGATCCCCGGTGTCTTCCTCCTCCTCTTCCGATCCGGCCTGGGCCAGCTTCAGGTTATCCAGGGCCTGGGCCACCTGGCGTTGGGCCGCATCCCCGTTCAGGGCCATGGGCGCCGCCGGCCGGATCAGCCCCGGATCCTCGGCCATGGGCGCCGCCATATGCAGCCCATCAACGGGCTGCTCCACTTGGGCCAACAACGGGCCGTGGGAGGCCACCGTGAACAGTCCCGCGGTGGAGATGGCACCAAACAGCTTGCCGAGACGCCGGGGCTGGCGAGAATTCGCCATGGAGCGCAAAACACCCACAGGGCTTGAGACATCTTTGTGATGCTGTCACCCTACTGGATTCCCTGACCAGGGTCATGGGATCGAGGCTGGAGGTGGTCAAGGGCCTGGATGCGGTGATTAACCTCCTTGTAGGCGGCCACCAGTCCGCCAAGGCCCTGACGAAATCTGTCTTTGTCGAGACTGCGCCCCGGGCTGTCGGGACTTTGTCGCCCATCCCAGAGGCGACAGTTGTCAGGGCTGAGCTCATCGGCCAGCCGCAGTTGGCCGGAGGCGTCCCAGCCGAATTCCAGCTTGAGATCCACCAGATCCAGGTCCAGCCTGGCCAATGCCTGATGCAGGGTGCTGTTTACCTGACGGGCCATGGTCTCCAGTTGAACCCGGGCCTCCGGCGTGACGATGTTCAAGGTTGCCAGCCTGGCCTCGCTGAGGAAGGGATCCCCCAAGGCGTCGTCCTTAAAGTAAAGGTCCAACAGGGGGGGCTCCAACGGTTGCCCTGCCACGATGGGAAGTTGCCGCAGCAGCGAGCCCGCCGCACGGTTCCGCAACACCACCTCCAGAGGGATCATGCGCAAGGGTCGGACCAGCATCCACCCATCCCCCAGCGGTTCCCGGAAATGGGTGGGCAACCCCGCCTGTTCCAAAAGGGTGAACAACCGGCCGGAAATCCGGCAGTTGAGTCCGCCTTTGCCGGGCAACTGAACCTGGCGCCGACCGTTGGCTGCCGTGGCCACGTCTTTGAACTCCACAGCGCACCACTGGGGATCCGCGGTGGCATACAGTCTTTTGGCCTTCCCTTCATGGAGGAGGGGGCCAAGGGCGCGGGCCGGGGTATCCGTGATCATCACAGGCAAGGCCAACTCCGACAGCCCAAGCTAAGGGGAAACGCCACCATTCACCGAACATTCCACATCCATGACGGCAAACATCCTGGTGATCGGCTCCGGTGGTCGTGAACATTCCCTGGCCTGGGCTCTGGCTGGAAGTCCGGGGGTGGAGGCGGTGTGGGTGGCGCCGGGCAACGGGGGCATGGTCAGTCCTGCAACCGAAGGATCGGCGCCCATCGCCGTGGCGCCGGTGGCCGCAGACGACGGCGCGGGAATCCTCCGCCTTTGCCGGGACAAGGCCGTCACCCTGGTGGTGATTGGTCCCGAAGCCCCCCTGGCTGCCGGCCTGGCGGATGATCTGCGGGGCCATGGCCTGACGGTGTTTGGTCCCGGCGCCGACGGGGCCAGGCTGGAGGCCAGCAAAATCTGGGCCAAACAACTCATGAACCAGGCCGGCGTGCCCACGGCCCCCGGTTGGGTGGTGACCAGCCGGAGGGCGGGCTTGGCGTTACTCCAACATCTGGACCGCCCTCCGGTGGTGAAAGCCGATGGGCTGGCGGCGGGGAAGGGGGTGACCGTGGCCGGCACCATGGCGGAGGCTGAAGCCGCTGTGGAACGGGTCTTTGCCGGGGCCTTTGGCCGTGCAGGGGAGCAGCTTGTGCTGGAGGAGCGCCTGGAAGGCCCGGAGGTGTCGGTGCTGGCCCTCTGTGACGGTCGGGATCTGGTGCTGCTCCCCCCTGCCCAGGACCACAAGCGCATTGGCGAGGGGGACACCGGAGCCAACACCGGCGGCATGGGGGCCTACGCTCCGGTCCCGTTCCTGGATCAGAAAGATCTGGAGCACATGCGCAGCACCATTTTCCTGCCGGTGCTGGCGGCGCTGCGGGAGCGGGGGATTGATTACCGCGGCGTCATGTACGGGGGCATGATGCTCACGGCCACGGGTCCCACGGTGATCGAGTTCAACTGTCGCTTTGGTGACCCAGAGTGTCAGTGCGTCCTGCCACTGCTGGAGGGCAATCTGGCCGCCGTACTCCAGGCCTGCGCCCTGGGCCGACTGGCGGAAGCCCCACCGTTGAGCACCCACGGCTCCAGGGCCAGCGCCTGCGTGGTGGCCGCTGCGGCAGGCTATCCCGGCCCCGTTCGCCGCGGCGACCTGATCACGGACACCGGCAGCCCGGGTTCCGGGGGGATGGTGTTCTACGCCGGCGTGGGGTCCACGGCAACGGGACAACTCCGGACCGATGGAGGGCGCGTCCTGGCCAGTGTGGGGCTTGGTGACAACTTTGACCAAGCTTTTGAACAGGCTTACAATCGCCTCGGCCAGATTCACTACGCTGGCAAAACGGTTCGGTCCGATATTGGCCACCAAGTGCGTCGGCGCTGAGAAGCACTGCAGTAGAGCAGGACATCATGGACACCCTGAAAGCTCTGCCCACTGCATTGCGGCAGTGGTGGTCGGAGTTCACCCTCCAAGCCAAACTGCTGGCCCTGTCCACCCTTGTGGTGAGCCTCATCATGACGGGTCTCACCTTCTTTTCCCTATCCTCTATTCAGGCGGATGCCCGCCTCAGCGACACCCGCTATGCCCGGGACGTGGGTCTCCTGCTGGCCGCCAACGTGACGTCCCTGGTGGCGGAAGGTCAGGATCGCGAAGTGGTCACCGTGGCCAACCGCTTCTGGGAGCAAAGCAACAGCATTCGCTACATCCTGTTTGCCGATCCTGACGGGGTGATCTACCTGACCCTGCCCCTCGACAACGTCGATGAAGACAGCGCGCTGCGGCTGCGGCGCCGCCTGGAGTTGCCCGACAGCATCTATGACCATCCCGGCGATCCCCTGGTGCGTCAGCACCTGTCCCCCGATGGCCAGGTCACCGACGTGTTTGTGCCCCTGATGGCCAATGGGCAAAACCTGGGCTCCGTGGCCCTGGGCCTCAACCCCAATGAGGTGGTTCTCAATACCATGGCATTGACCCGCAAGGTGACCATTGCGGTGTTTATTGCCATCTGGGTGCTGGTGATTCTGGGGGCCGTCTTCAATGCCCTCACCATCACCCATCCCATCAAGGCATTGCTCCACGGGGTGCGCAAAATTACCGCCGGCCAGTTTTCCACCAGAATTACCTTGCCCATGGGGGGTGAGTTGGGGGAGTTGCTGGCGGGATTCAATGCCATGGCCGGCCAGCTTGAGGTGTACAAGGCCGCCAACATCGAGGAACTGAAGGTGGCCCAGGCTCAGCAGCAGTCCCTCATTGCCACCATGGCGGACGGGGCCATGCTTCTTGATAATCAGGGCCGTGTGGTGCTGGCCAACCCCACCTCCCAACGGCTGTTCCGCTGGGAGGCCCGCAAGCTGGTGGGGGAGCCGCTGGTGAATCTGTTGCCCGAATCCCTGCTGATGGACGTGGGGGAAGCCCTGCAGCAGGTGTTGGCGGGTGAACATGCCACCCGGGACATCCGCTGCAGCTTCGGCTCCCCCACCCGCACCTTGCGCATTGTGCTGGTGGCGGTTACGGATCCCAGCAGCAGCGCCCTGAAGGGTGTCACCGTCACACTGCAAGACCTGAGCCGTGAGGTGGAGTTGAACGCTGCCCAAAGCCGCTTCATCAGCAACGTGTCCCACGAGTTGCGGACGCCTCTGTTCAACATCAAGACCTACGTGGAAACCCTCCATGACCTGTGGGCACAAATCAGCGACGAGGAACGCAGCGAATTTCTGGCCACGGCCAATGCGGAAACTGATCGCCTGACCCGGCTGGTCAATGACGTGCTGGATCTTTCCCGTCTGGAGTCGGGACAGGAGTTTCGGTTTGAACCCATGGATTTGCGCCCGGCCCTGGAGCAGACTCTGCGCAACTACCGCCTCAATGCGTTCGACAAGGGTGTACGGCTGCTCTGCGAAGTGGAGCCCACCCTGCCCCGGGTTCAGGCCAACTTCGATCTCCTGCTCCAGGTGCTGGACAACCTGGTGGGCAATGCCCTCAAATTTACCCCGTCCGGTGGTCTGGTCTGCCTCCGGAGCTATCTGTGGCCGGACTCCTGCCCGGTCCCCAACCTGGGCGCCAGCGCCGACCTCACCTCCCGGATGCCCCGGTTGCGGGTGGAGGTGTCCGATACGGGATGCGGCATGAACGAACTGGATCAGGCCAAGATCTTCGGGCGGTTCTACCGGGCCGAGAATACGGTCCACACGGAACAGGGAACCGGCCTTGGCCTGGCTATTGTGCGCAACATCATGGAGAAGCAGGGCAGTGTTCCCAAGCTGGTGAGCAAGCCCGGCGTAGGAACCACGTTCTGGTTTGAACTACCTCTGGAGGGCAGCGATGACGATGAACTGGCGCTGCTGGCGGAGCGGACCCGGACGGACACCGCAGGGGACACGGTGATCACTCCCCGGCGTCGCTCCGGCTGACGATACGGCGGAGACTCTGGCGCTCATCCTCATTGATGCGGCTGGGGATCCCGCTGATGATCCGCTCGAAGTCCTTGAAGGAGTCTTTGATCTCGGCCCCGGTCTTGCTGATGAGAAACTCCCGGATGCCTTTGTCGTGCCAGGAGCCCCGCATCTTGAACACGTTGATGGATCGGGACATTTCACCGCGAATCTCCACGTACTGCAGCAGCAGGATGGAATCGGTGATGGTGGAGATATGGGAGTCGGTGATGGAATGGCTGCCCATGAATTCTTCGGACGTGTTGGTGAACAGCCCCGTAATCTCCTCCTGCTTCACGTAGCCGGTGACGCCAATCACAAACTGGCGGAAAGCGCTTTGACTCACACCTCGCCCCAGGGCCGAGAGGGAGTCAATGGCGATTCGGGTGGGCTTGAACTGCTCAATGGCGGTCTGGATGATCTGAAGGTGGTCTTCCAGGCCTGTGGACTCCGGATAGGCGCAGATAATTTTGATGAGCCCCGCCCGCTCCATCTGCTCGAAATCCATGCCCCAACTGATGGCGTTGCGCATCAGTTGGGCGCGGGATTCCTCGTAGGCAAAGAGGATGGCCCGTTCCTTGATCCGATATGCCTCCTCCAGGAACTTGCTCACCAGCAATGTTTTGCCTGTGCCGGTGGGACCGGTGGCCAGGATGATGGAGTCCTTGAAGAAGCCGCCGCCGCACATCTCGTCCAGACGCTGGATCCCCGAACTGATGCGTGTATTGGAGGAGCGGGAGGTGAGCCGCATGGCCCCCAGGGCAAAGATGTTGATCCCCTTCACGCCAATGGTGAAGGGGAACTCCCCCTTCATGTGGCTGGTGCCCCGCAGCTTGAGGATTTCACAGGTTCGCCGGCGCCGCTCCCCCTCCAGAACGTTGCGCAGGATGACCACGTTGTCGGAGACGAATTCCTCCACGCCATAGCGGGCAATGGGGCCATACTCGTCAATGCGTTCCGTGGTCATCACCGTGGTCACCCCGATTTCCTTGAGCCGGGCGATCATGCGGAACACCTCAAGACGCACCACCGAGACGTCTTCATACTGCTGGAAAACCGCCGTCACGGAATCAATGGCCACTCGTTTGGCCTTGTACTTGCGGATGGCGTAGTTGATACGCTCAATCAGTCCGGACAAGTCAAAGCTGCCCGCCATATCCTCCCCTTCCGGGTCCGGAGAGGCATCCAGCACAAAGAGCTTGTCCTGCTGCACCAGGTCCTGGAGCGACCAGCCGAAGCTGCTGGCATTGCGCAGGATGTCAATGGGTGACTCCTCAAAGGTGACAAAGATTCCCGGCTCGCCAAACTGCTTGATCCCGTTGTAGAGGAAGTGGAGGGAGAACACGGTCTTGCCCGTACCGGAGGTGCCGCTGATGAGGGTGGCGCGCCCCGTTGGCAGCCCCCCATGGCAGATGTCGTCAAAACCCTCAATCCCGGTGGGAACCTTCTGAACATGGCCGAATCCCTGGCTGCGGGGATCCGGCAAGGAGGAAAGCTGACTGGTCATGGCCTCAGGCTGCCTCTTCCGGATCAGAATGCAACATGTCGGCTGCTTCGCCGGACAGCTCCTCGAAGAGAAGATCCAGGCCGATGAGGACGCGCTGACGATCCGAGAGGTCACCGATAATGCGCCGCACCGGGGGCGGCAGGATTTTTGCCAGGGTTGGTGTGGCCAGGATCTTGTCCTCTTCGGCAAGCTGGGGGTTTTTCAACACGTCGATCACCTTGAGCGCATAGACCCCCTTGAACTCCGTCTCCAGGATGTCCCGCAGGGTCTTGAGCGCTCGCATGGAGTGGGGCGTGTTGCCAGCCACGTAAAGCTTGAGAATGTAGGTTTTGCGAGGGCTCATCAAGAGGTTTCAGGCGATCTGGTTGGCCGGGGACCGGGCTGATCCACGGCCATGGCCTTACGGTACGTCTCCATCAAGCGCGCCATGACGTCAATGAGGGCCACACGGTAGTCCTTCAGGAAGGTGGTGCTGTGCCCCTCCATTTTCAGTTGGTTGGCCAACTGATCCATGACCTGAATGTGGATCTTTACCAGCCGTTGAGCAGGCACGTCCGCCGAGAAGGCTGTGGAGACATAGTCCGCCAGCGCCTCTTCCGCAGCGTCTGCCCGGCCAAAATAGCGCCTCAGCAAAAGTCGGTAGCGCTGCTTGAGGCGCTGCAACAGTTCCTCTCTGCCCGACTCGGGCAGGTTGCGCAGAAAGTTGCGACGATCCCGTTCGTCCATCCCTGCAACGCTACACCCGCCAACCCACCGCAAGACAAGCCTTGACGGAGACGGGGCAAGCCATGAGAATGTAGACTCCTGTTTTGCCGGTCAGCAGGTTTGGCTTGCAATGGGGCTTCTTCGCAAGTCCAGCCAAGCTGCGCCGTTTTCGTCCATGTCTTCATCATCGTCAGCTTCTCCGTCGGGCAACGACAACCCCACCGCCACGGCGCCTTCTCCAGCCCCTGCCGCCGATCCCGTTGGCGCCTACGCCATTGCCGAAGCCTGTGGCAGGCAGTTCTGGCTCCAGCCGGGACGCTACTACGACCTGGACCGCCTTGAGGCCGCAGTGGACGAGACGGTGGAACTGGATCAGGTGCTCATGGTGCGGTCCGGCGCCGGGATCACCGTAGGAACCCCCTATGTGGCAGGGGGACGGATCAACCTGACGGTTCTGGCCCATCGCCGTGGCCCCAAGATCATTGTCTACAAGATGCGCCGCAAGAAGAAAACCCGCAGCAAGCGGGGCCATCGCCAGGCCCTCACCCGGGTGCGGGTGGATTCCATCACCGTGGCGGGTCAGCCCCTTGCCTGAGACCATTTCCTCCTAACCTTTCCCTTCCCCCTTGCAGTTCCATGGCCCACAAGAAAGGCACCGGCTCCACCCGCAACGGCCGCGATTCCAATTCCAAACGTCTCGGCGTCAAGCGTTACGGCGGTGAGCGGGTTCATGCGGGATCCATCCTGATCCGCCAACGGGGCACGGCCATCCTCCCCGGCGAGAACGTGGGCCGCGGACGGGACGATACCCTTTTCGCCCTGGTGGACGGCATTGTGGGTTTCCAGACCATTCGCCGCAAAGGCGCCAGCCGCAAGCGAATTCAGGTGGTGCCTGGGTAGGACTCAGGAGGAGATGGCCCTATTTGTTCCGTCCCGCCTGCGCTGGGTGGGTGCCTCAGCCGCCTATAGACTCCATAAAACCCTCTACCAACCGTTGCCGCCGCTGGCCAGACAACAACAGAAGAGTTATTGAGGCTTGGTGCAACGGCGTCCAGTCTCAATAAGGGAGTGTTGAGCAGGGACAACTTAACTTTCCCTCACAGGAAACACGACAAGTCCTTAAGATGCTCCCACCCCTTTCTGGCACTTACGTAACCCGAGTTATCGATAGGGGGTTGCATAAGGGGAGAAAGGGTGAGGGTATCCGCTGTGCCGGTGATGTTGCGGGTG
This sequence comes from Cyanobacteria bacterium MAG CAR3_bin_5, assembly GCA_026709085.1. Lineage (GTDB taxonomy): Bacteria > Cyanobacteriota > Cyanobacteriia > PCC-6307 > Cyanobiaceae > Synechococcus_B. The sequence continues at coordinate 85,237 of JAPOTR010000034.1, read as the reverse complement.
GCGGCTGTTGTGGCTTCCCGGACCATGCGGTGGGGAGGGGCTGGTCTGCAAGGGGGCATAGTATGACAGACTGTTTGATCAGCGGAATTCACGAGCCCCGGACTCTCGCTGCCTTGCACAATGTGCTGCTGCCCAGACTTACTTTCTGGCGAATTGAGAGTTCCAGATGCCAAAAAGATGACAGAAACAGTGACGTGACAACTACTATCCATCACAACAATCTCAATAGTTCTCTAAGGAAAACTTTTTGCTCTTCCCGTCACCCCCTCACCAGAAGCGGGGGAATCCATTGCCAGCGCCAACACCCCACAACCAGCACCTTACAGTCCCCAAGTAACCAGCCAGCGCTCCACGGCAGAGCGTCCTATCTTCCTGCTAACGGGCCAATCGATGGATTGGGAATGACGAGAAATGCTGCGGGGCTGCGGGAACAGAGGTTCCGGGGTGGGATGACTTTTGGATGCCGTGGCCATGCCCCACTTCACCACGGCAGCAGACAACCACAACACCTCCTCACAACCCCAGCCGTTGCCAAATCTGCTCCAGGTTCACTTGGTGCTGCCGGGGGGAAAAACACGCCGCCAGGGCCTCCCCATTCAGGTGGGTGGTTACCTGCGGGTCAGCGGCCAGGCTGGCCCGGAAATCACCGCCCGGTTGGTTCCATGCCTGGTGGGCGTGGCGTTGGACCAGGGCATAGGACTCCTCCCGGCTCAGACCGGCAGCCACCAGCGCCAGCAGCACCTGCTGGCTGAAGATCACCCCGCCATAGATGGTCATGTTGTGGAGCATGGTTTCCGGGTAGACCACCAGGCCGGTCACCACGGCGGTCATCTCCCGCAGCATGAAGTGGAGGGTGATGGAGCAATCGGGCAGGAGCACCCGTTCGGCGGAGCTGTGGCTGATGTCCCGTTCATGCCACAGGGGCATGTTCTCCAGGGCCGCCATGGCATAGCCCCGCAGGAGCCGCGCCAGGCCGCTGATTCGTTCACTGCGGATGGGGTTGCGCTTGTGGGGCATGGCGGAGCTGCCCTTCTGCCCCTTGGCGAAGTGCTCTTCCACCTCCAGCACGTCGGTCCGTTGCAGGTTGCGGATTTCTGTCGCAAAACGGTCCAGGGTTGACCCCACCAGGGCCATGGCCTGCACGTACTCGGCATGGCGATCACGGCTGATCACCTGGGTGCTGACCGTGTCCGGCGTGAGGCCAAGCTGGGTGCAGGCCAGCACTTCCACCCGGGGGTCGATGTTGGCGTAGGTGCCCATGGCCCCGCTGATCTGCCCCACGGCCACCACCTGTTCCAGCCGGGTCAGGCGCTCCTGGTGACGCTGCACCTCCGCCAGCCAGCCGGCCAGCTTGAATCCCAGGGTGATGGGTTCCCCGTGGATGCCGTGGGAGCGACCGACCATGGTTGTGTGCTTATGGCGGCGCGCCTGTTGGCGGACGGCGGCCTCCAGCTTGCCGAGTTCTTGCCGCAGCAGGGCCACCGTCGCCTTCATTTGCAGCGCCAGAGCGGTGTCCAGCACATCGCTGCTGGTCATGCCCAGGTGGATGTAGCGTCCGGCGCTGCCCACCTGCTCATTCACGTTGGTGAGAAACGCAATGACGTCGTGGCGCACCTGGGCCTCAATCCGGAGGATCCGCTCCACCTGGAAGCCGGCCCTGGCCCGGATCTCCGCCATGGCCTCGGGGGGAATCCGCCCCAGTTGGCAATTGGCCTCGCAAGCAGCCAGTTCCACCTCCAGCCAACGCTGATAGCGGGCTTCATCGCTCCAGATGGCAGCCATTTCCGGGAGGGTGTAGCGTTCAATCACGATCCGGCCACAACACAGTGGATAACCCTACCGACCCACCGAGGGGGCGCCACCGGGCCAGATTCAGGATTGCGGTCACAACACATTGGCCATGGGACAGGGACACATGCGGCTGGACCAGCTTCTGGTGGAGCGGGGCTTGGCCCCCAGCCGCCAGCAGGCCCAGCGCTGGATCCGGGCAGGCTGGGTGCGCAGTGGCGCCCGGATTCTGGACAAACCCGGCCAGGCCACCAGTTGCCGGCTTGCCCTGCAGGTGCAACAGCAGGCCCCGTTTGTCTCCCGTGGGGGTGAGAAGTTGCTGGGGGCCATCCGTGCATTTGGATTGCGGGTGGCTGGGCGCATAGCCCTGGATGCCGGCATCTCCACCGGTGGCTTTACAGATTGCCTGCTGCAACAGGGTTGCCGGCGTATCTATGGGGTGGATGTGGGCTACGGGCAGGTGGCGTGGCGTCTACGTCAGGATTCGCGCCTGCTGCTCAAGGAACGCTGCAACCTGCGTTACCTCACCCCCGCCGTGCTGTATGGACCTGATGACGTCTGGGCCGATCTGGCGGTGGCGGATCTTTCCTTCATTTCCCTGGGCTTGATTTTACCAACGCTGAAGGCCCTGCTGAGGCCACCCCAGGAGGCGGTTGTGCTGGTCAAGCCCCAGTTCGAAGTGGGGCGGGCGCTGGTGGGCCGTGGCGGAGTGGTGCGGGATGCCCAGGCCCAGGCCAATGCCATCAAGGCTGTTCAGGCCACGGCACACCACCTCAACTGGTGTGCCGTGGGATTGGCGCCCTCGCCCATCAAAGGGGCTGCCGGCAACCAGGAGTACTGGCTTCACCTAGTGCCCCCCCATCAGCGCAAGGGACGAGACACCGTGGAGACCGGACAGGTGGCGGCCACAGTTCAGGCAGCCCTTGTTCAAGACGAGGAATCCGCTGCCGGACAAGGGACTGGCGGGGGTTGAACCAGGACCGGCCTCCTAGAGGGCGGTGCTGTCCCGGTCACCGGTGCGAATGCGCAACACACTCTCCACCGGTGAGATAAAGACCTTGCCGTCGCCAATCTCACCGGTGCGGGCGGCATTTTGAATGGCATCCACCACCGTTTCCAGCTTGTCGTCGTTCACCACCACTTCCAGCTTGAGTTTCTGGAGAAACTCAACGGTGAACTCGGAGCCACGGTAGCGCTCCACCTGGCCTTTCTGACGACCGAAACCACGCACTTCGGTCACCGTCATGCCCACAATGCCGGCATTGACCAGGGCAACCTTCACATCATCCAGCTTGAAAGGGCGGATAATTGCTTCAACCTTCTTCATGACACCAGAAATACAAAAAGTGATGCAGCAAGGGGAGAGAACCCGCTGACATGGGCCTAGGCCTGGGGCAGAATGCTGGAGCAGACCACACCGGCAGCGGAGCAATCGGCAAGAAATGCTGGCAAGGTGTCAGGGTCAATCTCAACGCATCCAGCAGCCAGAGAGTCCCAGTGGCAATTTTCAAAGTGCAACTGGAGCCACAACATTCCCAGAGCACTATGGACGGAAATTCGCTGAGCCTCAGGGGAAGAGATCCCGGCAGGGGCTAAAGATGAAGACACGGAAGAAGCCACACCAGCCGCCGGGCTCAGGAACAGATCCATTGAGGAAAGTGTTGATTCCCTTGCCATTAGGGGGAGTGTGGCTTCCGGTTTTCAGTAGCGATAGCTACGGGATTAACCCTTCGACGCTTCGGCGATGCGGGTCTCGTAGACCGCTCCCCGGTAGCTCACGAGCACAGGCTGGTCCGACAGCGTGTCGGCCTCGTGACGAGGAGCCTTGTTGAAGTGGATGCCACGGTAAACGTGTTCTACCGGTTGATCACTGAGATCAGGGCGCTGGGTGGTGTCGTAATCAACACCACGGTACTTGAGTTGGACCATGAGAGAAACCTCCACAGAACGGGAACTGCCAGCCATGGACTGGCGAAATCCGCTTTGTTCAAGAGGCGCGTTGCTTCACCGTCGCGGTTTGGCTACTTCCAGCGCACCTGAAGCCGGAGCCGTCGATGCGCCCAACGTTTTGTCCTCGCTCTCATATATAAGCCTTATGAACTGTTCATGACAAGCATTTCAGGAGTCTGTTGGCAAATCTTTAGGAAAAATTCAGAACCGGACAGGACTTGATCCCCGTGTAGCGTGAAGGCCATCACCCCTCCTGGACCATCAATCAACCCGGCATGACAGAGCGCCAAACCACCACGCCCCGCTACGGGGAGCGGGCCATTGCCGCTGCTGAACTGATCTGCTTCGATAATCCCAACCCCGGCCGCTCCTACCGCATCGACATTGAGTTGCCGGACTTCACATGCAAGTGCCCCTTCTCCGGATATCCCGACTTTGCCGTGTTGCGTCTTCATTACCAGCCTGGTCCCAAGGTTCTGGAGCTCAAGGCCCTCAAGCTCTACATCAACAGTTGGCGGGACCACTGCATTTCCCACGAGGAGGTGGCCAACCGGATTCTGGATGACTGCGTCGCGGCCTGCTCACCCCGCTGGATGGAACTGGCGGCGGATTTTTCCCCCCGGGGCAACGTACATACGGTGATCACGGTTCACCATGGCCAGCCTCAGTGAGCCTCCTCGGGGAGGGAGTCCAGCAGCCGGGGCAGCGCCTCGCCAAACCCCACCACGTCCCGGTTGCTGATGCCCGCCACATGCAGCTTGCCCTGGGTGGCAACGGCCCACAGCTTGCGGCTGGCCAGCACGCTCAGGCCCCCACCCAGCAGGGCCACGGCAAACCCTGTGTAGACCAGAGGAATGCCAGGATCCCGCTTGATCAGCAAGCCACTGGCCGGCAGCACGTGGGTGATGCGAATGGGCAGTCCATCCACATCCAGCGGCGGGCCGTCAACCCGCAGTGCGCCCATTTTCTCCCCACTGCTGTCGTACACCAGCACAGGTCCCTGCTCGCTGGCAACGGTGAGCAGTACGGGGTGGGACCCGTCCGGGCGGGTTGGCAGGGCCAATCCCCAAACCTGCTCCCCCAGGGCGGGCAAAGGCTGGAGCGGAAATTGCAACTGGGGGCTCCGACCCAGTTGCACCGTCAGCGCCGCCACCCGCCAGTCAGCTTGATACACCGTCACCCCATCCATGCGGGCAGGGTGGTTGACACTAACGTCCACATGACGCGCAGTGGCCATGGCAGGGGCGGAGAACAACAATTGAGAGTGGAACTGCCGAGCCTGTCCCCGTGCATCGCGATCCACGGAAAAATCCTGCAACCGGATCGACAGCCGGGTTTCCCCCTGGCGGTCCACCAGGTCCAGGCTCCGGCCCGGCGCCAGGAAACGCTCCAGCCGCTGTCCCCCCAATGCGCCCCAGGCGGCGCCGGTCATCAGCACAATCAAACCCACATGAACCAGCAGAGGACCGCTCCGGCCGGCGATCACCCCTTGCCTGGCCGCCAGTCGCCCGGTCTTCTGTTGCACCTTCCAACCCCGCTGGCGCAGGAGTTGGGCCAGGTGCTGGAGGCTTTGGGGACCTGCCTCCCGTGTAACGCCGATGCTGTACTTGCTCAGGTGATGGGGGTGCTGGTGGTCCATCCACTGCAATCCTGACCGCAGGGCAGGCCATTGACGGCGGATGCTGCACGTGGTCAAGGAGGCGGCCAGCAGCGCCAGCAAGGCGAGAAACCACCCACTGGAATAGACGTGATCCAGTTGCAGCGCCAGAATGGGGCCGGCGGTCAGCAGCCCCAGCCATGGCTGGTCGTCGTAGTGGTCGTGATAGGCGTCAGCGAGCTCGTTCTGGGGTAGGGCTGTGCCCAGAGCACTGGCCAGGGCAATGAGCAGCAGCAGACCAATGGCCAGCCGCAGGTCCCCCAGCAGGGCAAGCAGCCGTTGACCGGAGCGGAAGATCTGTGCAGCATCGGACGCCATGGCTTAAGAGAACACGGGAAGCCGCGAAAGCAGAAGGATGCTGCCCACCGACACCAGGGCGGCGCCGCTGAGACGGGGAATCCACTGGGTCCAAGCGCGGAGCGCCAGCAGCCGGGGCAGGGACGCAGCAGCGGTTCCCACCAGGAGAAGGGGCAGCACTTGTCCCACGCCAAAGCCGGCCAGCAGCAAGGCGCCCAGGAAGGGACGACCGGCGCTGCCAATCCAGGCCAGGAGCACGGCCAGGACAGGTGTGGTGCAGGGGGAGGCCGCCAGTCCAAAGACCAGGCCAGCCGCCATGGGGGCAAGGGCCGGCGGAATACGGCGGTGGAGCCATTGCCCTGGCGGTCCTGCCGGCCAGGCCATGGGCAGCAATCCCAGAAGGTTGAGGCCCATGACCAATGCCAGAACAGCCACCAGGGCCACCACCAGGGCAGGGACCTGACCATAGATCCGTCCCATGAGGGAACTGAGAAGACCCAGAACCGTCAAGGTGGCAACAATGCCCGCTGCAAATGCACTGCTGCGTTGCCACGGGTGTAACCGGCCGGGACTGGTTCCCGCCAGAAACGCCATGGTGACGGGCAGGAGGGACAGGGAGCAGGGACCCAGGGATGTGAGTAGACCCAGTAAGCTGACCACAGCCAGGCTGGCAGGCCATGGGGCCGTGAGGCTTTGGTTCAGTAGATGCTCTCCCCAACGGGAAGCACCAGCCAGGTCAAAACCCACCACAGTGGCGAGCAGAGGCAAGAACCTAATCATGGTGATCCTGATGAAGAGCCTAGCTTTTTTTCGTGCGTTCCAGATTGGCGCGGATGAGGAGCCCCGCTGTGATCAGACAACTCAGCACGGCGCTTCCTCCGTAGCTGAACAGGGGGAAGGGCAGACCTGTGGCGGGCATCACCCCTGTGGCAACGGCCATGTTGAGAATGGCTTGGCCCACCAGGAGGATGGTGGCGCCACTGGCAACAAGTCGGGACCTCTGGTCCAGGCTGGCGTGGGCAACCCGTAGGCCCAGAAAGGCAAACACCAGCAGAAAGCAGAGCAGGAACAGGCAGCCGATAAAGCCCAACTCTTCAGCATAGATCGCAAAGATAAAGTCTGTAGTGTGGAAAGGGAGATGGTGGAGCTTCTGGCTTGACAGCGCAAAGCCGGCGCCGCTCATACCCCCTGATCCAATGGCCAGGATGCTCTGGATCAGTTGATAGCCGCTGCCCATCGGGTCCGACCACGGGTTCAGGAAGGCAATGATTCGCTGGAACTGATACGCATTCACCACGAGACTTGCGACCCCTGCCGCCAAGCCCAAGCCGGCAATCCCCATGAGCAGGCCCAGGGGGAGGCCGGCGGTAAAGGCCATAAGCCAGAGCAGCAGCCCCAGCAAGGTTGCCGTGCTCAGGTTGGGCTGCCTCAGAATCAAACCCAGGACCACCGTGAAAACCCCAGTCCAGAACAGCCGCTGAACCATCCGGTGGCGATGCCAGTTGGAGAACAGGACAGCGGCCTGGAGAACGACCAGGGGCTTGATCAGTTCCGAAGGCTGTATCTGCACAGGCCCGATCAGCAGCCAGCGGGATGCGCCGTTGATGGTCACCCCGAAGAAGATGGTCAGCACCAGCAGCGCCAGGCCAGCCAGCATGCCGATGGCGCTCAGTCGCAGCCACTGCCGCAGGGGCCAGCGGACAACGATCAGGAGCAGGCACCAGCCCATGAGCAGCCAGAGAGCCTGGCGCTTGACGTAATACAAACCATCGCCCAGCTCTTGCTGTGCAGACCACCAACTGGCAGACGCAAGGATGAGGAGCCCCACAACGCTCCAGAGTGCAGTCAGCAGAAGGAGGAGACGGGCGTCCGCAGGCCAGATATCGCCCCGGGGGTTGGGCTTTGGCTTGGTCATGGCTGCCCCGTCTCCAAATCCCAGGTACGGAAAAAGCCTGGCAAAACCAGGCTTTGACTGGGAGTGGCTTTGGGGATGGACTAATTAAAGGCCAACATTGTCCTGCTGGCGACCTGAGCAAAGCTCAACCTTGAGGATTTTCCCCCCTTGCTTCTGGATGCGCTGCTGCTCAGCGAACCAACTATCATAGGGAACCCACTTGGTGAAGTAGGTATTTTGCAGTTCCCGTTGGGCACGGATGTTGCGTTGGGTGGGCAGGCAGGCAGTGATCTTGAAAAGACGCATGAAATCGTTCCTCACGACGGGATCCCGATCCGCTAGGCGCTCAGCCGCCCAGTCCAGAGCAGATGTAGTCAAAGTAAACACCCATCTCCTTCCCGGCATCGGCGCCCACCAGGGAGGCAGTGACCTGCTTCATGGCCTGGATGGCCTGCACGGTGGCGCCGATGGGTACACCCAGGGAGTTGTAGGTCTCGCGAAGACCGTTCAGAACCCGCTCATCCAGGATGGAGGTATCGCCAGCCAGCATGGCATATGTAGAATACCTGAGGTAGTAGTCCATATCGCGGATGCAGGCGGCGTAGCGGCGGGTGGTGTACATGTTGCCGCCGGGACGGGTGATATCCGAGTAAAGGAGGGCCTTGGCCACGGCATCGCGAACAATGGCGGAAGCATTGGCGCTGATCGTCGCCGCTGCCCGCACCCGCAACTCGCCACTGCGGAAGTAGGATTGCAGCTTGGACATGGAGCCGTCGTCCAGGTAGAGTCCTTGGACGTCGGAAGAATTGATGACAGACGTGATGGCGTCTTGCATGACCTGAGAAGCGTGGGGGAGGAATGGAGAAGGATCTGGGGAGAAAATGCGGCGGCCTCAGGACAGGGCGCCAATCACATAGTCGAAGTAGAAGGATGCCTCATCGGCGTCCTGACCACCAAGGAGGGACAGGGATGCAGACTTCATTTCACGCACCGACTCCACGATGGCATCCAGGGGAGTGCCCAAAGAGCGGTACATTTCACGGGCGCCAATGATGCCGATCTCCTCGATGGGAGTGACGTCGCCGGAGACGATCCCGTAGGTGACCAGACGCAAATAGTAGTCCATGTCACGGAGGCAGGAGGCGGTCATGTCTTCTCCATAGGCATTGCCACCGGGAGAGATGACGTCAGGGCGCTTCTGGAACAGTTGACTGCCCGCCTGCTTGACGATGCGCTCGCGATTTTCGCTAAGAGCATTCGCTACTCGCAGCCGCTGGGCGCCGCCGGAGACAAAAGACTTGATTTGATCCAACTCACCGGGGCTCAAGTAGCGGGCCTCGGCATCGGCGTTGATGATCGAATTGGAGACGATGCTCATTCAGTTCGGCCTCGAAGCGTACGGTCTCTTTGAAGGGGACCAGGTTTAGGGGGATTGGAAGAATTAGGCAAGCTGAACCGGTCATGGATGAGCAGAAGAGCTGCCTTGGCCAATGCCTCATGGAGATTAGGGGATTCAGAGCGGCTGGAGCGGTCACATTCCCGGTTCTGTAACAAACACAAGGCAAGTAAACTTTGATGACCAGCAGGACATGGGGGCTGTTGGCATGGCTGCCGTGTTGACGATCCCGGCAGGAATCCCCAGGAAACGTAACGGTTCTTCACGGCAAATCCTCACTGCAAGGTAACGGCACACAGGCTAGAGACAAACCAGTGGCGTCAATGAACAGCACAGGAAATTAGCCCTGTCTTTAGTTCAAGACAGGGCTGCTCTACCGGTTGCTGCTGGTTATAAGAAAGTTTGCCTGGGCCAGGGCGCCCCGATGGTGGAAATCTCTGTTGAGGAATTCCGGGTCTCCACCATGAAAACAGCACCCTGGACCAGGTTGGTTGACCAGGTTTGGAGGTATCGGCTCAAGGCCGTGGGGTGATGCCCGCAGGCCCCCCGTCCAGGCGCGCCGTCCGCGTGATCACGGCCTGACTGCGACCGGGGAACGTTCGGGTTCCGTCCACCACGGGCACGGTGTTTGCCCCAAAGCGCTCCTTGTACTCGGGCGTATCCAGGAGGGCGGCCACAGCGGCTGCTTTACCGAGGCGGGCTTGTTGGTCAGCGAACGTGCTGGCCTCCACTTGGCTGGGGGAACGGCCCTGAAGGGCCATGTATGCCGCATCAGCCATCTTTAATCCCGAGAAGGAAGACAGGCGGTTCTGGAACAGGGAACTGGCACTCACCTGTGCAATGAAGCCAGCCACCGTGATGCGTCCGGAGCGGAGTTGGGATTCAGCCGAGGTCAGCCGCTCCTCCGCAAGAGGAACCCGGCCCAGAAGTTGCCGGTAGGCGGCATTGACCACGGCGGTCAACTCCTGTTCGCTGGGATTGGGAGAGAGGCGGAACTTGACCGGTTCTGGCGTTCGTCTCGGTTGACCGGTTGACGGGAACAAACCTGTGACGGGGCTAAACAGCAGGTTCGTCGGGAGATTGCGCATGGGCACTCCCTTGAGAAAATCCGGCAGGGCGGCCCGGCCACTCACCTTGGCTGTCCAGAGGGGTGGCTCTACAGCGGACACTGTGCCAGCAGCAGGCTGAGCGCCCGCTGCTGGAATCCCAGCAAACGCCTCTGTGAAGCTGGGCGTGTTGTAGGTGCGTGGGAGAGTCTCCTCAATAGAATACGGCACCCCGTCTTCCCCGAAGCGCTGCAGGTACTCGTCGCTGTAGAGGTAGCTGTCCACCTCAGCCACCAAACCCTGCTCTGTTACCAAGCGGACATGGAAGGCCAGTTCCTGTTGATTGGCCGGAGGACGTCCCAGCAGGTGGCGGAAGTTGAAGGCCACGAACTGCTGGGGGCTGCACACGTCGAAATAGCGACGACGGTACAGGTCGCTCAGGGCAATCTCCCGCGCAAACTGCCGCACAGTGATGGTGCCGTGGGCCAGTCGGGATTCCGCCCCGGTGAGCCGTTCGGACTCCATGGGCTGGATGTTGCCCAGCACCTGGCAATAGGCGGCGCGGATCACCTGCTGGAGCTGACTGATGTCGCCACGGCTGGTGAGGGACACCACCTCTTTGCGGGGAAGCGGCAGCCCCCGCAGGAAGCGGGGTGACCCTACCGGCGGCGTGACCGTGGTCCGTGCCGCCAGGAAGGGACGAACCCGGTCCACGCCACGGCGGGGCAAGGCGCCGCTGTACCGGAATCCCCTGGCTGGCCGTCGCTCGGGCCGTCGCTCGCCGCGGAGGGGATTGGACGTATCACCCACATAGGGGATCCTGTAGTCTGGCCGCAGGCGTGGAACCTGGCGCGTCACCCGGTCCGTCGGGGTGATGTAGCGCTCGTAAGGAACCGTGTCGTCCCCAAAGACCTGGCTGTACTCCTGGGAGTCCAGCATGGCATTCACGATGCCGTAGAAGCCTTCCCGGGAGGCCACGTCAAAATAGGGGTCAATTTCCCAGCGGCCATAGGTGGGACGTCCCAGCAGGCGCCGGTGGATCACCTCAATGGCCTTGACCACGTACAGGCCGTCCCAGTAGCGCTTGCGGAATCGGTTGGAGCAGGCCACCACCCGCACAAAGTCCCGCAGGGTAATGTCCCCGTTCTCCAGCTTGATTTCCTCACTGGAGAGGCGCTCTCCCTCATAGCCCAGGGTGCCGAGAATCTGCCGGTAGACGGCTGCCACCACGGCTTGGGTGGACGCCTCGGTGTAGCGGATGCTGGGCTGTCCTCCACGGCGAGGGACCGATGCTCCACCCGTGGCCACCTGTTGCAGGCGGACCACCTTGGGGCCCGATACGGTGGGACGGGGTTTGCGAAAGGCCCCCGAGCCCATCTGGGCACTCAGTCCGGGAGCACTGCCCACGAACAGGCGCCGGCTGTCGTAGCCGAAGCCTGCAGCCAGCGTTCTGGGGGCGTTGGTGCTGGACGGGAAAATGGCGCCGTACTGATTGGCCAGCGGGTCGTTGGCGCCGCCGTAGGCATGCTGATCGGGGAGAGGACGACGCTGGCCAGAGAAGCTGGTCACGTACTGGGGAGCCCCCTGGAAACGCGCCGCGTAGTTAAAAAGCTTGCGGTTGGGACCCCAGTTGGCGCTTTCCTGGGCTTCTTCTCCCAGATCCCGCAGGTAGGGGACCGTCTCCTCGCCATAGATACGGCCGTATTCAGCGGAGTCCACCAGGAAATCCACAAGGGCCCCTTGTCCACCGCTGGAGACCACGGCAAAGGCCTGACGGAATTCCTCCAGGGTGCTCACACCGCGTCCGAGGAAGTGGCGGAAGGCCAGTTCCACCACCCGGCTGTTGGACTGGTTGCTATAGAAGTCGCGACGGTACAGGGAGGAGCGGCCAATGGTGCGCACGAACTCCCGCATGGAAATGCGCCCGTTCCGCACGTCGGTCTCGGGAGCAGCCAGCCGCAGGGAGTAGGCCTTGGTCACGTCCCGCTCCAACACCTGCCGATAGGCGGCCCGGATCACTTCGGCTTTTTCCCGGCCCGAGAGCCCTGGCCGCATCACGTAGCGGCCCGGCGATGCGGCCGCCTCCGCATAGGTTGCCGGAAGCTGGAGTCCCTGGGCCACCCCGCTGCCGGGGCGAAGGCGGGGTGAAGGGCCACTTTCGGAGAGTTCCTTGAGCAGGACGTTGAAACAGTCCACCACCAACTGGCGGCCCTCCGGCTCGTCCTGGAACACGGCTGCGGCCGCCGCCCGCATTTCTTGCAGGGCCAGCAGCGTTGCCGGGATGGAGCAGCCTTTCTCCAGAACTTCCCGCAGCCCACGGGCATTGACCACCAGAATGCTGGGGTCGCCGGCCACAACGGCATACCCGACATAGCGCAGGAACCAGCCCAAATCCCGCAGGGACTTGGTCATGCGCTCCTTGCCGTAGCGGGAGATGTCAATGGGGGCAAAGCCTGCCGGGGTGACCACGGCTACATCCCCCGCCTGGCGGAAGTTGTCCAGCAGTCGACTGAAAAAGCCCCGACTTGGGCCAGCCGGTTGGACAAACGTCTCGACAGAGCGGTCAAAGGCTTTCTGCTCCGACCGGCCTTCCGGGAAAGCCGCCCCCACGCCAGGCACGGCCGCGGTGCGACTTGGGGGCTCCTCCAGATAGGCCAGGGGGGTTCCGCCGGAAAAAATGCGGTTGGCCGCCTGGGCAATGATGGAGCCAGCGTTGGCGGCCAGACGACGGGCAACGTCAACCCGTTGCTGGCCGCCCTGGAAGAAGTTGATCAGCCGATCCAGCTCAGTGCGATCGGGGAAGCGATCCTGCTGCTCAGCCTGACGCAGGCTGGAAAGCGGCAGGGTGTCATACAGTTGCGGTGAAACGCTACTGCTGCCACTGCTGACGGTCACGGTCATGAAGGAAAGGCTCCGGTGCAGCCACGGCGGCCTGATGGCTCAGACCTTCTGTGTCCAGAACGCTACGCTGCGGTTCCATGGAATCGGGGGTGGGTGAACAAATGTTTGCAGCTCCAGGGGGTTTCCGAAGGCGGTCCGCTATTGACACCTGATGCCCAAATCTTCTCCTCCATGACCACGGCCGACGGCGCCACGCCCCGGGTGCGTGATTTCTACAACAGGTTCCCCTACCCGCCGGACCCTCTCCAGGACGGGCCGCCACCGGGCTACAACTGGCGCTGGTGCTACGCCGCGGCCTATAGCCACTGCACTGGTCGGGCCCCCGATCCCCATCAGCCCCTTCACATTCTGGATGCCGGTTGCGGCTCCGGCGTGAGCAGCGACTACCTGGTGCATCTCAACCCCGCGGCCCGGGTGACCGCCCTGGACATCAGTCCCCAGGCTCTGACTGTGGCCCAGGAGCGCCTGCGGCGCTCCGGTGGCGAGCAGCGCATCCGCTTCCATTGCGTCAGCTTGCTGGAGGCTCCTTCCCTGGGGCGGTTTCAGCTCATCAATTCCGTGGGTGTTCTGCACCACATGGCGGATCCCGCCGCCGGCCTTGGGTCTCTGGCCATGGCCTTGGCAGAGGGGGGAATCCTGCACCTGTTTCTCTACGGGGATGGGGGTCGCTGGGAGATTCACAGGGCCCAGCACGCTCTGAGGTTGTTGGGCATCCAGGCAGACGGAACAGGAGTGCAATTTGCCCGTCAACTCCTTGCCCGGTTGCCTGAGCACAACAGGATCCGGCAGCGCCATCGGCAGCGCTGGGGCCTGGACACGGTCAATGATGCGGCTTTTGCCGACATGTATCTCCATCCCCAGGAAACCAGCTACACCCTGGAGAGGCTCTTCCCGTTGGTGGAGGGGTGCGGGCTGGAGTTTCTGGGTTTCAGCAATCCCCGGATCTGGCAACTGGACGCCCTCCTGCAGGGGGAGGCCCTGGAGCGGGCCAAGGCTCTGCCGGAGCGGCAGCAGTGGCAACTGGTTGAGGCCCTGGACACGGACATCAGCCATTTTGAATTTTTCCTCGGCAAGCCGCCCCTGCCGGCCCACACCTGGAGCCGTGACGAGGATCTGTGGGCCGCCACCGCCCAGCGTAATCCCTGCTTGTGGGGCTGGCCCGGTTCCCGACTGCTGGGTCCCGACCTGGAGCCCGTGGATCTCGACCAGGAGGACATGAGCCTGCTGAAGGCCATTGACGAGGCGCCGTCACAACCCTTGCAGCATCTGTCGGATTCTGCTGGCAGCAGGAGTCAACAGCGACCGGGGGAGCGGATCAGGGCACTCTGGCGGCGCAGATTGATCCTGCTGCACCCCACGACCCCTGATCCTGAATGTTAGGATTCCTCCGCATTTGCCTGTACAGCAGCTCTGTGGATAGAACGGAGGTGAACCACGGGTTCACCATGGAAGCCTCCCCTGAAGACCTGCTTCAGGCCCATCAAGCAAGCCTCTGGCGTGACCAGTTGCTCCATCGCCTTGCTGGTCATGGCCTGCCCCCGTCTCCCCTTGGAGAGGGTGGCGGCTGGTCCCGGTTCACCCCATCTGCTGCCCAGTCCCCTGCGTCTGCGAAGATCCCGGAAGATAAACCCGGTTCGATGGTCGAATTTTTTCGCCTTCGACAACGGATTTTCAGCCTGACGCTGAGCATCACCCTCGGGGCTGGCCTGTTGACGGTTCTGGTCTGGGATCTGCGGACGTGCTTCAGCCTTCTCGCCGGAGCCGCCGCGGGAATGCTCTACCTGCTGCTGCTCTCACGTTCAGTGGAACGGCTGGGCAAGGGCTCCAACAGCCTTGGCAAGGCGCATCTGGCGGTTCCTGTTGTCCTGGGCATTCTGGCTCTTCGTCTTCAAGGGTTGGATTGCGTACCCGCCTTCTTCGGCTTTCTGCTGTACAAGCCAGCGATTTTGCTCATCGCCTTTGGCGATCTGACGGGTTCCGACGAGCCCACAACCTTTGTTTCTGGTTCTCCACTTGCCTGAGTCATGCTGCTGCAGACCCTTCTTCCCCTTGCCGAAGCTCTCCCGGCCAGTGATCCGGAACTCATGGTTGAGGAATCCCATGGTTTGGAGATCGGCCAGCATTTTTACTGGCGCCTGGGTCAACTGGACCTTCACGGTCAAATCTTTCTCAGTTCCTGGATCCTCATTGGCGCCCTGCTGACCATTGTCGTGGCGGGGACGCGCCGGATGGGGCGCAAGCCCGCAGGACTCCAGAATCTGCTGGAGTTCCTCTGGGACTACATCCGCAACCTCTCCCGGGAACAGATCGGCGAAGCAGCCTACCGGGACTGGATGCCCTTCATTGGCACCCTGTTCCTGTTCATCTTCTTCTGCAACTGGGGCGGCGCCCTCGTGCCCTGGCGCTTGGTGCGCCTGCCCTCCGGTGAGCTGGGGGCCCCCACCGGGGATATCAATACAACCGTTGCCCTGGCCTTGCTGGTGTCCCTGGCCTACTTCTATGCCGGTTTGAGCCGCAAGGGGTTGCGGTACTTCGAGTACTACGTGGAGCCCACCCCCATCATGCTCCCGTTCAAGATCGTCGAGGACTTCACCAAGCCCCTGTCCCTCTCCTTCCGCCTGTTCGGCAACATCATGGCCGATGAGCTCACCGTCTCCGTGCTGGTGCTTCTTCTGCCCCTGTTTGTGCCGTTGCCCATGATGTTTTTGGGCCTGTTCACCAGCGCCATTCAGGCCTTGATTTTTGCCACCCTGGCGGCCTACTACATTGGCGAGGCGGTTCACGAAGAGCACGCCTGACGTCGGTCCTCCGTCGTCGTCCCACATCATTGCGCGCGGTCCGAGTGCCTCGGGCCCTTTCCCTGTCCTGAGGAATGCTCCAGGCGCGCCTCCAACACCCGCGTAGCATCTGCGCACCCCAACCATCATCCCCTCAATCATGGAATCCTTTATCCCCGCAGCCTCTGTTGTCGCCGCCGGCCTGGCCGTTGGCCTGGGGGCCATTGGCCCCGGCATCGGCCAGGGCACCGCTGCTGGCGGGGCTGTTGAAGGCATTGCCCGTCAGCCTGAGGCCGAGGGAAAGATTCGTGGCACCTTGCTGCTCTCTTTTGCGTTCATGGAATCGCTCACCATCTATGGCCTGGTGGTGGCCCTGGTGCTGTTGTTTGCCAACCCCTTCTCCTGAACCGCCCCGGTAAGGCGTCGCGGCTCAGTTCAGCCTGAACTGCAACCTGAGCCTGCCCTGAACCATCGTCCCCCAACCGTCCCCAATGATCAGTTGGTTTCCCCTGGCCGAGGCTCCTGTCCCTGAAGGGGGTCTCTTTGACTTTGACGCCACCCTGCCCCTGATGGCCATCCAGGTGGTGGTCCTTACGTTCATCCTGAACAAGTTGTTCTTCCAGCCCGTTGGCAAGGTGGTTGAGGAACGGGAGGGTTTCGTGACCACCAGCCACAAGGACGCCAAGGAACGACTGGCTCAGGTGCAACGCCTTGAACAGGATCTCAAGGGCCAACTACAAAAGGCCCGTCAAGACGCCCAGGCCGTCATTGCCGCGGCTGAAGACGAGGTGGCCACGCTTTACAAAAGCGCCTTGGCGGAAGCCAAGTCCTCTGCAACCAGGCTGCGGGAGCAGGCGCGGGCCGACATGGAGGCCCAGCGATCCGCCGCCGCAGCCGCTCTGACCAAACAGTCCCGGCAACTGGCCGATCTGATTATCCAGCGTCTGATCGCTGTCTGAGTCCACCAATGCCCATTGTCCCCCCCGCCGCCATGGCCGCCCCCCTCTTGCTGGCAACAGAAGGTTTTGGCATTGACCTTGACATCCTCAACGACAACCTGGTCAATCTGGCCATCCTTATCCCTGTTCTGTTCTGGTTTTTGAAAGGATTCCTCGGCGGCATCCTTTCTCGCCGCCGTGAGGCAGTCCTGCAGGATCTCAACGAGGCGGAGTCCCGCTTGGCTGAAGCCACAGCCCAGCTTGAGAAGGCTCAGGCCGAACTGGCTTCTGCCCAGGAAACAGCCCGGACAATCCTTAAGGACGGCCAAGCCCGGGCCGATGCCATTCGCGCCGAGGGGGAGCAGCGCACCATCGCCGAGATGGCCCGCCTGCAAGAGGAAGCGAAGGCCGATACGGACAGCGAAGCCCGTCGCATCAGCAACGAGTTGCTCAGCAGCACCGCTGATCAGGCCATTGCCCTGGCCCTCCAGGATCTTCCCGCCGCCCTTTCCCGCCAGAAGCAGAAAAAGCTTCTGGAGGCCACCATCAATTCCCTTGGCTAGACGATGCCCCTCCTCAACACCATCGCCACGCCTTACGCCGAAGCGTTGTTGCAAATCGGGAGCCAGCAGGGCATCAGTGATGACCTGGCTGCCGACGCCAAGGCTGTACTTGAGATCTGGACAACCTCGGACGTTTTGCGAGATGCCCTGGGCTCCCCGATCCTTGAACCGGAAACCAAGAAAGCCGTCATTACGGCATTGTTTCAGGAGAAGGACGTGCTCAGGCAAACGGCCAGCCTCAATCTGCTCAAACTGTTGGCCGACCGCCAGCGCATCAGCTTGATGGGCGCGGTGTTCGAGCGTTTCCTGGAGCTTTACCGCAAGGACCAAGGCATTGCCCTGGCCCAGGTAACCAGCGCGACGCCACTCACCCCGGACCAGGAAGAACAACTCAAACAAAAAGTTCAGGCCATGGCGGGCAGCGCTTCTGTGGACTGCTCCATCACTGTTGATCCTTCTCTGATCGGTGGCCTGATTGTGCGTATCGGCTCCCAGGTTGTGGATGCCAGCCTGGCCGGACAAGTCCGTCGCCTCGGCCGCAGCCTGGCGAAAGCCACTTGATCTCTGGTAGTCACATCCCCCCCAACCCAACTGCCCTCCTTTCCGCTCTAAGCCATGGTTTCCATCCGTCCTGACGAGATCAGCGCCATCCTCAAGCAGCAAATTGAGGACTACGACAAAACCGTCTCTGTCAGCAATGTCGGCACCGTTTTGCAGGTGGGCGACGGCATTGCCCGGATCTATGGCCTGGAACAGGCTATGGCAGGGGAGTTGCTGGAATTTGCAGACGGCACCGAAGGCATTGCCCTGAATCTGGAGAGTGACAACGTGGGCGCCGTGCTCATGGGTGAAGGCCACGGCATTTCCGAGGGCAGCAGCGTCAAGGCAACGGGCAAAATCGCCTCCGTCCCCGTGGGTGACGCCATGCTGGGGCGGGTGGTCAATGCTCTCGGTGAACCCGTGGACGGCAAGGGAGCCATTGAAACCACGGCCACCCGCCTGATCGAGTCTCCGGCGCCAGGCATCATCCAGCGCCGCTCCGTCCATGAGCCCATGCAGACCGGCATCACCGCCATTGATGCCATGATTCCCATCGGGCGGGGCCAGAGGGAGTTGATCATCGGTGACCGCCAGACCGGAAAAACCGCCATTGCCATTGACACGATCCTGAACCAGGCGGATCAGGACATGATTTGTGTCTATGTGGCCATTGGCCAGAAGGCCGCCTCCGTGGCCAACGTGGTGCAGGTGCTGCGGGAGCGGGGCGCCTTGGCCTACACCGTGGTGGTGGCTGCCAGCGCCTCGGAGCCAGCCGCCCTCCAGTACCTGGCCCCCTATGCCGGCGCAGCTATTGCCGAGCACTTCATGTACAACGGCAAGGCCACCCTGGTGATCTACGACGATCTCTCCAAACAGGCCCAGGCATATCGGCAGATGTCTCTGCTCCTGCGCCGTCCCCCCGGGCGCGAAGCCTATCCCGGCGATATTTTCTACTGCCATAGCCGCCTCCTGGAGCGGGCCGCAAAATTGAGCGACGCCATGGGCAAAGGTTCCATGACCGCCCTGCCCATCATCGAAACCCAGGCTGGAGATGTGTCGGCCTACATCCCCACCAACGTGATCTCCATCACCGACGGCCAGATTTTCCTCTCTTCGGACCTGTTCAACTCCGGTCTTCGCCCGGCCATCAACGTGGGCATCTCCGTGAGCCGTGTGGGGGGCGCCGCCCAGACCAAAGCCATCAAGAAAATTGCCGGCAAGCTGAAGCTGGAATTGGCCCAGGCGGCCGAGCTGGCGGCCTTCTCCCAGTTTGCCTCGGATCTGGATGCCGCCACCCGAGCCCAGTTGGACCGGGGGGCGCGGCTGCGGGAGATGCTGAAACAGCCCCAGTTCAGCCCCTTGATTCTGGCGGAGCAGGTGGCGCTGGTTTATGCGGGGACCAAAGGTCTGCTGGATGACGTCCCGGTGGAGCAGATTCAGGGCTTCGTACGGGAGTTGCGCGACTACCTCAAGACCAGCGCCAAGGACTTTGTGGAGGAGATCCAAACCAGGAGAGTCATGTCTGCGGAGGCAGAGGACAAGCTCAAAGCAGCCATTGAGGCTGTGAAGCTGACCATGCTGGCTGCCGCCTGATCCGGCCAGGTCCTCACCACTTCCGCTGAACCATGGCCAATCTCAAGCAAATCAGAGACCGGATCAATTCGGTCAAAAACACCCGCAAGATTACGGAGGCCATGCGCCTCGTTGCAGCCGCCAAGGTGCGGCGCGCCCAGGAGCAGGTGTTGCGCAGTCGCCCCTTCTCCGACCGCCTGGCCCGGGTGCTGGAAAATCTCCAGTCCCAGATGGCTTTTGAAGCCGTTGATGCTCCCCTGCTGGAACAGCGTGAACTGCGCACCGTCACCCTGGTGTCCATTGCGGGAGACCGGGGACTCTGCGGCGGCTACAACGCCAATGTCATCAAGCGCACCGAGGAACGCCACCGGGAATTGACCGCCAAGGGGCTGAAGGTGAATCTCCTGTTGGTGGGCCGCAAGGTGAATGCCTACTTCGGCCGCCGCAACTACGACGTTGTTGACAGCATCGAGAACCTGGAGCAGGTACCCACCTCTGCTGAGGCCGGCCACATTGCCAATCGTCTTTTGCCCCTGTTTCAGGGGCGAAGCAGTGACCGGGTGGAAGGGATCTACACCAAGTTCATCAACCTGGTGAGTTCCCGGCCGGTTGTGCAAACCCTCCTGCCTCTGGATCCCCAGGGCATTGCCACCGTGGACGACGAGATGTTCCGTCTCACCAGCAAAGGAGGGGCGATGGAGGTGGAGCGTGGTTCCCTCCCCAACACCCAGCCCAAGCTTCCCTCCGCCATGGTCTTTGAGCAGACCTCTGCCCAACTGCTCAACGCACTCCTGCCCCTCTATGTACAGAACCAGGTGTTGCGCTCCCTGCAAGAGGCCGCCGCATCGGAACTGGCCAGCCGCATGACCGCCATGAACAACGCCAGTGACAATGCCAAGGCCCTGGCCAAAAACCTCACCCTGGATTACAACAAAGCCAGACAGGCGGCCATCACCCAGGAAATTCTTGAGGTGGTGGGTGGCGCCGCCGCCATGGGTTGATCCGGGCCAATGGACACCTTCACCATCACTGTTCACCTGCGAGGGGACGTTCACACCTTCCCTTGCCGTGGGGATGAAACGGTGTTGGCCGCAGCGGAAGCAGCCGGGATTGCTCTGCCCTGCTCCTGTTGTACAGGACTATGCACCACCTGCGCCGCCCTGCTCAAGCAGGGCCAAGTGGAACAACCCGATGCCATGGGGGTGCGGGATGATTTGCAGGAGAAAGGCTTTACTCTGCTTTGTGTGGCGCACCCTCGCAGCGACCTGCAACTGGAGGCTGGCCAGGAGGACGCCTTGTATGAAGCCCAGTTTGGCCAATATCAGACGTGACCGCTGGGGGAGGGAATGGGTAGCGCTCCGGTGCGGCTCCAGAGGGTATCTCTGGAATTGATTCTGGAACCCGGTCCTTTGCTGGAGCCAATTGAGAAGGCCCTGGCTCAACACGGCGCGCCACTCCGTTGGGCCATTACCGCCTGCACGTCATTACCCGAGGGGCAGCGCTGGATCCGGCTGGAGGCCATGGTGCTCCATGGCGCCCCGTAGATATGGGCACGCTCCCCATGCCCACCGTGCTGATCATTCCCACCGGGATTGGTTGTCAGCAGGGAGGTTTTGCCGGGGATGGTCTGCCGGTGGCGCGGCTTCTGGCGGCCGCCAGTGGCTGCCTGGTCACCCATCCCAACGTCTTGAACGCCGCTTCCCTGTACTGGCCTGATGCCCGCATCCACTACACGGAAGGTTGGGCGCTGGATCGTTTTTGCCGAGGGCAGACGGCTCTGCGGCCCCATCATCGCCATTGTCTGGGTCTGTTGCTGGATGGCGCTCTGGAGCCGGAACTACTGGAACGCCACCGTCAAGCGGCAGCCGCGGCCCGGTTCAGTCTGGGGCTACCCATCGGCCCTGAGGTGGTCACGCCGGAGCCCCTCGGGGTGCGCCTGGAGCAGGGGGGGAGCGGCATCAGTTGGGGTGGTTTGGACCGTATTGACCTGCTGTTGGCGGCAGGACGTCAACTCCAGCGCTGCGGCGCCACGGCTGTGGCTGTGGTAACCCGCTTCCCGGATGAATCCCCCACATCGTCACTGCTGCAGAACTACCGCCATGGCCAGGGTGTGGACGCCCTGGCCGGGGCCGAGGCGGTGATCAGCCATCTGCTGGTGCGGGAACTGGGTCTGCCCTGTGCCCACGCTCCGGCTGTCCGCCCCCTGCCCTTGTTGGCGGACGTGGATCCCCGGGCCGCGGCCGAGGAGTTGGGGTACACCTTCCTGCCGTCCGTGTTGGCGGGGTTGAGTCGGGCCCCCCGTCTCGTCCCCGCCGCTGATGCCCAGGGGGGTGATCTGCTGGCCCAGCAGGTGGGCGCCCTGGTGGCGCCCCACGGGGCACTGGGGGGGCCAGCGGTGCTGGCGGCAGCCGAGCGGGGGATCCCTGTTCTGGCTGTACACAATCCCTCCCGGCTGGAGGTCACGGCAGCAGCTCTGGGCTTGGAAGGGGTAATGAACGTGGCCAATTACCAGGAAGCTGCCGGCATGGTGCTGAGCCTGCGGGAGGGCCTGGATCCCGATGCACTCCAACGCCCCCTGGGGCAAACTGCCAGGAAGTGATCAGGAGGGGCTGATGTCCGGAACACCCCGGCTTTGCGTTGTGCAGACCATTCCGCGGGAAGGTCCCGGCCTCATTCAGCCCCTGGCCATGAAGCGTGGTTGGGAACTTCACGTGACCCGACTCTGGACTGATCAACCCCTGCCTACACCACAACAGGGCCAGGCATTTCTGCTCCTGGGGGGACCCGCCAGCGCCAATGACCACCATGGACGCATCCCGGAACTGGTGCGTCTCTGTCAACACTTACTGGCGCAGCAGATTCCCGTCATGGGCATCTGCCTGGGGCTGCAAGTGCTGGCCAAGGCCAGGGGGTGTGTGATCCGCGCTGCCCAGGAACGGGAACTGGGTTGGCTGGATCCCCAGGGGCGGCCGTGGACGCTGCATCAAACCCCTGCCGGTCGCAACCATCCCCTGCTGCGGGGCTTGCCCGACCCCCTGCCGGTGTTTCAGTTACATGGGGAAGAGGTGGCGCCGGAGCCTTCTGTCGAGACCATGGCCACCAGCCCCCTCTGCCACAATCAGATTGCCGCCCTTGGCCCGGCGGCCTATGGGGTGCAAGGCCACATGGAACTGGATCAGACCATGGTGGAGCGTTGGTTTGCCGAGGACGACGACCTGGTTCCCATTGCCCAGCAGGCCCGGTTCAACGGGACCGGCTTGGAGTCCCTGATGCCCATTGGCCGCAGATTCTACGGGAACTGGCTGGCTCTGGCAGCAGAGCAATTGGCCGCTGCCTAGGTCTCCGGGCACTCAGCGGATTCGTCATTGGCCCCATCATCGGGATCCAACCGTCCGGAGCGAATCAACATGGCGCGGGAGCGGGCACATTCCGCCTCCGCCTCCTCCAGCCCCATGGCCTCAATGATCCAGATCAGTTCCTCCTGCTCGTCTTCATCAAGATTCAGCCCATAGCGGTGGGCCAGAAGCACAGCTTGCTGGCGTTGATGGTTGTCAGGAACACCGGTCCTGGTCAGACTCATGTCGTCTTGCGTTGGCATGGCGGAGCCAGTTTAGACAGGGCTTGAGCGGGCCCAGCCTCCCACCCCGGCAACCTTTGTGACAGTCGGTGAACAAACCTGGGAGAATCTAAATTAAACCTGAACTCGGCCTGAACTTGGAAGTA
Organism: Cyanobacteria bacterium MAG CAR3_bin_5; assembly: GCA_026709085.1. Classification (GTDB taxonomy): domain Bacteria; phylum Cyanobacteriota; class Cyanobacteriia; order PCC-6307; family Cyanobiaceae; genus Synechococcus_B. Next base: position 62,195 of record JAPOTR010000034.1, on the reverse strand, counting down.
GGTCTGCTGAGACCATACCCCGACTCTCAAGGAGGCTTTATGGACAAACACATTCTCCCCAATCGTCCCCCCACGGTGCTTGGTGAAACCCTTGGTGAAGCCACAGGCTTGCGACTGGCGCCGCCGGGGCTCCTTCAGGTGGCCCGCTGGAAACATCTCACTGAAGATCCAGCCGTGGTCAATGCCGAAGCCGATCAGCCCCGCACCCCTGCAGGGCGCTGAAGTCCCTCATACGTTGATTGGCCATCCTCGCTGCGCTGCCCTCCATTCGGCCATGGTCTTGCCGCCTTTACTGCGGTTGCAGCCGGAACACAGCAGTTGCAGGTTGTCTGGGTGATCCGTCCCTCCCTTGCTGCGAGGCAGAATGTGGTCTATGTCCATCACCCTGAAGGGGAAGTGGGTATTGCAGCCCACACAGACGCCTTCCTGTTCACCATAGAGGCGATGGCGGTGGGTGCGGTAGTTGGGCAGATTGCCCAAGTCTGTGCGCTTGGGTGGGGTATCCAGGGCAATCGGCCCCCGGCCCACACACAGCGGGTTGGCTGCTGGATCTACAACGATCCGCTCCTTGACCAGCTTGATGGCCAGTGGGGACATATCAATGCCTGCCCATTTCCTCCCCAGTCTATCCGCTGCCACCAGGGTGGTGGCACAGCCACAGAAGGGATCAAGCACCATGTCGCCAGGATTGGAACTGGCCTTGATGATGCGGTCCAGCAGGGTCAGGGGCTTCTGGGTGGGATAGCTGGTTCGTTCCTTTGCCGTATTACCAATTCGTTGGATGTCGGTCCAGATGTTTTGAACTTTCGCCCCAGGGTGTTCGTCAAGGTACTTTTTGTGACCCCTCAGAGAAGGCGTGCCATCCTTTTTCGTGTGGATCAATCCAGACTGCCAGAGTTCTTCCAGTTTTTCCAGTGAATAGGCCCAGCCACGGGGAGGTTTCGGTGTTGCTCCTCGCCAGGTGAACTGCCTGGAGGCGTTGTTGGATGGGGCGGTCAAATCATTCCCTTTGTAGCGACGGCCATCAGAATCCGTGTTTCTGTATTCCTTTAGCTCGTTTTCACTAATGCCTCCATAAGGTTGATTCCAAGTAAAATCAATCTCTTTGATGTAATACAGAATCCAGTCGGCAATCCTCCCATAACTGTCTCCGGCGTTGTTGGCAGAGTTTCGTTTCCAGACAATCTGCCCCCTGCACTTATCGGCCCCCCAAATACCATCCATGAGTATCTTCAGATACGCTCCTGCTGTATCGTCACAATGCAGATAGATGGAACCTGTGGACTTGAGAATGCGGTGCATCTCCAGCAGCCGCACTGCCATGAAGATGAGATAGGACTGCATCCCTTTCCCATGGGCCTCCCTTGCTGCTGTAATCACCGCGTAGACAGCAGGATTACGCTCTGCCAATTCCCCGTGCTCGCACACGTCCACGTCATCCAGAGTCCAGGCGTCCTTGAAGGCGGCCCCCGCCGCCTTGCTGCCAATCGGAGCCTCATAAGTGCGGTTGGAATTGAAGGGAGGGTCCAGGTAGATGAGGTCCACGCAGGCGGAGTTCATGCCCCGCATCACGTCCAGGTTGTCCCCAGCCCAGATGGTGGATGGCGCAAAATTCGGCTTGGGCATACGCAAAGTGACTTGGACAGGGCCACAACGTGCTCCTTGACACCCTATGCCTTCAGTTTCGGAAAAGGTTCAGGTAGGACCTGTGGCAGCCATGGAGGAAGGCTCTCCCCATGGGATCGCTGCCAGGATGGCCAGGCAGGTGTTTCCAAAATGGTGTTCCCAAGATGATGACTGCTCACCAAGGTTCCCGATGGAGCCTGGGAAAGGTTAGGGTCCACTGATTCACCACTTGCCCGCCAGGGACATGGCCCGTATTGGCGTCCTACTGCTGAACCTTGGGGGTCCCGAGCGGATCCAGGACGTGGGGCCGTTTCTCTATAACCTCTTCGCAGATCCGGAAATCATCCGCCTGCCCCTGCCCCAGTTGCAGAAGCCCCTGGCCTGGCTCATCAGTAGCCTGCGGGCGGGGCGCTCTCAGAAGGCCTACCGCTCCATTGGCGGCGGCTCCCCCCTGCGGCGCATCACGGATCAGCAGGCCAAGGTGTTGCAGAGTGAACTGCGCCAGCGCCGGATTAACGCCACCACCTATGTGGCCATGCGCTACTGGCATCCGTTTACGGAATCCGCCGTGGCGGACATCAAGGCGGATGCCATGGACGAGGTGGTGGTGCTCCCCCTCTATCCCCAGTTCTCCATCAGCACCAGTGGCTCCAGCTTCCGCCTGCTGGAGCGGCTCCGCCAGGACGACCCCGCCTTTGCCCGCCTGCCCCTGCGGGCCATTGGCTCCTGGTATGAGCATCCCCGCTATCTGCAAGCCATGGCGGAACTCATCAGCGCCACCCTGGATCAGGCCGCCGCGCCGGACAAGGCCCACGTGTTTTTCAGTGCCCATGGGGTGCCCAAGAGTTACGTGGAGGATGCCGGGGACCCCTACCAGGAGCAGATTGAGCGTTGCGCAAGCCTGATCATGGACACCATGCAGAGGGAGAACGCCTATACTCTGGCCTACCAGAGCCGTGTAGGTCCTGTGGAGTGGCTCCAGCCCTACACGGAAGATGCGCTCCATGGATTGGGGGAGGCCGGTGTGAAGGAACTGGTGGTGGTGCCCATCAGCTTCGTGAGCGAGCATATCGAAACCCTGGAGGAGATTGATATCGAGTATCGACACCTTGCTGCAGAAGCAGGCATTGAGAACTTCCTCCGGGTGCCGGCGCTGGATACCCACCCCACCTTTATCAGCGCCCTGGCGGATCTGGTGGAGACCAGCATGGCGGAGGAGCCCGTGGACCTGGCCACCTTCACCCAGTTGCCCCAGCAGACCAAGCTTTACCCCCAGGAGAAATGGGAGTGGGGCTGGAACAACAGTTCGGAGGTGTGGAACGGCCGACTGGCCATGCTGGGGTTTCTGGCCGTCCTGCTGGAGCTTCTGAGCGGACATGGTCCCCTCCACGCCCTGGGACTCCTGTAAACGCCGGCAACGGGCCAGGGTGATTGCGGATCATCCGCAACTTCTGCCCTGACATACCAACTCATTCCAGGAATTTGGTCATACCCTGGAGATCATCTTCAAGGCGGCTTCGACCCCGGCACCCGTGACTGTCACTCCTGTCCGCACTGCGTTCACCGCCCCCCGTCCCTTGATGGGGACCCAGCCTGTTTCCGGGGGATTTGCCCTCATGGATGCCCTGCATCGCCATGGGGTCAAGCACATCTTCGGCTATCCCGGTGGCGCCATCCTACCCATTTACGACGAACTCCATCGGGCGGAAAGTCGCGGCTGGCTGCAGCACATTCTGGTGCGCCATGAGCAGGGTGCAGCCCATGCCGCCGACGGTTACGCCAGAGCCACGGGCCGGGTGGGCGTCTGTTTCGGCACCTCCGGACCCGGCGCCACCAACCTGGTTACCGGCATCGCCACGGCCCAGATGGACTCCGTGCCCCTGCTGGTCATCACAGGTCAGGTGTCGCGATCCGCCATTGGCACCGACGCCTTCCAGGAAACCGACATTTTCGGCATCACCCTCCCCATCGTGAAACACTCCTGGGTGGTGAGGGATCCACGGGATATGGCTCGCATCGTGGCCCAGGCGTTTTATATCGCTGCCCATGGACGCCCCGGTCCGGTGCTCATTGACGTGCCCAAAGACGTGGGGCAGGAGTTGTTTGACTACACCCCGGCGCCACCGGGTAGCTGTGTGCCCAGAGGGTTTACCCTGCCCCCCGCGGCAACCGATGCCGCGATCCATCAGGCGTTGGAGATAATGCGTGGCTCCCAGCGGCCGCTCCTCTACGTGGGGGGCGGAGCGATTTCCGCAGGCGCCTACGGCCGGTTGGCGGCCCTGGCCCAGCGCTTCCGCATTCCGGTCACCACAACCCTGATGGGCAAAGGGGCATTTGATGAAAACCACGAACTGTCCGTGGGTATGCTGGGGATGCACGGCACGGCCTATGCCAATTTTGCCGTTACCGAATGCGATCTGCTTATTGCCTGTGGCGCCCGGTTTGATGATCGGGTCACCGGCAAGCTGGACACCTTTGCCCCCCGCGCCCAGGTCATTCATTTCGAGGTCGATCCTGCGGAAATCGCCAAAAACCGCCGGCCGGAACTGGCGGTGGTGGGGGACCTCAACAACAGCCTGGAACGGCTTCTGGAGGCTTGCCAGGCTGATGAGCCGCCCCTGAGCACAGCAGCCTGGTTGCAACGCATCGCGGACTGGAAACAGCGCTATCCCCTCGTGATTCCGCCCGCCTCCGGGGAGATCTATCCCCAGGAGGTGCTCATTGCCGTGCGGGATCTGGCGCCCGACTGCTTCGTCACCACGGACGTGGGTCAGCATCAGATGTGGGCCGCCCAATATCTGCGCAACGGGCCGCGCCAGTGGATCAGCAGTGGGGGTCTCGGCACCATGGGCTTCGGGATGCCTGCCGCCATGGGGGTTTTGACCGCTCTGCCGGATCAGCAGGTGGTGTGCATTGCCGGGGACGCCAGCATCCTGATGAACATCCAGGAGTTGGGCACCCTGGCCCAGTATGGCTTGCCGGCCAAGGTAATCATCATCAACAACGGCTGGCAGGGGATGGTGCGCCAGTGGCAGGAAAGCTTCTACGAAGAGCGCTATTCCGCCTCCAACATGAACAACGGCATGCCGGACTTTGTGAAATTGGCGGCAGCGTTCGGAATCAAGGGCCTCTGTATTCGCGAGCGGGAGGAATTGCGCCCTGGCCTGCAGGTTGCTCTGGACCATGGTGGCCCGGTGCTGGTGGATGTGCGGGTGCGCCCCGGCGAAAACTGCTATCCCATGGTGCCGCCAGGTAAGAGCAATGCCCAGATGGTGGGCCTGCCGAGCCACCCGGAATTGGCGGTGGCCAGCAGCAGGGATTGTCGCAAGTGTGGCTTCACCACCGCTGTAGACCACCTGTTCTGCCCAAACTGTGGCGCCAAGCTCTAGGCGCTCAGGATCCAAAAAAGTAGGTTGGGAGAGAGTCCCTTATGGCAAAAGGCTCTACAGGATGGATCATAACATGGAGCACCTGTTTGTTGACCAAGCTCAAGGTGCCACCCGCCATTCAAAAGGGACTCAGCATTGAACCATCTTCACCCCGGCAGACGCTGATGCACTGGGCGTCACGGTGCCAAGCGCCAATGAAGCGATCCAGGTGCGTTGTGCTCAACAGGCATTGCTGCTGCTGACCAATGGCCTCCAGAAGCAGCAGTTGGCGGTCCGGGTCCAGTTCCGCCAACACATCATCCAGCAGCAGCACCGGCTCCTCCCCACTCACTTGGGCCACCAGGTCCGCCTCGGCCATTTTCAATGCCAGCACCATGCAGCGCTGTTGGCCGGCTGATCCATAACGACGGGCCGCCTGTCCGTTGAGTTGCAGCACCACTTCATCCCGCTGGGGTCCCACACGACAACTTCCCAGATGCAGTTCCGCGGCCCGCTGGTGGGCCAATTGCTGCTGCAGCGCCTCCTGCCAGACCAGCAACGTCCGGTTCCCCTGATCAGGGGCAGGGCCTGGGGTAAGGTCCGTGCCAGGGTGATAGAGGAGGCTCAGGATTTCCTGCCCGCCACTCAGCCGCTTCTGCCAACTCCGGGCCAGGGGATCGAGCCGCAGCAGCGCCCGTTGACGGCGCCGGTGAAGACGTGCCCCCAGATGGGCCATCTGCTGGTCATAGGCATCCAGAAGGACCGTCAGATGATGGGGGGAGGCTCCCCGGCGGCGCAGCAGGCTGGAGCGCTGCCGCAGCAATCTGCCGTACCGGGAGAGCAGGTCCCCGTAGGCGGGTTCCAACTGCAACACCACCCGATCCAGCCACTGGCGCCGGAGCACGGGCTCACCACGCACCAGGGCCAGATCCAGGGAACTGAAGCACACACAACGGAACGCCCCCAGAAGATCCAGTTGACGGGACAGGGGATGTTGGTTGCGCAACCCCTGGCGACCCCCCCGCTGGCGCAGATGCAGCCCGATGTGCTCCAGCCCGTCAGTGCCGATCCAGCCATGGATCCAGCCATCGGTCTGATCCGACTGGATCAGGTCCCCGTTGCTGGCGGTGCGATGAGAGCGCAGACTGCCCAGCAACTCCACAGCCTCCAGCAGGTTGGACTTACCTGCTCCGTTGGCTCCGATAACAATGACCCGCCTGGCCTCCACCTGCAGGGACGCTTGGGGATAGCTGCGGAAATGCTGGAGCTCCAGCCTGGATAGGGAGGGCATGATGGATTACAATGATGCCCATGGGCATGTAGCTCAGTTGGATAGAGCGTCAGATTCCGGTTCTGAAAGCCGAGGGTTCGAATCCTTCCATGCCCGCTTCTCCGGTCGTTTCACAGCCTCTGGCTTCACGGCCTTCCCCTGGTCCCAGTTGAAGCTCCATGGCGCGAATCCCCTTGGGGGATTCCAGGAAGCCGAAGCGCTCCAGTTCCGGCACGTCCTCCGCTCTGGCCATCATGGAAACACTGCATCCCGCCAGATCACGGCGCAGCCTCAGCAGCATGGCTCCCATGAGGAGGTGGATGTAGCGGCCCCTGGGCTGAATATCCTCAAGGACGCACAGATCCCAGAGATTCACGTTCAAAGATCGGTCACTGGTGGCCCGCACCAGACCCGCCAACTGGTGGCCCGCATCGCCAGGGGCGGGACGCCAAAGACTGACCAGAAGCTCACTGCGCTGCAATGCCAGGTCCACCCGCTCAACGGTGCGCTCCGGTTGACCGCAGGCCTGGAGCAGGCGATTCACGGCGGCGGCATCAGGGCGGTCCGGATCCTGCAACACCAGCCAGCCCTGGGGAAGGGTCACTGCCGGACGACGTGGCATGGCCATCTCTCCTCAGCCCGTGTTGCGCATCCCCGCAGCGATGCCGTTGATGGTGAGCAAGGCGCCCCGCAGCAATTCGCTGCGGCTGTAGGTGCGCTCCTGTTCCTGCTCTTCACGCAACGGGGGCTGCCGCACCTGTTCCCGCAGTCGCCGCAGCAGCGCCACCTGGATGAAGCCCAACGGCACGATGGTGCAGTTTCTCAGTTCCACCGACAGTTTAAGGCCCGGATCCTCCGCCAGCAGTTCCCCCTGGCCGGTAATTTTCAGCACCAGGGAGTGGGTAAGTTCATACTCCTGGCGAATGCGGGCAAAAATGGCCGCAAAGGCGTCCCGGTACGTTTCTCTGCTGAGGGACTTCATATAGTGCTCCGCAAGCTGCAGGTCCACCTTGGCCAACGTCATCTCCACGTTGGAAATAAGAGTGCGCAGGAAGGGCCAGCGGCCGTAGAGCTCACGGAGCACGTCCAACTGTTCGGGGTTGTCCTGCAACTCCTGGTTGAGGGCAAAACCCACCCCGTACCAACTGGGGAGCAGGAAGCGGCTCTGGGTCCAGCCAAACACCCAGGGAATGGCCCGCAGGCCGGAGAGATCCTTGGCGCCGCCACGGCGTCGGGCGGGACGGGAGGAAATTTGCAGCATGGAAATCTCCTCGATGGGCGTCACCTGCTGGAAGAAAAGCACCAGGTTGGGATCTTCATGGACCAGAGCCCGGTAGTGGCTGCGGGAGCGCCGGGCCAGGCGGCTCATCAACTCGCTCCACTCCCGATGCTCCCCCAGGCGAGACCCCAACAGGCTGTTCTGGATCACGGCGGAGGTGACGGTTTCCAGGTTGTAGAGCGCCAACTCCGGCAAGGCGTACTTGGACGCCAGCACCTCCCCCTGCTCGGTGATCTTGATGCGTCCCTCCAGGGTCCCTCCAGGCTGGGCCAGGATGGCCTGGTAGGCGGGGCCTCCGCCCCGACCCACGGAGCCGCCCCGACCGTGGAAGAGCCGCAGGCGAATGTCATGGCCCCGGGCCAGAGCCGCCAGAGCGTGCTGGGCGCGATAAATTTCCCAGTTGCTGGAGAGGAAGCCGGAGTCCTTGTTGCTATCGGAGTAGCCCAGCATGATTTCCTGCAACAGGGCGTTCTCTTCCGTCCCTCGGTCACAGCGCTCCAGCAGCTCCCGGTAGGTGGTCATGCTGAAGAGCCGCTCCATCACCCGCGGCGCCCGTTGCAGATCTTCAACGGTCTCGAATAGGGGGATCACCAGGAGCGATGCCTGACCGTCCGGGGCGCTCACCAGCCCGGCTTCCTTGGCCAGCACCATCACCTCCAACACGTCGGAGACGCTGGCGCACATGGAGATGATGTAGGTGCGACAGGTTCGCTCGCCAAACTCCAACTGAAGGCGTTTGAGCATACGGAACACGTCCAGCGTTTCCCGGGTGCTGTCCTTCCAGGCCACTGCAGCAGGCACCAGGGGGCGCCGGGTCTGCAACTCCGCCAGCAACCATTGCACCCGGGCCTCCTCGTCCATGGCGTTGTAGGCCGGGAGTTGCAGAAAGCGCGTGATTTCGTCGATGGCATCGCTGTGGCGGCTGCTCTCCTGACGTAGATCAAGGGCCGCAAGGGAAAAGCCGAAACTGCTCACCTGGGTGAGCAGGGACTCCAGGCCCGTGTTCCTTAAGCCGGTCTGGAGAAGGCTGTTCTGAAGGAGTTCCAGGTCCTGGCGGAAATCCAGAGAGGATCCATAGTGAAGGGGGCCGGCCAGATCCTGGCCCAGCGGGGCGATACTGGAGATGTCCTTGGAGCGGGGCTGGGGCAGAGGGGAATCCCAGCCCGCTTTGTTCAGCGCCTTGTTGCGGGCGTGGGTGCGGTGCAATCGCTCCAGGATGTAACTGAGTTTAAGCCGATAGGGCTCCAGGCGGTACCGGGCTGCCAATCGTTCATAGACGGACGGGAAGCACAGCCGATCCCACTCCAGGGACTCCAGCAGGTCACTGCTCACCTGGCTCCACTGCATGGAGAGGGACAACTCCGTGCGCAGGGTCTCCACCGCGCCGAGATAGCGCTCCAGCATGAGTTGACGTTGGTAGCAGGCGGTTCTCCAGGTCACGTCCGGCGTGACGGAGGGATTGCCGTCCCGGTCGGCCCCCACCCAGGAGCCGAAGGTGATCACCGCCTCGCTGTGGAGTTGCACGTCCGGGTAGCTGCGGTGCAGAACCCGCCGCAAGCGCCCGTTAAGCTGGGGCAGCACGTCAAAGAGAACCTCCTGAAAGTAGAGGAGGGCATAGTCCACTTCGTCCAGCACGGAGGGCTTGAACTGGTGGAGTTCATCGGTACACCACCAGAGACGAATCTCCTGCTCCAACTGGCGGCGGATCAGTTCCTGATCCTCCACACGGCCAGCCTCGTCCAGTTGCTCGTACCGGGTGAGCAGATCCGCGACCCGCCGCTGCTTATGACGTACGGTGTGGCGCACGATCTCCGTGGGATGGGCTGTGAACACCAAGCGGATATCCATCCTGTTGAGCAGGGTCTCCAGTTGGCCCGGCGGCACGTTGAGGCAGCGCAGCCGCCGAAACAACGTGCGCAGGGGAATGGGGGCCGAACCGAGGGGCAGGGGCGGCGCAAAGGGATTCTCCACCACCGGACCCTTTGTGTAGGCCGCCTGGATGGAGGAGCGATAGCGATCTTCCTCAATCTGCTGCTCAACAATGTTGACCAACTGGAAATACAAGGAAAACGCCCGGGCAGCAACGATGGCCTCGCTCAGGTCCATGGTGCGCACCAGTTCGGTGATGGCATCGGCACTGCCAGCCTCGAAGCAAAGCTGCTTGAGGTGTGTCAGCCGGGACGCCACCGCCTGGTGGCACTCGTGGTTGAGCACGGTGTGCCAAAGCTCTTCTATGAAACCCAGCCGTTCCTGAAGCAGCCGCGGTGTGTCCAGCTTCATCCCGGCAGCGCCCTTGTCTGCATTGGGGAGGTGGGTGTAAGAGGTGTGAAGCGCCAGGATCATGGTGCAGCAAGGGAGGTGGTCGGCGCAAAAGAGGCTGTGACGGGCACCCCTTCACACAGCCGTTGATAAAGCTCACGCTCACGGCGCTCCAGGGCCACAGCCTCCCGTCTGACAATGGCGCGGATGGACTTTCCCTTCCCATGGGAGCGCAGCCAGCGCATGGAGCAGTTCCCGTGTCTCAAAATACTGTGCAGGGGCCGGAGCCAGCCCTCCAGACCCAGAGACTCCGCCAGACCCTGCACGTCCTGGAGAGACTGGCGTAGCCACTGGGCAGCCGTCAGCCCATGGCCGTCCCGCCAGTGGTGCAGCCGGGCCGCGAGGGACTGGTGAGCCGCGGCCTGGTCGTTGCGGTCCGCCAACGCCGCCAGGGCGTCGGCATCCAGGCTGCTGGCCCATAGTGGATCCTGGCCGCCGGGGTCCGCCAGCAACTGCAGCAGTCGCAATTCGCAAAAGCCGGCCACAGCCAGCAAGTCCAGAGGATCGTCCAGCAGGTCGCAGATGCGCACTTCAACACGGTCAATCTCGTAGGGGCGCCGCCGGCCGTTGGGCCGCACCGAGCACCACAGGTGGCGCACGTTGTGCATGGCGCCAAGCTGCAACTGCTCCTCCATCCAGCGGATGTAGTGGCTATGGCCGAGGAAGAGGGGAATCCAGGGGGGCGTAACGGGGAACTGACGCCAGCGTTGGGAGTGGGCCCCTGTCACCCGGCCATCCAGAAACGGGGAACAGGCGCTGAGGGCAAGCAGCAGGGCCCCTTCGCAGCGCATGAGCCGACAAGCCGCCATGAGGTGTTCCGGATCGACAATGCCGAAGTTCAGATGAACACTGGCGGTGGCCACCCGGGTGCCGTAGGCCCGCTCGATCAGGCTGTGGTAGGGATTGGCGGGGTCGGACCGCTCGAAGCGGCGGCTATCCCCCAGGCTGAGGCAACTGCCGGGCACCAGGGTGAGATCACGACGTTGCAGCCAGGCCCGCAAGGTGCGCCGGGGTTCCAGCAACTGCCGCAACTGCTGGTGGTAGTCCGCCGCGGGGGGTGTGGCGTATTCCAGGTTGCGGCGATCCGGCTCCACCATGAAGCCGGGCAAGGCCCGGGCCGCGTCATCGGCACACCCCACAATGGCGCCGTCGCTTCGCCCGGTGAACATCTCCACCTCAAAGCCCTTCAGCAGCAGGTGGGCCGTCATGGGTGGTCCACCTCCAGGCAGGTGATGGCCCGCAGCATCCCACGGGCCTTGTTCATGGTCTCCTCGTATTCCAGGGCGGGTTGAGACTCGCAGACCACCCCCGCACCCGCTTGAACGGCAATGCGCCACCGACCTGACGCCTGGGGTCTGGCCAGGATGGTGCGGATGGTGATGGCCATATTGATGGCGCCCTGCAAGTCCATGGAGCCGTAGACGCCGGAATAGGGTCCACGGCGATCCGGCTCCAACTCGTGAATTAACTGCATGGCGCGGATCTTCGGGGCGCCGCTGACGGTCCCCGCGGGGAAGCAGGCCGCCAGCACGTCCAGAGGATCATAGGTTTCCTGCAACTGACCATGCACCTCCGAGACGAGATGCATCACGTGGGAATAGCGTTCGACCACCATCAGGTCTTTGAGTTGCACGGTGCCTGGCCGGCAAACCCGGCCCAGATCGTTGCGGGCCAAGTCCACCAGCATGACATGCTCCGACCGTTCCTTGGGGTCCGCCAGCAACTCCTCGGCCAACGCTGCATCGGTTGCGGGATCCGCGCTGCGGCGCCGGGTGCCGGCAATGGGCCGCAACGTGGCCAGTCGCTTCCCGTCCTCCCGCCGCTCCACTTTGACCATCACCTCGGGGCTGGAGCCGATGAGCTGCCAGTTCCCGAAATTGAAGTAGGCCATATAGGGGCTGGGGTTCACCAACCGGAGGCTGCGGTAGACGGCAAAAGGTTCATGGGGCAGGGTGGCCTCCAGGCGCTGGCTGAGCACCAGTTGGAACGCATCTCCAGCCATGATGTGTTCCCGGGCCTTATGGACCGCCGCTTCGAAGTCGGCGCGGCTGCGGTTGGCGGTTGTGGGTATCTTCCGGGAGGCTGTGTACTGCCAGGCCAGGGGTTGAGCCTGGCTGGCTGTCACCATGCAGTGTTGCAACCGCTGAAGCCGGAGTCGGGCGTCCGCCAGGGCCTGTTCCGGGTCCGGCTGATCATGGAGGTTGATGTAGGAGACCGCCGTCAGCAGGCGGCGCACCTGGTCGAAAAGCAGCAGGTGGTCACACAGCATCCACAGTCCGTCGGGACAGTCTCCTTCAGCCGCTCCATGGACAGGGACGGTGGGTTCGATCCAGCGAATGAGTTCATAGCCCCACATGCCGAAGAGTTGGCCCAGGGCAGGGCAGCCGGGAACCGGTCCAGCCCGGTAGGGCCGCATCTCGCGCCGCAGCCGCTCCAGAGGGTTACCGGAGTAGACGTCACAGCGCCCGTCCCGCCAGAGCCGCACGATCCGATCACCGCGGCTTTCAAACACCCAGAGGGGATAGCTGGCCACCACGCTCCAGCGCCCAACATGGGTTCCACCGTCCACGGACTCCAGGAGCACGCCATAGGGGCTGCCGGGGCTGATGCGCAGCCATGTGGAGACAGGAGTATCCAGATCGGCGGACCATGCTTTCCAGATGGGAAGAAACGTTTCCCCCTGGCTGGCCCGCCGTCTGATGTCTTCGAGACTAATCACGCGCCCTGGATTCTTCAGGAGCGTTGGGCAGCCCTTCAGTCGTAGACCTTCTTCCCGGTGAACTTGATGGTGGCAGGGTTGACATTGCTGCCAATGGAGCGAGGGTTGTGGTTGACCACGGGACGGCCTTCATTCACCTTCTCGGGGAACACCCCATCCTTGGGATGCAGGTATTCGGTGTCCCCGCCAGGGAAGATCCGGTAGATCTTGTAGTCGTTGATCCTGGGCTTGAAGGTGCGCAGGCTGGCGCCTAAGGCCAGACACTGCTCCTTGCGGGCGAAGTACATGATGTTTTCACCGCTCTGCATCAGAGCGGCTCCCCCCGTGGGCAATTCGAAAGCCTGTTCCTTCTTGCTGGTCCAGGTGATGGCGTACTTCTCTTCGGTTTCGGCGGCATCGAGAAGGCCGCCCGTGCTGCCCACATAGGCCGGAAGCTGGCCGTTGAGCACCTCTGACATGGGAATCGGGGTAGAGACGTGAGGAAAGCCTAGCAACAGGGCGCCCCGGTCTTCCTCCCACTGTGAAGCCTCTTTACAGCCTGATGCCATGGCCTGCTGTCGCCGGGACAGGCAGGGACCCGGGCGCGGGCTCAGGCCAGGGGGAAAAACAGGGTCAACTGCTGAGGGCCACGCTCAGCCATGCGTCCCCCCAGACTGCTGAAGAGTTGCCGAATGGCGGACCGGCTGAGATGGAGGCGCCCTGTCTCAGGTTTCCAGGTGAGAACAGCCCCCAGACGGGTCTCTCCGGATTCGTTCCGGCCCTGCTGACCATCCCCCCCCTGCTGACCATCCCCCCGAAGTTGCAGGCGCAAGTTCCCCCCGGCCCGGGTCAGGATCACCCGGAGGGTGGTCCCCGAACGCAACTCCTGGGCGAAGCGCTCCACCACACCGGCCAGCATGGGGGTCAACAGCAGGGGATCGCTCATGACGTCCGGCAGACTCTGGTTCAACTCCAACTGGACCCGAATGGCATAGTGTTCAAGCTGTTGCTGCCACTGCCTGTGTTGCTGCTCCACAAGTCGGGCCAGGTTCGTGCGGCATAACAACCGTTGCGCCTTGGGTTGACGCTGCAGTTCCGCAGTATGGAAAATGAGGCCAAAGCGGTCGATCTGGGCAGTGCATTCCGCGTCGATTTGCGCCAACTGACGTTGCACGTCCTCTCCCAGGTCGGCGCGGCGGCGCAGGGTGCGACTCAGAACACGGATGGTGGCCAGGGGCGTGCGGATGCCATGGGACAGGGCTTCCAGAAACTCCAGTTCCGTGCCGGCTGCCCCCCCGTCCGGCCCATCCTGGCCCGGGGCCTCTTCCGGGACCGCAGGGGACGCCATCACCGTGAGGCTGGGGGCCATGGCCGCCAGACGGCAGGCCAGGGCGGACCAGAAGCGTCGCTCACTGCCGAGGTTGTCCGTCAACGTCACCGGGCCCAGATGTTCCAGAACCCCACATAGCCCCGCGCCATGGCGGGGATCCTCCCGGAGAAGGCGCTGAACCAGCAACTCCAGCGCCCGGGACAGGGCAGTCCCGTCAAACCGCACCAGAAACTCCCATTGGTGGCCCACCTGATGCAGGGAAATCGCCAGCTGCAGACGACGGGTGACCAGCACAAGGAAGGGGTTGTGGCCATCCTCCGGTTGCAGGGCCAGGGGAGACCAAAGACCGGCTTCAGCCTTGACCTGGCCGGGCAGGAGGGGCAGATTCAGGGTCCATGGGGAGACCCGCTCCGGCACCCACACCCATCCCTGGAGCGCTTGCAGCGCGTTGGGCTCGTAGAGGGCCGGCAGAGGAGCCGCCAGCCAGACCCCCCCCTCCCGCAATTGAGTGGAGAAGTCCTCCTGGATGACCTGCAGGGCTGCCCACCATTGGCGCCGTGCGCTCTCTTCCGTCGTGGTTGCGCCGCTCCAGTCCCGCCGGAGGCGCTGGTGGAGTTCTCCCAAGCCGGGCTGTGCCATCAGGAGAACGGCCGCGTCTGCCGACAGCGCCGCTCCACCGCGGCCACCAGACCAATGCCAAGACAATTCATGAGCAGCGCAGACCGTCCATAGCTCATGAACGGCAACGGAATACCCGTCACCGGACCCAGCCCGGTGGTCATGAACACGTTCACCACCACTTGAAACATCACCATGGCCAGGATGCCAATGACCAGGAACGATTCAAAGTCGGTTTTGGCTGCCGTGGCGATCTTGAGCAGGCGCCAAGCCCAGATGCAAAACCCTGACACCACCAGAAAACAGCCCACAAATCCCAACTCCTCCCCCAGAGCGCTGAAGATGAAGTCCGTGTGTTGCTCCGGAATGAACTGGAGTCGGGTCAGTTGCCCCTGGAGCAGACCGGCGCCGGAAAAGCCGCCGGAGCCAATGCCGATGGTGCTCTGAATGATGTGGTAGCCACCCCCCAGGGGATCAGCGGAGGGATTCAGAAACAAGGTCAGCCGCTCCCGCTGGTAGTCCTTGAGGCCATGCTCCCAGAGCCAGGGCGTTCCCAGGGACGTTGCCGTTAGAGCCGCTACCGTCAGCCCGGCGCTGATCCAGCGCCAGGGCAGGTGACGCCAGGCCATGATCCCCATGGCGGCAATCCAGATGACCTGAACCACAAGGGCGCCCGGCTCGCCCCTGTGGTGGAGAGCCCCCAGCAACGCCGTGGGCAGGGGAGACAGCAGCAGGAGAAGCCACTGCCAGGGCATGGCGGACCAGTACAGCATCCACAGCGCCACGGCCCCGAACACCAGCGACGTGCCCAGATCCGGCTGGATCAGCACCAGGGCCCACGGCGCCAGAACCACACCGAACGGGCGGAGCAGGTCGGCGGGTTGTTGAATGGGGAACCGATCCAGAATGGCTGCCACAAGAATCGTCGTGGAAAGCTTGGCGAATTCCGAGGGCTGCACCTGGAACGGACCGAGAGCCAACCAACGCTGGGCCCCCAGCGCCTCGGTGCCGAACAGGTTGACCGCCAGCAGCATGGCAATGGTGAGCAGCAGCAGCGCCAGCAGGATGACAGGGGCCCAGACATTCCCCATGGCCCAGGTCTCCTGGGAGGGCGGTCCCTGGGGCTCCCCCTGCCACTGCTGGGACCGGCGCAACGACAGCTTCTGCAGAGGAAGCCGGGATACACAAGCCGCCAGCACCAGACCCACGCTCCCTGTGAGCCAGTGATCCAGCCAGAGCCCATTCATCCTCATCAGCATGCAGAAGATGAGGGTGACCCCCACCCCAACGAAGAACAACAGGGGGAATTTCAAAAGGCCGGCCAGTCTTCCGGGAAGCCGTGGGGTCTGTAGTTGCAGGCCGATCCAGCGGCAGGTGGTGAGCACCACGTTCTGAAGCAACGTGGTGCGGGAGATTACGAGCAGCAGGGCTGCCAGCAGGGCTGCAACCGCGGCCCCCTGGCTCAGCCAGGGGGCATCACCGGCTACGTGCCGCTGGGTGCTGGCAATAAGCAGACCCGAGACGCCAATCAAGACCACAGGCACACCCCAAAGCACCAGATCGAACCGGATCTCCGCACCTCGCTGCTGGTAACGGCTTGAAAACCGGCTGGATCTGTGGTGCGGGAACGGAACCATGGCCTCAGCGAGGGGTCACCAAGCGCTTGCGGAGTTGCTGCGCCAACCCCTGCAGGGCCACACCAGCGGGAGAGTCCGGTTGGGACAACACCAACGGTTGCCCCTCCGCCCCCGGCAGTTGCAAGGGCAGTTGAGCCAGCAGGGGCACACCGGCCTCGGCCGCCAACAGGGCGCCCCCCCCTTCACCAAACAGGGCATAGCGTTGCCGGGGTTGATCCGGCGGCGCAAACCAGCTCATGTTCTCCACCACCCCCAGAACCGGCACCCCCAACTGCTGGAACATGGCCAGGCCACGGCGGGAGTCCGCCAGGGCCACCTGCTGCGGCGTCGTGACAATCACCACCCCCTCCATGGGCGCCGCCTGGGCCAGAGACAACTGGGCATCCCCCGTCCCCGGCGGCAGGTCCACCACCAGCACGTCACGGGCCCCCCATTTCACCTGATAGAGGAATTGACGGATCACGCCGTTGAGCATGGGCCCCCGCCAGATCACCGGCTGCCCCGGGTTGATCAGCAAGCCCATGGAGACCATGGCAATACCCCAACTCTCCAGGGGCAGAAGCAGTTGCTGGCCATGCTCGTCCACCGTCTCCGGTTTCTTCTCGCTCAACCCCAGCATGATGGGGGTGTTGGGCCCATAGAGATCCGCATCCAGCAGACCGACCCGCAAGCCGGTCGCCGCCAGGGCACAGGCCAGATTTACGGCAACGGTGCTTTTGCCCACGCCCCCCTTGCCGCTACTCACCGCCACCACGGTCTTGACGCCGGCAATGGGGCGAGTCTGGGGAGCGGTTGGCGCCGCAGGGGCGGCGGCCGCCAACTCGATCTGCACGTCCTGCACACCGTCAAGAGCCAACAGGGCAGCCCGCGCCGCCTTGGCAATGCGATCCCGCTGGGGATTGGCATGGGCCGGCAGGGCCAGTTCGATGATGGCGCGTGATCCCTGGAGCCGTGGATTGCGAATCCACTCCAGGTCCACCACGCTTTTCCCGCTGCCCGCATCGGTCAGGGGGCGCAGACAGGCCAGCGCGTCACCAATGGTGGTCATGGAGTGGAAGGAGGGTGGGGGAGTGTCAAGATCTTGCCTGAACTACGCTCGTCCCATGGTGCAGCATCCTCCGCAAGAGGCCCCGTGCCATTCCCCCTCCTCCCTGGAGCCGCCAACCGATGCCCGGGAGCGCTTCCGGGCCTTTGCCTGTGGTCTGCAAGACCGGATCTGTGGAGCCCTGGAGGAGATGGACGGCGTTGGCCGTTTTGCGGAAGAGCGCTGGCTGCGGCCGGAAGGGGGCGGTGGCTGCTCACGGGTGCTGAGGGACGGTGCGGTGCTGGAGCAGGGGGGCGTCAATTTTTCCGAGGTGGAGGGCAACCGCCTGCCCCCGGCCATCGTCAAGCAGCGGCCCGAGGCGGCAGGGCAGCCCTGGTTTGCCCTGGGCACCTCCATGGTGCTTCATCCCCGCAACCCCTATGTCCCCACCGTCCATCTCAACTACCGCTATTTCCAGGCGGGGCCGGTGTGGTGGTTTGGCGGTGGCGCCGATCTGACCCCCTACTACCCCTTTCTCCAGGATGCCCGCCATTTTCACCGCACCCTGCAAGCGGCCTGTGATGGCGTGGATCCTCGCTATTTTCCCGTCTTCAAGCCCTGGTGCGATGAGTACTTCTACCTGAAGCACCGCCAGGAAACACGGGGAGTGGGGGGCATCTTCTTCGACTATCAGGATCCCGGCGGCGTGCTCTATCGGGGGGAGAACGGCCAGGGGGAGGCGGCCCGATGCAGTAGAACCACCGGCCCGATTCAGCAGGATTGGGAGCAGTTGTTCCGGTTGGCCCAGGCTTGCGGCCATGCCTTCCTGCCCAGCTTCCTGCCCATCGCGGAGGCGCGACACCTCATGCCCCATGGGGAGCGGGAGCGTCGGTTTCAGCTTTATCGCCGGGGCCGCTATGTGGAGTTCAATCTGGTATTTGACCGGGGCACAATCTTCGGCCTGCAAACCAGGGGGCGCACCGAATCCATCCTCATGTCTCTCCCGCCCCTGGTGCGGTGGGAGTACGGCTATCAACCGGAACCCGATAGCTGGGAGGCGCTCCTGTACGAGGAGTTTCTGCGCCCCCGGGACTGGCATGGGGACGGGGCGCTGGAGGACCGTTGTCGCGCCCGCGGCGCCCTGGGCTGACGGGTGCTAGTTGATGGCTGGCGGCAGCGGGATTCGTGGCGGCGGCGAAGGTTGCTGTCTGGCCGTTGCCCTGTTGGCGGGCAAGGCGGGGGGCGCCGGTACCTGGGAAAAGGGCTTGGGCACGCCGAGGGCCTGGGCGATGGTGTGTACCACCCGGTCGGCAAGGGTGTTGAGGGCCCCGTCCCGGGTGCCGGGATTCCGCAGCTTGTTCTCCAGATCCCCTTCCAGCTTGCCCACCTCCAGCATGGTGATGCCCCGCCGGGGGGCGCCCAGCACCCCCCGGAAGTCGTAGGGGAAGGAGCCGAACTCCTTCGCCAAGTGCTCATCAACGACGGTTTGCCCCCCATACACCCGGGGGATGACGCCGGAGCCAATGCCGTCACGGCCATAGGCGTCGTAATGAATCTCCAGTGCATAGCCCCCTGCCTGCACATGACGTCTGCCGGTGCTCCAGTTGGTGCGTGGGTCGTCAGCGTTGCGGATGGTGCGCACGCCAGGGTCGTAGAAGCGGATATTGAGCCCCCGCTGCCTGCCCAGCTTGGCAATGCGATGGGCCGTTTTCAGGTTCCAGAAGGCTTCATCGGTCATGCCGGGCTGCATGGGGGGCGCCCCCTTGACGGCCACCGCATAGCCACTGGTGCCAGCACCGCCCATCCGTTGGGAGTCCGCATGGCCCGCCAGCACAAGGATGGGCACGGTGGGGTTGAGTCGCCGCTTGCCCAGCCAATTCTTCTTCACCGTGAGCCGTGAGCGTTCCCCCGTGTTGACTTTCACCCTGAGAAACTGCCCGTAGGGCTCCCGAGGCAGGGCCGCCTGTGCCAACAGGGTTTGCGCCGACAACGGCTGAGCCAGGGGAACCGGGCTGATCAGCAGCAGGATAAAAGCCAGAGCGGAGCGGGACGGCACAGACGCCAACAATCAGGCCTGCACTGAATTATTCAAACGGGGTTTCAGTTGTGCAAGGGCTAAGCCGCAACTGCAGGGTCTTCTCCAACTCGGCCTCCACCGCCAAAAGCTCATCGCGATGGACCCGCATCACCAGACGACAGGGCACCACCTGATCCGGCGTGAGCAAACGGATCGCCAACTGCTCACGCCGTTGGGCGCGGCGCAGATAGACGGGCGCCGCCGCCAACCCCACCAACCCCAGAGCAAGGGGCCATGGCTGGCTTCCGGGCAGTATCTGACTGATGGCCAGCCCCAGGGCCGCGCCGCCACAACATCCCAGCAACGCCAGCAGCACGGCCAGGGGAATACTGGCGGCCACACGGCCTTCATAGACCAGGTGGCGCTGTTCCGGATGGGTGTGAACCACCTGCCAGCCCCGGGCTGCCAGCCAACTGTCCAGGTGGCCCAACAATTGCAACGGAGGGCGGTAGCTGCTGATGACCATGGCCGTGGTGCGGTCCTTGCTGGAGGCCCGCAGAAAAAACACCAGACCCGTGGCCAGCAACAGGGTCAGCACCAGGGTGGACGGCAGGACAATGGAAGGGGACATGGGGCCAGGGCGTGGCGTCAGCAAGGCATAGCCTGACGGAATTCCCCCCTCATGAACATGGAGAAAGCCCTGCCCGGCTCGCCTGCCTCGACAAGGGGGCTATTCGGATTCCGGTGGTTCCGGCAGGGGGTTAATGGTGCGCAGCCGTTCGTTGAGCTGTCTGGCCATGGTTTGGCGGCTGATGGTCAACAGCTTGACGGTGTCTTGATGCATCTTGATTTGCGCATCAGCCACCCGCATCCCGATGACAACCTGCTTGATGTCGTCTGGCAGGCTATTGATGTCATAGCGCTTGCCCTCGAAGCTCAAAACGGGCGCATTGCTTGATGGTGGAGTCTGCTGCGTTTCGTTGGCCATCCTTGCGGAATTAAACTTTGCAACGCAAATTTAACACTTGGCGGCTGCTTCCGGGCCATCACCACCCGCCCCGGAACCACTCACCCGGTGTGAATCAGTTGCTGGCGGCACAGTTCTTCGTACCGACCGGCTCGGGACAGGAGTTGCTGGTGGGTGCCTTGCTCAACAATGACTCCCCGCTCCAGCACCAGAATGCGATCCACCCCCTGCACCGTGGCCAGGCGGTGGGCAATCACCAGCACCGTGCGCCCCGCCATGGCCCGTTTGAGACCCTGCTGCACGGCGGCCTCCGTTTCCGCATCCAGGGCGCTGGTGGCCTCGTCCAGCAGCAGCACCGCCGGATCGCCCACCACGGCCCTGGCAA
The DNA here is from genome assembly GCA_026709085.1 of Cyanobacteria bacterium MAG CAR3_bin_5. Lineage (GTDB taxonomy): Bacteria > Cyanobacteriota > Cyanobacteriia > PCC-6307 > Cyanobiaceae > Synechococcus_B. The sequence goes on along the minus strand of JAPOTR010000034.1, from coordinate 41,657 downwards.
TAGCCAGCCGCTGCCGTTGCCCACCCGACAGGTTGGTGGTGCGCTCCTCAATCCTGGCCCCGTAGCCCCCCATGGCCAGAATGAACGCCTCCGCATTGGCCAGTTGGGCGGCACGACGAATGGCAGCCGGACTATGGCCACGGCCAAAGTCAATGGTTTCGGCAACGGTTCCGGAAAAAAGCAGCGCATCCTGGGGCGCCAAGGCCATTTGACGGCGCAACTCCGCCGCCCGCACATGGCGCAGGTCCTTGCCGTCCAGCAGAATGCGCCCCTGCTGGGGGATGTTGAAGCGGAGCAACAGGGAAAACAGGGTGGACTTGCCGGCTCCCGAAGCGCCCACCAGCGCCACCACTTGGCCTGGCTCAATGCGGAGCGTCAGGTTCTGGAAGAGGGGTTGTGTTGGCGTGTGGCTGAAGTGGACGTTCTCCAGACACAATTCACCCCGCACCTTGCCCAGGGTGATGGGCCGGGGGGGATCCGGAGGCTCCAGGGGCTCCCGCTCCAAAGCCCGCAGGCGCAGCAGTGAGGCCTGCCCCTGCTGAAACTCGTTGTAATTGCTGGTGAGGTGGCTGATGGGATCGATGAGCATCAGCAGGGCAACCACATAGCTGCTGAATTGCCCGGTGGTGAGGCTGTCGGTATGGATGCGCCAAGCCCCCAGCAGCAGGATCGCCAGGATCCCGGTCGCTTCAAGAAAACCCACCACCGGATGCTGCCGCGCCACCAGTTCCTGGGCGCGGAAGCGGGCGCGGCGGTGTCGGTCAACCTGCTGAGCAAAGCGCTGCTGCAACCACTCCTCCGAGGCAAACGCCCGCACCAGCCGCAGGCCGCCAACGGCTTCCGCCAGCAGCGACGCCAGGTCGCTCACCTGCCCCTGACTCCGCTCCTCCGCCCGCCGCACCTTGCCGCCGAACCAGCCCACCAGCCCCACCATGATGGGGGCCAGCAACAGGGTGGCCCCGGTGAGGGGCCGATCCAGCCAGGCCATGTAGCCCAGCACCACCACCAACTGCAGGGCGCTGGGGGTGCTGTCATGGATGGTTTTGTAGATCACCTCCCCCACCCGATCCGCATCTTCCGTGAGGCGGTAGGCCAGATCGCCGCTGGCCAGCTTCTCCAAGGCGGGGAAGGCCAACCGCTGCAGGCGCGCAAAGACGGTCTGGCGCAGGGCCTGGGTCACCCGCAGGGACGGGCCGGCCAGCAGGATGTCCTGGCCGTATTGGGCCAGCTTCTGGGCCAGGAAAATGACCATGGCCACTGCAATGACGCGCAGCGCCTCCTGGAAGCGCCCACCGCCAATGGCCGGGATCAATTCCCCAACCACCTGGGCAAGGAGGGGGAACGTGCCCACGTAGACCACGGTGCAGCAGGCCCCCGCCAGCAGCGGCGCCCGATACCGGGCAAACAACGGAAGCAGCAGCCGGAACCTTGCCGCAGAAGGGGGGAGCATGGAAACCCGCCTGGGGTGTGTCAGCCATTACACTCCCCCGTGTTCCCCAATCCCCCGAGTCTCGTGGCGCGCACGGAATCCACCATGCTTCCCCTGGGAACATCCATGCCCCCATGGCGACTGCCACGGGCGGAGGATGGCCAGGCGCTCTCCAGCAGCCAGCTTCCCCCCCAGCAGCCGGTGTTGGTGATGTTTCTGGCGGTCCACTGCCCCTTTGTGAAGCATGTGGAACCGGAACTGGCCCGCCTTGATCGAGACTACAGAGGACGGGTGAGCCTTGTGGGCATCGGCAGCAACAGCCTGCAAACCCACCCGGAGGACGGCCCCGCATACATGGTGGCCCAGAAGCGACGCCTCGGTATGGAACTTCCCTACCTCCATGACGGAGATCAGGCTGTGGCCAAGGTCTTCCATGGGGCCTGCACGCCGGATTTTTTCCTCTTTGACGCCAACCGGGCGCTGGTCTATCGGGGTCAGTTGGACGGATCCCGCCCCGGCAACAGTGTTCCCTGTGACGGCGTCGATCTGCGGGCCGCCCTGGATGCGGTGCTGACGGGTCGACCGGTTGCAGACCTGCAACGCCCCTCCATTGGCTGCAACATCAAGTGGCATCCCGGGGCCGAGCCCCCCTGGTTCGGGTGAAGCGCAGTGGACCGCCCCATGGCCGTGCCCCCCTTCGATCTCCGCAAACAGCTTGAGACCATGGGTCCCACCCTGGATCAAGCGGTTCTGGAGGTGCTCCACTCCGGGCAATACATTGGCGGCAAGGTGGTGGCCCGGTTCGAGAACGCCTTTGCCCAAACCGTGGGCACAGCTCACGCGGTGAGTTGCAACAGTGGCACCGATGCCCTCATCCTGGCGCTGCGGGCACTGGACGTGGGTCCCGGCCATGAGGTCATCACCACCTCCTTCAGCTTCTTCGCCACCGCCGAGGCCATCAGTGGGGTGGGGGCCTGCCCGGTCTTTGTGGACGTGGAGCCCGGCAACTACCTGTTGGACCTGGACAAAGTGGAGGCGGCCATCGGTCCGCGCACCCGGGCGCTGCTGCCGGTGCATCTGTTTGGCTGCCCCCTGAATATGGAGCGCTGCATGGCGGTGGCGCGCCGTCACGGTCTGAAGGTGGTGGAGGACTGCGCCCAGGCCGCGGGCTCCCGTTGGGCTGGCCGGTCCGTGGGCGCCTGGGGAGACGTGGGGTGTTTCAGTTTCTTCCCCACGAAGAATCTGGCTGCGGCCGGGGACGGGGGTTGCGTCACCACCAACGACCCCCACTTGGCGCGGCGGATGCGGGAGTTGGCGGTCCATGGCATGACGGAGCGCTATGTCCACAACGTTCTGGGCTACAACTCAAGACTGGATGCCCTGCAGGCGGCGGTCCTGCTGGTGAAGCTTCACCATCTGCCCTCCTTGATCCGCGCCCGCCAGCGGCACGCCGCGGCCTACGGTCAAGCTCTGGACCAGGTGGATGGCCTGGCGTTGCCCACCCAGGGGGTAGCCGGTCACAGTTGGAATCAATTCGTGGTGCGCATTCCCGGCGCCGGCGCCCAGGTGCGTAACCGGGTGCAAGATGCCCTGCAACAGCAGGGAGTTCACACCATCATCTACTATCCCATCCCGATCCACCGGCAGCGGGCTTATCGCCATCTGGAGTATGGCCCCGAATCCCTGCCCGTCACGGAGCGTCTTGCTGGCGAAGTGTTAAGTCTTCCCATGTTCCCAGAACTCACCACGGCTCAACACGGGCAGGTGGTGGACAGCTTGCGGCTTGCGTTGGAGACTGTCACGGACCCTTTGCAAGGTTCCTCCGCTCAGGGGTTGTCCATGGAGCCATAGGCCGTGGCTGGATCACCACCGTTCCAGGAGTGCCCCATCAGCAGCGGCTCAACGGTGAAGTCTCCATCCTGCAACTCGAAAAATTCCGCATAGGCCAGGCAGTCGTCCGACTCATGGCCGGCGAATCGGAGAATCCCACAGGCGTCATAGAGGCCGACCATTGGCAAGAAGGGCTCTTTGGTAGCTTTTCTAACAAAGCAACCTCCATTTTCTTAAAAAAGCCCTCAGGCTTCTGTTGTGAATCTTAAGAATCTCTGGAATCGGGGCGCTGGCGAGGGAAGGCCCCTAGAAGGGCTGGAGCGGATGTGGACCTTGCCTGAAGCAAGCAGCTTACCATCGGGACTCCCTTTTGCCGCAAAGACTGGGGTGCGGTACTTACCAGGAACAATAATTACAGGATGCTGATTCTCGGAGCCCTTCCTCGAAACTATTTTCACTCGGCACTGACATGGTCGTAATACATGCGTCGTACGATTTCAGCGTCTTGTCACCGTTCTCTCGAAGGTCGTTCAGCCAGTTTTTCACTTCTACATTCAAGCTCTCCTGGAGATTATGACCAGGGCTTGGATTCTGGGATCGGTCATTTTGAGGATGGAAAGAGGGAGGATGCCTTTAAGCGTGACACACCTATTCAAAAAATCTTTGGATTCTTCAGATTTTTTAAGATAATCTGGAAACGGTGTGGGCTCTGATGGTTGGCCAGGCTTGCAGAACCTGCCGGAGCAGCGATTAGGTACGCTGCAGAATGGGTGAACTCTGCCTATGCGGCCTGTGCCGTTTGGCCTGCTGATCAAGATCAAGACGTTAAATGGTTTCAAGGGAGCCATGAAAAATCGGACCTTACCACTAGGGTCTCACATGAGAACATCAGTCGTGGAAGTGTTGCATGAGCTAGTAAGCTTCCAGGAGACAATTCTTCGATGCACCCTTTATAGCTTGTGTAGAATTCTTTTATCACAGCCTCTTAACCAATTTGCTGTCCATTGAGGCATGTTTGAGATTCAGATGTTTTCTCGTTATCCGTTGCGAGCAAGAAGGTCACGATGGTGGAAGAGGCGTTAATAACAAGCCAAGCATGACGAGGCTGGAGTCTGTAAATCATCTTACCACGTCCGTGCGCCGAGCCGGTGTGTGTCCGTAATGCGCCGACACCGGACACTACCGCTATCAGGCCTGATAGAACTTGCTTGATATCATTGTCTTCTTTTGAACTTGGGTCTAAACCAAGACTATTGCTGACTTTTTCCCAGAGTGGTTTGATAGTCTGTTTTGTTGGAAGCTGAATGCGACGTTCTTCGAGATACACTTTACACATACTTTCAATCATGGAAGAAGCGGCTGTAACTGCACTGGCTGGATCCAAGTCAGCCTGATTGAGTGCGCGTTCAAGATCAGTATGTACAGAATAAAGATCTTCTCTCTGTTTAAGCTCATGTGAAAGTGTAATCACATGATTTTAATTTTTTATCTCCTGAGTATCAATGGCTTCTTTGATGTCAAATAAGAGAACTTCGACCTCGGCACGAGTTTCGGTAGGATACTCCCTATAGTCAAGAGAGTTTAATCTATTAGCATTAGTTTCGGAAAGCAGTGGCGCTGCCAAACGTTGTAGCTGGATAAGGAGATGCTGATAGTCATTTAGATGGTAATAGTAAGCGTCAGACTCTAGGCTGCAGAACGGAAAGCCCTCTATATCAATGATGATTTTTCGGAGTGCTTCAAGCTTGGCTCTGGAGATTGGCATAGCCATCTGTTGTCTGGACTCAGGAAAGGTCATGGCGCTTGGAAATGCTTGTGAAGAGGCTAGCTTAGTGGGAAATACTGGAAGCCCGTCCCCGCCTCTACCTGCGTCTCCCCTTCCCCCTCTTCTTAACCTGAGCCTCCAACGGCCCCCTCAACCCCTCATACATCATCAACAAATACTCCACGCGCTCCCTCTCGGAAGCAAACCCGGAGCGCCGATAAAGCCGATCCACCGCCCGATCAAGCGCTTGATGAGCCTTGCGAAGATTGGGCGGCATGGTGAGGGGATCGTAAAGATCAGCCAGCGTAGCAACCGGATGGGCAGCGCGTGCATCAAGAATAGCCTGGGCCAGTGGTTCCAGTTTCGAGAGATCGGCATCCTTGGGTGGCAGCGGGAAGGTGTTGTAGACAAGACCGATGGAGTATCGGTACCGGCTCTCCAATCGCCCACCCATGGATCTCAGCCAGGCCATGTGCATAGCCGAGGTGAGCAATGCAAAATCTGCGAGGGTGGCGTTCTCAATGACTCTCAGGGCGTTACTTGGAATGACTGGTGGCTCCAACCAACCGATGGGAACATACTCCCGTAACTCCGAACTTGTTTCAGGAACCACCAGAAACGGTGCGGTGGGAATGACCTCAACATTGTACTGCGTCGGATAATCAGCAATCTTTAGCGTACTCTTGCGCTTACTCTGTGCCCGATAGGTGCGGACAGCAGCGATCCGCTGCCGCACTCGGGGCAGCCGCACCAGTATGTCCGGCGATGCGTCTTGCAAGGCCAGAATCCACCGTTCACCACCTTGCAGATACTCACGAGCGCCGATATAGGGGCGGAGAAATTGGCCTGCCTCAGGTTCGACTGCCAATAGTTCAGCGCGTTCCTCTGCATTAAAGATGTATGCACCATTGTCAATGGGCTGGCTTCCACTCAGAAGCTTCCTCATCCCGTTGATGGGCGCGCTTTCCTCCCGCACCACCAGATGGGGGTCGGATAGCCCGCCGGCATCGAACAGATAGGGCGACAACGCCTTATGACGGCTTTCCTCCGGTTCCCCGTTGATGTCTGGATAACTGAACAGCCTCTTGTATTGCCGTGTAGCGTTCCGCGGCTCCAGGCCAAGGATCACCACGTGGACGTGGGCTTTACCGCGGGCATCGGAACCCCAGGCGAAGGTGCGGTGGGCAAAGGCGATGTCCAGTTTGCAGCGGTCAAATACAAGCGGCCAGAGTTGGCCCACCTGTTCCCCCTGGGTGATGGAGTTGGTGGCCACAAAGGCAATTCTTCCCTTGCCGCTTTTCATATACCCTCCTGCTTTGATAAACCAGGCGGCTACGTAATCCAGTGTGCCGCCACTCTTGCCTAGATCTGCAATCCGGCGCACCTGTGCCCGTTGCCCGGTGGTTTGGTATTTTGCCCCCACAAAGGGCGGATTGCCAAACACGAAAGAACACTTGCCGGGTTTCAGCAATTCGGCCCAATCCAGTTCCAGCGCATCGCCGTGGACGATATTGGGGGATGTTTCCAGGGGAATGCGCACAAAGGTTTGACCAAACTCCAGGCTGAGCCGGTTGTTCATGATGTGGTCCATCATCCACAACGCCGTCTCGGCAATGCGGGCCGGAAACTCCCCCAGTTCGATGCCGTAGAACTGATCCACGTTCAGTTGAGACAGGTCCCCTGCAAACCCTTCCCTTTGCCGGCCGCCGTCCCGATCCCTGGGATGGAGCGCTTTGAGAACTTCAATCTCCAGCAAACGCAATTCCCGGTAGGCAATGATCAGGAAATTGCCGCAGCCACAGGCGGGATCAAAGAAGGTTAGCTCCCCAAGTCTGGTTTGGAAGTTTTGCAGCGCTGCCCGCCGCCGGGTTTTACGGGCTTGCAGACGGGCAAAGTCGGCCCGCAGATCGTCCATGAACAACGGCTCGATCACCTTGAGGATGTTTTTCTCGGTGGTGTAATGAGCCCCCTGGGCGCGCCGCTGGCCCGGGTCCATCACCGATTGAAACAATGCCCCGAAGATGGCGGGGGAGACTTGGGACCAATCAAACCGGCAGGCGTCCAGCAGGGCGCTGCGCATGGCGGGGTTGAAGGAGGGAATCCGCAAGGCGCCGCCAAAGAGGCCGCCGTTGAGATAGGGGAAACGGGCCAGGTCCTCGTCCAGGTTGTTCTGGCGTTCGCTTTCCGGTGTATCCAGCACCTGGAACAATTCCGCTAGGCGTGAACCCGTGTCGAAGCCGTCCTCACTGGTGCGGCTTTCCATGAGGTCCAGGAAGATGTCCCGGGGCTCGAAGATGCCGGTGTCGTCGGCAAAGAGACAGAACACGATACGCACCAGGAACCGTTCCAGGTCGTGACCCCGATAGCCCGCTGCCGCCAACTGGTCGTGGAGTAACCCCACCAGTTCGGCGGCGGCGATGTTCACCGGGTCCTGATCCCGGAACGCGCGCCGTTGCACCCCCAGGATGAAGCCGAATGCCTCCACGTAGTCCGGTAACTCCGCCAGGGGGAAGGTCACCGTGTCCCCCTCCTCCAGGTCGTGGAGGTGGAAAGTTTGGAAATCGCTCACCAGGATGTAGCGGGGCCGCTCCCGCTCCGGCAGCGCGTCGAAGTATTCCCCCGCCTGCTCATAGGCTTTGCCCAGATCCCGCCCGGCGCTTTTCTGCTCCACCAGCAACACCCCGGGCCAGAACAGGTCAATGAACCCGGAGCGGTTGCCCAGCTTGGCCACGTGGGCTTCATAACGGGCCACACTGCGCCGCTTCACCCCGAACACCCGGAAGAAGGCGTTGTAGAAGCTCTGGGTCTCCCCCTTCTCGTAGGCGGCGGCTTGCCATTCCTCGGCAAAGGCGGCGGCCCGGGCCCGCACTTCGTTCCAGGACAGGCGCATCAGACATCCTCAATCAGAACATGGTACCTTGGCGCCTCAGGCTGGAGATCCATTGGTCCCGCAACCCTCCAGGCAGTGATGAAAACAACGGTCAAGCCTGACGTCCGCAGTTCATGGATTCGGGTAGGGGCCAAGGAAGCGTTCCCCATTGAAGTGAATCAGATGAGAAGGTGCGTCAGCCACCCATACCTCGGTTTCCCAGGCGATTTCCCCAAGGTAGCGTCCCATGACGGCCCGGTTTGGGAAGGCGGTTACATAGACCAGCTCAGCCGTTGAAGCGGCAAACAGTTCAGCCAACTCGGCGTGCCGCTTCCCGTCCACCGGCCCGTGGCTGGTGACAGCTTCCACCAACAAGAGCCAGTTTTTCTTCACGTAATGCTGAATTACGTCAGGCATTTTACCGTGTGAATCCACGGTGATCCCCAGCCTGGCCAGAAGGGCTTCATCAAAATGACTCCACTTGCGGCTTGTGTCGCCAACATAGATCGGCACACTACCCGGCGCGAAGCGTGGGGCAAAGTCTTCAATAATGGCCCGGATCAATTCGCTATGCTTACCGGGGCTGAGGGTGATGGCCGTATCCGGTGCAATTTTAACGGGGATGTGGTTCTGCTTCCGCTCCTTGGCGTAGCGGGCAACCAGTGTTTCGTGTTGAGCCAGATAGACGGTTAATTTGTCAGGCCATGATGGGGTGCCGAAAGTGCGTAGCAGGGCCAAAGCTGTAGGTTCGATCTGATAGGCCGCCTTCGGACTATTCACCGGGCAATCAGGCTGATCTGGATTATAGAGGGCCAGGCCGGCGTTGCAAAACTGGTGCATGGACTGGCGGCGGACTGTCTCGCGGGTATTGGGAGCGTATATCTTACCATAGTGCTTCCCGACCCACTTCATCATCGGGGTAATGCCCATCAATGGATTTTCCGCATCAGCCCATGGTTTCCCCGGCGTGAGATTCAGCAGGGCCAGCAGGCAGAGAGCAGAACGCTCATTCTGTTGCGTTGGAGGCAAGCCCAGAGATTCGAGGATCCTCTGTGCAGCTTCTATGGTGGTTTTCCTGTAGTTCATTGGGGGGCCAGAGTTTCCAGCTTGGCGTCCATCTGCTCTTGCGTGAGCGTTTCTTGCTCCATGGCCCACATGCCAAGCTGGATCAGGACTTGACGGCTCGGATACTTCATCAGCTTGAGATCGGTGGCATTCACCTGGGTATGGCCGTTGAAGCGCCGGAACTGCTCATCCACTGCGGTGGTGTTCAGAAATAAAGCCAACCCATGGGCCAATGCTTCCGGCAAGCCGTGCTTGTTCTCGTGAAACAGATTGACATGGTTTTCAAAGCCCAAGACGGAATGCCGTCCAAAAGTGCCAGGGTCAACCACGCTGGCCGCCACCCGGCGCTTTTCCTCCTTTGATGAAAAGCGCCGCACAACACAATAAAATCCGTTCGGGTAAAGCCATCTTTCCGTCTCGGGATTACGCATGATCGCATTCGGCTTTTTCAATCCGGCTCCGGGCCATACTGTCCCGGCCTTGCGCAAGTGAACGGGGTAGATCAGGGGGACGGCGCCCGCCTCGGGCATGGGGCGCAGGTGCGCTTTCATGCGGAAATCAACCACCGGCCCGGTGGAGACCTGGATGCCAAGATCAGCCAGGGAACAGCCCACTGCACCCAGGCGCTCGATGGTGCTTTTGGCGGTCGTTGTGGGTACGTGAATCAACCGTTCAGGGGCACTGGGGAACACAATCCGCTCGAATGGGTGTTCATGGGCGGCGAAGTCGGCAAAGCTGTCGTCGGTGGAGGTGGACACCGTCACCGGCCCTTGTTGGCCACCACGCTCCAGGCGGAGGATGATGGTTTCCTGCAGCACTTGGTCCCCCTTGAACGGCTTGTTGCGGGACGCGAATAGATGCATATGACGAATGGCCGCCCGCGCCAGGATAAAATCACGAAATGGCCGATAATATGGCCCATTGCAGAAGCTGCGCGGGATGATGGCGACGATCTGCCCACCCGGCGCAGTCTCGCCTACAGCCAGGGCCACAAAGGCTGAATAGAGATTCACCGTCTCGATGCCGACGCGGCGCAGGGCCAGACGGTGGGCTGAGTGGCTATTGATCTTTTTGTATGGAGGATTGAGGATCACGTGGGTGTAGTTCTGATTCCGCAGGCCGTGGGCAGCAGCCAGTTGGATATAATCGCCCGGGATGATGCGAGATGTGGCGTTGTTGTATCTGGCCAGGTGTCGCGCCAAGTGCTCCCGCAGATGATCGTCCACCTCGTAAGCTGTTACATCCAGGGATGCAAAGCCAAAGCCACCCGTCACCCAGCGGTGGAGAAAAGCGCCGCACAGGGCGCCCATGCCCGCCCCCGCATCCAGCAGACGGCAGTTCTGTAAGGGGCTGGCGGGAAAGAGGGACGCCATGAAGCGGGCCACGGTTGCAGGTGTCATGAACTGGCCAAGATCGGCCTTACGCTTCCGCCTGATGATGTAAGGCGCCTGCTGTGGGTGCATGATGCCTGAGAATTCGAGTTGGATCATGCAAGGTTCTCGTTTATGCTTCCGAGGGTAGGGCCTGCTGTTGCCGCCTGCCTGTGAGCGATTTGGATCCGGCCCGGTTGTTTTCCTTCCCCCTGGATGCTTTCCAGCAGGAGGCCCTTGCCGCCATCAACCGGGGCCAATGGGTGCGGAAACGGGCCATCGCCCCTTGATGGCCAGTGAGTTTCTGCAGATGGCGGGGCGCGCCGGGCGCCGTGGTCTGGACCGGGAAAGCCATGTGGTGACGGTTCAGAGCCGTTTTGAAGGGGTGCGGGAAGCGGGGCGCCTGGCCACCAGCCCGGCGGATCCCCTGGTGAGTCAGTTCACCCCCGGCTACAGCATGGTGCTCAATCTGCTGCAGCGCTATTCCCTCAGCCAGGCCCGGGAATTGGTGGAGCGCAGCTTCGGGCGCTATCTGGCCAGTCTGGGCCTGGTGGACGAACAGCAGGCCATTGCCCAACTGGCGGTACAGGCGGCAACCATGGGCCAGGAACTGGCGGACGTGCCCCTCAAGACGAGTCCGTACAAAGCTGCAACTTGCCTCTTGCAACAAAGCTTCTCGAAGGGCCTGAATTGGGTTGGGGGGAATTTCCAGGGTTGTCCTGGCCTGCCGGGCGTTGAACTCATGTGCTATTTTTGGAGAAATGGGAAGTGACCGACCCATGAGAACCACCACCCCAGCAACCATGCTCGCCAGCCTGCTTCTGGGGCTGGCAACCCAGTTTTTTCCTCAAGAAGCTTGGTCACAGGAAAACTGCAATGGGGGAGCCTTGGAGTCCGCCTTCCGCTCTGGACTGGTGACCCAAATTGGGCGCAAGCCGGTCCTGCGAGATCTGATCTACTTGCCAAGCTGTGGCAAGACTGTCAGCGAACTGGTGGTTGAGGCTCGTGGCAATGACCCGATTTAGGGGCTTTTCTCTGGGGACAAGACTGAAAGCCGTTACTTCTCACCAAGAACATGCCAGAGAGAAAGAGAACTGCGACCATCTCCCCTTGCCCTGCAGGAGATTTCATCTTGTATTGTGATACATCTGCTCTCATAAAACTTTTGCTGGAGGAGAAATATTCAAATAAAGTGCGAGAATTCGCAGACAAATGTGATACTATTGCAGTCTGTCGCATTACGTGGGCAGAAGCGAAAGCTGCATTAAATAGGCATGAGCGCCAGCAAACTGAAAAGCTCTCAAGCTCGCTTAGTGTTGCTAAAAATCTAATTACCCGTTACTCACAACAAATAGAATGCCGAGACAATATCCATTTAATTGTGCAGGAAGTACACAGTCTTATCAAAGAAGTTCACCAAGTCGCTCATCAAAGTTTGGAAGAGCTTTGGAGAGATTGCGCTCTTATTGATCTCAGTAACAACATTCTGAATAAAGCAGGAGAGTTTAGTGCCCAGTTCTGTTTGAAGGGTTACGATAGTGTACAGTTGGCGGCAGCGCATGAATTCCAACTTGAGATAGGACAGTCTTCTTCATTATTGTTTGCCAGCTTTGATCAGCAACTCAATAATGCTGCAGCCAAACTCAAGATGGAAATCATTGCAAATTTTTGACGATTAAAAAATGTGGAAAGCTTCAAGAGCAAAGGGCAGCAGTTTCCTACCACAAGGCTTTCCAGGGAGGCTAAACTTGGAGTGAGTGAGAGTTCTCAATTTCTCTTTATTTAAGCTTCACTTTACCGAAAAGACCCGATATTTGGTTGGTTTCCTTATCTTCTTGCCTGATCGGTAGAGGATTACGGACTACAAGATTCTCAACTTGATTTAAGATTTTTATGATAGGTCGGTCTTCAATTTTTTGAACTGATTTTGATGTTCCTATCATATCGACAAGAATTTCGGCTAGCTTGATCTTGTTAAGTTCATAGTTAGCCTTTCTTTTATATAACTTCTTGAGAGCAGAGCCAGGATTTCTATCTTCCTTTATATTGGCAATATCATCTCCACTGAAAGTTGCATGACTCTGTGCCAATTTGATGAGAGCAATAGCAATCTCATCACAAGAAAAGTTGTCAAATTCAAACGAATTTTCCAAGATTTTTATGGATTTCTCCTGTATTACAAATCGTTTATTGTTGTGAATTGACTTCGCTTTAAGCAATTTCTTCTCGAAGTTCTTCGCACGATTCTCGTTGTCAAGAATTAAAAACGAAAGAGTCTGATGGTGATGCAGGTAATCGATGAGGCGGATGATGCCACCGAAGTGGTCCTTGTCGTTTCCGGTGGCATTGTCCACGCCACCCAAACAGATGATCTCGATACCGTGTTTTCCGGGGTGCAGTCCATAGTACTTCTCAAATATGCGTGTAACAGCAAACTCTTCGGTTTGACCCTCGACAAAGAGGCAAAGCAGGGGCTGGGGGTTGACGTGAAAGCGATTGGCGACAAATTCCAGGTGAAGCCGGGTGTCCTTACGAACATCTAGCTCAGGTAAATGCATAAATATAGTTCTAGAAACTTCGTTGGGATGCGGCAGATTATCCCCGTAGAGATCCTTGTACAGAAAGCGCAACATTTGTGCGCCGTTGCGTATAGTTTCACTGCGCAGCGCAGCACCTCTGAGCTTCTTACGCATATCGACGGAGACGAACTGAGTAAGTGCATACCAGCGCTCTATCGGATCACAACTAGCCTGTGACATGGCCAAACCTTTATATGCCTGACTCAGCTTCTCCGGCGTCAGGCTGTAGAGCGTCTCGATTCTCTTGGGATCCCAGCACTGCGCCTCCCGATGCCAGTCCCAATTGTATAAACCGCCGCTGATCCAAGCATCGTTGAAGAATTCGTGTCTAATTTTCATGGTGCGCATATTGGTCTGAGTATGTGGAAAATACCGATTTGATATGTGCTGGCAGAGCAATGCGACTGCGCGAGGGTGCTGTCCGTCGCGCAAGGCTATAGCAAATTTCTCAGCAATCTGCATTCTCTGATCGCCCTGCTCCTGCCAGTTGATTGGCTTGCTTGCAGGCCGTTCAAGGTAGCTGTCAAGCTGGACATGAAGGGTAAACGCAGACAGCACGAGATGGAGATGGTCGATTTGAAACATGGAATAATATCCTTCACAATCCCGATCCATGGGGTCTGGCACCTCATGGCTTGAGGGCACAGTGGTCGTATCCTCTGCCCATCCTTTGGTGAACCAGTTGTTGTCTTCTCTTGGAGGAATGTAAAACGGATCGGTTGGCTCTTGAGGTGTCCGTACTCGAAATATGGGGGCAAATAACCCGAGCCGTTCCAGACGAATAAGACGCGCGCGATCAATGGTGATGCCCCGATCAGCGCCTGTAATGCCACGATCACGGCAAAATTGCACGAAACGATTTGTGCCCAACACCTTACAGCAGAGCATGGCGCCATCTTCCACAATGGTGCGCCCGATGTTGTGAGGAATTGTCAACGGGTTGGTCATGGGTGGCGCCTCCTCCATTGGATGCTTTGAAAATAGCAAGACGAACTGCACAATTTCTGAGCATGGAGCCTGACTGCTTCCATGGATACTCTCCTGGCCTTACCCCGAACATCCCAGCACGACCTTCAGGCCCCCTGGCGTCTCCTTTTAAGCTTGGTGGCGGCTTTGGTTGTCAGCGGCCCCCTCAACCCCTCATACATCATCAACAAATACTCCACGCGCTCCCTCTCGGAAGCAAACCCCGAACGCCGATAAAGCCGATCCACCGCCCGATCCAAGCGCTGATGGGCTTTACGAAGATTGGGGGGCATGGTGAGTGGATTGTAGAGCGCAGCCAGTGTAGCACCTCGATGGAGAGCACGGGCATCAAGAACCGCTTGGGCCAAGGGGGTTAGCCTGGACAGGCTTGCATCCTTGGGCGGCAGCGGGAAGGTGTTGTAGACAAGACCGATGGAGTATCGGTACCCGCTCCCCAACCGCCCGCCGATGTAGCGGAGATAGGCCATGTGCATGGCCGAGGTGAGTAGGGCGAAGTCTGTGAGGGTGGCGTTCTCAAGGACACGAACCAGGTTGCTGGGAATCACCGGCGGCTCCAGCCAACCGATGGGAACATAATCCCTCCGCTCTGAACTGACTTCAGGAATCACGAGAAATGGCGCGGTGGGGATGACGTTGACGTGATAGAGCGTTGGCGTCGCAGCAAGTTTCTGTGTTGGCTTACTCTTGCTGGCCTCCCGATAGGCGCGGACCGCGGCGATCCGCTCCCGCACTCGGGGCAGCCGCGCCAGCAGATCCGGCGGTGTGTCGTGTAGCGCCAGAATCCACCGTTCACCGCCCTGCAGGTATTCCCGTGCGCCGATGAATGGACGGAGCCATGGCGCGGCTTCGGGTTCCGTTTCCAGAAACGCCCTACGTTCTGCCGTGTCGAAGATATAGTTGCCGCCGTCAATGGGCTTGGAGCCGATGATCAATCTGCTCATCCCGTTGATGGGCGCGCTTTCCTCCCGCACCACCAGATGGGGGTCGGATAGCCCGCCGGCATCGAACAGATAGGGCGACAACGCCTTATGACGGCTTTCCTCCGGTTCCCCGTTGATGTCTGGATAACTGAACAGCCTCTTGTATTGCCGTGTAGCGTTCCGCGGCTCCAGGCCAAGGATCACCACGTGGACGTGGGCTTTACCGCGGGCATCGGAACCCCAGGCGAAGGTGCGGTGGGCAAAGGCGATGTCCAGTTTGCAGCGGTCAAATACAAGCGGCCAGAGTTGGCCCACCTGTTCCCCCTGGGTGATGGAGTTGGTGGCCACAAAGGCAATTCTTCCCTTGCCGCTTTTCATATACCCTCCTGCTTTGATAAACCAGGCGGCTACGTAATCCAGTGTGCCGCCACTCTTGCCTAGATCTGCAATCCGGCGCACCTGTGCCCGTTGCCCGGTGGTTTGGTATTTTGCCCCCACAAAGGGCGGATTGCCAAACACGAAAGAACACTTGCCGGGTTTCAGCAATTTGGCCCAGTCCGTCTCCAGGGCATCGCCATGAACAATGTTGGGAGATGTTTTCAGTGGGATCCGAACAAAGGGCTGGCCAAACTCCAGGCTCAGCCGGTTGTTCATCATGTGGTCCATCATCCACAGGGCAGTTTCCGCAATGCGGGCCGGAAACTCCCCTAGTTCGATGCCGTAGAACTGATCCACGTTCACTTGCGACAGGTCTGCCGTTCGCTTTCCCATTTGCCGGTGGCCGTCCTGGTCTTTGGGATAGAGCGCTTTCAGAACCTCGATTTCCAGCAATCGCAACTCCCGGTAGGCGATGATGAGAAAGTTGCCGCAGCCACAGGCGGGATCAAAAAACGTGAGCTTACCCAGCTTGGTTTGAAATTGCCGTAGCTCCCAACTGACGGCGGCTGTTTTTGCGGTTTTGATTCGGGTAAACTCGGCCTGCAGGTTCTCCATGAACAGGGGCTCAATCACCTTGAGGATGTTTTTCTCGGTGGTGTAGTGGGCGCCCTGGGCACGGCGCTGGGACGGGTCCATCACCGACTGAAACAATGCCCCGAAGATGGCGGGAGAGACTTTCGACCAATCAAATCGGCAGGCATCCAGGAGGGCGCTCCGCATGGCGGCGTTGCAGGAGACCGTTTGCAGACGACCCTTGAACAGGTCCCCGTTGATGTAAGGGAACCGGGCCAGGTCTTCATCCAGGGTGCTGGCGCGCTGCTGCTCTGGCGTATCCAGTACTTGAAACAGTTGGTCCAGCCACTGCCCCAGATCGGCCCCGTCCTCGCTGGTGCGGTCTTCGATGAGTTCCGTGAAAACGTCCCGCCTCTCGAAAACGCCGGTATCGTCGGCAAACAGGCAAAACACAATCCGCACGAGGAACCGTTCCAGGTCATGGCCCCGGTGGCCGGCATCCGCCAGTTGGTCATGGAGCGACCCCATCAACTCGGCCGCTTGGATATTGACAGGATCTTGATCCCGGAACGTGCGGCGTTGTACCCCCAGGATGAAGCCGAATTTCTCCACATGGCCGGGCAGCTCCGCCAGGGAGAAGGCCGCTGTGTCCCCCTCGTCCAGGTCGCGGAGCTGGAAGGTCCGGAAGTCGCTCACCAGGATGTAGCGGGGCCGCTCCCCCTCCGGCAGCGCATCGAAGTACTCCCCCGCTTGTTCATAGGCGGCGCTTAGATCCCGCCCGGCGCTTTTCTGCTCCACCAGCAGCACCCCCGGCCAGAACAGGTCGATGAACCCGGAGCGACTCTGGAGTTGGGATGTCCGCGGCCCGTAGCCGGGTAGCTGCACCAGAAGCGGGGCATCGGAACGAACGTTTTTCAGCTTTTTCACGTGGGCCTCGTAGCGGGCCACGGTGCGCCGCTCCACGCCGAATACCCGGAAGAAGGCGTTGTAGAAACTCTGGGTTTCTCCCTTTTCGTAGGCCGCGTCCTTCCACGCCTCGGCAAAGGCGGCGGCGCGGGCGCGAACCTCGTTCCAGGACAGGCGCATCTCCCAGGGCTTGATCCGGGTATGCTGCCAAGGGTAGGGCCTGCTGTTGCCGCCTGCCTGTGAGCGATTTGGATCCGGCCCGGTTGTTTCCCTTCCCCCTGGATGCTTTCCAGCAGGAGGCCCTTGCCGCCATCCACCGAGGCCAATCCCTGGTGGTGAGCGCCCCCACCGGCTCCGGTAAGACCCTCATCGGGGAATACGCCATCCACCGGGCCTTGGCCCATGGCCGCCGGGTGTTCTACACCACCCCCCTCAAGGCCCTGTCCAACCAGAAGTTGCGGGACTTTCGCGCCTCTTTCGGCCCCAGGCAGGTGGGGTTGCTCACCGGGGATCTGTCCGTCAATCGGGAGGCGCCGGTGGTGGTGATGACCACGGAGATCTTCCGCAACATGCTCTACGGCCGGAGCGCACTGGATGATCCCCTGGCGGGGGTGGAGGCGGTGGTGCTGGATGAGTGCCACTACATGAACGACAGCCAGCGGGGCACCGTCTGGGAAGAGTCCATCATCCACTGCCCAGGCGTGGTGCAACTGCTGGCCCTCTCCGCCACCGTGGCCAACGGGGAGCAGTTGGCGGACTGGATCCGGCAGGTGCATGGTTCCTGCGCCTTGATTCATAGCGTCCACCGGCCTGTGCCCCTCGACTACAGTTTCTGCAGCGCCAAGGGGCTGCACCCCCTCCTCAACGGGGCGGGGGACGGACTGCACCCAAGCTGCAAGGTGTGGCGCGCCCCCCAGGGGCATCGTCGTCGGGGACGCAGCCCCAAGCCGGCCCAGCCGGAGGCCCCCCGCCTCGGTTTTGTGGTGCAGCAACTGGCGGAGCGGGACATGCTGCCCGCCATAGTGTTCATCTTCAGCCGCCGTGGCTGTGACCGGGGGGTGGCGGAACTGGCCAGGATGGACCTGCTCACCGCTGCGCAACAGCAACGCCTGGCGGAGCGGCTGGAGCGGTTCAGACAACAGATGCCCGACGGGGTGCGGGGGGACGGCCATGCCGACGCCCTGTTGCGGGGCGTTGCCTCCCATCATGCAGGGGTTCTGCCCGCCTGGAAGGAATTGATTGAAGAGTTGTTCCAGGCGGGCCTGCTCAAGGTGGTGCTGGCCACAGAAACCCTGGCCGCGGGCATCAACATGCCGGCCCGCAGCACGGTGATCTGGGCCTTGTCCAAGCGTGCGGAAACGGGCCATCGCCCCTTGATGGCCAGTGAGTTTCTCCAGATGGCGGGGCGCGCCGGGCGCCGTGGTCTGGACCGGGAAGGCCATGTGGTGACGGTTCAGAGCCGTTTTGAAGGGGTGCGGGAAGCGGGGCGCCTGGCCACCAGCCCGGCGGATCCCCTGGTGAGTCAGTTCACCCCCGGCTACAGCATGGTGCTCAATCTGCTGCAGCGCTATTCCCTCAGCCAGGCCCGGGAATTGGTGGAGCGCAGCTTCGGGCGCTATCTGGCCAGTCTGGGCTTGGTGGACGAACAGCAGGCCATTGCCCAACTGGCGGCACAGGCGGCAGCCATGGGCCAGGAACTGGCGGACGTGCCCTGGCAGGATCTGGACAGTTACGAGAAGGAGCGGGCCAAGCTGCGAGAAGAGCAGCGTCTCCTGCGCACCCTGCGGCAACAGGCGGCGGAAACCGTTGCCCATGAATTGACCCTCGCCCTGCAATTTGCCAGCCAGGGCACCATCATCACCGTCAAGTCCCCCCACCTGGAGCCGTCGCCCGCCGCTGCCGTTCTGGTGGAGAAACGCCCCGGCCCCGGCCAGTTCCCCCTGCTGCTGTGTCTGACGGAGGGCAATGTCTGGCTGCTGCTGCCCTGTCGGGACGTGGTGGCCTTTCACGGGGAGCTCAGTTGCCTGACGGTGGCCCCCGCCCCCTCCATGGTCAGGCCCCCGTTGCGCCAGGCGGGGGAACGACGCCATGGGGACGGCAGCAGCCATGGCCTGGCCTTGACCGTGGCGGCCCTGGCCCGGCGCCATGATCTGCGCACAGCCCGCTACGACCTGGCCGCCGAGGTGCAGGAACAGGCTCGGCGGGTGGCGGTCCAGGAGAAGAAGCTGGGTGGTCATCCCGCCCATGCCTGGCGGGACCGCAAACGGCTCAAGCAGAAGCGCCATCGCCTGGAGACCGTCCAGCAGGAATTGGAAGACCGCCGCCGCCGGTTGAACGACCGCATTGGCCGCCATTGGCGCATGGTGCTGAGCCTGATTGACATCCTGCGCCACTTCGCCTGTCTACAGGAGTTGGAGATCACCTCGGCCGGCCGCGTGGTCTCCGCCCTACGGGGTGATAACGAACTCTGGCTGGGGCTGGCGCTGCTGAGTGGCCATCTGGACAATCTTCCCGCGCCGGAACTGGCCGCTGTCATGGAGGCCGTCAGCACCGAGGTGAGCCGCAACGATCTCTGGTGCGCCTATCCGCCGCCGCCCCTGGTGATGGAAACCTTGACGAGTCTGCGGGGGCTGGTTCGGGAACTGGATCGCCAGCAGGACCACCACGGCATCGCCACCCCCATCTGGTGGGAACCTGAACTCACCGGCCTGGTGACCGCCTGGGCCGGGGGCAGCAGTTGGGATGGCCTCATGGCCAAAACCTCCCTTGACGAGGGGGACGTGGTGCGGGTGCTGCGGCGCACCATGGACGTGCTGGCCCAGATTCCCCATTGCCCAGGGCTGAACGAACCGCTGCGCCGCACTGCCCGCCGCGCCCACGCCGCCCTCAACCGTTTCCCCGTCAGGGAAGCGGACGCCGTTGCGCCAGAGCCGTTCTCAACTCCGGATAACGCTCCGGTCGATCCGGAGGCCCCGGACGTTTAGCCCTGGTGTGGCGGATAACTTTCTCTATGCGCCGGGGCTCAGGGTGGGTGGGACGTGGGATGATGAGGCTTTATGGAATGCCCCCTACCGTGAAAGATCAGTCTGTTTCCTGGTCTCTTTATCCAGAACTCGGGTTTCAAGAGAGAGTAACGAAAAAGAGAGAAGGCCGAAATGATGAAACAAGCCAGCAGCAAGGGCGCCTCGGCGCCGCTAGCCACTCTCCTCGTCTTCTCGCCACCCGCTCTTCCTCAGACTCGGAATATCTGTGAACGGCTCAATACGTTGAGTGGGCCACCTTGTGATTTTTCCCATCAAAACATCACTTCTCTGAACTCAGGTGACTTCAATGGGCTCTCCGGTCTGGAACAACTCTTCCTGCAGAGTCAGGAGCTAAGCAGCCTGCCGGAGGATGTTTTCGCTGGACTCTCTAGTCTACAAACACTCAGGCTGATTGGCAGAACTTATACATAACCATGCTCCAGTAATCTTTTAACTCACCTTTCGTATCAGATACAATCAGAATTGCATTTGATACGGGATGCCTTCAAGTCATGGGAACCTCGAAATATGCGTCCTGAGCCTTAGGTTCTTAGGGAGTCGCAAGGCAGAGGCATGGCAGGCACAGCCTGGGTGTTCCCGGTCAGGGATCACGGAAGCTGGGCATGACCGCAGGGGTATTTCAGGATGACCCGGCGCAGAAGCGCTTTGCCCAGGCCGGTGAACTTCTGGGGATGACCTGCTGGCCGTCTTTGGGGGCATCGTTGCCGGCAGCAGGGGCGCCAGCGGATGTGCTGGCAGGGCACAGCTTGGGGAGTTGACGGCGCTGTACGGGGCGACAATGGCCTCAAACTCAAGACGGGGTTGGCAAGGGCGAGGCTCATAACTTGACTCCGACCTAACCGGTATCGACCCGCCGCCCCTGCTTGTGCTGTCCCTGGCGGGACATTGCAACCGCGCCTCGCCCCTGAGCCATCCCCCCTCGAAACAAATGGGTATGGCCGGGCGCATACAGTCGTGAGCGATGATCTGGGCCGGCAGCCAGGGCGGGGCTCACCAGATAAAGGGTGGTGCGGATCAACTTATGCGCTGCTGTGGTGGCGGCCATGGCGTCAAGGGTGGTGAGCAGGAGCCGCTCATCAGGCCAACTGATGCGGAAGGCAATGGCCACAGGTGTGTCGGCAGGGTAGTGGAGCAGTAAGTCCTCCTGAACAGCCTCAACATGGCGGGCTGAAAGATACAGGCAGAGACTCGCCCCCAGGGCCGCCACCCGTCGCAGTGCTTCCTGTTCGGGTGTGCCGGTGCGGCCCGCAGCACGGGTCAGCACAATGGTTTGCACCATGCCGGGGATGGTCAGCTCCTGACCCAGGGCCGCTGCCGTGGCCTGGTAGGCGCTGACCCCAGGGACCACCTCCACCTCCACACCCGCCTCCGCCAGGCGGCAGATCTGCTCATGGAGCGCGCCATAGAGACAAGGATCGCCGTCATGGAGACGCACCACCCGCTGGCCGGCCCGCACCCGCTCCAACACCACATCCATCACCGCCTCCAGGGTGAGGCTGCGGGTGGAAATCCGTGGGCAGTCCGCCGGGGCCAGGGCGGCAATGGCCGGGGAGACGAGGGAGTCAGCCCAGATGAGAACCTGGGCCTCCCGGATGCGCCGATGGGCCCGCATGGTGAGCAGGTCGGGGGCGCCGGGCCCAGCCCCCACAATGGCCACAGACCCTGGTGGTTGTATGGCGGCGTTCAAGACGTCGGCTCCGAGCCCGGCAAGGGGCGACGCAAGCCATAGAGCCGGGCTAGGCCCGCACTGCCCACCACAATCATGACTCCGCTCATCACCTGGGCAATGCGCAGGCCTCCTTCACAGAAGGGGGGACTGGAGAACAGACAGAGGGGATCGGTGCGCAATCCTTCAATCCAGAAGCGTCCCACGCCGTAGGCAACGGCATAGATACAGGTCGGCGCCCCCGCCGGCAGCCTGAGGCGACCGCGGCGGCAAAGCAACAACACAGTCATCAGCACGCCAAAGACGGCCAGGTTCCAGAGGGACTCGTAGAAAAAGGTGGCATGGAAATGACTGGCCTCGGGGTGAGTGAGCAGCACCTGGGGATCCACCAGGGCCGGGGGAATCTTGACGCTGACGGGGAAATCTGCCGGCACAGGCAGACCAAACGCTTCCGAGTTGAAGAAGTTGCCCCAGCGGCCAATGGCTTGCCCCAGAGCCAGGGACGGCGCCAGCACGTCCAGAAGATCCCAGAAGGGCTGCCGGCGGAGGCGGGAAAACACCCACACCGCCAGAACGCCCCCCACCATGGCCCCATGGATGGCGATGCCCCCTTCCCAGACGGCGAAGGCGCGGGGAATGGGAATTACCCCGAACAACCGTGTCCAGGCGCCGTTGTAGCGCTCCCATTCAAAGGCCACGTAGTAGATGCGGGCAGCCACCACGGCGGCAACGGCCAGCACCGGCAGCAGATCCGAAATCAGCAACGGATCAAGGCCACGCCAGCGGGCCAACCGGCTGGAGACGGTGAGGCCAATGACCACAGCCAGGGCAATCAGCACCCCATACCAGCGCAGAGGCCCGAGAATCGTTTCGCCTGGCGATTGAAAAACCAGGCCCAACACGCCAAGCGGTCCCATGGATGAACGGTCCTCTCCTCGGGGTCTTAGGTCTTAAAGCTGTCCGGCAGCTTGCACCCGCTCCACTTGCCGTTTCTTGAGCACAAAGAAGATCTGTGTGGCCAGCACCAGGGTGAAGAAGCCCAACATCCCCAGGATACGCCATGGGCTCTGCAGCACGATCTCCGTATCGTGTTGTCCGAAGCCCCCCTGGTTGGGGTCATCGGTCAAGGCAGCGCCTGCGGCAACGGTTTCTCCAGGGGCAACGATCACCTCCAGACCCGCCGGAATCACGGCATCAACCACGGTCTCCGCATCGGTTGCGATATGGACCACATGACTACCGTCCCCGTTGTGGTCAACGGCGGTGATCTCCCCCGCCACGTCCGCTGTCCAGGCCCCGTTGTTGCTTTTATCGCCGGTGGGATAGATTTGGCCCCGTCCCCGATTGCCGCCCACATGAACGGCGTACTTGCCGAAATTGACGGCGCTGTCTTCCGCCGGGTTGGGGGACAGCACAGGGAAGACCAGTTCCTGATGCTGGTCGCCAAGCAACGGGCCAACAAGAATCACGTTGTCTGAACCGTCGTTGTAGGTGCTGTAGTAGATCCCCTCCATCTCCTCCTTCATGTCCTCGGGGATGCGATCCTCGGGAGCCAGGTGAAAGCCCTCCGGCAGCATCAGCACCGCCCCGACTTGCAGGGGAACCTGACTCCCGTCAGCGGCCAGTTCCAAAGCGCCCTTCTCGTAGGGAACCTTGACCGTTGTCTTGAAGACCGTATCCGGAAATACCGCCTGGGGCGCCTCCACCTGAACGGGTTTCTGGGCCAGGTGGCAGTTGGCGCACACCAGCTTGCCGGTGGCTTCTCGCGGGGTCTCCGGCGCCACTTGCTGGGCCCAGAAGGGATAGGCCCGGGCGGCGTCAGGTTGAACAAAGAGGGTCAGACAAGCCAGAAGGAGACCGACGACCAGGGCGCGTAGGGGATGCATGAACGTTGGGTACACGGTGGGTGGCGGATGATTCTTGAAACGTCAGGCCCACCAGGGGGAATCACCGGTGCGGAAGTCCGTTTCCGTCCATGGTTTGAGGAAGACCACGTCGTTGTTCTTCTCCACGTGGGCCAACGCCAGGGAGAGGGGCGCCGGGCCGCGCACCACCTTGCCGTTTTCATCGTATTGGGACCCGTGGCAGGGGCAGATGAAGCGGTTCTTGCCCGCATTCCAGGGCACTACGCAACCCAGATGGGTACACACGGCATTGACCCCAAAGCCGGCCAGAGTGGCTTCCCCCTGCACCAGGAGATAGGTGGGGTCCCCCTTGAGTCCCTGCACCAGGCTGCGGTCCCCCTCCGGGTGGCCGGCCAGCCAGCCGCTGGCGGTCACGTCGTTGCCCAGGGCGTCCTTGGCGGTTGTGCCGCCGCCACTTCCCCCTGGCTTGGGGGGGATGAAGTAGCTGACGACGGGGTAAAGAGCGCCGAGGGCCACGCCTGTGGCGGCGCCAAACATGAGCAGGTTCATGAATTGGCGCCGCCCCATTCCGGGAACGTCACTGGCCTGGAGTTGTGTCATCTGCTGCGGGAGAGAATGGTCTTTGGCGCCCCAGGACGTTGGGGATCCACGCTGGCTGTAGCATTTTAGACCTTGGCCTCTGCATTATGAAGACGGGGCTGGCGTCCTTGGCGGCAGTCACGACAGGACTGTGGCGTTTTGCAAAAAACATCGGCCATGGCTGACGGCCCACTCACCGTTCCCGAAGTCCGCGCTCTGCTGCAGAAACGCTGGGGCGCGTCCTACGACGTCCACCTGATTCAGCGGCAGCAGCGCATCTACCTGCAAATCATGTGGGGCTACCTGGAGCAGATGTCCTTTCCCCTGGACGAACCCACCTACCTCGCCCGACTGGCGGACGTGGTGGAAACCATTAACGAGATGGACAAGGGGGAGACGGTGCGCACATGGCTGCGCACCACAACCGACCGGCCCCGCCTGGGCAAAGCCCTCAGCCTACCGTTGCGATAGCCGTCACGATCCCGCAACCAAGGGCAATCAACCGGCCTGTGGCCGACGCCAGCGCACCAGGGCCACCAGGCCCACCCCCAGCAGGAAGAGAAGGGTGATGGCGCCGCTGAGAAGCACCATGGTAATGGGATCCGTGGAGGGTGTCAGCACGGCGCCGGCCAGGGCCGAGCCCATCACCACCCAGCGCCAGGAGCGCAGCATGGTGGCCGCGTCCACCAGGCCGAACACACCCAGCAACACCTGCAGCACCGGCAACTGAAAGGCCAGACCCGTGGCCAGCAGCAGCAGCAGGACAAAATCCAGGTAGCGCTCAATGGACCAGAGGGGCTCCACCACGTCCGCGCCATAGGCTACCAGGAAACGGAGCGCCGCCGGCACCAGGGTCCACCAGGCAAAGGTGACGCCCACCAGGAACAGCACCGTGGAGGCAGCCACGGCAGGCACCACCAGCCGCCGTTCCGACCGGTTCAGACCGGGCAGGATGAACTGGAGCGCCTCATAGACCAGATAGGGCAAACTCAGGGCCAGGCCCCCATATGCCGCCACCTTCAGGGACACAAACAGGAACTCCCCCGGGGCCAACTGCAGAAAACGAATCCCCTGGGCAGGTTGTTCCAGAAGGCGCACCAGCGGGCGCACCCCCATCAGACACAACCCCGCACAGGCGGCAATGGCCAGCAAGCCCCGCAACAGGCGGCTGCGCAACTCGTCAAGGTGCCCCAACAGGGACATTTCCACCTCGTCGGGGAACTCGGACATGGGCACGGACTGGGCTTGGGGAGGGAACCGGGTGGACAACAGAGGCGCATACGGTCATGACTCCACCACCGAGACTAAGGATCCTTGCTCCGGAGTAGGGGCGGCGCCCCGTCCGGATGCCCCCAGAGCACACGGCTTTCCCGCAAGCGCAGCACCCCTGGGCCTGCGCCGGGAATCCGTTGCAGATGGCGGGTCTCGGTGCTCACCACCGCAACGAGGCTGTTGCCCCGCCCCCGACTGAAATAAGCCGCCAGGTCCGCAGCGGCTTGCATGTCCTTCCCGTCCACCCCGGCAGCTTCACTCGCCTTGAGCACCACGTGGCTGCCGGGGATTTCCTGGGCGTGAAACCAGAGGTCGCCACGGCGCGCCTCCTGGATGCTGATGCGGTCGTTCTGTCGGTTGTTGCGCCCCACCAGCAGCCGGAGACCCCCGGGGCTGCGCAACCCGAGGGGCTGGGAAACGGTTGGTCCGACCGGAGAAACCACAGCGGAGGAGGGGGCCAGGCCCAGGTCACGCAGTTCATCCGCCAGCCCCGCCAGGAGGGCCTGCTGGTGGTCGGCAGGGGCGATGCTCCAGTGGAGCAGGAACTGGTCATGGGTTGATTCCAGCCGCGCCAAGCGCTGACGATGGCGGTCCAGCCGTGGTTCCAGCGCCTGGCGGGACCGGCGCAGCTTGCGGGCTTTGCGATAAAGCTGCTGCGCATTGGCCAGAACGGTTTTTTCCGGATCCAGGGGGATGCACTCCCGAGGTCCCCCCATGGGATCTGCCGCCAACAGGGTGGTCAGCCCGCTGTGCTGGAGATCCGGGCAGCACATCAGCCGATCCGCCTGGCGCTGCAGGGTGGCGTGGTCCGCCACGGCGGCCAACCGTTGTTGAACATCCTCCCGCAGCCGCTGTTCTCCCGCCATGGCCTTGCGCAAAACCTGCACCAGGCGCTGGTGGTCATGCTGCAACCGGGCATGGTGGAGATGGCGACCATGGAATGCCGCCAGGGCCAGACCCACACTCTGATCCGGCCCATCCGTGGGCCTGGAGCCGCCCTGGCCCACCGGCGGCGCCGGCCACACCCGATAGCCCTGATTCCCCTCCAACTGAAACCGGAACTGTCGGCTCTCCAGGGCAGCCAGCCAGAGTTGCCATTGCCGATAAAGGGCCTGCCACTGCTCCCCGGTCAGGGTTGTGACGCAGAGCATGGCGTCAACCCCGGCCCCACCACAAAGTTGGCGGGCCAGGCCGGGACTGATACCGCCATAGCGCTGCCAGAGGGCTTGGGCCACAGGGAGGGGCGCCGGTTGCAGGTGTATCCGCCAACTGGCGCAGGATTCCTCTCTGTTCGGCAAGCGGCCGGGCGCAGGGGGTGGGGCGCTGTAGTAGTCGCCACAACCCAGGGGACGCACACGGGACTGTCGGGGTTTCACTTGCCGCCCCATGGCCATGATCCGGTCGGTGGCATCCAGGAGAAACAGGTTGCTGTGACGACCCATCAACTCCAACACCACCCGGCGCTCCACTACGGCCCCCGGTCGCTTGCTGAACTCCAGTTGCACAATGCGCTCCCAGGGGGGCTGCCGCAGGGCCGTCAGCGCCAGTCCCCGCAGACCGTGCTGGAGTTGTTGGGCCAGGGTGCTGCCGGCGCCCTGGCGGGGCGGGGGCAGGGAGGGATGGAAGCGGGGCGCCGCCGCGGACCAGCTCAACTCCAGCCACAGATGGGTGCTGACGGTGCGCAGCCCCATGTGGATGGTGGCGCCGTCGGTCTGCTGAGCCTTGACAAAACGACTGGGCGCCACCTCCTGGTCCAGTTCATGGCAGACTGCACGGAGTGTGGTGAAGTCCTGCTGTTGCATGGGAATGCCAAGGTCGGATCTGATGAGCAACCCCAAGCCAAGGCTGGTGTGCAGTCTGCCGACTCTGCCAGCCGCCTGCTGGTCTTAACCGGCCCCAGCGGGGTGGGTAAGGGAATCAATAGGGGCTTGCTGTAAAGTGCCATTACTCTGCAGAGAGGCTTCGCAAAGGCTGCGGGAATGGCAGAGCGACCGTTTGAGTTGACTGCTTATTAGCCGATGCCATCCACAAAGCTGGATTATTCCAGTCCTTTCGGTTCGGCATTTTCCTGCACAAGTCACGATCAGCTCATGAAGTACCAAGCCCAACGTGCTCTGGCCTTGCTGCGTGAGGGCACCGGACGAGCGGATGCCCAGTTCCGGGAGGGGCAGGAGGATGCGATCCGCCATGTGGTGAAAGGCCTCGGCCGGCTCTTGGTGGTGCAGAAAACCGGCTGGGGCAAAAGCTTCGTCTACTTCATTGCCACCAAGCTGCTGCGGGAATCCGGGACCGGACCTGCGCTGCTTATTTCCCCGCTGCTGGCGCTGATGCGGAACCAGATTGCCGCCGCGGAGCGCATGGGGGTCAAGGCGGTCCGGATCGCGTCCGATAACAGAGAGGATCAAAGGGGCGTGGGAGAGCAGTTGCGACGCGATGAGGTAGACATCCTGCTCATCACGCCCGAGCAATTGAAAAACCAGCGCTTTGGTGAAGAGGTGCTGGCCGGGATCGCTGATCGCATCGCCCTCTTTGTCGTTGACGAAGCCCACTGCATCTCGGACTGGGGGCATGACTTCCGGCCTGATTACCGGCGGATCGGACGCACCATCAAGAACCTGCCCCCCAACCTCAGACTGCTGGCGACTACTGCAACCGCCAACAACCGGGTGATGGAGGATCTGGGTGAGGTGCTCGGTCCCAACCTGGAGGTGCAACTTGGGAACCTTGCCCGTCCATCCCTCCTGCTTCAGACCATACGGCTGCCTCGGCAGGTGGAGCGGTTGGCGTGGCTGGCGGAGCAGGTTCCCAAGTTGGGTGGCCACGGCATTATCTATACGCTCACCGTCCGTGATGCCCATCAGGTGGCGGCATGGCTTCAATCCAGGGGAATCGAGGTGGGTGCCTACACGGGACGGACAAGAAACAACCGCTGTTTGGAGCAAGCGTTACTTGATAACCGGGTCAAGGCGCTGGTGGCAACCACCGCCCTCGGCATGGGTTTCGACAAGCCGGATCTGGGATTCGTGATTCATTACCAGAGCCCCGCCTCGGTGGTTCACTACTACCAACAGGTGGGCCGGGCCGGGCGGGCGCTGGATGCCGCGTACGGGGTGCTGCTCAGTGGCGAGGAAGAGACCGACATTGCCGACTACTTCATCCGCAGCGCCTTTCCGACACCCCATGAAGTTCAGCAGGTCATCAGTGCGCTTGAGCGCACTCCCGATGGCTTGTCCATTGCAGACCTTCTCGGGAAGGTCAATATCAGCAAGGGCCGCATCGAGAAGACGATGGCGCTCCTCTCGCTGGAGTCCCCGGCGCCAATTATCAAGGAAGGGAGTCAGTGGCAGTTGACTGCCGTGGAGTTGAGCGCCGACTTCCGGGAACGGGCAGAGCGCCTCACCAGGCTGAGGCGTGACGAGCAACGGCAGATGCAGGAGTACGTGGCATTGAAGTCCGGGCATATGGAGTTCCTGATTCGGGCGCTGGATGGGGATCCGGGAACGGCTTGTCTCCCGGACCTGCCGCTTTTGCCAACACAGGCAGCGCCCAATCTGGTGCAGGACGCGGTGGTTTTCCTTCGACGCACCAGCCTTGGGATTGAACCACGCAGGCAATGGCCCGGCGGCGGGATGCCGCAATACCAGGTGAGAGGAAACATTCCGGCGGCGCGCCGAGCGGAGCCTGGGAAGGCGCTCTGCACCTGGAGCGATACCGGCTGGGAAGAGGTGGTCAGGCGTTGCAAGTATCAGGATCATCGATTTGCGGACAAGCTTGTCAGCGCTTGTGTCAGCCTGATGGCAGGCTGGAGACCCAATCCAGCGCCCCAGTGGGTTACCTGTATTCCTTCGCGACGTCGGCCGAATCTGGTCCCCGACTTTGCCGCACGCTTGGCCAGGCAACTGGACCTGCCTTTCCATCGGGTCCTGCACAGGGCCAAGGACCGCCCCGAGCAGAAGACAATGGCGAATAGCACGCAACAGGCGCGCAACGTGGACGGCTCCCTTGTGGTATCCGGGGAACCCTTACCCCGTAGCCCGGTGTTGCTTGTGGACGATATGGCGGATTCCCGCTGGACCTTGACGGTTGCTGCCTGGCTGCTGCGCTCCCATGGAAGCGGCAAGGTGTGGCCCCTCGCCCTCGCCTTGACGAACCGCGGCTGATGAAGACAGGTCTGTCTCCCAACACCCAGGCGATTTTGCTGCTGACGGCCCCGCTGATCATCGGATGGAGCAAGCCGTCCGTAGATCCCCTGACCGCAGGAGAGTATCGCCGTCTGGCGCGGCGGCTGCGGGAGTTGCGCCGGGAGCCTGCCCATTTGCTTGAACCTGATGGAGGCTCTCTTCTGAAGGAGTGTGGGATCACCTTGGATCCCGGGCAACTCCAAGGTCTGCTCGACCGCGGATTTCTTCTCGCCCAGGCAGTGGAGCGCTGGCGCTCCCGGGCAATCTGGGTCGTGAGCCGAGCCGATGGCCAGTATCCTCAGCGATTGAAGAGGCGGCTCAAAGACAATGCTCCACCGGTTCTTTACGGCTGTGGCGATGCCTCGATTCTGAATGCGGGTGGCCTTGCCATTGTGGGGTCCCGCAATGTCAATGAAACGTTGCTCAGGTATACCGAAAGCGTGGGAAGACTCACTGCAGCAGCGGGTTACACCGCGATCTCCGGAGGCGCCCGGGGAATTGATCAAGCCGCCATGGGTGGAGCGCTGCAAGCAGGGGGGAACGTGGTGGCCATTGTGGCTGACGGCCTGAACAAGGCCGCTGTACGGAGGGAGTACCGGGAAGCACTCATGGATGGGCGATTGGCTCTGGTCTGTCCATACGATCCCGCGGCCCACTTCAATGTTGGCCATGCAATGCAGCGCAACAAGCTGATTTACGCATTGGCAGACGCTGCGCTGGTGGTGAACGCGGACAACGGGAAGGGGGGCGCCTGGGCCGGAGCCAGCGAGCAACTCACAAGGCTGAATCTTGTGCCGGTCTACGTGCGCGCCAGGGGAGAAGATCCGACCAGGGGTCTTGCAGAGTTGCAAAAGCTGGGGGCAAAGCCATGGCCGAATCCTGAGACAACCCGGCAGTTGGAAGACATCCTCAGTGGGCCGAGCACTACGTCATCCCCTGCACCGGAGGCAACCGTTCTCCAGAAGCCTCTTCTCATGACTTACCCCGCACCAGCCGAGCAATTGTTTGCCAAGGTCATGGATCTGCTCAATCAAATGGATGGACTGAGAACCATTGACCGCGTGGCCAAGGAAATGGAGATCCCCAGGACTTTGGCTGATACCTGGCTGAAACGCTTTATTGACATGAAGCTTAAACAGATGTTCACGTGTTCCGGCATGTTCAAGACGGTTCCCGAAGCTGCCCAGGATCTGCAAATCACGGATGGTCAGGTATCCTCTGCCCTGAAGCACCTGCTCAGAGAGGGGGTGGTGGGCAAGGTCAAGGACAAGCCTTCCAGGTGTATCAAATACTGCTCCACCACCGCCGCAGCATCAGCAGTGGCCCAGGAGTCTTTCCTCCCCTCCCACAGTTCACCGGGAGATGAGAAAAACCTCCAACGGCAGACAGTTGAGACACTCAAGGGTCTGTGCAAGCGGCACGGAATCAGGCGCTACAGCAAGCTCAGGAAAGCTGATCTCATCGAGATGCTTGAACGGCACGGAGTTGAGCCACCCTTGGCCGACCCGAGGAAGACATCTCAACCATGGGCTGGCCCATGACGCGAAGCCACCGCCTCGGCCCGCAGGGCCACCAGCCAATCGGAATCCGCCAAGGCGGCCGGGGGAGGGGGCAACCGCAACTGCTCCAGGCCCATGAGGGCGGCATAGCGCAGTTCCCAGAACGACCCTTCACAAACAGCATCCCGCAGCGCTGCTTCTGCGTGCCGGGGATCCAGACGGGCCAGGGTCAAGGTCGCCGCCGGACGGGATTTCTGAAACTGGGGGCGGCGGTTGGCCAGGGCCTCCCGCACCAGGGGCAGGGGCTGGGGATCCCCCAGCCAGCCAAAGAGCTTGATTATGTGGTAATGGGCCCCATAGTCGTTCCAACCCCGATCCGCAAAGCTCCGGATCAGGGCCGCCAGGGTGTCGCCGTTGGCGGAGGCCATGAGGGTAGCCACCGCCAGGTAGACACGCCCGAAATCCGTACCATAGAGTTCCTGCACCAGAAAGTCCAGGTTTGGCGTGGCATCGTAGCGATGCACCAGGGTGACGGCGGCCGGATCGTCCAGCAGGATCCGGTCCACCAGCGGCAGCAGAGCATTGGCTTGGACAACGCCATGCCGGCGCTGTTGATCCGCCAGATAACGCACACCCCGCAAACGGAACACCGGTGACACCGGCGCCGCCGCCATGGCCGCCATGGCAGGGAAGGCCTGGGCATCCATCAGGTCCTGAATCACCGCCCTACGGACGGTCACGTCCGGGTGGAGCAGATACTCCTCCAGAGCGGCCAGGCCATCCTTGTTGCCGGTCAGCCGCGCCAGGGCCGCGGTGGCGGCGGTGACCAGGAGCGGGTCCTCCTCCTGCCGCAGCGCTTCCAGGGGGGCAACGGCTTCCCGAATCCCCAGACGGGCAGCGGTTTGGGCCACCACCCGGCGGTTCTGCCGTTCATTCTGCAACAGTTGCAGCAGGGCATCCGTGACAGTCTCCGGCTGGGCCTGCAACTCCGCCAGGGCCCAGACGGCGTTCTCCACCAGATAGGTGTCCTCGCTGTTCAGGCAGGCTTGAATCACGGGCAACGCCTGCCGGGCCTCCAGGCGGGCCAGACTTTCCACGGCTTTCCGTCGGGCAATGCGCTGGGCCTGGGCCGGGTGACCGTCAGCCGCGCAGGCCATTAGCGCCGCAATGGTCTGCTCATCGGGAAAGTTCACCAGATGGGCGGCAGCCAGGTAGCGGTCGCTCACATCCTCCAATGCCTCCAGCGGCTTCCGCAGCGTGGCCAATGCCTCCGCCTGGCCGAGACCTGGGAACAGGTTCTGAAAACGGGTTGGGTCCACAGTTGTGCTGGCGCCGGTGGTCATTCTCCCCTGCCCGGCCCCTTTCCACCCATCCCTATCCGGAGGCGCGCCACAATAGCGGGTGGAGGCATGGATGAGCAATGGCAGGGACAGACCAGACAGTTGGCACGGCGTTCTCCGCCGAAGACAACGACATGCTGCTGGCTGCGGTGAGTGATCAACTGGCGGCAGGGGTCTTCCCCGACCAGGACGGGGCCGTCCTGGCCCGGCTGGTGGAGGGTTTGGGGGATCAGCGGGGACTGGTGCGTTTTGGCTTTGCCGAGCGACTTGCCGCCATTGGCCTGCCGGCAGCGCCCTTCTTGCGCCGTGCCCTGCGGGAACACGGGAACGTGGCTGTGCGACGGGCCGCCGCCAAAACCTTCACCTTGATGCAGGATCCACAGTCCATGGTCACCTTGGGGGCGGCCTTGACAGAAGATCCGGATCCGGTGGTGCAGGGATCAGCAGCGGGCGCCTTGGCGGAGCTGGGAGGTGGGGCCGTGCCCCTGCTGCTGGCCGTCTTGGAGAACCCTCGCCATAGCGCGTTCTGTAAAGGCCTGGCAGCCTGGGCCATGGCCAGCATCGGGGCGAGGGGGGCCGAGAAGTTGCGGCCCGCTATGGAGTCACCCCTGGCGGACGTGCGGGCTGCTGTTGTGGGCGCGTTGGGGGATCAGATTCAAAACAGCGGGGATCAGGAGGCCCTCACCCTGCTTCACCAAGCCCTTGAGGATCCCTCGGAAGAGGTGCAGGCGGAGGCTGTCACCGCCTTTGGCAAACTGCAACATCCCCGCTTCATTCCCGTGTTGGCAGCCAGCCTGGAGAGCCCCCATCCGGAGGTACGCAAAAATGGCGCCCTGGCGCTCATGAAGTGCCGCAACGGGGCTGGCTTGCCTCCGTTGGAAATGGCCCAACGGCGGGAAGGGGACGGTCCCCTGGCTGCCGTGCTGGCGCTGGCCGTCACCCTGCTTCGACGCAGCCTGGGGACGGGCGCCGAAGACGAAATCAGGTCCGGGTCCTAGCCATGGAGCAGCGGTCCAGGGCGGCAGTGGCAGATTCCCGCACATAGGCATCCGCCGTCTCATTGGCCGCCTGGGCCTGCAGATCCGCCTGGGCGGCTTCCAGACCCAATCCCGCCAAGGCGTTGATGCAGGCCACTTGAACCGCCACGTCCCCTTCCCGCAAGATCCGTTGCAGCCGTGGCAGCGCAGGCTCACCCATCTCCCCCAGAGCCATCACAGCAGTGATCTGCACCACGGGATTGGGTTCAAGGGCTTTGTGGCACAGCAGATCCAGGGTGGCATCGGGGAACTGCATCTCCGTCCACTGGTCTGCAACCTGGGCCAGGGCTTTGCAACAGCTTGAGCCGATGGTGAGGTCGTCGGTCCTGGCCAGGCGGTCCGTCAGTGGTTGCACAGCACGCTCCCCCACCGTACCAAGGGCTTTCACGGCAGACCGGCGTAGAGGAACGTCCGGCTCACTGAGCATGGCCATCAACCGGGGCACAACGGTTGGATCGTCACTTTGGGCCAGGGCCACCATGGCCCGTGAGCGCATGTTGGGATTGGGGTGGCGGAGTTGATGGAAGAAGTCGTCCAGAGCCATGGGCCAGGGGGCAGCAAGGGCGGAATAGGGGCCGGCAAGGCAACAAAAAAGGCGCTTTCCAGGGCGCCTTTTAATCATTTGATCAAGCGTTGTTGACATTTTCCTCGCCCTGAGAGGGCGGGGATTCCTTCTCGGATTTGGCAGATGCCGCCTCCTTCAGATGGGTTCCTGCTTCATTGCCAGGTGCGGGCAAACCCGCCTTACCTCCGGCTCCACAGGCGTTTAACGACTCGGCGAGCCCCGCCGCCGCATCGGTTGGCGCCGGCACTTGATTTTTGTACCGGCACTCGGAACCTGGCACATTCAGGGGATGGACAATTACCCTGAAGGGCGGGGCTTGTGTCCCTGGACAGCCTTGGTCACGAAACCCCTGCCTTCAGGACAGGGACTCGATGACGTAGGAGAGCAGAGAGTTGTACTCCGCCAGAGCCTGGGGGCTCATGTCCCGAGGAGAGCAGCCACGGTCACGGGCCTGGGCGAATGCGGCCACGTAGGGGGCAGTAGGGATGTTGAGAGTGCGGTACACCTCACGGGCGCCGGCAATGCCCCACTCGTCCAGGGGGCCGGTGCCCCCCACCACGAGGCAGTAGTTGATCAGGCGCATGTAGTGGCCAATGTCCCGGTAGCACTTGTCCACTTTACCCTGGTTGTCGCCCGCCTCGCCGGCTTGCTTCAGGTAGGGGTACTTGGAGAAGCAGGCATCGCCGGCTTCCTTGACAACGGCATCAAAGCCTGCGGCCAGCTTCTCGGCGGCCTCAAGGCGGGCGGAAGCCCTCTGGATGCTGCCCTGAACAGACTCCAGATCGGATGCGGAGGGCATGCGACCGGCAGCGTCAGCAGCAGTGACGACGGTGGTAACAACGGACTTCATCGGAAACCTCGGATGTCGATGGGGAGAGAAGAATTCAGGAGAGGATGGGTAAGGAGGTCCGTCAGCTCAGGGCGCTGATGACACGGTCGAAGTAGGAGGCTGCTTCGGCAGACACCATCGAGCAGTCACCCTTGACGGTTGCCATCTTGTTGTAGCGCTGCTGGAGCATCTGGTTGCTCTCGGCCATCTGGGTTTCCGTGTTGGTCTCGTTGATGTGGGCCAGGCTGGATGCCTTCATGATGGCCACGGCGCGAGCCTGGGAGGTGAGGGGGACACCCAGGGCAATGTAGGTCTCCTTCAAGCCGTTCAGGCAGCGATCATCCAGCACGGAGGGATCACCGGCCAGCAGGGCGTAGGCGATGTAGCGAAGAATGATTTCACCGTCCCGCAGGCAGGCGGCCATGCGGCGGTTGGGATAGCAGTTGCCACCTGCCTGGATCAGACCTGTGTTCTCGCAGATCATGCCGGCAACCGCGTCGGATACGATGCAGTTGGCGTTGCTGGTGATGGCGTTGACCGCATCCAGGCGGGTGTTGGCCTTGGCGATGTATTGCTTCAGGGAAGCAATCTCACCGGCGCCAATGCAGGCGGTTTTGGCATCTGCGCTAACCGCAGCACGGGAAAAAGCGTCGAGCATGGGGGCTCCAAACTGTCGCGAAAGGAAGAAGCGGCTTGGGATGCCGCAACCGTCTGCAAAAGAGTAGGCAAGGGCGGAGACGGTGAACAGCACCGCCTGCCTTTGGCAAGGTTTCTTTACGGAATGGTCCATCTTGAACCCCGCAGGGGTGCAAGCTGAAGGAAATGTTGTGAGGGCTGAACGAAGGCCCTCGCCTTGCCCCTGCCATGACCCAATCAGAATCGGATCCCGCCCCCTCCCGCAAGGAGTTGGAGAGCACCCACAAGGAGTTGTGCGACTACCGGGACCGGCTGGCCGCAGACGTGCTTGCCATGGGCCGGAAGCTCAAGTTGCCTCGTTCCATGGTGGAACAGAATATTGCCCAGCACGATGAGTTGAATCAGTTGGAAGGCGTGCTGCGGCAGTTGGAGGCACAGATCCGGACCATGACCGATTAGGGCCTGTTCTCTCCGCCCTGCGTTTGCTCGCTGCCATGACGTTTTGCCATGAATGACTCCAAACCCGGATCCGGACCTCCGGCTTCGCTGTCCATCCGTGCTCTGGCCCTCATTCCCAAAGCAAGAATCCTCGGTCTTCCTGGAGATCCGCGCTTGAGTGCGGCCCAGCGCAACATCTTTGCCGAAGCCGATGAGCGCCGCCGCCACCTCCTCCCCCATGAACTGGACCATCTCAGTGGTAATCCCCACAGCGCCGCAAGGCTGGTGGGCATCCTGCAACCCGAAGCGGAAGTGCTGGTGGCCCGGGCCCGCAGCCAGCTTCTGGAGGAACAACCCCAACTGATCCAGGCCGGCGGGGGTCTGTATCCCCCTTTCCGGGCGGCGGCCTGCTGGCGCGACCTCTGGCAGTTTCTCCGCTGCGTGCTCTACGGCGCCGCCGCGGGCATCGTTGACTTCACGTCCCCAAGGGGTGTGCAAGCCCTGGAACTGCTCTATCAGGAGTTGCACGTGCCTCTGGGGGCCATGGCGCGGGGCCTGGAGTTACTCAAGCAGCACACCATCACCACTGGCCCGATTCACCAGCCAACCGGTGAAACGGTGGTGGCCTGCTTCGATCACCTCATCGGCAGTTTGCGGGGCTTCCGGGCCACCCAGGAGCAGGAACACCTCACCTGAGCCGGCCCCGGGCCAGGGGTCTCAAGCCAGGTCGTCCAGTGCCGCCACACCGGGCAGCACCTTGCCTTCCAGCAACTCCAGGCTGGCGCCGCCGCCGGTGGAAATGTGGGACATTCTGCCGGCCACACCGGCCTTTTCCACAGCGGCAACGGAGTCGCCCCCGCCAATGATGGTGGTGGCCCCGGCACTGGCGAGTTCGGCCAGGAGCATGGCGATGCTGTTCGTGCCTGCAGCAAAGGCATCAAACTCGAACACCCCCATGGGGCCGTTCCAGATGACGGAGCGGCACTCTGCCAGGGCCTTCTGAAAAGCGGCAACGGAGTCCGGGCCAATGTCCAGGCCCATCCAGCCTTCAGGGATCCCGTCGACAGGAACCGTCCGGTGGTTGGCATCGGCGGCAAAGCGGTCCGCCGCCACCACGTCGGTGGGGAGCAGCAACTCCACCCCCCTGGTCCTGGCGGTAGCCTCCAGTTCCCTGGCCAGTTCCAGCTTGTCGTCTTCCACCAACGACTTGCCCACCGGCAGGCCCCGGGCCTTGTAGAAGGTGAAGATCATGCCGCCGCCGATGAGCACCTTGTCGCATTTCTCCATCAGGCTGGCCAGCACGCCGATTTTGCTGGACACCTTGGAGCCGCCCACAATGGCCGCCAAGGGCCGTTGCGGCTGTTCAACGGCCCCCTGCAGGTACTGCAGCTCCTTTTCCATCAGCAGACCCGACACACAGGGGCTGAGGTGAGCCGTGACCCCGGCGGTGGAGGCATGGGCCCTGTGGGCTGCCCCAAAGGCGTCGTTGACGTACACCTGGGCCAGGGAAGCCAGTTGCCGGGCGAAGGCGGGATCGTTCTTCTCCTCCTCCTTGAAAAACCGCACGTTCTCCAGCAGCAGCGCCTGACCGGGCTGGAGTGCGGCCGCCTGGGCCGCCGCCTCGGGGCCGATGCAACTATCGGTTTTGGCGACGGGCCGCCCCAGCAGTTCGCCAAGACGGTCCGCCACGGGGGTGAGGCGCAGGTCATCCACCACCTGTCCCTTGGGCCGCCCGAAGTGGGCCGCCAGAATCACCTTGGCTCCCTTGCCCAGAAGATCACGGATGGTGGGTAGTGCGGCGCGGATGCGGGTGTCGTCGGTGATGACGCCGTGGTTGTCCAGGGGAACGTTGAAGTCAACGCGCACCAGTACGGATTTGCCGCTCAAATCCGTGCTTGACAGGGAGGCGATGCTGCGCTTGGCCAAGGGGGAATCTCCATTCATCAGGGGGAGACTAACCTGTGGACCCCGCCCGGCACCAGTTCCGGGGCGGACCAGGCCGGCCGGCCCCCAACCTCGGTTCCGGACAAGGTGAGGCGGGAGCGTGGTCGGGGTGGCGGCGCCCCACCCCGACTGCTTGACGTTGCGGCTGTTGGAACTATTTTTTCTATTAGTACAAACACTTAAAAACGGGTAATTGTAATAATAGTTACACCACGGGAGACGGTTCTCATTTAGCAATGATCTGGCAACTAATTCCTCGAGGCAGCCTTTCTTGGAACAAAGTTACTATTGTCCCCCCCCCCCCCGGTAGGGGGAAGCCCGGCTGCTGGGTCGCTGCTGCTGAAAGCAGTGGCCCCCTGTATGAACACTGCCGGAGTGAGTGAATGACCCGGTTGGGAAGACCGAGAAGTGAGCATCCCCGCAACGGCGGGGACGGGAAGGGAACCGCTTGCGGTGGCCTTGGCGTGGACCCATTGGGCTGTGCCAAAGAGAAAACCGACCCTGTGGCCTTGACAAGAGGGAACCGGTTGACCGGTGCTACAATCGCAGGAGCGCAGGAGCGCAGGAGCGCAGGAGCGCAGGAGCGCCCGACTTGTGTCTGGGGGGTGGGGTTTGGTTTCCGCCCTCGCCTCGACGCTGCTGAGCCTTGCGCCTCATCCGTTCCTTGCCGCCGCACCCCTGGCGCTACCGCTGCTGCTGGCCCCCGCCGCTCAGGCCCAGACGGTGGAGACCCTTGTCAGGAATACGCAGAATTCTAGTAGTACAAGTATAACAAACGACCAGCGCGCAATAAAATTCACCACAGGAAGTTTGCCCGCCATCTTGACGGAAGTGCGCGTGCGTGTATCCACTTTCAGTTCCACCACGGTGGTCAGGATCCGGGCAGGCGACGACACAGACCCGGGCAACATCATAACGACACTCATCAATCCAGATAGCGCCCCCGACCAAAGTCTGGCGACTTTCACCGCCCAGGCCGGCATCACGCTGGCGGCCAGCACGTCCTATTTCCTCTCGTTGAACGACGGGTTAACTGGTTCGGCGACCTTCTTCGAGGTAACCACGGGAACTAGTGAAACAGGCCTTTCGGGCTGGAGCATCTCCAATCATGTGCGGCGGCGGCGGCGTTCCTCAGATCCATGGTCTCAGAGAAGCTCAGAAATCCCCCTCTTCGAGGTCCGAGGTCAGATCATCCCCGCCGCCCCGACGGGCGTGACCGCCACGGCGGGCGATGGGCAGGTGACGCTGAACTGGTCGGACCCCTCCAACAGCGCCATCGACGGGTACGAGTTCCGCTCCGGGACGGGCACGACCGTCGTCTGGGGAAGCTGGACGGCCATCGCCGGCAGCGACGACGAGACAACCAGCCACACGGTGACGGGCCTGACCAACGGCGCCCAGCACAGCTTCCAGATCCGCGCCGTGGACGGCACGGCCATGAGCGCGGAGTCGAACATCGCCACCGCCACCCCGAAGGCCACCGTTGATGCCACGATCTCGCTGGACAGCGACATATACTTCGAGAACGAGGTCAACGCCGAGGTGTACGTGGAGCTTTCCCAAGCGGTGTCCGGGTCGGTGGAGGTCTATCTCACCGCCAGCGGCGGCACCGCCACCAAAGGCGCCGACTACGCCGCGGGCGCCGCAACCGCCCCCGACGGCGCCATCGGCGCGTACAAGGTCACCATTCCGGCGGGCAGGATCAGAGCCACGCTGGCCATCGCCACCACGGACGACGCTATCGTCGAAGCCGACGAGACCTTCATGGTCACCATCAGCGACATTGTTCAGCACCGCCGTCATCGGGCGCGGCTCCCCCACCACCACCGTGATCATCTCGGAGGATGATCTCAATCTTGATGTCTCGCTCTCAACCCTGCCCCCTTTAAGGGAAACATCGAACGAATCCGTCCCGAACTCGGCAAGCTACACCGTGGCGCTGCCCGTCGCGCCCACGGCCGAGGTGACCGTGGCAGTGGCTTCGGAAGACACCGACGTGGCCACGGTCTCTCCCACCAGCCTGACCTTCACCAGCACCACCTGGAGCACGGCGCAGATGGTGACGGTGACCGCCGTGCCCGACGACATCGTCAATCCAAGCAGCAGAAGCGTCAAGATCACGCATACGCCGAGCTCGACCGACGACCGGTTCAACTCCGACCACAATGCGCCCGAGGTCATGGTCACTGTCCAGGACGACGACACCGCCGGTCTGGCCTTCGTCCCGGCCTCCTTGACGGTGGATGAGGGATCCAGCGGCAGCTACACGGTGGCGCTGACCAGCCGGCCGACGGGCACTGTCATGGTGACGGTGGCGAGCAACAACACCGACGTGACGGTGGACACCAACTCCGGTAGTCCTGGCAACCAGAACACCCTGAGCTTCACCACCACCACCTGGGACACCGGGCAGACGGTGACGGTGGCGGCGGATGAGGACGATGACACCACCAACGACAGCGCTACCCTCACCCACACTGCCAACGGTGGTGGTTACAACTCGGTCACCGGCAATGTGGCGGTCATCGTCACCGACGACGACTCGCCCTCCGTGACCCTGTCGGTCTCCGCCGCCAGCATCACGGAGGGCGGCAGCGCCCTGACGCTGACGGCCGTGCGCAGCGAGGCCAACACGTCCGGCGACACCCTGAGCTTCCCCATCCGGGTGAAGGCGGCCGGCACCACGGCGCAGCCTGCCGACTACACGGCGCTGGCCGCCAACATCGGCATTCTGAACAACGCCAGCAGCGGCGTCACCACGTTCGCCGTGACCAACGACAGCGCCGATGAGCCGCCGGAGAAGGTGGTGGTCGAGCTACACACGCCGCCGTCCGGCACGGTGCTGGGCGCCACCACGGAAGTGGAGATCACCATCGTGGACAACGACGCCACCGAGGTGACGCTCAGCGTACCGGACGCCACCGCTGCCGAAGGGAGCAGTACGAATCGGGCCATGGTGCGGTTGAGCCTGAACCGTGCATTGCGCAACGGGGAGAGTCTGGCCATCCCGCTGGCGTTCAGTGGCGGCGCAGTGGGCACGGACTTCACCCTGGCCCTCTTGGGTACGTACAGGGGGGTGGCGTTGAGCGGCAGCACGGTGACCTTCATGGGCAGCAACAGCGGCAGCGCCACGACGGCCGACATATTGCTGAGTGCCTCCGAGGACGGAGACACCACGGACGAGACGGTGACGGTGAGTATCCCGTCCTTATCTTCAGGTGCGGCGTCCATCCTGACGGCAACGGGCCTGGGGGGTGGGGCCACGGGTAGCCGCACCGGCAACGGGCAGATCGTCCTGAGTGACACCACCCCCACGGTGAGCTTTGCCGCCGCCAGCGGCAGCGCGGCGGAGAGTGTCGGCACCCGGAACGTGGCGCTGAACATCAGCCCCGCCCCCACCGCCAACATTACGGTGAATTACGCGGTGGGCGGCACTGCGGGGAACAGTGACTTCTCCATCACCGGTTCCGGCACGATCACCGTGCCGGCCAATACCGGCAGTGTCAACATCCCGGTGGCCATCACGGACGACAACGTAGACGAATCTGCCGAGACGGTGATTCTGACGTTGGGCAGCGGCGCCGATTACGCCGTGGGCAGCACCAATGTTCATACCCTCACCATCACGGATAACGACAGCGCCGGGTTAGTGTTCAGCCCCGCGTCGGTGGCCGTGGCAGAGGGGGGCAGCGGCGCCTATACGGTGAGGCTGGCCACCCAGCCCACGGGTACGGTGACGGTGACGGTGGGCGGCGCCAGCGGTGAGGTGACGGTGGACACCAACAGCGGCACGCAGGGCAACCAGAACACCCTGAGCTTCACCATCAGCACCTGGAACACTGCGCAGACGGTGACGGTGGCGGCAGGGGAGGACGACGACACCACGAACGACAGCGCCACCCTGAGCCACACTGCCACCGGTGGCGGGTACAACAGCGTGACGGGTAACGTGGCGGTCACGGTGACGGATAACGACACGGCCGGGTTGGTGTTCAGCGTCACGTCCCTCACCGTTGCAGAGGGGAGCAGCGGCAGTTATACGGTGAGGCTGGCCACCCAGCCCACGGGTACGGTGACGGTGACGGTGGGCG
>JAPOTR010000015.1 GCA_026709085.1 Cyanobacteria bacterium MAG CAR3_bin_5 | reverse complement strand
GAACTCCTCTTCCACGTGGGTCACCAGGGAGCGGCCCTGCACCTCGGCAGTGATACCCCGCGCCGGGTCATGCCAGGCCAGACCTGCGCCCACTTCCAGACCGAAGCCGGTTTCCGCATCACCCCCATCGTGGCGGATGCCTATTCTTGGATTTCCGGGAAATTTTTCTCTGCCCCGGACGGGTATAGTCGGTCAGATCAGTCTGTTTCCCTGCCCGGCCAAGCATAAGGCAGCTTTCCCCTTCTGTCCAGATCGAGGCCATGCCTTCGCCGAAATAGAGATCGAGGAAGGTCCTCGCATTGACGGTTTGCCCCATACTGAAATGCCTCATCGTCTCATGGATAGAGGCTTTGTCCACCAGGAGCTTGAGCACCTGCAGGAAGATGCTTTTCCCTGTCGCCTGAGGCCCAACGAAAATCGTCAGGTCGCCAAAGCTGATGTCCGCTTCACGAACCCCGGTCCTATATTCTTTGCCCGTATCCGGTTCACCATGCCTGATTTGACTGGAAGCCCTCTATATCATTCTGTAAATCTATAAGCCAGTCGCCGCAACTCGATGGTCATTTGGAGTTTTAGACTCTTTAGTCACATCCTGTAACGACTCCACTACCGGCTCTCGTCTGGTTCAGCAGCCAAGGCGAGGCTGAACCCCTCCATCTTGGCCGCCGGGGTTGGGGCCACTGCACGGGGAGAGGCGTTCTCCACAGAGACCTCGACGATCCGTAAAACTGCGCTTGGTCACTCTTGCGACTCATGGTCATCAGCCCCAAGTCATGGATTGCTGACACCATGGGGTCCACCTTGGCAGTCCAGGGCCAACCCTGCTGCAATATGAATACCGCTCCCCCAATTCCCACCATATGGAGACCGGCACAGCCTTTGCCGCCATTGCGCTTGCCGCCGTGGCTTCCGACGGCGTTTGCACCCGCGAGGAAGCCAAGGCCCTGCGACGAGATCTGGAGTTTCGTTATCCCTACATCCACATGGACGAGACGGCCATGGGAACCCTGTTTGACCAGCTTTTGCGGCGCATCCGCGAAGACGGTCATGGAGCCCTGATGGCGGAAGCCGCCGGCGCCCTCAACCATCAGCAGCAGGTGACAGCTTTTGCCGTGGCTTGCAATCTGGTCAGGAGCGATTATCGCACCACCCCCGAGGAGGAGGCTTTCCTGGAGGAACTGGCCCAGACCATGGGCCTGGATGCCGCTGAGCGCGAGACCATCCCCAACGTATTGACCGTTCTGTATCGTGATGCCCTGCAACCCCATTGACGTTGCTCCATGGAGAAGCCCTACATGGATGCCGGCATTGCCCCAACCGGCCTGGGAACGGCAGTATGACGGGATAAGAGTTGGCTGATGGCGATGGGATGGTTTCTGGGACTTCTGGTGCTGGGACTGGTGGTGCTGGCGCCACCGTCCATGGCCATGACGGCCGCTGACTTGCCAGCCACGCCACCGGAGCAGGAGCGGGTCGTGGATCAGGCGGAGGTGTTGAGCCGTTCTGCCGCCGGGGAGCTGAACCGCCGCCTGTCCGACTTGACCGGCTACGGCGTGGAGGCCAACCTGGTGACCCTGGAGCGGGTAGACTACGGCAGCACCCCCGCCACCGTGGCCACGGATCTGCTTGAGCGCTGGCAGCAACAGGATCCCCGGGAGCGGTTGGTGACGCTGGTGGAAACCAGAACCGGCCAGGTGGCCGTGGTGGTCAGCCCCGCCTTGGCCCGACGCCTTCCCCCCGACCTGCTGCAAAGCACCGCGGAGGACACCATGGCCGGTCAACTACGCCGCGGGGAAGGATACCGTATGACCATGCTGGGGGGTATCCAGCGGCTGGACACCGTTCTGGCTGGCGAAGAAGACCCCGGACCACCGGCCCCGGAGGCGGCCATGCCTGCTGTGCGCTCCAACATACCCAGCCATGAGGAGACAGCCGCCAGCAACGCCCTGACCTGGGTGGCAGTGCTGCTTGGCTTGGGGACGGTCATTCCCATGCTCACCTGGTGGGTATTTTCCCGCTGACCCCTTCACTGCCATGGCCTTGAACCGCTGGCTCGGACGTCTGGTGGGGAGTCGGAGCAGGGAGGCTCGCCTGCGACGGCTGGAGGCGGCCACTGCGGCGGCGCTGCGGATTCAGACCATCGAGTTGCGGCACTTCCAGGGGGATTTGGCGCGCTTTGATCAGGAGCTTGACATCGACAGCGGCAGGCTGGCCATGGTGGCCAGTCAGTTTCGCCAGGCCATGGCCGTGTGTACGCGGGATCTGCCGGAGTTGCAGGCCTGTCGCCGGGAGTTCACGCCAGACCAGTTGCAGCAATTGCAACTGGTGGAGGACGTGGTGGGCGCCTATCGTCAGCGGGCAGCCGGCAACGCCGGCCGTGATTCAGGTCTCAGCCAGGCGCCCGAAATGGTGCCCCGCAGTTTGCTGCGTCTCTTTTCCCGGATGCAGGACCGCCTTGCAGCCGGTGGCGAAGCCGCCACGGTGGAAGGATTTCGGCGGCGGCGGGATTCCACGCTGGTTTCGCTGCGGGTCCTGCTGTTGCTGGTGTTGGCGCCCCTGTTGTTTCAGCAGTTCAGCCGCACCCTGCTGGTGGGTCCCCTGGTGGACCGTATTGCCCCGGCCGTTCCCGTGATCCTGTACACCCGAGGGACGTTGGAGGAGCGGGCTGTGGAGAAGTTGCGCATCTACAAGGAGGAACTGGAATTTGAAGCCCTGCTGCGGGGGGAGGCGGTGCCGTCCATTGAG
The DNA here is from genome assembly GCA_026709085.1 of Cyanobacteria bacterium MAG CAR3_bin_5. Lineage (GTDB taxonomy): Bacteria > Cyanobacteriota > Cyanobacteriia > PCC-6307 > Cyanobiaceae > Synechococcus_B. The sequence continues at coordinate 14,956 of JAPOTR010000015.1, read as the reverse complement.
GACATGCAATCCAGCCTGCGGCAAAGGGCTGATGAGCTGCAAACAGAGAACGAGCGGGAGAGCACCACGGCGGTCAAGAATCTCCTGTCGGATGGGTTTGGAGTGCTGGGATTTGCCTTGGTTTGCCTCCTCTGCCGGGAAGAGTTACGGGTGCTGCGCAGCTTTTTCGACGAGATTGTGTATGGCCTGAGCGATAGCGCCAAGGCTTTTGTCATTATCCTGTTCACAGACATGTTTGTTGGCTATCACAGTCCTGAGGGATGGAATGTTTTGTTAGAGGGAATTTCCGAACACTTTGGCCTGCCTCCCAATCCAGGCTTTATTGGCTTATTTGTGGCAACATTCCCTGTCGTCCTGGCCACAATCTTCAAGTATTGGATCTTTCGCTATCTTAACCGCGTCTCTCCTTCATCGGTGGCCACACTGCGAAACATGAACGGCGGAGGCTGATGTGGACAGTACGCCATTGAACAACGGCCAAGCCGGACATGGGGTGTTGGTGCTGGGGGGCAGTGGCAGCGGCAAGAGCCAGTGGGCTGAACACTTGGCATCCACCTGCCAGCAGCCGGTGCTGTATCTGGCTACCGGTGATGCCGCATTGGCGGATGCCGATTGGCAGCAGCGTCTTCAAAGGCACCGCCGCCGCCGACCAGCCGGTTGGCAGACCCGGGAGTGTGGTGCCGCCTTGCCGGAAGCACTGGCCGCAGCAGAGACAGCACCGTTGCGACTGGTGGATTCCCTCGGCAGTTGGGTCAGCGCCCTGTTGGATCTCCAGGAAGCTGCCTGGCAAGCGCGGGTTGAACAGTTGCTGGCCTGCATCCCCCCGCAGCAGGGCCGCACCATCCTGGTGAGTGACGAGGTGTCTTGGGGGGTGGTTCCGGCATTGGCCAACGGCTACCGCTTCCGGGAGCGCCTGGCCGGCCTCAACCGCCGTGTGGCCCAGCGGTGCCGGAACCATTGGCTGGTGGTGGCTGGTCGCGCCGTAGATCTAACCCGGTGGTCCCAGCCGGTCCCTTACCGGTAAGATTCAACAAGATCCCGGTCCCGGATACGGTAACCAACACCAAATCACCCCACCCCATTGCCGTCCTCTCCGCCTCTGGCTCTGCTGAATGGAAGCCCCCTTGGGCAGCCGGCCCACGGGGATTGGCGTGGTTACGCTGGCCCTGGCCAAGGCTCTGCGCCCGGATCGGGTAATGTTTCTCGATCCTGTGGCGACAGGTCATCCCAACAGTCTTGTCATTCCCAATACCTTGTCCCCCGACTCCGGGCGGCAGGGCCATCTGCGCCGGCTGCGCTGGACGCAATATCAATTGCCCGGCTTTCTCCAACGGACTGGCGCCTCCTTCCTCCTCTCACCCCTCCCAGAAGCCCCTCTTCTGCAGAAGGGGGTGCGCTCCATCGTGCTGGCCCACGACCTGATTCCCCTGCGCTTCCCCAGGCTGGAACCTCTTCTGGCCTACCATCTGGCCTATGTCCTCTTCGTGCTTCATCAAGCCGAGCGGGTGCTCTGCAACTCGGAGGCCACAGCCCGGGAGATCCACCATTGGCTGCAGGTTCCCCGTCGCAAACTGATCACTGTTCCTCTGGGCTTTGATCAAGCACAACTCCGTCCCCTTGATCTACCGCGCCAACCCTTCTTTCTCGTGCTGGGACGGCATGACCATCACAAAAGCCTGCCCCGGCTCTTGCGGGCTTTTGCTCACCTCAGGGATCCGGAACTGCGCTTGAAGTTGGTTGGCCCTGCAAATCCACGCCACACGCCCCGGCTGAAGCGATTGGCCACCGACCTGGACATTGCCCATCAATGTGAGTGGATATACTGGGTCAACAACGAAGAGCGATTATGATTAATCAACACAACACAGGCATTGGTCATGCCCAATTTGTGGGAAGGCTTCGGCCTGCCTGCGCTTGAGGCCATGGCGTGCGGTACGGTGGTCATTGCCGGCCGGGTTGGTGCGTTGCCCGAGGTGGTGGGCTCGGCTGGGTTACTGGTGGATCCAACCAGTCATATCCCCATTGCCGAGGCCATGGCCCGGGTCTTGTCGGATCGCGGCATTCAGCACCAGGCCCGCCTGGCTGGCCCCGGCAGAACTGCCAGGTTCCGCTGGCGGAACACAGCGCGGCAGGTGGAAGCGTTGCTGGAGCAGCTTGTATGAAATCCCGGTTGGGACCGACCTTTCAAGCATCGGTCTCATGTCGGTCTTCCCACCTTCGGGTGGGGCAATCTCGCCCGCGCTTTGTCCAGAAACTTGCCCCATGCCTTCGCGCCCTTGCGCGTGTTGCAGTTGTGGCACAGGCCGATCCGATTTGATTGGTCGTCCGCGCCGCCCCGTGACTTCGGAATACGATGGTCCAGGTCCAGATCTTCCGCTCGTAGCCGTTCCGATGTGCAATAGGGGTTGGCGCAGCGGCACCCTTGATTGTTCCACAAGATGACACGCAGTTTGGCGTCCGTCACGTGCTGAATGTCGGAACGTCTCGGTGGGTGCTTCCTGGCCGTTACAGGTTTGCCGTCAATCGCCTCGAACAGCCCGGTTTCCTCCCGGAGCCGATCAAGCGTGACGGTCTCCGCCACCGGGTCGATATCCACGCCGATCCACCGCCGCCGCAGTTGCTCTGCGGCTACGCACGTGGTGGCGCATCCAGCGAACGGATCCATCACAAGGTCACCCTCATGGGTCGATGCTTCGACGATGCGCCGGTAGAGCTTCAAAGGCTTCTGCGTCTTCCATCCCGTGTGCTCTCTCGACCGTGACGAGACCGGCGGAATGTTCACGATCAAATCGCTGGCGTAGATGCCGGGCAACGTGGACAGGTACTTTTTGTAGCGCGGAATCCCGCCAGCCTTGCGGGGCCAGTGAATCAACCCGGCATCGTCCAGCGCCTCGCACTTCGATAGCGCATCGAGGGATTCGTAGTTGTCAGGCAGCCCGGCATCAGGGGGAAACTTGTTGCGCGGAGGGGGCGCCCATGCCCGTCCGGCGGATGGCGTCACGCCTCTGAACGGCTTGTAGGCTTCCGGGCCGCCCGCTTTGCCGCCGGTGAGGTCCGCGTCTTCCCACGGACCGCGCTCATCCTTGCGCCAGGCCGCTCCATAGGCAGGATCGAACGGATCGTATTGCTGATTCCAGATGGGTTTCGCGCCCTTGGCGTAGTAGAGAATCCGATCACAGTTGCGGACGTACCGGGTAGGATTCAGACCCTTTCCCGCCGTTCGTTTCCAGACAATCTCGTTGCGGAAGTTCGACCGTCCGAACACGGCATCCAACAGAATCCGCAGGTAGCTGTTGGCGGCATCGTCGCAATGCAGGTACAGACTCCCCGTGGGTTTGAGAATCCGGCGCATCTCGACCACGCGAGGAGCCAGCCATGCGAGGAAGGCCGCGATGGAGTTTTCAACGCCGGTCTCGATGCCTCGATCCGTAACCTGCCCGCCCTCGATGACAACCGCCGCCTCAATAACCTCTTTGATGGCCGGATGGTCAGTCGCCAGCAAGTCGTGCCACTCGTCGGTAACCTGATCCCATCGCCAACGGTCATCGAACCGCTGCGTGGCGGCTTTGCTGCCGAGGGGCGCATTGAAACTGCGCTTGGCGTTGAAGGGCGGATCAGTGGCGATCAGGTCTACGGTCTCGGAGTCCATGCCCCGCAGGACGCGCAAGTTGTCCGCGATGAAGAGCGTTCGATTCGAGGGAAACATGGGAGCGACGGTAAGCAAGGCTTGCGACCCGCGTCAACTAACCCGTATAAGCCCCAAGAGCATCCCCATGGGAAGAAGGATGAATCAAGCGCTGCCTGATTCTGGAAGCTCCCTGTTCCCCACGGCTGGAATTGGAGCAGCTTGCATGAAGGGCCATGGAAGAGTGGCTCGGGGGAGACTTGAACTCCCGACCTTGGGGTTATGAATCCCACGCTCTAACCGGCTGAGCTACCGAGCCATGACAATCATCCTATCAGCCAGCCGGCCCACTGGCTGGTTTCCAAGCCCATGGGCTAGCGGGCAGGCAACAGGGCAATAGGGTTGGCGGCGCCGCTGCCAGTGGGGTGGATCTCGAAATGCAGATGGGGGCCTGTACAGATGCCGGTGCAGCCCAGCAGGCTGATTACCTGACCGCGGCGCACAGCTTGCCCGGGCTTCACCAGGATGCTGGAGTTATGGGCATAACGGGTGAGGCTGCCGTCAGGATGGACCAGCTCCACCAGATAGCCGTAGCCGTTGTGGTGCCACGATGCGCGCTTTACATGGCCGTCCGCCGCCGCCAGGACGGGCGTGCCCACATGATCGGAAATATCAATGCCGTTGTGCATTCGTCCCCAGCGCCAGCCATAGCCGGAGGTGACCAGCCCGGAAAGAACGGGCCAACTCCAGCGGGTATCAAACTGCAACTCCTGCTGCTGGTCGGGCCAGGACAGGCCCGCGACATTCGGTCGTACGGCCAGCCGTTGGCTGTTGCGGGCTGTTACAGGGACCTTCAGTCTCATGCCCGGTTTCAGGGGCTGATCAGAAAGGTCCGGGTTGAGATCATGAATGGTGGCGAAGGGATAGCCCCCTTGCGCGGAAATGTCGGTCAACTGCTGCCCCTCCACCACGGTGTGAATGCGCTCTCCCCGTTGGGGAACGGTGTTGTAAAAGGCCAGGCCAAGGGGTGGGGTTTCTCTAACGGTCAGGAGGTCGAGGGAAATCGCATACTTAATGGCAGGGCGCCAGTCCTGAGGCACACTGATCCAGCTTCCTTTGGCCAGTGCATCCTCATCTGTCCATCCCCCGTTGATCCACCGCAGGATGTCGGGAGACATTTTGATCTGGCTGGCCAGGTCTTCGTAGGAAGTCTCCTGGGCAAGCTGGATCCAGATCAGGGGTTGCCGGTCTTGAAAAATCGTTTTTTCCTGCTGGGCCAGCGTGGCGGCTGCGGATGGGGTCAGGAACTCGGGCGGCTCCTGTCGCAGGCTGGAGGGCTTGATCCATGGCCCGTCGTAATTTTCCAAACGAGACTGGAACAGGGCCGGCAAGCTGATCCAATTCCCCTTCTCCAGGGGCCGGGATTGGGTGACCCCATTGAAATGAAGCAACGTGTCCAGCGGCAGATTGAGGGCCTCGGCCAACTTCAGATGCGAGCCGTCTTGCGCCAACTGCACCCAGATCAGGGGTTTGCTGTCAGCCTGTTCCCTGGAAAACGACGGCCCGGAGACGGGTTCCCGAGGAATCGGCGGCGGCCGGTGCAAGCTGGCCCTGAGATTTGGGGTGGAGGAAGCGAGGAAAGCAACAACCGCCAGTATGGGCGCCGAAACAGCAGTGAACCTGAAGAATAGAGACCGCACCTTGAATCCATGATCGCGAGGCGGGATGCGGTCCGCACCCCTCTTCACATTATTAAGCACCATGTAGTCGATCTTGCAAGCCCTCTGCCTTCCCATCAGGTGGCGTAGCGTTTCTGTCCGGCTTTTTTGAAGATTTTGAAGCAGGAGGCTCCCAGATCGTCGTGGCGGAACTGGTCTGCAGGTCAATGGACGGCTGCTTTGGAGGGATGGACTGGCGCCGCTGGTCCCCGGCGTGTATCCGGCGTGACCATGGAGCAGGCGGTGGCCCTGGCGCTGGCATGTGGAGTCCAGCCCCGTCGCCCCCTGCTGCGTTGGCGTCTCCGCTGGCGCCGGCTTCAGCCCCGGCGGACGGCTCAACAACTTCTCGCGGCCGGCGTGCCCCGGGGCCCTGAATTGGGCCGGCAGCTTCGCACCCTGCGGCTGGAAGCCATTGAGGCTGCTGAGCAGAGCCCTCCCGGAGCGATTCGGTCTCCAGGCGCCAGGGCCTAAGCTGTGAATGTTCAGGGCCTTACGCCATGACGCTCACCGTGCTCAAATTCAGTTCCAAAGATTGCGGCGCCTGCCATCGCATGGCCCACTACGACGCCAAGGTGGCCATGGAGTTGGGGGCTGAACTGATCACCGTGATGCTCCAGGACATGGACACCTATCGGCGCTACAGGAAGGTGCTCCTGGCCCGGTACCCCAATAAGGAGGGCATGGGCTGGCCCACCTACCTGGTGGTCAGCGACCCTGAAGGAGCTTTCACCATCCATGGCGAAATGAAGGGAGGCATGCCCAAAGGGGAGTTCCGCCGCAAACTGGCTGCCCTTCTGCCGCAAGGAGACGTCTAGAAGGAGGCGCCTGGCCAGACGGCCTTGCCGGTGCTGTTGCCTTGCTCCTCAACGCTTCCGGCGGTCCGGGGATTGCTCCGGTTCGCGGCGGCGGCGCCTGTCGCTGGCTTCCATGAAGGACAGGTACACGACGCCAGCCGTGACAAACAGCAGCAGCGCCAAGGCCGTGAGGCCCAACGCACGGCTCACCGTCAGAATTTCCGCCATCTGCACTGGAAACAGGGACTCGGGCTGTGGGATTGGAGCGTCTCAGAATTTGAGCGTGTTATCGCCGTCACGCCCCCAGACCACAAACGCAATGGAAAGGCTGAACATTGCGGCCAGAGCAGCCCAGCCAATGGAAATCAACATGAAAAGTCTGTCATCGCCACTGCACGGTAGCGTGAAACGTGGGTATCCCATGGTTTAGACATCATGCATTTGCTGTGATTGCCCACAGTACCGTTGCCATGACAAGCACGCTCAAGGAACGGCAGGCCGCACAATCAGCCGGAAAAACGGCTCTCCGGCATAGGCCCTACCCCCATTACCGCATCATCATTCTGGATGATGATGTCAACACGTTTCAGCATGTGGTGAAGTGCCTGGTGACGTTCCTTCCAGGGTTGACCCGGGATCGAGCCTGGGCCATGGCCCAGGAGGTTGACGGTGAAGGCAGTGCGGTGGTCTGGACAGGCCCCCAGGAGCAGGCGGAACTGTACCACGGGCAACTGGGTCGTCACGGTCTCACCATGGCGCCCCTGGAGCCGGTCTGAGGCTGGCCCAGGTAACCCAACCCGGCCATCAAGCCCCCGCCCTCGGCCACCAGGCCTCACAATGGAGCCGTCCCGTCAGCACGTTGTCAGGGTGTGCCCCATGGGTCGCGTTGTTGTCACCCACTCCACTTACATCCCGGGGCTGCTCAAGGTTCTCAGGAAGCTGGCCGCAGTGGAGGGGATCACCACCTGTACCCCGGCGGTCATCCGCCACGGGGCCGCCAATGCGGAAACCTTTCAACTGCGCATTACCCGACCCCTGCCACAGGGAGGTGGTTTCAAGGCCGTCGCCCGCAAAGGCCGCTCCAGCCAGGAGGTGTTCATCACCACCAAACTGGATAAGGCGGTGATCCAGAAGGCGGTGCGGCGCATTCTGGATCGTTGAGAGCCTGATTGCAAAAACTGGAACCGCCATGCCGTCCTGCCTCAGGTTTCGACCTGGAATCAGCCAGGGGGGAAGCAAAAGCTGGGATCCATTTCTGGCGCAGAGGCCAGTCTACTTCACCGTCGCGACATGCCTCCCACATCGAAAGGGAGTCAGATCAGAACACTGGAGAAAGCAAAAGACCAACGCAGCAGTTCCGCCGTTATTCTACGCCATGGCCCGGGATACCGGCCAGATCCGGTTCACGACGGCCATGCTCTCCTTGATGTCCTGCTGGCGTTGGGCAGGGGTGGAGCCGGTGAGGCAGCGGGTCACGTGACCCAGCTTGCGGCCCCGGCGGCTGACCCGCTTCCCGTACCAATGGACATGAAAGCCGGAAAGGGCCGCCATGGCCTCCTGTTCCTGGGCATAGGTCTTCCGGCTGTCTTCAAACCCCAGCAGGTTCACCATGAAAGCCCCTGGCGTACACAGGTCCGTCGGCCCCAGGGTTGTGCCCGTCAGAGCCCGCAGATGCTGTTCGAACTGGCTGGTGGCGCAGGCTTCAATGGTGAGATGGCCGGAGTTGTGGGTGCGGGGCGCCAGTTCATTCACCAGGAGGCCTTCCGGCCCCCAGAACAGTTCCACCGCCAGCACGCCCACGTAGTCCAGTTGCTGCAGGAGGGAGCCGATGATGGTGATGGCCCGGACCTCCACGCTCTGGGGCACGGCTGCCGGGGCAAGCACCGTGGCGCACACCTGGCCAACCTGACGGGTTTCCAGCAAGGGATACCAGCAAAACTCTCCCGTAGCCGAGCGGGCCCCCACCATGGCCAGTTCCCGCTCAAAGTCCACAAAGCGCTCCAGATACCAGTCTTCCGGGCACACGGATTCCACAAACGCCTTGAGCGCCTCAGCGTTGTCAATGGTGCGCAGACCCCGGCCGTCATACCCGCCGGATGCGGCCTTGGCCATGAGGGGATAACCCAGATCATCGAGGCGCTCCGGGCACGCCAGCGCCTCCTTGAGGTCCATCCAGGCGGGGACCGGGATGTTGAGATCCTGCAGGACGCGGCGCTGGCGCCGCTTGTCCGTCAAGCTGGCGAGGGTGTCCAGGGAGGGACGGAACACCACGCCGGCCTGCTCCAGGGCTTGGAGGGGCGCCAGGTCAACCAGTTCGTTCTCGAAGCCGATCACGTCCACCTGTTCCGCCAGGGCCTTCACCGCCTCCGGCGCCCCCAGGGGACCCTGTACCCAGCCACTGGCCACCCCGACGGCGGGATCGTCTCCACAGGAACCCTGCACCACCAGGCTGATGCCCATGCGCTTGGCCGCCATGGCCAGCATCCGGGCCAGTTGGCCCGCTCCAATGATCCCCACCCCCATGGTCGCCAACTCTCCCAATCAAAGGAAACGACTGCCCTGGGCCATGCTGAAGCGCAACAGCGTCAGCACCATCACCAGCAGGAACAGGGCCAGACCCACGGTGCAGGCATAGCTGATGTCCAGTTCCCGAAAGGCCTGATCATACACGTAGTACACCAGGGTGCGGGTGCTGCCGGCGGGGCCGCCCTGGGTCATGAGAAACACCTCCTCGAACACCTTGGTGGCGGCAATGGCGGAGATCACAGCCACCAGCACCACGTAGGGGCGCAGCAGGGGCAGGGTAATGTGCAGATGGACGCGCCAGCCCCGGCAGCCGTCCAGGGCGGCCGCCTCGTAAAGCTCCGTGGGAATCCCCTGCAAGCCCGCCAGAAAAATCACCATGTAATAGCCGATCCCCTTCCAGAAGGTCACCACCATGACGGAGACCAGGGCCAGCCGTGGATCCGTCAGAAAACCGATGGGGTCCGTACCCAGCCAGGTGACCAGCAGGCCGTTGAGAAGGCCGTTCTCCCCATAGAGCCAGCGGAAGGCAATGGCCGCCACCACGATGGACACCAGCACAGGGGTGTAGTAGGCGGCCCGCAACAACCGGATGCCGGGCAGCTTGCGGTTCACCAGAATGGCCAAGCCCAGGGAACCGGCCACAATGGGGGGCACCACACCCACCAGATAGAGCACCGTGGTGGCCAGCACCTGTCGGAACGCGGCATCCGCCAACAGGCGCCGCACATTGCTCAAGCCCACCCAGGTGAGGGGTTCGCTCACGTCCAGGCCGCTACGGGTGAAGATCATCAGCAACGCCAACACCGCCGGGATCAACACCGACAGGGACAACAACAGCAACGCGGGCATGAGGAACAACCACGGCGTTGCAGAGCGGCTGGATGGGGTCATGGCAAGCGACAATCACCGTGCAGAGACGCCGTCGCCGTGGCCGCCACCAATCTGAAGCGCATTCCCGTTGCCCTGGCCCGGAGGGGGTATGAGGTGGTGATCGGCAAGGGCTGCCGGTTCCATGTGGGGGAAGAGTTACGGCGGCTGGGGTACGGGGCGGGGCTCAAGGTGCTGGTGGTGAGCAATCCCGTCGTCTTTCACCATTATGGGACCCGGGTCATGGAAGCCTTGGAGGCCGCCGGCTTTACTGCCAGTTCCCTGGTGGTGGATGCGGGAGAAACCCACAAGACCCCCGTCACCGTGGACCGGATTCACGACGCCTGCTGGCGCGAGCGCCTGGAGCGGAGCTCCCTGATCCTGGCCCTTGGGGGTGGTGTGGTGGGGGACATGGCGGGCTTTGCCGCCGCCACATGGCTGCGGGGCATTGCCGTGGCACAGGTGCCCACCACCCTGTTGGCCATGGTGGACGCCGCCATCGGCGGCAAAACCGGCGTGAACCATCCGGGCGGCAAAAATCTCATCGGCGCCTTCCATCAGCCCCGCCTGGTGCTGGTGGACCCGGAAACCTTATCCACCCTGCCGGAGCGGGAGTTTCGAGCGGGGATGGCGGAGGTGATCAAATACGGGGTCATCGGCGACGTGGACCTGTTCGCCAAACTGGAGCAAGCCCAGGATCTCGGTTCCGCCACGGCGGTGGGACCGGCCCTGCTCATCGAGTTACTATGCCGCTCCGCTGCCGCCAAAGCCGCCGTGGTGGCAGCCGATGAGCGGGAAGGCGGCCGCCGCGCCATCCTCAACTACGGCCACACCCTGGGCCATGCCCTGGAAACTCTGACGGGGTACAACACCTATCTCCACGGGGAGGCGGTGGCGTTGGGGATGGAGGCCATGGGCTGGATCGCCAGCCGGGAGGGCCATTGGCAGGAAGCGGAGCATCAACGCCAGACCAGGGTGCTGGCCAAAGCCGGCCTCCCCCTCCGCTGGCCCCCCCTGGATCCGGCCGCCGTGGTGGCTTGCCTGGACAGCGACAAGAAAGTGCGCCATGGGCGGGTGCGCTTCGTGGTGCCCCGCGCCCTGGGTCGGGTGGAAATTCGTGACGACATCAGCGCCGAGCGGCTGGGGCAGGCGCTGGAGGCGTTGAGCCTTGACCCGGTTGGCTGATTTGGCAACAATGACATTGCTTGGAGAACACTGATCTGGAATTTCCGTCAACTTCGAGACGCAAGCCCTCGCCGAGGCGGCAAAGCCCATGCGCATAGATCAGCTCACCGTCCTGAACTTCAGGAGATTCGAGAAGAACACCTTCGAGTTTCATCCCCGATTCACGCTGCTGGTGGGGGGACAACGGCGCAGGCAAGACGGCGCTTCTGGAGGCGCTTCGGGTGGGTGTGGGGACGTATTTGATGGGGATCGACAATTCGCCCGTACCCGCACCCTCTATCAGGCGGGACTGCATACGGCTGGAGACTCGGCAAGGCGGAGAGTTCTCCATCTTTGAACGGGTTATTCCGTGCGTGGTCCGTTGCGAGGGGCGGGTGCATGGCCAGGATCTGCGCTGGTCTCGGGAGTTGACTTCAGTCCGTGGACGCACCAACCGCGTTGGCGCCCGGGCACTTGAGCAGCGCGTTAGAAGGCATGCTCAGGAGGACAAGGAGACAATACAAGACGAGCGGGCGATGAACTTCCCCCTAATTGTCTCCTATGGCACCGGTCGTCTCTGGATCGAGCCACGGGCAACCGAGCAGGCGCTCTCCGCAGTGCGCCAGCCGCTCGGCAAGGCATCCCGGTTTGAAGCCTATCGGGGCTGTCTCGAACCGACGGTGTCGTCGGAATTGCTCCGCAGGTGGATCAAGAAGATGGCGCTGATCGCACACCAGAACCAGAAGCCGCTCCAGAGTCTTGATGCGGTCTATGGGGCCGTTGTGGGCTGTGTCGAGGGTGTGGAGAAGGCGGAGTACGACTTCGACATGGACGACATCGTGCTGGACTTCAAGAACGGGGAGCGTTTTCCGTTTGATTTGCTGAGCGACGGGCAGAGAACCATGACAGCCCTTGCCGCCGATGTGGCATGGCATTGTGTTCAACTGAACCCCCAGCTTGGGGGGCAAGCGCTGAGGGAGACCAAAGGCGTGGTGCTGATTGACGAACTGGACCTACATCTGCACCCCAACTGGCAGCGCATGATCGTGAATAACCTTCTCTCCCTCTTCCCGAAATTACAGTTTATCGCAACGACCCATTCGCCGTTCATCGTTCAATCGCTGGACGGGCAAGGCTTGATCAACCTCAGTGAGGATAGCCTTCTCCAAGAGCGCAAGGATCCCTACAGCATCGAAGACGTGGCTGAGGAGACCATGGGTGTGGAAGCACCGCAGCGCAGCCAGCGGTTTCTGGAAATGGAAACTGCGGCGCAGCGCTACTATCAACTCCTCGATAAACTCAGAGACGACAAGCATCCTGACGTGGCGCAGGCAAAGAGGGAGCTGGATCGCATCGAGGCCGATTTCTCTGACAATCCAGCCTATGCCGCCTTGTTGAAGCTGCATCGTTACGCGGCGGAGTAAGACAATGCGATCAGTCCAGCGCGGCCCGTGGCCCACCGGAAACGACGGCAGCCGCATCTCCTTTCGGCCATACCAGAAGGCAAAAGACCCTCTCATCCAAAGAATTGGTGAGTATTGCAGCTACTGTGAGCGCCCTGGAGACCTCGATGTGGAGCACGTGATTCCAAAATCGGTTGCAACAGACCTCGAAACCGAGTGGTCCAATCTCCTGCTTGGGTGCCGCAACTGCAACAGCCGCAAGTCCAACAAAAACCATTCCCGTGACGGGTATCTCTGGCCGGATCGTGACGATACGTTCAACGCTTTCGTGTATAATGAGAGTGGACGGGTGTCCGTGAACGAGGGACTGGCGGAGGACGAGCATCGCAGCAAGGCGTTGGCGTTGTTTAATCTTGTGGAGCGGGGGGCGCAGGGATCGCCTACAGACAAGCGTCACCGCAAGAGACGGGAGGCATGGAATCAGGCGGTCTGCGCTCGATGTCGCATCCGCGATGCTGAATCAAGAGATTTGGCGGTCCTGGTTGCCCTGGGAACTGGGTTCTTCAGCGTCTGGATGACTGTTTTTCACGACGATGGGGATATGCGCCAACGATTGACGGCGGCGTTTCCAGGGACCTGGCTGGAATGAGGATCCCATGGCCAGCCCCGGTGCGGGTTGACTTGTCAGGGTTGATCCCTGCAATCACTGAAGGGTACCACGAAAAATCGCCACTTCCTCACCTCAAAGACCTTGCCAACCCATGCAAGCCCGCTCCACGACTGAGTTTCTCATGGTCAAAGAGCATTCCGTGGTGAAGGTTGTCCGATTTTTCGTGGTGCCCTGAAGATAAGGCACGGAAATGACTTGAAATTCAAATCAGGCCTGATGGACCTTTGCTGTTGGGACAGCAGCCCCCTTTCCTAATGCCCTTCTCTTTTGTACGGGGAAGGGGGCACTCTTGAATCTTAGCACGTGTCTTCACCCCGTAGTCCCTCCCTCTTTGAGTTTCTGAAGGAAGTCGCCAGAAGGGGCAAGAGCTAGCGCCGGGCATTGGCGACGGCCCGCCATACCGGTTTCTCCGTTGGGAACGACCGGGGAAGGGCTTTGTACCAATTGGCCCAGGGGCAACGACCCACAGCGCGCCAAGCCAGGGCCATCCAGGGGGAAGCCCAAGCGTTGGGCTTCTTTGATTTGGTTAGCGTCGTATGTTACCGTTGCTATGTCTTTGGAACTTTCCATGCAAGCACCGCGTTCTTCTTTTGGCGATTCCACTGCCGCCAATACAAACGGAATTACTCCGCAACATTTCTTTACAAAAAAGCGACGATTTCATTGCTTATTCTTTATTTCATTCTGAATTTAATTGAGCAAAATTTAAAACCAGAGCTAGTTAATGATGCTTTACAACGGCTTCATTTTATAGAGAAATGGCAATGGCAATGGGGATACATCTCAACACAACCGCTATTATATCACTGGCTATTTAAGATTTTTGTTGATGTATGCAATTTTCTAAATTTCAACTTTAAGTTTGAGGCTTACATACCTAAGTACCCACCCACAAGTCAAGCCACTACTATGGCATCACAAAACTTACATAGGTAGGTGCCCAAAGGCCAAGAAGGTAGAGCATATGCCATCTGCATTAAGAATCTTCATCTATAGGCCATAAATTAAAAATTTGTTTTTCTTTTGGAGAAAATATAGATAAATCTCCTTCATAAATCATTCTTAAATCTTTTATTAGTCTATGTGCGGCATATTCACTGATTTGTTTTCTTTCGTGAATTGTTTTGATTCTTTTACATATCAATGAAAAATCAAGAGGCTTATAGTTTATTTCTTTTATTTCCCCATTAACATAAAGTGATTTTTCCCATGAGATTACCGTCTTACCTATAATGCCATAAAACCACATTCTCCAAAATTTAAACCAAAAATAACCTGTTCCTCTTTTTCTTCTAAGTTTCGATAATTCCTTTCTTGCATTAGCAAAAGCAAGAACGGCTTTAGAGTCCAATCCTAATTCCAATGCCAAATCTTTAGTACTGAAACAAAATTCATAATCTGGAATTTTGTCAAAGTCTTCAAAGAGAAACAAAATGGTGGAATTTGAAGTAGGCATGAGAGAAATGCTACATACTAGAAAGAGCCTATTATACCAAGGTTACAGATAAGACTTTGTAAAGAAATATTGCGGGGTGATTCCGTGTCTTGGTATTCTTCGTGGTGACCTTAAGTTAAGATCCCCAGTAGCGACTTGGTTCAAGGTCAGGCATCATCGTAAGTCTTTTCATGCAGGGGGTTGTCTTCCTGCTGCCGGGGCTCCAGCTTGTCCAGCCTGGTGTTCAGGTCTTTCCGGATCTCCTTCACGTCTTCCTGCAATTCGTCAATCCGTTTCCCCAGGGGGTCAATCAAGCGGTTTGCCGATACACGATCAACCCGCCGCCCAGCAGGATCACGGCTGGTTGAGTCAGCAGCGCCAGCCAGTGGGCAAGGTATGCCGGCAGGCGACTGTAACGGTCAGGGTACCGGGGGCTCATGCCGGGAGCGGGCTGGGCAGGATCCTGGAACAGGTGGGGATGCTGTTATGGGGCCTGTTGCTGGCGCGCCTCGGCCAGGACTCCAGATAGAGGGCTTCGGGAACAGGGCGAGTGTCGTATGCCAGCGGCGCAATCCCGTGGATATGGGTGTGGGTGTATACCCGACTCTGGCGCTCCAGCTCCCTTGCCCATAGAGTCGGTCACCAAGCTGGCCGCCAACTGTTGCGGGCAGGGGAGCCTGTGGGGATGGACCGTTGGGAAGTCACCATGGCATGATGGGTAATCCTGGCCATTCCTTCTGCCCTGGGCTGAAGA
>JAPOTR010000025.1:20125-78847 GCA_026709085.1 Cyanobacteria bacterium MAG CAR3_bin_5 | reverse complement strand
TCATCCCTCACCACCACACTGGCAGTAGCAACACTGCCCACCGTATAACCCGTCCCGGCAGTGACCGTCGCCGCAATCGATCCGTCCGTCTCGTCCACTGCATCGTTTTCCGTTGACACGGTGAAGGCCACCGTCCCACCCGTCCCGATGGTCACCGTGCGGGTTCCGGTTGCTCCCGAGGCGGCAAAATTGCCATTCTCCGATACACTCACCGTCACCGGCAGGTTGGCAGCCGGGGCAGGACTGGCCGTCAACGTGAAGACCACATCACCTCCCTCCGTCACGGCAGAACCACCCGTAATGCTGATCGTTGGTTGTACAGGCGGCTGGGCAGCAGCTTCCAACGCCGTCAATGCCGTTACCACCGGCTCCCACCGCGACCAACCCTTGTCTGCATAGGTCTGCGCCTCGCTGGCGGTCATGGGGGTGAGCCCGGTAAATGCCGCATCTTTCTCACCCAGCGCCTTCAACACCCGCTGCCAGCGCTTTACGTGCTCCACACCGTTGAACGTCTCCGCTACATAAACCCGCACATCGGCAATCAGATCGGTATAGGCCGCATAGGGATTAGCCTGTTGCTGCTGTGTGGTCACGTCGTCATCCGTGATGGATGCCGTCTGGGAAGAGAGCGAGCCAACGGTGTAGCCCGCGCCGGTTCCCAAGGTGAGGGTCACCGAGCCGTCTTCTTCATCCACCGTGTCGTCCGTGGTGGACAACGTCAGAGTGAAGCTGCCGCCGGTGGGAATGCTCACCGTTCGAGTTCCTGCGCTGATGCCGTAATCACCCACCGCCGTTACCGTCACGCTCACCGGTAACGCTGCTGTCGGGGCAGGGGTGGCCGTGATGACAAACGTGACGTCATCCCCTTCGCTGCCGCCGGCCGCTGACGTGATGTTCACCTCCGGTGACGGGACATCGTTATCCGCCTGCTGGGTTCCGGGGACTGTTGCCGGCGCCGGCTGGGAACGGGGCCACTCGAAAACGTTCTTCTTCGCGTCAGCGTCCAGGACATCCCAGGCATTGGGATTGTATAGACAAAGAACCTGGGGGCTATTGGGTTGCTGAAAGTCTCTTGGGAAAAAGGAAATTACTCCTCCATTGTAATATTCTCCGATTATCTTCCCACTTATGTAACCACCGTAATCATTACCATTGCTGCTCAAGCAGATCGTTGTGAAATGAACCGGACCTGTTGTAGTTACAAATGCGCCTTCTTTATCAGTTGCCCTGCCTTCTCCATTAGTCGTGAGTTGGCCAAGATTATTATAGGGCCCTGTATAAGTTACCCCACTAGCAGATATATTGATTCTGTCCAACTTTACATCCGCCTGAGGGATGTAGTGTGTTTCTGTAATTGAGCCTCCAAGCGAGATGCATTGTCTACTGCCAATCGTCTGTCCGTGTATGACAATGGGGTTGTAGTACAATCCTCCCAATTTTGTTCCATCATCACATTTCTCACTTGCAGGTGCGGTTAATTCTTCTTGCAATGTTGTTTTCGTTATTAAATTTAATCGGCCTAATGGGAATACAGTTATTAAGCGTGTCCCACCACCCCGAAGGGGTACTTCTCTCTGACTGATTACGGAACCTTCTATCTGAAAGTTTCTTAATTTCAGTTTTCCCTGGTCTGTTAATATACCAAGATCTCTTAATTTCTGTTTCTCAGGTTCGGTGAATCTCGTCAGATCTGTAGGATCATATACACGTACAGTTTTCCCCCCTAGAATTAGTGGACGCTCCACAAGTGACACCATCGGATGGAGGTCACTCCTGGGATTTCTGATGGTCACGGTTACCTTATCTTCGTGCTCAATTCTGGCCTCACATCTGAAGTTGTTTTCATCCGGCTGAACACCATCGCATTCCAAAACGGACTTTCCCCGTGCCAACACATCTGTAAAGATCTCCGCGTACATACCATTGGATAATCCCCCTCTAACCTCTCTGTTATCCCTGCGTATCGTCTGCCCGCTTGCAGAGACGGGAAATGCCGTCAGCCCGCATATCAACGAAAATGCTACAACCGCTAGTACCCTATGCCCGGCGTCCCGGCGTCCCGGCGTCCCGGCGTCCCGATTCTAACCATGCCCTTACCGGGTCGCGTCAATCTCCCATGATCGGTAACATTCTTGCCTTGCCCGGTTGCCGGCAGTGATTTTGCCTCCGGGAACCAACCTGTGCTTGTCATTGCTGAGAGAGCTGAAAGGCATGACGATTTTAGCATCTACCATGCACGTCTGTGGCGTATTCGTGGCTTCACTTCCGAGAAGGAGTCTCCGCCCTTCAGCCATGGTCTTGCCTCCCTTGCTGTGGTTGCAGCCTGAGCACAGCAGTTGCAGGTTGTCTGGATGATCCGTCCCTCCCTTGCTGCGGGGCAAAACGTGGTCCACGTCCATCACTCTGAAGGGGAAGTGGGTATTGCAGCCCACACAAACACCTTCCTGTTCACCGTAGAGGCGATGACGATGGGTGCGGTAGTTGGGCAGATTGCCCAAGTCCGTGCGCTTGGGCGGGGTATCCAGGGCAATGGTACCGGCCCACAGCGGGTTGGCCGCTGGATCTACCACGATCCGCTCCTTGACCAGCTTGATGGCCAGCAGTGAAAGGTCAATGCCTGCCCATTTCCGCCCTAGTCTGTCCGCTGCCACCAGGGCTGTGGCACAACCGCAGAAAGGATCAAGCACCAGGTCACCAGGATTGGAACTGGCCTTGATGATGCGATCCAGCAGGACAAGCGGCAGTTCACGGTCCCGGTGGGCTGGCCACCTGGTCGCTGTAATGGCAAGCAGCCCATAACCATGCCAACCCCGTCATGGGACGCCAACCGGTTCCCTCCCCACGCCATACCACCCCGATCCCCCACTCATCTCTGCCCTGATACTCCCCCTCACGCCTTACCCCTCAAGCTCTTAGGGGTCCTGAGCCTGGGCCAGGTTGCGCCGGGTGGTCGCCACCACATGGGCAATGGCTTGGCGCTGGGCGGCATCATAGTTCCAGCGCTCCAGAAACGCCACGTCCGCCCCCTCACCCTCGGTTGCCGCCAGCAGTTGATCGAGGCGGTGGCGGACAGCCGGGGAATCAAGCTGCGCCAGAAGGGCCTGGGCGCGCCGTTGCACCCGCAGCGATGCCCTGGCCCGCTCTCCGTGCCCCTGTCGCTGGTGTTCAAGGGCCATGGCGGTCCCCATGGCCAGATTGCGCACCACCAGATCCACCACCACCGCGCCTCCACGTTGGAGTTGCGCAAGGACGGGGGCGGGGGGATGATCCAGCAAGGAGCTGGGGCCCGCCAGGGTCACCACAAAGAAGCCGCGCCGGCCGTCGGCGCTGGTCAGCACACCTGCAAACTGTTGGGCCAGGGTCTCGTCGTCCATGGCGCCGGCCTGCCATTGCCGCAGCCAGAGTTCGGTGCGGTTGATGGCCTCGGCAAAGGACAGGGGCTGCTCCTGGCCCATGGGACTCACTGCAAGCTCTCTCGCCATGGCCCGCAGGCTGGGGACTCTGCCACAAGATGCCACAAGGTGGGTGAACCGTGGCCCACTTCCTTGCAGGGATAGGCAGGCTGGGGGCCGGGAGACCCCTTCACACCCCCTTGTCCAAGCCCCAATCCCGATCACGAGCCGTCCCTCCGGTGTTTCAAGGGGGGGAACAGACCGTTACGCCAACACCGCCGGGGTATCGCTCCGGCTTCGTGGCCCTGATCGGGCGCCCCAACGTGGGCAAATCCACCCTGCTCAACCGGTTGGTGGGTCACAAAGTGGCCATCACCTCCCCTGTGGCCCAGACAACCCGCAACCGGCTGCGGGGCATCCTGACCCGCCCCACGGCCCAGTTGGTGCTGCTGGACACCCCCGGCATTCATAAGCCCCATCACCTGCTGGGGGAGCACCTGGTCAAGGTGGCCCGGTCCACCATTGGCGAGGTGGACGTGGTGTTACTGCTCATGGACGGCAGCACGCCGCCCGGCCATGGGGATGCCTACATCACCCAACTGCTGCGCCACTGCGCCGCGCCGCTGGTGGTGGGTCTCAACAAGCAGGATCTGATCCCCTCCCGGCGGGCCGCACAGTTGCAGCGCAGCTACCGCAGCCTGGTGGGCGATTGTCCGTTCTTTGGTTTCAGTGCGTTGCATGGAGCCGGCTGTGAACAGTTGGTGGAGGGTCTGAGCCGGCGTCTACCGGAGGGTTCCCATCTTTACCCGCCCCATGTGGTCAGTGATCAGCCGGAGCGCCTGCTGCTGGCGGAGCAGATCCGTGAACAGGTGTTGCACCTGACCCGGGAAGAGGTGCCCCACAGTGTGGCGGCGCGCATCGAGGACATGCGGGAAGAGCGTCACTGCACCCGCATCACCGCCGTGGTGCTGGTGGAGCGCAGCAGCCAGAAGGGGATCCTCATCGGCAAAGGGGGCGCCATGTTGAAAGCCATCGGCACTGCCGCCCGGTTGCAGATGCAGACCTTGATTGCCGGCCCGGTTCACCTGGAGTTGTTTGTCAAGGTGTCTCCCCACTGGCGCCGTCACCCGGGACGGCTGGCGGAGTTGGGCTACGGCAATGGGTGAGGATGGAGGACGAATCCCGCCCAACAGTGTCGTGTCCGCCCCAAGCCCCGCCCCTGTCCCCTTCCAACCGCCCGCCACGGTGCAGGAGTTGCTGGAGCGTTGCGCCGGCCGCTGGCTGAGTTTGCGCACCCTGATGACCGTCAGCCGGGAGGAAGAAGGCTGGGACCGGAGCGAGTCCGCCCAGTTGGCGTTCAGTTGGCAGCCGGCGGAGTCGAGGCCTGAACTGGGGGTATTGCGTCTCCACGGCGACCGGCAGCCGGATTTCCAACTGCACATGACGGGGGCGGCCCAGGATCGGGAAGGGGATTTTGCTGGCAGCGACGGCCGCCGGGGGCGCTGGCGGTTTGATGGGGATCATGTTCTGCGCCTCACCTGGTGCAGCGGGGATCAGCAGCTTGAGGAGCGCATCTGGTTCAGCAAGGCCAACCTGCGCCTCCGCAGCCGCACCGTCTCCTGCAAAAACGACCCGTCAGCGGTGCAGGCCTGCGCTTTCTACTCCGAGATCCGCCGTCTGCAGAGTTGATGGAGGAGCGGCAGCCACAGGCGCCCTTGCGGCTGGACGTGGTCAGTCTGTTTCCCCAGGCCTTCCATATGCTGTACGGCCTGGGGGTCATCGGGCGGGCCTTCACCGCGGGGTTGGCGGAGCTTTACACCCACAATCCCCGGGATTTCGCTCCCGGTCCATACCACAAGGTGGACGACAGTCCCTACGGCGGTGGAGCGGGCATGGTGCTCAAGCCCGAGCCCGTCTTTGCGGCGGTGGAGTCGATCCCCGCGGGTCACGGTCGCCGGGTGCTGCTCATGTGTCCCCAGGGCCGCCCCTTCCGCCAGGCTGACGCCCACCGCCTCGCCGCCAACCATGACCAACTGGTGATTGTCTGCGGCCACTACGAAGGCATCGATGAACGCATCCGCTCGCTGGCGGATGAGGAATTGTGTGTGGGGGACGTGGTGCTCACCGGTGGGGAAATCCCGGCCATGGCGGTGATCAACGCGGTGCTGCGGCTGCGACGGGGCACCGTGGGACGGGCTGAATCCCTCCGGCAGGAAAGTTTCTGCCAGGGTTTGCTGGAGTACCCCCACTACACCCGCCCCCGGGTGTTCCGGGGCATGGAGGCGCCGGCGGTGTTGTGTAGCGGCGACCACGGCGCCGTTGACCGTTGGCGCCAGGCCCAGCGGGAACAGCGCACCCGCCAGCGCCGCCCCGAACTGCTGCGGCCCCGTCCGGGACCATGACCAAGACTTGGCCAGCCCGAGTTGTGGATAAGGGGCAAGAGGAGAAGCGCCCTCTTCCCCCGGCTTGTGGCCTTGAGAGGGCTGATGGGAAGATAGAGAGCCAGAGCCCTGCTGGGACCTAGTGTTCAGGCTGTGCAGACCTTGCCGTGGGGGCGAGGGGCAGTTCCCAAATACGGAGGGGGGAGATGCGGTGTTCACCCTGAGCGCCAGTCCCTATGGTGTCGCAGCAGGTGGTGGACCCGGTGCGGGGGCGCTGTGCCGCAGGCGCCAACCCGCCGGGTCTGAGCCTCACGGTGGCAGGTGAGGAGCGCACCGGCGGGGCGCCGTTGGTGGAGAACGAAGGGGTGGTGTCCAAGCTGTTGGGGTTGGAGAGGGTCAGCGGCGCCCCACTGATGGAGGGTTCGCCTTCTCCTTCTCCCCCCAGGCAGCACCAGCAGCAGGGATGGCAGAGGGTGCGGCGCCGGTGGGTTCACCCTGTGGGGGCAGGGGGCGGTGTCCTCCTTCAGCGGTGCGGCGGACAGTGTGTCTCTGGCTGGCAGCGTGAGCACGCCCTGGTGGGAGAACGGCAGGAGTGCCTCTCCTCCCCCGCAGAGCACTCCCTCAGGCTTTCCTTCTCCACACTCTTCTGAAAACCCTTCCTGCTCCACTTAGCCAGAACCGGGGTTACATACGTAAGGACGGTATTGCCGCCAGATCCCGTCACGGTCAGGTGTCAAACGTTGGCTGCGCATAGTTGTTGATGGTGTCACCGGGCCGTTGGACTCACTACCCCCTGCTGTATAGTCGGTACGTCCATAGAGGATATCGTAATTGTTATCGCCTGGCAAATTATAGCTGACTGTGGCTTAGCCTGCCGGGATCGTCACCGTTTTGTTCCCCTCGTTGCTCCCCGCCAGGTTGCAGGCCCGGTGCGGCTCACCATGAAGCTGGCCGCCGTACCCTCGGTGACACGTCCCTGCCGGTAATCGTAACCACCTGGGCCTGCGCCTCACCGGCGAAGAGCGGCAGCAGCGGCAGCGAGAGGAGTAACGCCAAAGCCTCTCCTGCCCAGTCCCACTCCCCTCTTGCCGGGGGGCGGGTTTGAGTTCAGGCGCTGCGCGGGATGGGGATCAGGCAAAATCCGGCCGTCATTGAAGCGCAGTCGCAGCGCATCGGCAGTCCCCCCTGGGTTAAGGACGGTGGATTCCCGCTTGGCCCCCGGTGTCCACCCTGTGGGACCATGGCGGGCAATGCTGGCCCTGTACGCTGCCATGGCCGTCTCCAACTCGAAGGCTTCCTTGCCGGATCATGGTCCGGCCCAGTCGTTGCAGGAGCCCTATGCTCCCACCCGGATCGAGGCCCATTGGCAGCAGCACTGGCAGGCCTGCGGGCAATACCGCACGCCGGAGCCCCGACCCGGACAGGACACCTTCTACGCCCTCTCCATGTTCCCCTATCCCTCGGGGAGCCTGCACATGGGGCACGTGCGCAACTACGTCATTACCGACGTGGTGGCCCGGGTGCAGCGGATGAAGGGTAAGGCGGTGCTTCACCCCATGGGTTGGGACGCCTTTGGCCTGCCGGCGGAAAACGCCGCCATTGAGCGCTCCGTGGAGCCAGGGCGCTGGACGGAGCAAAACATTGCCCAGATGCGCAGCCAGCTTAACGCCCTGGGATTGTCCCTTGACTGGGAGCGGGAAGTCACCACCTGCCAGCCGGATTATTACCGCTGGACCCAGTGGATTTTCCTGGAACTTTTCGCGGCGGGGCTGGCCTATCAGAAGGAAGCTGCCGTCAACTGGGATCCGGTGGACCAGACGGTGCTGGCCAACGAGCAGGTGGACAGCCAGGGGCGCTCATGGCGCTCCGGCGCTCTGGTGGAGCGTCGCCTGCTGCGCCAGTGGTTTCTCGGCATTACCCACTATGCCCAGGACCTGCTGGAGGATCTGAAGCTGTTGGAGGGTTGGCCGGAGCGGGTGCGCACCATGCAGGCCAACTGGATCGGCCGCTCCACCGGAACGCAAGTGTTGTTCCCCCTCATGCACCCCGACAACGACGGGAACACAACGGTGGTGGAGGTGTTCACCACCCGGCCGGATACCCTGTTTGGCGTCACCTACATGGTGCTGGCGCCGGAGCATCCCCTTGTGGACAGCCTCACCCAACCGGAGCAGCAGGCCACCGTGGCGGCGTTCCGCGCCGAGATGGGGCACATCAGCGCCGTGGAGCGCACGGCGGATGATCGTCCCAAGCGGGGCGTCCCCCTCGGCGCCCACGTGCGCCACCCCCTCAGTGGCGAGCCGGTTCCCGTCTGGATTGCGGACTACGTGCTGCTGGACTACGGCTCCGGCGCCGTGATGGGGGTTCCCGCCCATGACAGCCGTGATTTTGACTTCGCCCGGCGCCATGGCCTGCCCATCAAGGCGGTGATCACCCCCGACGGCCAGGGCTCCCCAGGGGGGGAAGACCTGCAGGAGGCGTTTTGTGACGACGGCGTCCTGGTCCACTCCGGGGACTTTGACGGTCTGCCCAGCCGGACGGCCAAGACCCGCATCACCGCTGCGCTGGCTGCCCAGCGGCTTGGGGAGGAGAAAGTCGTCTATCGCCTGCGGGATTGGCTGGTGTCGCGGCAGCGCTACTGGGGCTGCCCCATCCCCATCATCCACTGCCCAAATTGTGGCGCTGTGCCTGTCCCCCAGGACCAGTTGCCGGTGGAGTTGCCCCGGGATCTACCCCTGGCCGGCAAGGGGGGCAACCCCCTGGCCAAGGCCAAGGCGTGGCTGGAGGTGAAGTGCCCCGTCTGCGGAGGCCCCGCCCATCGGGAAACCGACACCATGGACACCTTCATGTGCTCCAGTTGGTACTTCCTGCGCTACCCAGACGCCGCCAATGGCAAGAAGGCTTTTGAGCGGGACAAGGTGGACCGGTGGCTGCCCGTGGATCAGTACGTGGGGGGGGTGGAGCACGCCATCCTGCACCTGCTCTACTCGCGATTCTTCACCAAGGCGTTGGCGGACCGGGGCCTGCTGGGATTCCGTGAGCCGTTTGAGCGGCTGCTCACCCAGGGCATGGTGCAATCCATTACCTACCGCAATCCACGCACGGGCGGATACGTGGCCCCGGTTCGGGTGGAAAATCCCGATCACCCCTTGGATCCCGAGGACGGGGAGCCCCTGGAGGCCTTCTTCGAGAAGATGTCCAAGTCCAAGCTCAACGGGGTGGATCCGGCCTCGGTAATTGCCCGGTACGGGGCCGACACGGCCCGGATGTTCATTCTCTTCAAGGCGCCGCCGGAGAAGGATCTGGAATGGAGCGATGCGGACGTGGAGGGACAGTTTCGCTTCCTGCAGCGGCTCTGGCGCCTGGTGGCGGCGTTCCGGCAGCGGGGTGGACGGCTCGACAGTCCCCGGCCCCCTGCCACAACGGCCATCACTGCCGTTGACCACCAGATTCGCCGCCGGGTCCACACCGCCATTCAAGCCGTTGCCGAGGATCTGGACGGGGCCTATCAGTTCAATACGGCCGTGTCCGAACTCATGAAGCTGGCCAATGGATTGGGCGACCTGGGCACAGCCTCGGACGGGGTGCAAGCGGAGGCCGTGGACGCCCTGTTGCGGCTGTTGGCCCCTTTTGCCCCCCACCTGGCTGAAGAACTGTGGCGACAACTGGATGGCGGGGGCAGTGTTCACAGCCAAAGCTGGCCCCAACTGGATCCGCAGGCCCTCAAACAGGAGTTGCGGGAGGTGGTGATCCAGATCCGGGGCAAAACCCGGGGCACCATGACCGCCCCCAGCGCCGCCTCCCGGGAGGAACTGGAGCGCCTGGCCTGTGGCAGCGAGATTGCCAAGCGCTGGCTGAAAGGGATCGCCCCGCGGCGGGTGATCGTGGTGCCGGGGCGGTTGGTGAACCTGGTGCCGTAGGGACAAGCTCCGCAGGACCAAACTGGGGTGATCCGTCACCACCGCCTTCCCCATGCAACGCCGACCCCCCTGGCTTCTCGTTGGCGCCCTGGCTGCCCTCATCCTGCTGCCGGGTCCTACCCTGCGTCTGGTCTTCGGCCTGGTCCGGGGACTGTCCCTCCTGCTGATGTTGCCGGTTCTGCTGGCCGGTGTGGCGGGTGTGGCCGGCTGGCTGTGGTGGCGGCGCCTGCAGGCGCAGGTCAAGCAGTGCCCAAGCTGCGGCATGACCACCATGAACCCCACCACCTGTCCCGCCTGTGGCTACAGTTTTACGGGGACCACCCAAGACAATGGGGGCAGGAGCCATCCCATTGACATACAGGCTGAAACTCTGGACGACTAGGAGGTGAACCCATGGCCCGCAAGGGGGGTTGGCAGGAATTTACGCCGGATCGGACGCCTCCACTCCGGCAGAGCTCTCCTGCGGCCCGCCCGCCGGGGCGGCAACAGGTCAGGGTGCAGCGCAGCAGCCGGGGGCGCGGCGGCAAGACCGTCACCATCATCACAGGGTTGGCGCTGCCCGCCGGGCAACTCAATGCCCTGGCCAAAGCCTTGAAAACGGCCACAGGCACAGGGGGAACCGTGCAGGGGGACGCCATTGTCCTGCAGGGTGACCGCGTCACTGCGGTGCTGGAGCAACTGGCCGGGCGGGGGTATCCGGCCAAGCGTTCCGGGGGCTGAAGCACACCCCCTGTCCGCACCCATCATGACGGCTGCCGTGGACGATTGCCGTGGACAATGGGAACCAGGCCGGTTTCTCTTCCGTGACCCCATCCACACCTGCATCAACCGCCAGCAACGTCGTCTGGCATCAAGCCGCCGTATCCCGCCAGGACCGGGCGGCCTTGCGGGGGCACGGCAGCGCCATCCTCTGGTTTACGGGCCTCTCCGGTTCCGGCAAGAGCACCATGGCCAACGGGGTCAACGGCGAACTGCACCGCCGTGGCGTGGCGGGTTACGTGCTGGACGGGGACAACGTGCGCCATGGCCTCTGCCGGGATCTGGGCTTTACCGACGCCGACCGGGTGGAGAACATCCGCCGCATTGGCGAGGTGGCCAGGTTGTTTCTGGATGCAGGGATCATCACCTTGACGGCGTTTGTCTCCCCCTTTCAAGGGGATCGGGATCGGGCAAGGGCCTTGGCGCCCCCCGGTGATTTCCTGGAGATCTACTGCGCCGCCGACCTGGCCACGTGCGAGCAGCGGGATCCCAAGGGTCTGTACGCCAAGGCCCGGGCTGGCCGGATCAAGCACTTCACCGGACTGGATTCCCCTTATGAGCCCCCCCGCAACCCTGAACTGGTGATCCGGACCGGCGATTGCTCCTTGCAGGAGGGGATTGACCAGGTGTTGAGCGCCCTTGAGCAGCGGCGGTTGATTCCATCTCTCCCCGCTTGAGCGCTTGAGATCCATGGCCCCGCCCAGCAATCCCGCCCTGAAGACCCGCACCCTCCCATGAGCCCTCCTCCCGTTGCTGTTGCCCTGCTCTCCGGTGGCCTGGACTCTGCCACGGCGGCGGCCATGGCCATGGCCGAGGGGGATCGGGTAATTGGCCTTTCCATGGACTACGGCCAGCGCCACCGCCGCGAACTGCAAGCAGCCTCGGCTGTGGCTACGGCTTTGGGGCTGGCGGAGCACCACCGGTTGCGGGTGAATCTGGCCGCCTGGGGCGGCTCGGCCCTCACGGATCTTCAACAGCCGTTGCCCCAGGACGGGGTGCAGCCGGACATCATCCCCACCACCTACGTGCCGGGGCGCAATACGGTGTTTATCGCCCTGGCCCTGAGCCTGGCCGAGGCCAGGGGCGCCCGGCGGTTGGTGCTGGGGGTCAATGCGGTGGATTACTCCGGTTATCCCGACTGTCGCGGTGACTACCTGGAGCAATACCAGATTCTGGCGGACCTGGCCACCAAAGCCGGTCGCATGGGCCAGGGACCCAAGCTCTGGACGCCCCTCCTCCTGCTCAACAAGCGGGAGATCGTGGAGCAGGCCCTGGCTCTGAACGTGCCCATTGCCGCCACCTGGAGTTGCTACAGCAACGGGGAGGAGCCCTGTGGCCGCTGCGATAGCTGCCGCATCCGCGATCAGGCGCTCCATGACGCGGGAGTTCCCCACCTGGCCAGCCGAAGCTGGATCGCCTAGTGGGAAGCCTTCTGACCCACGGCCCGCATCGATGGACTACTCAGGCTCGTTTCCCGGCCCAACAGGCAAACTGTCCTGAAGCATGGCTTGGGGTGCGCAACGGACAGGATGGTGAGACCAGCCAAGACACTGACAGCAGCAGTGGCGGCCTACTGCACCGAACTGCACCGCATCTACGCCAGCGGCGGCGCCACGGGGGAACGCTCCAGCTACGGCCCCCTGGCCAATCTCCTCAACGCAGTGGGGGCCACCCTCAAGCCCAGGGTGTTCTGTGTGGGGGAGATGGCCAATCAGGGGGTCGGCCATCCCGGCTTCGGGTTGTACGGGGCCAGGCAGGCGCAACGCGGCCGTCCCCGGCCGGATCAGATTCCCGAGCGGGGGGTGGTGGAGGTGAAAGGGGCCGACGATGATGCATGGCTGACAGCAACCGGCCAGCAGGTGAGCCGCTATCGGGAGCGCCACCGGCTGGTGCTGGTCACCAACCTGCGCCAGTTTGTGTTGGTGGGGGAGGACAACACGGGCCGCCCCGCCAGGCTGGAAACCTTCCAACTGGCGGCCAGCGCCGCGGCCTTCCGGCAAGCCCTGGAGACACCCCACACCCTGGCCCGCCGAGTGCTGCTCCATGGAGCCGGGCCAACATCCAGAGCCGGCAGTCTGGGTTACAGCCCCCCGCACCTGTAGAAGGTTGCAAGGACCCGTGACGGCTGCCGCCCCCTGCAGTCCACCTGAAATCAATTCCTGGAAGACTTTCCAAGGATTGTCCCGGACTGCTGAACGAACTTATCCACGATCAGTGCCGCAAGGAAAACTCTTGTTGCCTCATGCTTTTTGATGATCTTCCACTTTTTGCAAGCTTGTTCAGCCTCGTCAACAATATGCATAACTTCTGGTTTCTTGAAGCTGTAGATAAAATCGTAGTCAGCGTCATGGCGATAAGTTTGAAGATCGTGACAAATGCGCGCTATGTCGGCTAATTCACGAGGAATCCGATGGCCGTTCAGTGCCTTCTTGAGGTTATTGTTAGGGTTACGGCTGGCAAATCCCTTGCAGACGTCTTTTATAGTCTCATGGCTAACGGCCCGCGTCACGTAACCTTGTAGGGCTTTGTTCCTGCCACCAACCATCATTGTGGCGGCTTCCTCGACGAGGAAAGAAAACAAGGAGTAATAGGCTGTTGAGACGGATCACCTCAGCCTGACCTGCTGGGGTCTACCCCTCGTCTCGTCTCTACCGGCCGGCTCGAGAAGCTCCCTTGCCAACTCCAGCAGTTCGTTAGCAAGGCTCACACTGGCGCCTCCTGGGGCGCCTCAAGGGCTTCCTGGCGTTCCTCCGCCTCCAGTTCCTCCGCCTCCTTTGTGCTGAATCGTACATAGACCCAGCGCGATTCACCTGACCCGGCAATTGTCTCAAGGACTTGTCCACGGATTTTATCTCGTTGCTCAAACTCCTGCATTTCCTCAAGAATGACCCAGACCCAGATGGCCGGATCGTCAAAGGGATCGTTACCTGTCTCCACCTTCCAATCGGCAACAACTGAACCCCACGCTTCCTTCTGTTGGAGTTTTCGGAGCGATTCACGCCATTCAGGCGCTGTTGGCGGTCTGGTCATGGTTGTGTACCTCCTGAGCCAATCATAGCACCTCGCAGACGAATCAATGCCCCCTGCCGTGTTTCGCCCGCCGCTGCAGTTGGGTCGTGGATGGCTTGGTGGGGCCGCCGGCATTGGGGGGCCTGAAAAGCCAGCAGGTCCCCAGGAGCTGGCGTCACGCAGCCAACAACCAGCGGAACCCCAATTCACCCGGACGGCTCAGTTGCAGCCATGCTGGACAAAACGGTGGGGAAGCAGGGCTAAGCTGGCAAACGAGGAAGAACCAGAGCGGCAACCAAAGCGGGGCCGCCAGCGCTGCCTACCTCACCCATCGGATGGGATAACAAGAGACCACAACCCTGGGCTGATGAACCATTGGCACATAGGCGCGGTGGGTACGGGGAAGCGACCGCTGATCCACTGGCAGCGCTGAAAATCCGCCCACTTTGACCCCCTCGCCTCCAGCCCCGCCCATGACCGCCACCAGCAACAACTTGACGAAGGCGGTGGCAGCCTACTGCACCGAACTGCACCGCATCTACGCCAGCGGCGGCGCCACGGGGGAACGCTCCAGCTACGGCCCCCTGGCCAATCTCCTCAACGCAGTGGGGGCCACCCTCAAGCCCAGGGTGTTCTGTGTGGGGGAGATGGCCAATCAGGGGGTCGGCCATCCCGGCTTCGGGTTGTACGGGGCCAGGCAGGCGCAACGCGGCCGTCCCCGGCCGGATCAGATTCCCGAGCGGGGGGTGGTGGAGGTGAAAGGGGCCGACGATGATGCATGGCTGACAGCAACCGGCCAGCAGGTGAGCCGCTATCGGGAGCGCCACCGGCTGGTGCTGGTCACCAACCTGCGCCAGTTTGTGTTGGTGGGGGAGGACAACACGGGCCGCCCCGCCAAGCTGGAAACCTTCCAACTGGCGGCCAGCGCCGCGGCCTTCCGGCAAGCGCTGGAGACACCCCACAACCTGGCCCGCAGCGCTGGCGCCGGACTGGGGGAATACCTGGCCCGGGCCCTGTCCCACCGTGCGGCATTGGCGGAACCGAAGGATCTGGCCTGGCTGCTGGCCTCCTATGCCCGGGACGGTCTGGCCCGGGTGGAAGCGGCGGGGGAAGCGCCCCAGCTTGCGGCGGTGCGCTCCGCTTTGGAAGAAACCCTGGGGGTGCGCTTTGAAGGCGACAAGGGCGCCAGGTTTTTCCGCTCCACCCTGGTGCAAACCCTCTTCTACGGCGTCTTCTCCGCCTGGGTGTTGTGGGCGCGGCAAAGCCCGCCCCAATCCGGTGGGTTCAACTGGCGCACGGCGGTGTGGCATCTGCGCTCGCCGGTGTTGGCGGCCCTCTTCTCCCAACTGGCCCAACCGGGCCGTCTGCAACATCTGGACCTGGTGGAAGTGCTGGACTGGAGCGCCGCCGCCCTGGAGCGGGTGGACCGGGCCGCCTTCTTCGCCCGCTTCACCACTGGCGAGGCGGTACCCTACTTCTATGAACCCTTCCTGGAAGCCTTTGATCCCACCCTCCGTAAGGAGTTGGGCGTCTGGTACACCCCCACCGAGGTGGTGCAAGCCATGGTGGCCCGGGTGGACAACACCCTCAAACAGGACCTGCGCATCCCGGATGGCTTGGCCGCGGAGAACGTGGTGGTGCTGGACCCCTGCTGCGGCACCGGCGCCTATCTGGCGGCAGTGTTGCGCCGCATCGCCGCCAACCTGGAGGGCCAGGGCCTGGGGGCCTTGGCGGGGGCGCGGGTAAAAGCCGCCGCCACGGGGCGGGTGTTTGGCTTTGAGATCATGCCGGCGCCGTTGGTGGTGGCCCAGCTTCAAGTGGGCCTCACCCTGCAAGAGTTGGACGCCCCCCTGACCGACGACGGCAACGAACGGGCGGGGGTGTTCCTCACCAATGCCCTCACCGGCTGGGAACCTCACGTCAACAAACCCCTCCCCTTCCCCGAACTGGAGGAGGAGCGGGACCGGGCCGAGCAGGTGAAACAGAAACAACCCATCCTGGTGATCCTGGGCAATCCCCCCTACAACGGCTTTGCCGGCCTGGCGGTGGACGAGGAACGGGCGCTCTCCACCGCCTACCGCTCCACGCGGCAAGTGCGCAAACCGGAGGGGCAAGGCTTGAACGATCTCTACGTGCGCTTCTTCCGTATGGCGGAACGGCGCATTGCCGAGAAAACCGGGCAGGGCGTGATCTGCTTCATTTCCAACTACTCCTGGCTGGATGGGTTGTCCTTCACGGGAATGCGGGAACGGTTTCTGGAGGTGTTTGACGCCATTCGGATTGATTGTCTGAATGGGGATAAATACAAAACCGGTAAAGTGGCGCCGGATGGCTCCCCTGATCCCAGCGTCTTTTCCAGCAAGAGCGATCCGGTGGGGATTCAAGTGGGCACCGCCATTGCCACCCTGGTGCGCAAGGCAGACCACAAACCTGCCCATCAGGTGAGCTTTCGTCATCTCTGGGGACAGGCCAAATGTGCAGAGCTACTGGAAACCGCCGAGACGGAGCCGGGTAAGCTGTACCAGGAGATTCAACCGGTCCTGCCGCTGGGCTTGCCTTTTGTGCAAACAGCCGTGAGCGACAATTGGTTTAACTGGCCTTCTTTGCCTGAGTTATTCCCGAAGTCGTTTCCTGGTGTCAATACTGGTCGTGATGGTTTCCTCATTGATGTGGATTTGGAGCGGCTACGGGCACGGGTTGATGATTACTTTAATCCGGCGCTAAGCCATGAAGAAATCGCACGGCGTTATCCAAGAGTGATGGAGAAGACAGCACGATTCAATGCGCTCGCAGTGCGGGATGTGCTGCTGAAGCGTGGTGGTCCCAATGAAGCAGGCTTTGTCCGCTGTGCTTATCGTCCTTTTGATAACCGCTGGCTCTATTGGGAAGGAGAAACCAAGCTGCTTGATGAGAAGCGCGCTGATTATTGGCCCCATGTGTTTGAAGGGAATCTGTGGATTAGCTCCAGTAAGCGAGAGATCCAATCTGACTTTACACACGGCCTATCGGTGTGCCATCTAGCGGGCTGGAAGCTTGGGTTCTGGGGCATCCACCTTTTCCCCGCTTGGCTCCGTGAGCAAGGTATCACCAACCCCAATGGCCAAGCCCGCCATCCCAATCTTTCCATCGCAGCCCAGAATTATCTTACAACCCTTGGCGCCAGCGTGGAAGATCTGTTTCACCATGTGTTGGCTGTGCTCCATGATCCTGCCTACCGGGAAGCCAATGCCGGCGCTCTGCGCATGGGCTGGCCCCGCATTCCTCTTCCCGGCTGGCCCAAGGGCGATGCTGAAGGTGCGGCTGCTGCGCTTGCCCGCTCCGCTGCCCGTGGTCGTCAGTTGGCTGCCCTCCTGGATCCCCGTGTTCCCGTTCCCGGCGTCACCCAGGGGCCGTTGCGCCCGGAGATGAAAGCCATTGCCGTGCCCACCACCACCGATGGAGGCAACATGGCCGCTGAGGATTTTGCCGTGATGGCAGGGTGGGGTCATTTTGGCAAAGGCGATGCCGTCATGCCTGGACAGGGGCGGGTGGTGGAGCGTCCCTTCACCCCGGAAGAGCGCAGCGCTATGGTCGCATGGCATGCTACGCTTAGCCCACTTGGCCCGCTGGGCGACACTACCTTGGATGTCTATCTCAATGATCGCGCCTTCTGGCGCAATGTGCCCCTTCCCGTCTGGCGCTACAAGTTGGGTGGGTATCAGGTGTTGAAGAAGTGGCTCTCCTATCGGGAGCGGGGGGTGCTGGGGCGAGCGCTTCGGGTTGAGGAGGTGTTGTATTTTGCCGAGGTGGGGCGTAGGATAGGGGGGATTTTGGGGCTGCAGGGAGGGGGTGAGTGAGTCATGGCGGGATTTCCATGAGCATAGCACTTGACCCTATCAGGGGCGCCGTCGACGACGCCATCTCCCGCATCAACACCGCGCTGTGGCCGGTGACTGGGGAGTGCATCTTTAAGTGTGCGCCCGATCATCGTGACCACCTGGTGGCTAACATCGAGGTGGTCCGCAAAGCGTCGTGTCTGCCACACCGAAGAGCGGCGCGGCAAGCGTCCCTGGAGCAGCTGAAGGCTCGGCTGAAGCGCCTGGACGCCACCACCGCCACCCTGGCCACCCCAGCCAAGGCAGAGGCGATAGCGGTGCGGCTGGAGGACATCGCCGCCAGTGATGCACCACGCTCCACCCAGGCGGCGGCCATGGTGGCTACCTTGGAGGGACGACGTTCCCTAGGACGAACCGAAAGCCTCTGCGAATCGTTACTCCAAGAGTTAAGTGACTTGCCAGAATTCTTAAGAGAGCTTGCTGAGAGTGGATGGTATTTGTCTGATAGGTTGCATTATAAAATGCCATGTGATTTTCCAGACGTAGTTAAAAATGAAGATCGCGAGAAAATTGATAGGATAATAATCGAACATCTTCAAGAACAGATTGATGGTATTAAATATGAAATAATAGACAATTATCCTAAAAGAAGTGATGCCCTTTCTCAAGCATTTCATGCACACAAGCAAGGAATGTATTATTGTTCTATTCCAGTTTTTTACTCTCAGGCAGATGGTATCTTTAAAGATAAATTTGGAGGCGGAATCTTTATGTATCATAAGCGAAGAGAAGTTGCCAAAAATGAGATTGAGCTTTTTAACAAATCAATTTCTTATGTAAAATCCTTATCTTCCAATGAGTCAGATCTTCTTCCTGAATCTAGCCAATCTAAAAATCTCTATGGTCACAATTATTGTATACGTAGAGGTTTCTTGCTTTCTAACAATTTCCATGGCCTCAGGCGCAATCCAATTATGCATGGTGATTCTGTAGATTATGGGAATGAGCTAAATAGCTTGAAATCTATCTCGTTCCTTGATTGGATTCATTGTCTCAAAAGGGAGAGGGGAAGCAGGTGAGAATAGGTTCCTTTGGATTATTGCCCTGCAAAGGGCCAGAAATGCCCGTACCAGGCTTGGAGGACGCTAGACCACGTGTGCAAAGCGTTTATGCGTCCTCCTGACCAGAGTTCAGTTGACTAAAGATCATAATCCCCCCAATAATCCCTCCCCGTCACTCCCGCGAAAGCGAGAATCCATATCTCATGCCAGAACTATGGGCATTCCCTAACATTTGCTCAGACGCTGAAGACTTTATCAATAGCATCAACAACTGTACAGATTGTTTCAAAATATTCTTTTACGATTAGCAAAGACAATCCTTTTGGCGATTCACTATGCACTATCCCATTTCTATTGATATAAACACTCTTGATTGCTTCTCTTTGTCTGTTTTCTAGTCGAATTCTCAAATCAAATTTTTCCAAAAGATCTTTTATATTCTGATAGTTTGGATTTCTCATTCTTCCTAAAGATGAATTGACAAACTTGCAAATAGACTGATCAGAGCATTTTCTCTCAGCATAATCTAATATAATCTGTCTCAATGAGTTCTCAAGATAGCTACTGATTAAAATACAAATATAATGTGCCAAACTTGACTTCAAGTAATCAGGAATTTTTGACTCCTTTTCTCGCTTCAAGATTTCCATAATCTCTTCCCTTTTTTCTTGAGCAGTAGAAATCATTTATACAACCTCCTTAAACGCCTTTGTGGCTTTCTCAATGCGGCCCTTGACCGCTTCAAGGCTGGTTGTCTTATGCTTGGTTAGCTTTTGGAACTCAGCGTCTTTCAAAAGTTGTGCAGCCGCATCTTGTAGTAGCTCTGGTCTGGAAAAGCTGGATTCGGAGATGTCATTTCCTTCTAACTCTTCAATACGATTCCAAATTCCAATTAAAATTGCTTCTGCAATGACAGGAACAACACGATGATTTCTAAAGAATATCTCCTTATGAATGTTTTTCACAGCAAATTTAGAAATACAATGAATCCATTTCTCTATATAATTTAACCATTCTTGAGAAGGATCACGATTAGATTCCATAAATGAGTTGAGAAAATGTTTCAAAGGATAATTGTAACTACTTAGATTTTGCTTTAGAGCGATAATGCGTAAAATTAGCTCTTCATTATGAGAATCTGATTTACTGTGATTCAGAAATTTTCTCCATTCTTTATTTCTAGAGTTAAAATCTCTTAACCAACGACTTAGATTACCATAATACAAACAAGATCGAACTTCTTGAGAGTGAAGTAAAGTTCCTCCAGTGTTAATACGTCCAAAAACTTCATAAATGCTGTTACAATTACTTTCAGGCGAGCGTTGTTCAAAAATTGTAGCATGTAAAATAGAATTGTCTAATTTTCGACGGAACTCTGGTTTAAGATTATTATAGTGCTGATTAAAAAAATACTCGTGATCACCTTTAAGTGGCTTATGTATCCTAGATTTTGACTTATGTGTCTTCAATTCTTCTTCAGGATAAAACCTTTCGAGGGATAAAATTCTTTGCTGTCCATCAACAATCTGCATCTTTTCTGAATCTTTCTCTTTGTAGAGAAAGATGCCTGGAACTGGTAAGCCGAGCAAAAGAGACTCGATAAATCTTGATGACTGGGTCCACGTCCAAACGAATTTACGCTGAAAATCAGGAACGAAAATATCTCCTTGTCTGAAGCGACGGACAATTCCATCAACCATATAATCTGCTCCATAACTTGTAATGTTATAGGAAATGTCACTTAGCTCTTCCTTCTCTTCCTCCCATACCAGGTCATGTCCTCGGCTGGCCTCCTCAGCCGGCCCGTTCTGTGCTGATCCCGTGCCTTCAGCTTCCTCCAGCTTTTCCAAATTTGCATCCATGGTGGGCTACTACGCCTAAGTTGGCGTTCAGCTTAGCACACAGACCTTGCAAGCAGGGGATCTCTGCCGAAATCAGCCCGTCTGTCCGGCACCATCGGTTGTCGTGATGCCAGACACCCAGAAAAGGTAACATCCAGCACCAGAATCAGACGCACCGTTGCTGAGGGTGTATGAACAAGACGATGTTCACGGGGCGGTGGGGACGGTGAGTGATGCAAGGGAAGCCGAGCGCAAGCTGTTGGGACGGGTTCATTGGCGTTCCCTGGGGCTGTGGTTCTGATTAGCTGGCGTCAAGGGTTGCTGAGGGGAAAACGGGAAAGCCATTTGGAAATGGTAAATGCTTGCGGCATGGGCCTTGGTAGGAGGAAAATCTTAATATCCTGTAACAAGAGAGATTGAGGTGGACTGCCCATGTTATGATTTATTTTTTCTCTCATCCATGGCCTTCCTCAAGTCTTTCATCGGCTCATTCACGGCTTTAACCTCCTTGGTCCTGTTAGGCGGCTTTTCCCCGGCTTTGGCGGGTAAAGACTACACGCTAAAGATAGATAGGTTTGATGATACTAAAACTGCATTTTACGACTCTATAACTAAAACAGAATGCAGAATAAATGGACCTGGAATTAACTTCTGGGACGGACCCACTATATTTGGTTGTTACTTCATACACTCCACAGAAAGTTTAGCCTATCCGTTAGTCAGCATGGGAACTTCATCTAAAGGCTGGAAATTGTTAGATTATAGAAGCCGAGATGAGGCTAACACGATAATCACTTACCTAGATGGTTCTGTTGTAAGAAGAAAACTTTCCATAAAGGTTGAGGGTAATGTGAGTGATGGTGGGTATGTATCTGAATGGGTTGCGCTGTACCTAAGACCAATAAAAGACGAATTGGAGAACATCAGCCAGATCGAAGTTCAGGTTGGTCTTTATGAATACCTATGGAAGTCTGATCCCGTCCTGACACAGAAAGCTCTCAATTTTGAGGAGCCTTGACCCTATGACCTTGCTTCCCCGTTGATGAGTGGGGCCAGCCTTGGGAGCCTGGGGCAATAGGGCTGGCTGCGTTCCACCTGGACCTTGCGTCTAAGCTCTGCTGGGATTGCTGGTCGGGAGGCCATCCTGTGCTCGATTTCGAGAAACAAGGCAACGTAGCACATCTTCTTGTCGTTGAGCTGCCCTGCTGTCTCTGTGCTAGTCATCCTCCATGGATCCAGCTTACCAGGAAGCCAGTGCCCGGACATGAGTTGGCCGCGCATATCACCGCCCGGCTTGCCGAACGGCAAGGCTGAAGGGTCAGTGGATGAGATTGCCTGTTCAGTTCCATTGTCGTCAACTGGCTGTACTGCTGGATCTTGGTGGCTAGATTCCCAGTTCCACTCAGCACCGTTACGGCCGGAAACGCCCGTCATGACCGTGCTGATAGCGCTTGATGGCCGCAACATGGGCACCCGCATAAGAAGCGCAAAGTTAGTGCAAGGGTGGTTCAGAGCACGGGTTCACTGACACTACAGGGTGGCAAGTACCGTGGAGTCCCAACAACATCCTACCTGTTGACTGTGGATATGATGGTGAGCATGATAGCTGGGATGGTGGTCGAGAGAAACTGCACAAGGTGGTTGATAGCTTGATGTGGTTGAGTATGCCAGTTTAATTAGTGGCACAAATGGAGTTGGCAGATCAGAGCTAGTTGGACTAGAATTGAATTTTCTGACCTATCCACTCTCCAATCTAACCAACTATGAAACTCAACACATTTCTCCTTTCATCTTTCATTGTTGGCTCCTTGGGTATCTTTACATCTATAGGTATTGATATTTATCTACATTTTCAAACCATACAGATATTGAGTAATAAAATCTGTAATGTTAAGGTTACAGGACACGTAATGGAAGGAGCAAGAATTTGTAGAGAATAAGCTGTATGACACTATCGTTATATATCGTTATATATTAAGTCCCTTTTTCACTTCCCACCATGACTCAAAAGCCGCTCAAAGCCCCTGCCATCGTTGCCATCGCCATGGCAGCCGGTGTGCTGTCGATCCCGTCCCTGGCCCAGACTCCAGCAGGGCAAGCCCCTCGTGGGGTCTGGGGTGAAATCCCTGGTTGGGTCTGGCAAGGTCAATCCCCTGAGCATTGGCCGTGGGATGGCGGCTGCATGATCGCCGCCCACACGCCAGATAAATTTACATGCTATACCTGGGAAGACCACGGTAGAGGCGGAGGATGGCACAATTATGATTTACCATTGGCGAGCACCACCAAAGACTGGACAAGCGTCCTCATAGGATGCCCTCTGATCGCGAGATTTACGCCAGCCGGGGAAGAGAATTGCATGAAACAGGAAGTTTTCCCGAATGGGGACGCAAAGATCTTTCGTGACGTCCTTATTTCATCATGTAACCAAAGAATTGAAGTCTATATGCAGATCCTTGATGAGAATGATTCTTTGGCCATCCCACCAGTGAAAGTCGTTTGCCCGCCACAGGATTAAACCGGAAACCATCTTCCCGGTCTCAGTCGTGACAAGGCCGGGGGGTGGCGATGTCATGGCAGAAATGGCTCTGAACACTGGCGAGTGGGGCGCTGCTCCCCTCCGCTCAACAGCTTGGGATTGTATCCAAGGCGGGTTGTGGTGAGTGCATAGCCGGCCGGACTCGCCACCGCCCAACTCATGGAGATGGTAAGGCCAGGGATCTGTTGCGTGGCGAACTGACCAATGAGCGGTCTGTGCTCTGGAAAAGAAGGGGCAGAGTCTCGCCAGCATCCCCTTGGCCGTCAGACAATTTCCGTCACTGATCTTCTCGCTTAGCCCCGTCGCGTTGGCCGCTTGCGTTCTTGGCGGATGGCCGTCTGCGAAGGGGCGGCAAGCGAGCTTCAAGCGGGGCTTGCGGCACAATCCCGTGCTTTAACAATATCGCCCTGCACAAGGCAAAACCGGCCATCGATCAGAGGCGGCTGGCCACTACTTCTATTGTCACCATCATTGACTGGGGGCTGGGTCGGTTGCTCTGGCATCCGTTCGGTCTCAAACTCAAGGCATCATACCATGTCCATGGCCCTTCTCCCCCAACCAATGGGAGCCGCGGCTTCTCAAATGTAGGCAACTCCATGGCGGTCAATCAATCCGCCATCGTCACTGACCTTCCGGCTTGG
Organism: Cyanobacteria bacterium MAG CAR3_bin_5; assembly: GCA_026709085.1. Taxonomy (GTDB): domain Bacteria; phylum Cyanobacteriota; class Cyanobacteriia; order PCC-6307; family Cyanobiaceae; genus Synechococcus_B. Next base: position 55,489 of record JAPOTR010000025.1, on the reverse strand, counting down.
AGCCGCCAATCTGATTTCCTTGTGCCCCACTGGACGGCTTAGGGTGGGGGCGAAGGGGCGGTTTACGAGCCTTGGGCGAGGCTTGCGGCACCAGACCACGCCGGAAACCCCACAGAAACAGGCTTTGGTCGTCCCTGTCAAGGTCACGCCTTGACGGGGGGACAACATGAGGTTCCTTGGCCATCAGTGCAGTCTCTGCTGGAGATGATGAAGTAATCGTAGCACATGACCACTCCCCCATGCAGGCATGAAGGACTCCACGGGAGAAGCTGGCTGGTGTTTGGAGATGCCCTTAATCTTCAATCATCGGCGCCAATGCCAGCATTTTCACCTCTGCAGCAGGTACAAGAACTGCATCTGCATCAATTTCCAAAGGAATCGATTCTCCTTCATTGGTTACCCACACAGCCTCAGTAATACGAAAATAGCCATTCTTGGGATCTTTTGGATACTCTACAAGTCGTCCATACAAGTTGTGATCTTGTTTAAGGTATAACATAATTGCTGCTCTGCTGCCATGTTTCACAAACATGGAGTGCCACTCCGATGGATACGATGTTTCTGTAGTAATATGTAGCCAACGAAGATTCCTAAGATTTCTGTGGGGAATATCGTTGTTTGATAGCCAGGAAAAGAGTAGTCCAAAAACTATTGCAACTGGCAAGGTAAAGACTATTTCAATAGGATTTCCAAATAACAAATCCGGTAACTGGATTATTCTTGACATGAAATATCTGACGATCAATGTTGTAAATTGTATGATGATCGTGAAAACAAGTGCTGAAATCACACGCTCAAAGGCCTCCGGTTTTCGGTGGGGCGTGAGAGAGTGGAAAATCGCCGCCGTCAAAAATCCAGGCAGAAGGAAAACGAGCACATGAACAATCTCACCAGACATCCAACTCACGCCCTTTCTTCCTCCTGGGGTGAAGCCCCTGAGACTCTGCGCACAAGGCTAGCGTGCCCGGCGGGTCCTGTCAACGCACTGCGTAGCCAGGCAATCCGTGGAGAGGGGCCAGGCAGGTCGGCTAGTAGATTAGGTAGCCATTGGGAAGCCTCAAAACAACTTCCTCCCCGTCATTACCGCAAAAGCGGGAATCCATCTCTTATGCTTGGCAGCAAGCAGAGCGAGAAGATTGACAATGGTCCATCCAATTCCACCGTTCACCTCCCCATCATGCATGCCCCAAAAGCCGCTCAAAGCCCTTGCCGTCGTTGCCATCGCCATGGCAGCCGGCGTGCTGTCGATCCCGGCCCCGACGCAGACCCCACCAGGGCAAGTTCCTCGCGGGATCTGGGGTGAAGTTCCTGGTTAGGTCTGGGAAGATGAATCCCCTGAGCATTGGCTGTGGGATGGCGGCTGTATGATTGCAGCCCACACGCCGGACAAAATGCTATGTCTGGGAAGACCGCGGTAGAGGCGGAGGATGGTACAACTACGATTTACCACCGTTAGAGAGTGTCACCAAAGACCGGACAACCGTCCTCATAGGATGCCTCTGATCGCGAGATTTACGCCAGCAAGGGAAGAGGATTGCATGAAAAAGAAGGTTTTTCCGGATGGGGAAGCGACGGTTTTTCGTAGAGTTTTTCTGTTGCGCAGAGTCTCAACGGAACCCGGTGGCCGCTGCGATAGCTGCCTCATCCGCGCTCAGGCGCTCCATGACGCGGGAGGTTCCCCATCTGGCCCCTGGTCCGTCGCCCACCATGGCGGCCCCTGACGACACCGGCTAGCCTGGGGAGACTCCGGGGTGCATAGGCAATGGGAGACGGGGCCAGGGGCCGGCCCAGGCCGGGCGCCATGGTGCTCCTCTGCGGCTACTACGGCGAGCACAACCTTGGGGACGATGCGCTGCTGGCCACCCTTCTGGCCCTGCTGCCCCCCTCCTGCCCTGTGGTGGTTACCGCCCGGGATCAACGCCAAGTGCGGGAGCAATTCGGTGTTGCCACCTGCCCCCGTGACAAACCCGTCATGGTGCTGCTGACCCTGGCGCGGGCCCAGGCCTTGGTGCTGGGCGGGGGGAGCCTGCTGCAGGACAGCACCAGCCGCTGCAGCCTCCTCTACTACGTGGTCCTGATGCTGGCCGCCCGTCTCCTGGGGCGCCCCGTGGTGCTGTGGGGTCAGGGCCTGGGGCCGCTCAATACCCGCACCGGCCGTCTCCTGGCCCGGCTGAGCCTCCGGTTTGCCCAGGGCATCACCTGGCGGGACGACCAATCAGCCGCCATGGCGGCCGCCTGGAGCATTCACGCCCCCGTGGGTCGAGATCCGGTGTGGTCCCTCCCCCGGCGCAACGTTGCCGATAGGGCTGATGGCCCCGCCGCGGGCGCTATTTGCCTGTGCTGGCGACCCACCCCCCTGCTGAATGCCGCCGGTTGGCGCCAACTGGAGAACCAGGTCATCGAGGACGCCAGACGCCGCCAGGCTCCCGTGTATCTGGCGCCGTTCCATGCCCGACAGGACACCCCGCTGCTCAAGGCGTGCGCCGCACGGCTCCGGGCCGCCGGTCTGGTGTGCCGGCTTTGGCGTCCCCGGACGCCATGGCGCTTCATGGACGGTCTGGCGTCTGTGGGCTTGGTGGTGGCCATGCGGCTCCATGCCGTCATCCTGGCGGCCATGGCGGATCGGCCCCTGCTGGCCCTCAGTTATGACCCCAAAGTGGGTGCCGCCGCCACCGCCATGGCCATTCCATCCATCAACCTGGCGGATCCCGACGGGTTCGCCGCCCTGCCAGCCGCGTGGGAGCAGGCCAGGCGGTGGCGTCTTTCTCCAGCCCGGTTGGCGCAGCACCGCCAACGGAACCGCTGCCATCAAAAGCTTCTGGCTCGGTTTGTAGAGTGAGGGGGGAAGATGAAGGGGGCCGCACGGTCCCATGGCGGCGTCACACGGGACTGTGATGAAGGTCAGGTTATTGCCCTTGTGGGGCCATGGCGCGCGCAGAGACCGCGCCAAGGGCCACCGTTCAGGCCACGGCGCAGCACCGGGGTTCTTTAAAGACACCCGTGGCCGGTACTACGCCGGCTTCGCAGTGGAGGTGGACAAGAAACCCCTCCCCGCCACCGGCAAGGCGGTGGCATCGACATCCCAGAGGTGTTCAGCTTGCGAGGAGGGGGCTCCAGGAATGACCTCTCTGTCCGCCGATGGAGGTGTTCAGTCTGCGGCGCTGAACACCACCGAGACATGAATGCCGCACGCAGCATCCTCCCCGCCGGGCTGGCGGAGAGGTTAAAGGGAATCCCCGCTGCTGACGGCGGGGAGGAAGTCAATTCCACGGTTTATAGGCCCTGAGCCTAGGATCCCTCCTGCCGGATCAGTGCCCATGACGCAACTGGAGACCCACACGGAACCCATGGTGGTCAACTTCGGGCCCCACCATCCGTCCATGCACGGGGTGCTCAGGTTGGTGGTGACCCTGGACGGGGAGGACGTGGTGGACTGCGAACCCGTCATCGGCTACCTCCATCGCGGCATGGAGAAAATTGCCGAGAGCCGCACCAACGTGATGTTTGTCCCCTACGTGAGCCGTTGGGACTATGCGGCCGGCATGTTCAACGAGGCGGCGACCGTCAACGCCCCCGAGCGCCTGGCGAACATCACCGTCCCTAGGCGGGCCAGCTACATCCGGGTGCTGATGCTGGAGTTGAACCGCATTGCCAATCACCTGCTCTGGCTGGGGCCGTTCCTGGCGGACGTGGGGGCCCAGACCCCTTTCTTCTACATCTTCCGGGAGCGGGAGATGATCTACGACCTGTGGGAAGCGGCCACCGGCCAGCGATTGATCAACAACAACTACTTCCGTATCGGTGGGGTGGCGGTGGACCTGCCCTACGGCTGGCTGGAGAAGTGCAGCGACTTCTGCGACTGGTTCGGTCCCAAAATCGATGAGTACGAGCGGCTGATCACCGATAACCCCATCTTCCGGCGCCGCATCACCGGCCTGGGGACCATCAGCCGGGAGGAGGCCATCAACTGGAGCCTCTCCGGCCCCATGTTGCGGGCCTCGGGGGTCTGCTGGGATCTGCGCAAGGTGGACCGTTACGAGTGTTACGACGACTTTGACTGGGAAGTGGCCACCGCCGAGGAGGGGGATTGCTTCGCCCGTTATCAGGTGCGGATCCAGGAGATGCGGGAATCGTTGAAAATCCTGCGCCAGGCCTGCCGCGCCATCCCCGGCGGCCCTACGGAAAACCTGGAGGCGCGCCGCCTGCAGGAGGGGCGCAAGAGCCGGTGGTACGACTTCGACTACCAGTACCTGGCCAAGAAAGTGGCGCCCACCTTCAGGATCCCCAACGGCGAACTCTATGCCCGGGTGGAAACCGGCAAGGGGGAACTGGGCATCTTTCTCATGGGCAGCAACGACGTCACCCCATGGCGTTGGAAGATCCGCGCCCCAGACTTCAACAATCTGCAGATCCTTCCCCACCTGCTCAAGGGGGTGAAAGTGGCGGACATCATGGCCATCCTGGGATCCATCGACGTGATCATGGGCTCCGTGGACCGCTGAGAAGACCCAGGTCGGCCGCAACCCCCCACTCAATCAAAATCGGCATCACCAAAATCGGCGGCGTCATCCACGTCAGCGCCGCTGCTGGCGATGACCAGCTCCGACTCCTTCAGCCACAGGAGCAATTTGTCGAGGGTAGGAGCACAGACCATAGAGTCGGATTCAAAACACTCCGCTCGTGATCCCTCACCATCGCGCCGGAACATGAGTCGATCAGCATGGCCCTCTGCAACGCTGACCGATGCCAGCTTGTCAAGCCGTACCCGAAATCTCTCCGTACGTTCAGGGAAGTGCCGCTCCCAGCGTTGGCCGTGGAAGTAAATGTGCTCAGTGGTCAAGACAACTGTTCCCTCGTCAGCATGCTCCAGACGTTCGCCTTCGTCCAAGTTTCCGCCGAATCTGCCAATCCCAACGTCAATATTCCTTGTCACTCCAAATGATGCGCCTAGCGATCCTCCGGAAAAAGTCGTATGCTTTTTGACCTTCAGATATCTACAGTCAGGAAGAACCCACAGGACCTTCTCGGACTTCTGGAATCGCAGGGATGGAGGCGGCTGGTGCTTGCACATGACAAACACGTCTTCCAGGCTCCTGGCTTTAGCGAGTCCTTCTTCCAGTGTTTTGATCTCACGCAGTCCATCAGCTTCCCTGGTCCTTTCAAGCAGCCCTTTATACCACCCACACGTTAAGATCCACAGCAGGAAGTCCACGATAATTACTATGGGCGCTAGAATGACGCCTACTACAGTGCCTAAGTGCCTAGTGAAAGTCTGCACAGCATGAAATGAAAGACTGCATCAGCGTAGCGTAGCATCATGGTCTCTGCACTCCCGTATCCCATATCCCAGACCAAGTGAGCACCGGTGTATTCAGGAGGAAGCCAACCAGTTGTCCACAGCCCTAGGCGAGGCCCAGGTCGGCCGCAACCCGGTGGGAACAGGCATAGCCGCTGAAGGCCACCGCATTGAGACCCTGGCCCGGGAAGCAGGAGTCCCCCACGCAGTAGAGACCGGGAATGCCGGTGCGGTTCAAGGGCATGGGCAGCAACCCCGGCAGACGCCGGGCAGGCACCGGACCGTAGCTGCCCCGGCTGCGGCCCAGAAAACGGCGGTGGGTGCGGGGCGTGCCAATGTCCTGATGCTCAACGGCATCCTCCAGACCAGGCCAGAGGCTGCTCAGACGCTTCACAAGCCGGTGGGCGTCAGCCTCCTTTTTGCGCCGGTAGGCAGATGGACCCAAGCCTTCCCAGGGCTCAAGGTTGCTGGGGGTGAAGGCGTGGACAATGTGGCGGCCGGGCGGGGCCAGATCAGGATCCAGCAGGGTGGGGATGGACACAAACGCAGTGCCCTGCTCCTCATCCATCTGCTCCCAGCGCTCCAGCAGCAGGTGATGGCAATGGCTGTGGGGGGGGATGACCTCGGACTTCACCCCCAGATGCAGGGAGAGGAAGGAGGGGGAGGGTTTGTAGCGTCGCCGCCACACCTTCTCCCGGCGGGGAATGGATTCTTCCGGCACCAGGCTCCCGAAGGTGTCCCAACGGGTGGCGTTGGAAATCACCCGCCGGGCCTGGAGTTGCTCCCCGTTGGCCAGGACCACCCCAACGGCGCGGCCCCGCTCCAGCAGCACCTGGGTCACCCGGGCGCCATAGCGAATGGCTCCCCCATGGCGCTCCAGCCCCCGCACCAGCCGCCGGCTGATTTCTCCCACGCCCCCCTTGGGATAGTTCACCCCCCCCGCGTGGCGGTCGGCAAACACCATGCCGCCGTTGATCATGGGTGTGCGATCCGCCGGCATCACGGACCAGCAGTAGCACTCCATGTCAATGAGGCGCAGCAATTGGGGATCACGGATGTGACGCCGGGCCACGTCCCCCACGTTCACGGGTAGCCAGCGGGCCAGACCCAGGCAAGCCAGGGGATTGCGGAAAAACACCTGGGCCAGGTAGCGGGGCTCCTCAAGGGACTTGAGGGGAATGGCGTCCAGACAGCGAAACACCTGCCAGCAGGTGTCGTAAAAGGCGTGAATGCCACGGACTTCACCCGGAAACTGCTCCGCCAGGGTGGCAATCCAGGTGTTGTAGTCCCGGTTCACCGCCAGGTCCAGGTGATCCGGCAAGTGGTAGTGCAGTTGAGCCGGATCGGGAACGGTCTCCAGAGTTTCCCCCACGTCTGCCAAAGCCCTGGTGAGCAGGTTGGTGGCGCCCTCCTTGCCGAACCCGAAAATCATGGAGGCGCCCACGTCGAAGCGGTAGCCGGGACGGTCAAAACTGCCGGCGCTGCCGCCAGGAATCAGATAACGCTCCAGCACCAGGGTGCGGGCCCCCTTGGCGGCCAACTGGGAGGCTGTGACCAGACCGCCCATGCCCGCCCCGATGACAACGGCATCCCAGGCGGGTGTGGCGTGGGTTACCCCCATGGCCGGTGACGGATCAGGGGAGTTGGTTTCAGCGGAGTTCCTTCATGGTGCGTTGGAGCTGACTGAGGGCGTCGCGACCAATGATAAAGATCACCCAACTCAGGGCAGCCAGCACGGGGAAGGCAACGAGGAGCAGACGCCAATCCACGGGTTCAGCAGAAATGATTGGTTCATACCCTACAACCGTGGCCCTTCAGGTGGGGGGCTGTGGGCTGCCTGGCCACAATCCGTGACCAACCCGCAACCAAAAATGCCCTCCGCCCCCAAGCTTCCGTGGGTGCGGGCCAACCGGACATAGTGGTCCGCATGGTGGCGCTGCTCCTCCAGCGCCTCTTCATCGAGGGATCGCACCGGCCTGGCGGGAACACCGGCCACCAGCATTCCGGCGGGCACGTCCCTGGTGACCACAGCGCCGGCGGCCACCACGGCCCCCGCCCCCACGGTGACCCCGTTGAGCACGATGGCGCCGATGCCCACCAAGGCGCCCTCCTCCACACTGGCGCCGTGGATCACGGCGCGGTGACCAATGGTGACCTGGGCCGCAATGACCACGGGGGCGCCCGGATCTCCATGGAGAACGGCCCCGTCCTGAACGTTGCTGTTGGCGCCGATGCGAATGGGGGCCAGGTCCCCGCGCAGCACTGCCGTGGGCCAGACCGAAGCGCCGGCAGCCAGTTCCACGTCCCCCGCCACAACGGCAGAAGCGGCCACCCAACTGCCGGGAGCCCGGCGGGGTGAGGGCCAGGGAGCCGTAGGGGGTTCAACCATGGTCAAAGTGGCGCTTGCGTGATAGTCTCCACGGGACTACCCAACCAGGGTCGCTAGCTCAGCGGTAGAGCATCCGGCTTTTAACCGGCTGGTCCTGAGTTCGAATCTCAGGCGACCCATGGGTTTTCCCCTGAAGTGGCGTCGGATCTGCAGTGTTGCAGAACCAATCAACCAATTCATGGACGGCATTCAACAGACTTTCTTCCAATCCGGTAAGCTTTCTGTGACCACCGGACACATCCTTCACTGCCATGGCGCTGGTTCCCCTTCGACTTCTTCTTGACCATGCCGCAGAGCACGGCTACGGGATTCCTGCTTTCAACGTCAACAACCTCGAGCAGGTGCAGGCGATCATGGAAGCAGCCCACGAGACCGACAGCCCGGTCATCCTGCAAGCCTCCCGCGGCGCCCGCAGCTATGCAGGCGAAATCTTCCTCCGGCATCTCATCCTGGCCGCCACGGAGACCTACCCCCACATCCCCGTGGTGATGCATCAGGACCACGGCAACGCCCCCAACACCTGCTACTCCGCCATCACCAACGGTTTCACGTCGGTGATGATGGACGGCTCCCTGGAAGCGGACGCCAAGACCCCCGCCAGCTACGACTACAACGTGAACGTCACCCGAACGGTGGTGGACGTGGCCCACTCCGTGGGTGTCAGCGTGGAAGGGGAGCTGGGTTGCCTGGGATCCCTGGAGACGGGCAAGGGGGATGCCGAAGACGGTCATGGTTTTGAAGGAGAACTCTCCCGGGATCAGTTGCTGACAGATCCTGGTGAAGCCGCCGACTTCGTGACCAAGACAAAGGTGGACGCCCTGGCCATTGCCATTGGAACCAGCCACGGCGCCTACAAGTTCACCCGCAAGCCCACGGGGGAGGTGCTGGCCATTTCCCGCATCGCGGAAATTCACAAGGCCCTGCCCAACACCCACTTGGTGATGCATGGCTCCAGTTCAGTGCCCAAGGAGTGGCTGGACATGATCAACCAGCACGGCGGCGACATCCCCGAGACCTACGGGGTCCCTGTGGAAGAGATCCAGGAGGGCATCCGCAACGGTGTGCGCAAGGTGAACATTGACACGGACAACCGCCTTGCCTTCACCGCGGCGGTGCGGGAGGCTGCCGCTGCCGATCCCAGCAATTTCGACCCCCGCCACTTCAACAAGCCGGCCCGCAAGTACATGAAGCAGGTGTGCCTTGACCGCTATCAGCAGTTCTGGTGTGCCGGCAAGGCCAGCACGATCAAGCAGAAGCCCATCAGTGTCTACGCGGGTCTCTATGGCAAAGGCAGCCTGGATCCTCGCGTGGCTGTGGCAGTGTGAGAAGGATCGTTCGCGTTCCCTCGCGCCCCGGTGGTGATGGAGCCTGACGGGGAAAGGCTCCCCCAGGGTGGGGTGGGAGTTGCCCCTGCCGCCCCCACCCCACCCTGGGGAATGCATTTTCCCCGTTCTCAACCCATCTTGCAGGTGTAAAGCAAGTGTATCCTGGATCGTGGAGGCTATAGGCCCTGCTCCAATGGTCAAGCGTGTTCCCGCAGCAGCAATCCAGCAGTACTCACAGGAGCATCTGCGGGAAGTGCTCAACACGGCGGGTCGGCGGCTGACTCCTCAGCGGGAAAAGGTGCTCTCTCTGTTTCAGAGCCTTGGACCTGGCCATCACCTGACAGCAGATGATGTTCATCACCATCTGAAGCAGTCGGGGAACAAGGTATCCCTGGCCACCGTTTACCGTAGCCTCAAGCTTCTGGTGACCATGAGGTTATTGGATGAGGGAGAATGGCAAGAAGGTTTGCGTTGCTATGAATTGCGCCAGGGTGGCAGCAAGGCACACCACCACATGGTCTGTATGCGCTGTGGTTGCACGGAAGAGTTTTTCAGCGAGGTCATTACCGCAGCTTCCAGGGACGTGGCTCAAGTCACGGGTTTCGAGTTGACAGAGGTGCGTCTCATTCTGCGGGGAGTCTGTAGACGTTGCCGCCAACGCAGCAAGGCCACGGCAGAAACCCTGAATAACCCGAATTATGGATAAGGGACTGGATAAGGGGGGAAGAGGCGGTGGCTCTCCTGTCTGACGGCCCTGCCCAGTGCTTCCGTGACCGGGAGACCGGCGCCACTGCCGACAGCCAAGCCGGCGCTCTGTCACAATGACCCATCGACCGCAACCGCAACAGGTCTTCCAGGGGTTGGCCAGGCGCTCACCAACCATAAGGGCCATTCAGGATCACCGCCGGCAGCAGGGACCACCACAACCACTTGAAGACATGACCGTGCTCTGCACGGGCAGGGCGCCTTGCGCAGACCATCACCATGGAAAACTCTCCTTGAGGCGCTGAGGCCAACATGGGCAACTTCCCTATCCCCACCCAACAACACAGCCCATACACATCCTGGCCTTCAAAATCGGGGTTGATTACGGTGTCCACGTAGTGTTTGTTTTTGTCATGATTCCCTTCGCACCTTCACACCTTCGCATCGCAAGCTTTCCAACGGTTCATTGCTAAGGATGTTTCCTGTTGCTCCGATCAATTTTCTCCTGGCACCACGCGCCAAGTCTCCCCATGAGATTGAAGCTACTGAATTAACGGGCCAAAATATCTATGATAAATGGACTATGATACATTATCAATGTCAAGAGATAAGGAAAAAGATGATTTTATTGATCTTAGAGAAAAACAGATTGTCAAGGAAAGTCTGAGAAATAAGGAGAGGATATGGCACAATGGAAGGAATGACCCTGGAGTTCTATGGGCAAGGAGCGTCAGCTTGGCTTCGCAGCAAGACTTTATCTTGACCTTGACCGATCCAGCCAGACAGTTATCCACAACCAAGTGACAATAGGCCCTATGCCAGCCCCTCCTTGTGTCCCTATAGTGCGGCCCGGCGTCCCAAGGAAATGGTCCCAAGCTCTTTGCTCTATGGCTCTGCCTTGGCCAAGGTGAAAGGAAGGGTTCTAGTTCTATGGTGCGGGATAAGCTCCCTGACTTGACCCCACGTGGCCCCATGGGTTCCTGGACAGGCCTTACCGTCTTGGGATAAGGCGTCAGGGCCTCCCTCTTGGCCCCAACGCCATGGGCTCCTATGGCGCACCGCGCTCCCCCGCTGCTGATCCCTGGGAGTCTGCCCCTGACGGATGGCGGCCCCTTGCCCGTTGCCGCTTCTGTTGTCACCATGGACCAACCAGACCATCAGTCGGAGCGGTTGTGTCCAGATCAGCCATGATGTCCAGATCAGCCATGCAGAGCGCTCCCATCCAGGTGGAGGGCAATCGCGTCACCCTTGAACCAGGCCGGAGCCTACGGGGTGAAGTGATGGTTCCTGGGGATAAATCCATTTCCCACAGAGCCCTGTTGATTGGCGCCGTTGCAGAGGGAAACACCACCATTCACGGGATGCTGGCGGCGGAAGATCCCCGTAGCACGGCCGAATGTCTGCGGGCCATGGGTGTGGCCGTCAGTCCCTTGGAGGACGGGAATCAGCCCGTTGTGGTGCAGGGTGTGGGGCTGGACGGTTTGCAGGAGCCGGTCGATGTGCTGAACTGTGGCAACTCCGGCACCACGATGCGGTTGCTGCTGGGTCTGTTGTCGGGCTGCAAAGGGCGCTACTTTGTGCTCACCGGCGATGGTTCCCTGCGGCAGCGGCCCATGGGACGGGTCAGCCACCCCCTCTGCCAAGCCATGGGCGCCAGCATTCACGGGCGGGCCAACGGCGCCTTTGCTCCCCTGGGGGTCAGCGGCTGCCAGCTTCAGGGGGGCGTAATCGGCACCTCCGTGCCTTCGGCCCAGGTGAAATCCGCGCTGCTGCTGGCGGGGCTGACGGCCAGCAGTAGTGTGTCCGTCATTGAACCCAACCGCTCCCGGGATCACAGCGAACGCATGTTGAAGGCGTTCGGGGCGGACGTGCAGGTGAACGGTGACTACGGTCGCCATGTGCGGCTCACCCCGGGTCGGTCCCTGCGGGGCCAGGAGGTTCACGTTCCCGGGGACGTCAGTTCCGCAGCATTCTGGCTGGTGGGGGCCGCCGTCATCCCCGGCTCCCGCTTGCGTCTTCCCCATGTGGGCCTCAATCCCACCCGCACCGGGGTGGTGGAGGTGCTCCAGGCCATGGGCGCCCAATTACAGGTGGAGAACCGGAGGGAGATTACGGGGGAACCCGTGGGGGACCTGCTCGTTCAGCACAGTGCCCTGGGGCCGTTCTCCATTGGTCCTGATCTTGTGCCCCGCCTGGTGGACGAAATCCCTGCGTTGGCTGTGGCCGCCCTTTTTGCGGAGGGCGCCAGCCGCATCCACGGGGCCAGGGAGTTGCGGGTCAAGGAGACGGACCGGCTGGCGGTGATGACCCGCCAGTTGCGGGCCATGGGGGCCGTGGTGGAGGAAACCGCCGACGGCCTGGTGATTGAAGGTCCCCAGAAGCTGCGGGGCGCCGGGTTGGACAGTGAAACCGACCACCGGGTGGCCATGAGCCTAGCCCTGGCGGCCCTCAATGCCCAAGGCCCCAGTCGCATCCATGGCGCCGATGCTGCCGGCGTGTCCTATCCCGGCTTCTGGCGTCAGTTGGGTCGCCTTCTGGGAGGCTGACGTGGGGGACTGGTTCGGGTTCCCCTCAAGAAGAGTCCTGTTCTCCCCTCCGGGCGATCAGTTCAGCCAGGTAGCAGGCGTCGGTAGCGACCCCGAAGAGCCTGCCGGAACCCCAGGTGTGCAGCCATGGCAGGCCAATAAAGTTAAGACCCGGAGTCCGGGTCACGCCCCGGTGATGAGCGGGAAGTCCTGAGCCGTCGAACACAGGCGCGTTGATCCAGCGAAAATCACTGCTGTAGCCCATACACCGGATCACCGCCGCCAAGGGGTGCTTGCTGAGGTCCAGACCGGTATCTTCCCCTGGTGAGGGCTCCCAGCAGGGAATCCAGGCGTCAATGTTGCTTCGAATCCGGCAATACACGGCATCAGCCTGATCAAGGTTGAGGAACAAATCTTCAGCAACCTGGCATCCAGACTGGCCACTGCCAACCACAAGCACGGGTCCAGCGGGTAAAGATGCTGGGCTGCGATAGTCTCTGGCATCCAATTGAAGAATGCTTGCCGGTAGCTGGTGGGCCAGGAGATGACGTTTGGGAATATGGTAACTGCCGGTGACAACGATTACCTGATCAGCCTCCAACTCCTGTTCAGATGTTGACAAACGGTAGACCTCCGCATCATAGGAAACACGTTGAACCGTGACGCCCTCCCACACGTCCTTATATAAGCCAGGACTTAGGATTTGCTCATAAAGCCTTGCGGCTCAGGTCCATCGTAAGGGAAATCAGGCAGGTTGCATTGCCAATTTGGGGGTCACCAGACAGAAAGGGTCCCAGCGCTGTTTCTCCCAGGCGTAGCCAATCCAGTTCTTTTCCAGCACCAATGGGCGGATGCCATGCTTCTGTACTTCATGTGCTACCGATAGACCCGCCTGGCCAGCACCGATCACAACAACCTTAACCTTTTAGGGTCCCACAGGTTGGAGTGCCGAGTCTCGGGCAGGCAATGCCACAGTCATCCATGCTCGGAAATCTGACTCATTATCTTGTCAGCCCTGTGGTCTGTCTCTGTATTTATGACGCCCTCCCACACGTCCTTATATAAGCCAGGACTTAGGATTTGCTCATAAAGCCTTGCGGCTCAGGTCCATCGTAAGGGAAATCAGGCAGGTTGCATTGCCAATTTGGGGGTCACCAGACAGAAAGGGTCCCAGCGCTGTTTCTCCCAGGCGTAGCCAATCCAGTTCTTTTCCAGCACCAATGGGCGGATGCCATGCTTCTGTACTTCATGTGCTACCGATAGACCCGCCTGGCCAGCACCGATCACAACAACCTTAACCTTTTAGGGTCCCACAGGTTGGAGTGCCGAGTCTCGGGCAGGCAATGCCACAGTCATCCATGCTCGGAAATCTGACTCATTATCTTGTCAGCCCTGTGGTCTGTCTCTGTATTTAATTACACGCCAGAAGCTACCTGGGCGGGTGGGGAGTGTCCCCCCCACCCAGTTGTTCCGCGTCAGGGGAGCATGTCAACTGCTGTTTGCCCAGGCGTTTGCCCGGGAATCCTGCGCCACCATCAAGGCCGACCCAAGGCGCTCCAGAGGGTGGCTTGATGGGGGATGACCGTGTTTTCACCGGCCTGGGGGGCGGAAGCGACGGTCTGAACGGCAAAGGAGACCACCACAAAACCGGACAGGAAGGCCAGGGCAGTGCTCAGCGCCTTGGAGCCTTGGGCTGTGGTGTGGGCAACGGTGGCGGCGTTTCTGGACATGGCAGGCAGGAAAGCAGGCTTCAGTCCATTATTGGGACTCAACCGGCCAACTGTTGCAACGGATACAGAACTTCACCGCCGGATGGCTCCATTCCGTGGATCTGGGGATTCAGACCCACCACCGCCAGACCGTGGACCAGGCCAAAGGCAATCCCAAGCAACAGGGAGGGCGCGGGCATCAACACAACACGCAAACTTCTTTTAAGATTCACCACCGTGAGGGGGAAGGCTGCAACAATTAACACCAAAATCAGGGTTTCCCTGGCGCCTGCTCACGGTGCCCCTTCGAGACACGCCTTCAAGATGCTTGGCTCCAGGCGGCCGTGACGAGACCGGGGAGAGGGATGGGCATATCCACTTTGGGTAGGGGTGGGGCGCAGGCGGGGATGCGCTGGTCCACCACCCGGCCCACCACCACGATGGCGGGGGCTTGCAGGCCGGAGTCCCGCACCCGTTGGGGCAGGGCGGCAATGGGGCCGATGACGTGTTGCTGCAACGCGGTGGCGCCCTGCTGAATGGCCGCGGCGGGGGTGGCGGCATCCAGACCACCAGCCAGAAGCTGAGCCACAATGGCCGCCAGGTTGTGGATGCCCATGTAGATCACCAGGGTGTCCGTAGCGGTGGCCAGGGCTTGCCAGTTCACCCTTTGGCGCACCTTGTTCACCAGTTCGTGCCCCGTGACGAAGGTGATGGAGGATCCCGCTTCCCGGTGGGTGACCGGCAGACCAATGTAGGCAGGGACGGCGATCCCGGCCGTGATGCCCGGGGTCACCTGCACGGGGATGCCCAGGGCGTGCAGATGGGCAGCCTCCTCCGCTCCGCGACCAAACACAAAGGGGTCTCCCCCCTTCAGCCGCACAATGACCTTGTGGGTGTGAGCCAGTTGGGCCAGCACCGTGTTGGTGGATTGCTGGGGGATGGAGTGGTGACCTCGTCGTTTGCCCACAAACACCTTGTGGCAGTCGGGGGAGGGCAGAGCCAGAAACTGGGCCGGCACCAGGGCATCGTAGACCAGGGCGTCACAGGTGCGGAGCAGACGGTGGGCCCGCATGGTGAGCAGGTCCGGATCACCTGGGCCGGCGCCCACCAGGTAAACCGTTCCCAGAGATGCTTGGGCAACCATCAAGATGCCTCGTCCGTGATGCTCCAATTCATGCCCAACAGCAAGTTCAGAATATGTAGCAGAAGGTACAGATGCCAGTGGCCACGCCTGGGCTTAATCCTCGTAACACAGCGACGCTATCCTTCTGAAGCGCTGTGACCTCCTGCAACAGCATTCGTTGCCTTCTGCACCTGTTACCTGCAACGCCATGGTCACAACGCCTTTGCCGCCCTACCTGGAGGGGAAGACTCTCAACAAGATTGAAAAGAACAAGGCCGCAAAAGATGGCCTGCTGGTTGGCTCCGAACTGGAAACCTTTGCCCGGTTGGGCTGGGAGAACGTTGATTCCACGGATCTTCAGTTGCGGCTGAAGTGGTATGGAATGTTCTGGCGGCCCAAGACTCCGGGCAAGTTCATGCTGCGCCTGCGGGTGCCCAACGGCATTGCCACCGCAGACCAGCTCAACGTGTTTGCCTCCATCGTGGCCCGCTACGGGGAGGACGGCATCGGAGACATCACCACCCGCCAGAACATCCAGCTTCGGGGAGTGTTGCTGGAGGATCTCCCTGAAATTCTCGAACGGCTCAAGGCTGTGGGGATCACCACCCTGCAATCGGGCTTTGACAATCCCCGCAACGTGACCGGCAACCCTCTGGCCGGCATCGATCCCCACGAGATCCTCGACACACGCCCCTACACTCAGGCACTGCAGGATCACCTGACCAATCACGGTCAGGGCAACCGGGAGTTTTCCAATCTGCCCCGCAAGTGGAACACTGCCGTGGCGGGATCCAGGGATAACTTCCTTCTGCACAACGATATTGTGTTCCATCCCGTGGAGAAGGACGGGGTGCTGGGGTTTGGCGTCTGGGTGGGGGGGGTGCTCTCCTCCGTTCTGAATGCCTATGCCGTCCCCCTCAATGCCTGGATTCCCCTGGATCAGGCTTGCCGCATGACCGGCGTGGTCTGTGGTCTGTGGCGCGACAACGGCGAGCGCAGCAAGCGTCCCAAGGGTCGTTTCCGGTTCTATCTGGATGCCGTGGGCGTGGAGGGGTTCCGGGCCATGGTGGAGGAGCGCTTCGGGCCGCTGGCGCCGGATCCCGGATCAGTGTTTAACCAGCAACCCCGCAACCTGTACGGCATCCAGCCACAGAAGCAACCGGGCTTGAACGTGGCGGGGCTCCATGTGCCCGTTGGTCGGCTCAGTTGTGGCGCCATGCAGGAACTGGCCCGGCTGTCCCGCGCCTACGGCTGTGGGGAGGTGCGCTTTACCGAAGATCAGAACGCATTGATTCCCGGCATCCCGGACCACAAACTGGGGGCTTTCACGGCCGAGCCTTTCCTGCAGCGCTACCCGCTGCATCCCCGGGGAGTTTCCGCGGGAACCGTGTCCTGCACCGGCTCCAGCTACTGCGGTTTTGCCCTCACCAACACCAAGGACCAGGCCATGGCCACAGCAACGGCCCTGGACGAGGATCTGAATCTGCCCCAGGAGGTGAAAATCCACTGGACCGGTTGTCCCAATTCCTGTGGCCAGGCCTATATGGGCGCCATTGGCCTCACCGGAACCAGGGCCAAAACCGATCAGGGCATGGTGGAAGCCTATGACATCACCCTTGGTGGTAGTCAGGGGGACCAACCCAGCCTTGGTGAAATGGTGCGCAAACGTGTGCCTAAAAGTGAAGTGAATGCAGCCTTGAAAGAGCTGCTGATGGAGCACTACGGCGCCACGCCAAAAACCACGACTGCAGCTTGACAGAATTTCCACTTCTGCCGGGAGCGCTTCGAAGTTTTCGGAGAAGATGTTTGTTCAGAGACGCCTTGATAAATCCTAACAATTTATCCAATTTTCTTCTGACTTCCAGATCACTATGGCCAACTCTGTAAGCGAGATGGACTATGTCCTCCCCAATGAATTGGTGGACGGCATGATTGCCGCTGGCGGCAAGAAATCCCTTGTCAGCGCCAAGGACCTGCTGTTGCGGGGATTTTATTCCGGCTCCATTCTGGGCCTGGCCACCGCTCTGGCCCTGACGGTGGCCAGGCAAAGCGGGCTCCCCTTCCTGGGTTCCGTACTGTTCCCCTTCGGCTTTGCCAGCATTGTGCTGTTTGGCATGGAGCTGGTGACCGGTAACTTCGCCCTCCTCCCCATGGCCACCTGGGCCGGCAAAAGCACCTGGAACAAAACATTCCGCAACTGGCTTTGGGTGTGGCTTGGCAATTTCCTGGGTTGTGCCCTGGTGGCGGGCATCATGGCCATCAGCCTCACCAGCGCGGGGACCGTGGAGCCTACCGCCGATGGGGGTGTCTGGCAGGGTGTGGCCCAAACCATTATCAATCTGAACCGCGCCAACGTCATTGTTAAATATAAAGAGCTGGAGGCAATGGGATTTCTGCTGGCCATCCTGCGGGGTGTGGTCGCCAACTGGTTGGTGTGCCTGGGGGTGACCATGGCCCTGGTGAGCAAGAGCGTACCCGGCAAACTGCTGGCCTGTTGGCTGCCCATCACCGCATTCCAAACCCTGGGAATGGAGCACATTGTGGTCAACATGTTCCTGCACACCACCGGTCCGCTGCTGGGATCCGGCGTCAGTTTTGCTGACGTGTTCTTCTGGAACTTTTTACCCGTCACCGTGGGCAACGTGTTTGGAGGCATGGTGTTTATCGGTATGGTGTTCTACAGCACCCACCGCTCCCCCCTGGCCAGCCTGCCTGACGTCAAAGACACCAAGCTGGCCCGTGAGTTGGCCGCGCAGTTGGGCGCCCGTTGATTCACTGTCCCGTCCCTCTCCATGGCTGCTGCCCAGACCGGCCCAGGCACTGCTGACGCTCTGGTGTGGCAGTGCTTGGGCCGGCGCCCCTGCAGGCTCACCCCCCAGGAGTTGGCCCGGTTCTTTCACCCTGAACGCTCCCAGGAGCTGCGCTTGGCCCTGGCGGAACGCCTGGGGATGCAGAACGAGGGGGGTCTGCAGCCCTGCTTGGCGCTGATCGAGCAGTACGGTCCCCAGCCGGAGTTGCTGATGGCCCTGGCCATGACCCATCAGCAGGCTGCCCGGGACGCCCTCCTCCATTACCTGGATGATCCTGGTGTGGACCGCCTGGCACTGCTCCGCTCCCTGGCGGGCTGGGGACGGCGCGTACCCCTTCCGGTGATCCGGGAGGCCCTGCTCCACCCCGGCCAGGCCATGCGGCTGGCCGGGGTGGAGCTTCTGCAATTTCATGCCCGCCTGCTGACGGCGCCCCAGCTTCTCCAGCTTGCCGAGCCCCTGCTGGGGGACATCCGCCCCCCTGTGGCCATTGCCGCCATCCGCCTGCTGCAGCGCCGCAACGAACCCCTGCTGGTTGCCCGCCTCGCCCACGTGCTGCAAGGGGATTCCCCGGAGCCGGTGTGGGAGGCGGCCCTCCATGCCCTGGGCTGTATCGGCACGGAAGCCAGCATCAACCTGCTGCTGGACTGCTGGCTTGCCTGTCGGGGAACGCCCCGGGCCGTGGCGGCGCTCCACCAGTTGGCGGCCCAGTTCCGTCACCGGCATCTTCTGCGGCAACGTCTGGAGGAGGAATTGCAGGGGGGCAGGATCACGGCAGCCGAGGCGGCGCCCCTCCTGGCGGGTCTGGAAGACGTTGGGGCTTGAAGTGTTGCCCCTGAAGTGCTCCCGAAGGCGTCAAGCACCAGCTTCAGCCGAAGGCTGGGCCGGTCCAGGCTTCCCCTCGGATTGAACCGACTCCGCCACCAGTCGGGTGGACAACTCCCAGAGCCGCTTGGCCATGGCGGGATCACGCCCCTGTTCGGAGAGTTCCTGGATGAACTGCTGGCGCCCCCGCTGCTGCCGGTTGCCCCAACTCCAATGGACGCCGGAAGCGGAGAAGGCCTCGCTGCTCACCACTTCCGCCACCCGTTCTCCCGCCATGGGCTGGCTCACATAGCCCCCCGTAATCCTCTTCTGAAACCAGGGAAACACCCTTTGAAACACCTTGAAGCTATGGCGGAACAGGGGGGAGTCCGCTACGCAGCCCGGATAGAGGGAGGCGAAGACCACCCCCGTCTGCCGGTGGAAGCGGCGGTGCAACTCGGTGACGGTGATCATGTTGCAGAGCTTGCTGTCCTTGTAGGCCTTGCCCGGTTTGAAGGCTTTGCCGTCGGCCATGGTGACGGGGGCCTGGAAACCGTCTGCGAATCCCGTCAGATCCCCCAGGTCCGCCGGGGCCGGGATGGGGATCTTGCCCCCCAGTTCCTTGGAATTGGCGGTCACCGTGCCCAGCACCACCAGCCGTTTCTGTATGCCGCCGCTGCCTTTGCCGCTGCCGTCCCCCGCCAGTTTGTCCAGGAGAAGCTGGATCAGGAGAAAATGACCCAGGTGGTTGGTGGCCATACTGAGTTCATAACCCTGGGGGGAAAACAGGGGCGCCTTCAGGGTGGGCATATAGACCGCCGCATTACACACCAGCGCCTCCAGGGGGGCGCTACCGGCGGCCACAGCCTGGGCAAAGGCCCGCACACAGCGCAGATCGGAGAGATCCAGGGGCAACACCGTCACGGAACGACGATCCAGGTCCAGTTGGTTGATCGCCTTCTCCCCCTTGGCGGGATCCCGCACGGCCATGACCACGGTCCAGCCCCGCTTCACCAGGGCTGCGGTTGTGTACAGGCCAATACCCGAACTGGCCCCGGTGACAATGGCTTGGGGTTTCGGTGAAGTGGCGGTAACCATGGCGTGTGGGTAGAGAGGGGCCGATCACCCTGGGCCTTGTTGAGACAGTGGGGGAGGCTCTGGACACCCCTATGGTGAACCCACTGCAGGCTGTCCGGGATCCTCTGACGGGAGATCCCACACCACCCGCCGGCGGCCGCCTCCATGGTCAATCTGGAAGATCTGGTGGAAGGCGCGACGGGCCGCAAGGAGATGCTCCTGCTGCCGTGCATACTCGACCTCCACCTCCCGATAGAGGGCGCGGGTGCGCTGGTGAGCAACAGTCAGCTTGCTGCAACTGACCGAGGCCACCAGAATCACGCCAAGCTTGATGCCCAGACTCAGCAGACTCAGGAGGCACTCGTCGCGCTTTTGCGGCATGGCGTCAGGGAAGCATCATGCCTGGATTGGAATCGATGCTCAGGCGCGATACAAAGCGACAGAAAGGCGAACGGCCAGCACCATTGCGTGAAGAGCCACCACCAGGGCGATAAAAACCTGTGTCTGGTCCACAGATAAACACGGATTGAAGTCCTGTCCATTCTCAGGCACGGCAACCGGGGTTTCCAGGGTCTGTTACAAGGCGTAGAATCGGCCCAGGCCTGTTTGCCCCTGTTTGCGCTCCGCCAGGGCCAAGCCTTGCGCCTTGCCATGGAGGAGTCCTTGACCATGCTGCGGCGGCCGTTCCCTGGCAAGCAACGGGACCTCAGACTTCAGGCGCTGCGCCTTGGCTCCATGGTGGAATGGCCCTTGAAGCCCTCAGTTGTTACGACACCAGCGCCGGGCAACGGCTCGTTGCCCTGGACGCCCTGGTGGACCGGGACTATGGCAACATCTACGAGCAACTCACCAAGGGGCGCCAGCTTCAGTCCATGTCACGGGAGGCTGTTGTCTTGACCAAGGCTGCCCAGGGCCACAAACCCTGCTTTTCAGGGCGGTATTCTATGGTGGATCGCCCTTGCCAGTCGCTCCCTGGAACGGTTGGCCATTATGCCGTCAACGTGAGCCGTCGCATCCGCCGTAGTGCGGCGGGCGCGGGTCAATCCTGAGGCCCCATGGACACCTCCCGGTCGGTCATTTCCCTGGATCGCCAGGCCATGGAGCGCCTGGACCTGCGCCCCATGGCGCCCCTCTGGCGCCGCTCTGCTGCAGAACTCCTGGCCCTGGAAGGCCAAGTGGCGCTGGCCGTTACCTGGGACCGCCCGCTGGAGGATCCCCGTGAACTCTCGGAAATTCCCGAAGTTCGCCTCTGGCACCTGTGCGTGGATCAGCATTGCCCATGGCTGCCCCTGTTGTTGGAGCGGGGCACCGGCCAACTGAGCCGCTACGTGGCCATGGTGGTTCCCCACGGCTTTCACGCCAGCGAGGGGATCCGTTTCCATCCGGAAGCCCTGGAATTGTGGATCACCACTCGTCTGATGATGCTGGATCGGTGGTGCCACAGCCATGGCCTCAGCGGAAGACGGCGCCTGGAGCAGATGGCGTCCGTGCTGGGCTTTGCTCTGGATCGCTCCTTCTGGACCATGATCGACGGCGTCCGGTATCCCGCACCGCCGTGAGCGCCCCCGCAGAACTGGTGGTGTTGCCTGAACTGACGTTGCAAGGGGCCTGGCAGATGACCGTGGACCACTGGCTGCTCAAGGCTGTTGATGCCGGTGTGCTGGGGCCTGTGCTGCGGTTTTACCACTGGCCATGGCCATGTCTCTCCCTGGGCCGCCATCAGTACACCTACCCGGCCCGATGGGATGCCCTGGCCCACCAGGGTCATCTGGAGCTGGTGCGGCGCCCCAGCGGCGGTTCGGCGGTTCTTCATGGGGGCGGACTCACCTATGCCCTGGTGTTGCCCGTCACCATGACGCCTGCCGGCGCCGGGGTGGAGCGCTATCGTTTCTGCTGCCGTTGGTTACAGCAGGTCTTTGGCCAGTTGGGGCATCCCCTGGTCTTCGGCCAGGAACCCGCAAGGCCCACCAGCAGTAATTGCTTTGACCGCGCCACCGCTGCGGATCTGGTGGACGCCAGGGACGGCGCCAAGCGCATTGGCAGCGCCCAGCGCCGCAGCCGGCACGCCCTGCTCCAACATGGGGAGATGGTGCTGCGCTCCCCGCCTTCCCTGCTGTGGCAACAGGTGTTCGGCCAGGCGCCGCCCTCAGGACTGCCACTGCGCCTCTCGGGGTTGCACAACCTCCAGCAGTTGCTCCGTCAGGCACTCATGGAGCAACTGGGCCTGGGGCAATGGCGCTGCCGGCATCTCAGCCCCCGCACATGGACAACCATGGCCCGGCTGCCCATGGGGGAGTGTCCGGCGCCGCCTCAGGGGGAGGACGCCATGGCCTTGTCCGGCTGAGCCTCCGCCACCGCAGTGTGCTGGGGATGGATGGAGGGGTTCCGCCCCAGGGCCAGCAGTCGGTTGATGGCGGCCACGAAGGCCTGGGCCGATGCCACCACCACGTCGGTATCGGCGGAATAGCCGGAGCAGAGCACCTCCCCCTGGCGCACGCGAATGGTGACCACCCCCAGGGCGTCAATCCCCTCGGTGACCGCCTGGATGCTGAACTCCACCAGTTCGTTGGGCACCTTCACCAACTCGTCAATGGCGCGGTACACCGCATCCACCGGACCCGTGCCAATGGCCGCCGTGGTGGCCTGGCCTCCCTGGCTGTCCTCCAGGGTGACCGTGGCGGTGGGGCGCAGGTTGGTGCCGCAACTCACCTGCACCAGCTTGAGCTTGTAGGTGGCATCCACCTGCTGCGCCTGATCGCTGACGATGGTTTGCAGATCCAGGTCGGTGATGTCCCGCTTGCGGTCCGCCAACTCCTTGAAGCGACGGAAGGCCTGGGCGAGATCCTCCGGAGCGAGATTGTATCCCAGCTCCTCCAGACGGCTACGGAAGGCGTTGCGGCCGGACAGCTTGCCCAGGCTGATGCGATTGTGCTTGAGACCGATGGTGCGGGCGTCCATGATCTCGTAGGTGGTGCGGTTCTTGAGCACACCGTCCTGGTGGATGCCGGACTCATGGGCAAAGGCGTTGCCCCCCACGACAGCCTTGTTGGGCTGCACCAGCATGCCCGTGAGGTTGGAAACCAGCCTGGAGGTGCGGTAAATCTCTTCCGTGTTAATGGCCGTCAGGGGCTCTTCACTATCGGCCGGGCGGCCCAGGAGGGGATTGAAAAGCTGGCGGCGCACATGCATGGCCATGACCAGTTCCTCCAGGGCGGCATTACCGGCCCGTTCGCCGATGCCGTTGATGGTGCATTCCAGTTGGCGGGCGCCGGCCCGCAGGGCCGCCAGGAAGTTGGCCACCACCAACCCCAGGTCGTTGTGACCGTGAACGGAGATCACCGCCTGATCCATGTTGGGCACATGGGCGTCAATGCCCCTGATCAGTTGGGCAAACTCTTCCGGCGTGGTGTATCCCACGGTGTCGGGGATGTTGATGGTGGTGGCCCCTGCCCCAATGGCGGCCTCGATCACCTCGTAAAGGAATTCCGGGTCGCTGCGGGCGGCGTCTTCGCAGGAGAATTCCACGTCGCTGCAGAAGGATGCGGCATGGGCGACCATCTCGGGCACGATCTCCAGCACCTCGCGGCGGGTTCTGCGCAGCTTGTGCTTGAGATGAATGTCGCTGGTGGCGATGAAGGTGTGGATGCGCTGACGGGCCGCCGGAGCAATGGCCTTGGCACAGGCTTCAATGTCCCCTTTGGCGGCCCGGGAGAGCCCGCAGATCACCGGGCCGTTCTCGGCGCCCACCACGTCGGCGATCCGTTGTACGGCGGCAAAGTCCCCTTCGCTGGCAAAGGGGAAACCGGCTTCGATGATGTCCACGTTGAGCCGGGCCAGTTGCTGGGCAATAACAAGCTTTTCCTCCAGGTTGAGGCTGGCGCCCGGGGACTGCTCCCCGTCCCGGAGGGTGGTATCGAAAATGAGAACGCGCCCGGGATCCTTGGCCCGCATGGTCTCAGGCAGCGCAAGTGAGCGAGGAGAAGACATCCTGCGCGGAATCATTGTGAGTTGGTTCATTTTAAGCGCATCGGGACAAGGCCGGCGTAATGTTTGAACCCAGTGCAGCAAGCAGCAAAGGCCATGGCAGCAGGACACCTCGCACTGGTGCTGCACGGCCATCTACCGTTTGTGCGCCGCCTGCAGGCGGGCAGTTTGCAGGAGGACTGGTTCCACCAGGCTGTTCTGGAGAGTTACCTTCCCCTGCTCCACCATCTGCAACGCAGTGCGGAGGATCCTCAACAATCCCCGGCCCTCAGCCTCAGCCTCTCTCCCACCCTGCTGGCCATGCTGGCGGATCCGTTGCTCTGTGACCGTTTTCCCAACTGGGTCGCGTGCCGGCAGCGGATTCTGGAATGGGCGCCAGAACGGCATCACCATGCTGCGGCGCACCTGAGCCAACACCTGGCGGCCATGCTGGCGTTCTGGCGCCAACTGCGGGGGCGGCTGATCCCTGCGTTCCAGGAGTTGCAGCGGCAGGGGGTGCTGGATCTGCTCACCTGCGGCGCCACCCATGGCTATCTGCCGTTATTGCGTGAGCCCCGCTCCGCTGTTGTGGCCCAGCTTCGGGTTGCCGTGGAGCATCACCGCCACCATCTTGGCTGCGCCCCCTTGGGCATCTGGCTGCCGGAGTGCGCCTACTTCGAGGGGCTGGATCGGCTGATGGCGGCGGAAGGGTTGCGCTACGCCGTTCTGGATGCCCACGGGTTGCTTCAGGCCCTGCCCCGCCCCCGTTACGGGATCTATGCCCCCATCTGCTCACCGGGCGCCGTGGCGTTTGTGGGGCGGGACAGCACCGCCACGTTGCCTGTGTGGTCGGCCCGGGACGGCTATCCGGGGCAAGCCTGCTACCGGGAGTTCTACCGGGATCTGGGTTGGGATCTGACCCCGGAGCAGTTGCAGGAGACGGCCATTGCCGATGCCCGCCCCCTGGGCCTCAAGCTGCATGCGGTGGGGCCACCCTCCTGCCCCTTGGAGCACAAGCCCCCCTACAGTCCCGAGGAGGCCGGGCGTCAGGCTCAGGCGGATGCGGAAGACTACGTGCAAGGGCGCGTCCGGCAGTTGAGGCGGTTGCAGGCCGCCATGGGAAGCCAGCCCCCCCTTGTGGTGGCCCCCTTTGATGCGGAGTTGTTTGGCCACTGGTGGTACGAGGGTCCCCAGTTCCTTGCCGCCCTGTGGCGGGAGGCGCCCAGACAGCAACTCAGGTTCGCCACCCTGCGCCGTTGCCTGGAGGATTCTCCCCAGTTGCAACTCTGCCGTCCGGCCCCCTCCAGTTGGGGGCAAGGGGGCTACCACAGCTACTGGCTGAACGATGCCAACGCCTGGGCGGTTCCCCTCTGGCATCGCTGCGGGCTGCGCATGGAGAGGCTGGCGGCCACCCATGGGCGCCACAAACAGGGGCAGCGCCTCCTGCGCCAAGCGGCCCGGGAGCTTTTGCTCCTGCAAAGTTCGGATTGGAGTTTCATCCTCCGTTCCGGCACCACGACGGATCTGGCCCGGGAGCAGATTCATCGCCATGGGGAACGCTTCCAGACCCTGGCCGATGCCTTGGACTCCGGCCAGGGGCCCCCGCCAGCCTGGTTGAAAGCTGTAGAAGCAGAAGACAACCTGTTCCCAGACCTTCCTCTCAAGCCATGGTTGCCAGCACCTTCAATATCCGCCTAGCTGCAGCGGGCCAGCGCCTGGAGCGGTCCCAAACGCTTCGTGTGCTGCAACTCAATCTCGGCCGCCTCTGCAACATGCGTTGCAGCCATTGCCATGTGGGGGCCGGGCCGGATCAAGGAGCCACCCAGATGCCGGACGAAGTGGTCCGCCAGTGCATTGCCGCCATGGACCGTCTCCAGCCCCAATGCGTGGATCTGACCGGGGGGGCGCCGGAAATGCATCGCCGTTTCCGGGAGTTGGTGCGGGCGGCGCGGGCACGGAACATTCCCGTGATCGACCGCTGCAACCTCACCATTCTGCTGGCGCCCGGCTATCGGGACTTGCCCCGGTGGCTGGCGGATCACCAGGTGGAGGTAGTGGCCAGTCTCCCCCATTGGCAGCAGGAGAGATCGGACCGGCAGCGGGGGGACGGCAGTTGGGAGCAGTCTCTGGAAGGTCTGCGCCGCCTCCGGGCCGCGGGCTACGGCACGGGCGATCCCCACCGCCAGCTCACCCTGATGACCAATCCCGACGGGGATCGCCTCCAGCCGCTTTGTGACCAGATCACCGACCAGTGGCGTCAGGGGCTGGCGGAGCACGGGGTCACGTTTGATCGACTCATCGGGCTGACCAATATGCCCATTGCCCGCTTCCGGGACTGGTTGGTGGAGGAAGGGCGCCTGGAGAGCTACCAGCAGATGCTGGAAAACGCCTTCAATCCCTGCGCCGTGCGGGGGCTCATGTGCCGCGACACCCTGTCCGTTGCCCCCAACGGCAAACTCTATGATTGCGACTTCAACCAGATGCTGGATATGCCCCTGTCGGGATGCGCCATTGCCGACGTGATGCCCGAATCCCTGGCCGGGCACAGCATCCACACCGGTGACCACTGTTTTGGCTGCACCGCAGGCAACGGCAGTTCCTGCGGCGGCGCCACGGTGGCAGTTTCCTAGCGGGCGCCGGCCGGATCGGGGGAGTCTGCCATGGCCACCACCAGGTCGGTCTGGTTGCGCAGCGCGTCCACTTTCCGAATCTCCACGGTGATGGGGTCTCCCAGCATGAACTGCCGTTGACTCTTCCGGCCCACGAGGCGGTGCTGCCGGGTGCGGAACTCATACCAGTCGTCCCGCAGGGCGCTGATATGCACCAGACCCTCCACATGGGTGGGGGGCAACTCCACAAACAGGCCATAGCTCTGCACGCCGCTGATGACCCCATCCATGGTTTTCCCCACGTGGGCCTCAGCGTGGCGCGCCTGGCAAAGGGCGACCCAATCCGCCTCCACTGCCGCCGCAAAGCGGCTGCGCTCCAGGAGGTGTTGGCAGAGACCTGCCCCCATGGCGTCCTTGAACGGTTTGCCGTGGTCCGGGGACAACACGTCCCAGGACACCTGATCCCGGCTCTGGCGGCTGGCCAGGTCCACCGCCTCCGGGTGGCTTCCATGGCTGCTCTTACCATGGCGGAGGAGCGTCGCCAGGAGTTGCTGGTTGAACAGCTCCCCGTAGTGCAGCGCCGCGCCAACAAACGGGGCATAGGCCTGCCCCTCTCCGGCTGGCGTATAGGGGCCTGGTGCCGTTGTGAAGGCGCAGGGTTTCACCACGTTGCGCAACTGCTGTTGCAGGGCGCGGCTCCGTGGCGCCGTTTGTAGCGCCGCCGCCATGGCTGCTCCCTCCGGGGCGTTGCCGTCCCGTCCCAACTCCAGGCTGCTCTCCAACCCCAGGGCGGTTCTGGCCACCCCGTTCAGATCGCTGGCCTCCACAGGGGCGCTCTGCACGTAAAAGGCCGGCAACTTCAGCGCCGCACAGTGTTGACCAAAGGCGCGGTTGGCCAGAAGGGCCGCCTCCCGTAACCAGGCCATGGGTTCATGGTCCCCGGCCCGGGGCAGCCAGCCCTGAAGCTTCTCGTCCAAGGCCACGGCTTGCAGGTCTCCCACCGCCTTCAGGTCCGGCCGGCGCAAATCCAACTCGATGGAGCCTGCGTCTAGCCGTTGCTGCCGTACTGCGTCCAGCACCGTGCGCAACCCGGTGACGGTGGCCATGTGGGGCTTCAGGTGTGGCAGTGAGGCGGGGCGTTCCCCACGAGGGGACTTGCCGTTCCGGGACGCCAACTCCTTGAGGTCCTCGGCCTTCAGCATCACGTCGGGTTTGATCCGGGAGCAGCAGAACCGGTAACCCGCCAAGGCGCCGTCAGGACCAAGGTCCAGGGCAACGGACATGGCCGCCTGCTCCTCACCCGGCATAAAGATGGCCGCCTTGTCCAGGGTGGCCGAGGTCAGGCCCTGCCACCGGCGACCCGTGCAGACGGCGGCGCCCCGTTCCCGCATCCACAGGTCCAGATAGCCCAGGGGAGCAAAACGCTCCGCCAGGGCGGGAGCGTGTACCCACAGTCGGCTGCCGGTGGCAGTGGTTTCCAGGGAAAGGGCCGGAAGCTGGGGCGCATCCCAGACGCCATAGCCCTCCAGCAACAGGGTGGGCAAGGTCCGCAGATCTTCCCGTTGTTGCAGATCCAGAGGCTGCAAGACAGCCCGGTTGCGAGCGCTGCGACCAAAGATGCCGTGTTTGGTTTGAATCAGACGTTGATCCTGGTCTTCACCTCCGCTGGTGGACAGGCTGTGGACGATCTTCCCCTGGGCCAGGCGCTGGGCAACGGGGAAGCGGTCAATGCGCACCTCCGCCACCCCGCCACCGGATGCCTCCAGATGGTGACCGTCTTCTTCCGGCAGTTGAACGGGATGGGGCAACCGGTCGTCCAGCGGCTGGGCGACGAGGCCATGGTCATTGCGCCTGGGAACGGCCAGGAGGGTCCTGTGGGCTCGCTCCAGCACGCACTGCACAACTCCTTCGGGTGAACGGCGCCGCCCCCCCTCGCGAACGATTTGCACCAGAACGCGATCCCCGTTCCAGGCATGGTTCAAATGCTGGTCGCGGATATAGATATCGCCACCGCCCCCTTCCCGAACGGCGAAGCAGAACCCCTTGCTGGAGCTGCGCAGCCGGGCGGAAACCAGGTGGTCATGGGGTTGCAGATAGATTCTGCCCCGTTGCTGACGGAGCAAACCCAGGGCCTTGAGGGCCGCCAGGGCAATATCGAGTTGGGTTTTCTCCGATTCCGCGCTGAGGGAAAGCTTTTTCTGTAGCTGGATGACGGTTGTGGACTTGTCAGGGTGAAGCTGGTTCAACAGCTTCGCAACCGAGAACTTCATTGCGTGTGCAAATGTCTTGTGGAACAAGCAAGCAGTCGGGCGTGGAAACAGACACCGGCGCCGGGATGGCCTGCCGTGCCTTGTTGGAGTGACTTGCGGCGCCCATGGGCCCGGAGGCGCAGGCAGGGAAGATGTGCGGGGATTGATCCTGTGGGTCGGGGCAATGCCTCTGGGTCAGGAGGAGGTGCTGGTGAAGCGATCACCTCTGGTCTCCCACAGAAGGCGCAAGCCTTGGGCCAGGAAACCGACCCCTGCAGCCAACTGCAGCCATGCAGGCGGCGCCATGGATGCCAAGGAGTCTCCCACCATAACTCCCAGCAGACTGGCCAGGAGCAAGGCTGTCGTGCTGCCAAGGAACACCATGAGCGGCCGCCCGGAAGAACTGCCCAGGGCCATGGTGGCCAACTGGGTCTTGTCTCCCAACTCCGCCAGGAAGATGGTCAGGAACGTGGAGGAAACCAGGGCGACATCCATGGAGCGGAGCGCGGCGGGGTCCAGGGAACATTCTGTCGATCCATGGAGCGGATCACGGAATCCCGTACAATTTCAGGCCGAAGCCGGCGCAGAAGAAGAGGCCCAGAACAACCATCAAGGCGCCGGCCAACCGCTTCACCAGGTTTTGGGGCAGAAAACGCCCCAGCCACTGGCCCAGCAGAACGCCCAACAGGCTGGAGGTGATCAAGGCGGCGCCGGCGCCGAGGAACACCTGCCAGGGGTGATTGGATTGGGCCGCCAGCATCAGGGTGGCAAGCTGGGTCTTGTCCCCCAGTTCCGCCAGAAATACCGTAATGAAGGCGCCAATCAGCACCGCCAGGCGGCTGTTCCCGGACAGGATCATGGCCGGGCAGAATGATCGCCGCCATCACCGCTGACCGGCTGGCGATTTGCCGGCAAGCCAGGCAGCAACCGATGGGGGCGCGGCAAACAACCGGGGTTGGCCAGGGGCGGCTGCAATTTGTTGACGACGGCAATCAATCGCGGAGGCTGCAGCATCTCGAATGATACCAGAGCAGTTGACCATGGCGTCATGGGGCACAGTGAATTTATGGAGACCTGCTCCAGGTGAAACCCTGTTACCGTTTGATCGCAAGGCCGGATGCTGCCGTCATATGAGACTGTAGCTTGTTACGGCTTTGACGGCGCTTCACACCCATGGGCATTGATTTCGGTCTTATTGCTGGTTTTGCCTCTCTTGGCCTCATTTTCATTGCCGGGCCTGCGGTGATCTTCGTCATCTTTGCCCGCCGAGGCGCCCTTTAGGCGATTCACCCTGCATCCTTGTCAGTGGCTGCCGCTCCCGGGCTTGGACACGTGGGGCAGGCCCCAGCCCAGCTTTTCCCGCAGCACCTGAAAGAACTCGTGCTCCTGGAGCCGCACAAAGCGGGCGCTCCGGGGGCAACGCTGAATCAGTACCCGGTCTTCCGGCCACACGTAGCAACCTGCGCTACCGTCCACCACCATCATCAAACGCTCCGGCGTGGCGGGAAACACGGTGACCGCTTCTCTGTCACTGAACACCAACGCCCTTGAGGCCAGGGAATGGGGCGCCACGGGCGTCAACTGCAAAACGGGAACCTCCGGCGTAATCACCGGGCCGCCCGCACTGAGGGCATAGGCGGTGGAGCCGGTGGGGGTGGAGAGGATGACCCCGTCCGCGGCAATGTCCACAGGGGCATGGCGGCCAATGGCCACCTCGAAGTGACACATGCTGGTGAGGGGTTCCCGATGCAGGGCCATCTCGTTGAGGCAGAGCACTTCCCAGCGCCGTTGGTCGCCCCGCAGCAGGGTCACCACCAGCATGGCGCGCTCCTCCACGCTCCACCGACCCGCCAGCAGTTGATCGATGACGGTTTCCAGTTCATGGAGATAAACCTCCGCCAGAAAACCCATGTGGCCGGTGTTGATGGCCAGCATGGGGACGCCAATGGGTGCGGTCTGTCGGGCAGCGGAGAGCACGGTGCCGTCCCCCCCCAGCACGATGGCCATGGTGATGCCCGGGTGGAAATTGCCGGGGACGCAGGAGTCGTAGCGGATTCCCCGTAGGGTCCCTTCAGGGCTGGCAAAGCCCACCAGACCCCCGGCGCTGGCAGTGCGCTCCACCCCCCAACCCGCCTTGCCGAACCGTTGGGCCAACATCTCCGTTGCCGCCAGGGCCCTGGGCTTGCTGTCGTTGACAATCAAACCCAGAACCGGTGGCGTCCCATGCTCCCGGGCTCCGTGGTTGGCACCCTTGCTGGCCATGATTCAGCCTGCCCTTCCCCTCAAGCAAATGGTTAGAACTGGCGCAGAAAGCGCAGATCACTGCTGAACAGACGCCGAATGTCGTCAATGCCGTGGCGCACCATGCAGGCCCGCTCCACCCCCATGCCGGCGGCAAAACCACTCCAGCGCTCCGGATCCAGACCCAGCCCCTCCAGCACGGCCGGATCCACCATGCCGCAGCCCATCACCTCCAGCCAGCGTCCCTGCCACTGCACGTCCACCTCGGCGGAGGGTTCGGTAAAGGGAAAGTAGCTGGCCCGGAAACGCACCGGTAACTCCCCGAAGAAGGCCTGCAAGAACTGAATCACGGTGCCCCGCAGGTGACTGAAATTCAGTCCTTCGTCCACCGCCAGCACCTCCACTTGGTGGAAGATGGGGGAGTGGGTGGCGTCCACCGCGTCACGGCGGTAGACCCGTCCGGGGGCAATGACCCGCACCGGCGGCGCGTGGCGCTCCAGGTGGCGGATCTGGACCGGGGAGGTGTGGGTGCGCAGCAACTCTCCATCTGTCAGGTACAAGGTGTCCTGCATCTCCCGGGCGGGGTGGTCCTCGGGAATGTTGAGGGCGGAAAAGTTGTAGTGGTCTGTTTCAATTTCCGGGCCGTCCACCACCTGATACCCCAGGCCACAGAAGATGGTGACGATCTCGTCCAGGGTGGTGAGCAGGGGATGAGCGTGACCCAGGGGCCTGTAGAGAGCCGGGGCGCTCACGTCCACCGCCTCCGCCGCCAGCCGTTGGGTGAGGGCCTCCTCCTCCAGTTGCCGCAACCGTTCATTGAGAAGCTCCTGGAGCTCCTTCTTGAGCACGTTGGCGCGTTGGCCCATGAGAGGGCGCTGGGCATGGGGGAGGGAGCCCATGGCCCCCAGCACACGGGAGAGCTGTCCCCCCCTCTTGCCCAGCAGGCTGATGCGCAACTGCTCCAGCGCCTGGGGGGCGTCGGCCCGGCGGATCTGGTCACTGGCTTGCGCCTCAAGGGCATCCAGTTGGCTGGTGAGGGTGTCCAGGTTGACGGGGGTGCTCACCACCAGGGTTCTACGGCTGCTGGCAGTTTAGATGTCACCCGCAGTAGAAGCGTGTGCCTGGCGTTTGCGCAATGACAAAGAGACATTCCGTGAGGCTGCGCATTCTGATCAGCAATGACGACGGCATTGGGGCGGCAGGTCTCCGGAGTCTGGCGATGGCTTGTGACGGCGCCGGCCATCGGGTGGACGTGGTCTGCCCGGATCGGGAGCGTTCCGCCACCAGCCATTGCCTCACCACCCGGCAGGCCATAGAAGCGAAGCGGATGGATGAAGTCTTCGGGGGGCATATCAGGGCCTGGGCCTGCAGTGGCACCCCGGCGGATGCGGTCAAGCTGGCGTTGATCACCCTGCTATCCGAACCACCGGACCTGGTGTTGGCGGGGATCAACCACGGCCCCAACCTGGGCTGCGACGTGCTCTATTCCGGCACCGTGGCTGCCGCCATGGAAGGAACGTTGTTGGGGATCCCCGCCATGGCGGTCAGCAGCAACTGGAGCAGGTGGCATGAGCTTGGGGCGGCCACTCCATGGGTGTTGGCGGTGGCGCAGCACTGCCTTGCCAAGGGCTGGCCACCGGGAGTTCTTCTGAATATGAACCTGCCGGATTGTCCCGCCAGCCGGATCCATGGGGTGCGATGGTGCCGCCCCTGTGGCCGGCGCCATGGGGAACACTTCCGGGTGCAGCCCTCCGCCGCTGGAGTGGCGCAGTACATGGTGGGGGTGGAGATGACAGGAGAGAATCCCTGTCACCGTGTTGGCCCAACCCTGTGGCCTACGGATCTGGCCTCTGTGGAGGCGGGCTGGATTGCCCTTACCCCTCTCCAGCCCCAGCTTTTCTGGCATGGTGACCCATCCACCCTACCGCCCCTGCCCGTCTCCCCTAATGAATACGACGCAGCAGCCAGAGGCCAATGATCAACCCCACCAGATGGGCGGTCAAGACCTGGGTATTGCTCAGGACGGAAAGCATCTCGATGGAGGTGATGGGGTAGTTCACCAAGCCCCCTGCACCCAACCCCGTTCCCACCGGACCCCCGAAGAAACCCGGCGCCTGCAGGGATGCCTGCACGAACAAGCTGCCGGCCAGAGCCTGGTAGCCCACAACCCCCAGGGTCAACCCCAGCAGGGAGGCCAGAAGCCCACGGCGCACCAGGCGAGAGGTCTCGGCTCGGGAGGGGCGGGGGCCTGGGGAATCCAGAGCGCGCCCGCAGCGCACCACCAGCCAGCATTGCCACAGGCTGAAGAGCAGCACCAGAAACGCCAGGGTGGTGAACGCCAGCCCCGGCCCCAGGGACCGCTCCGCGGTCGCCGCCAGGCCGCGGTTGGAGGTGAGCAGCAGCACCACGAAGGCCACCACTGCCAGGACCAGTTGAGTCCAGAATTGCCCCCAGCTCAGACGGCGCAAGGCCAGGGAAATGCGCTGCAAATCAAGGCGATCAACCATGGCACAGCAAGTTCGGCGGGTCAAAAGGATGTAGTAGGAGGCTAGAAGGGAATGCCCCAGGCGATGGCCCTGGCTCCCGTGCCCATGATTCCCCTGCGCACCCCGGACGCAATCCAGACCCCCACTGCATTGGCGCTGGGCAGCTTTGACGGGCTCCATGCCGGACATCGACGGGTGATTGCCCAGGTAACGGAAGATGTGGACGGCGCTGTTCCCACCGTGGCCAGCTTCTGGCCCCATCCCCGGGAGGTGTTGTTCGACGAGGTGCGCCTGCGCCTGCACCTGCCCCAGGAAAAACTCCACCTGCTGGCCCCCCTGGGCATTCGCCAGTTGGTGCTGCTCCCCTTTGACCGCCGCTTTGCCCGCCTGAGCCCGGAGGAATTTATGGCGCAAGTGCTGGTGCGGCAACTGCGGGCCGCCGTGGTGGCGGTGGGGGAAAATTTCCGCTTTGGCGCCGGTCGTTGTGGTGACGCGGTCCTGCTGCGGAAGCTGGGCCGGCTCCATGGGGTGCGGGTGCGGGTGGCGACCCTGCTGGGTGACGGTCGCCAACGCATCAGCAGCAGCCGGATCCGCTCCGCACTGGAACAGGGCCGGTTGGAGGAGGCCAGCCGATTGATGCCACACCCCTATCGGTTGCAGGGGCGGGTGGTGGCTGGTCGGGGGCTGGGGCGCGAGTTGGGTTGGCCCACGGCCAACCTCCAGGTGAACGGCCGCAAGTTCCTTCCCCGGGAAGGGGTCTATGGCTGTTGGGTGCGGGTGGGGGATGAAGGGCCGTTTGCCGCCGTCATGAATCTGGGTCCCCAGCCCACCGTGGACCCTGCTGCGCCGTCAGCAGTGGAAGTTCATCTGCTGGATCGCACCATGACCCTCAACGGCCTGGAACTGGAAGTGGAGCCGGTGTGTTTTCTGCGCAGTCAGCAAACCTTCCAGGACCTGGACCACCTCAGCGCCCAGATCGGCAAGGATGCCCGGCAGGCCCGCCAGATCCTGCTCTCTCAGGTTGTGGGATAGGCGTTGGCCAACCCCCACATCACCAATGCACAGATTCCCCCCAGAAGCAAGGCGCCGGAGAGGATCACCAGGACAGGGTGGTCCGCCCCGTCAAAACGCATGATTCCACGGTTAAAATCGTTGTCAGGCACAGGTGGCGCACAGGGCTACCCCATCCTAGGCACAGCGGTCGTAACGGTGGCGATGGGGCGTCAGTCCAGCGGCAGCGTACAGTACATGAAAAAATTGTTACCAAATGTTAAGTTCTGCGCAGTCCCGTCATTGGACTCTATAAGGGAGCTATCTGCCGTCTCATCTCCGATAAGTGACTCAGCGACTCAGTGACGACCGCCTCTTTCTCATTTCTCAGGAAACCCGCCATGAACTCCCCCTCTTTCCCAGCAGAAACAGCCAGAAAAAGCAAGCAGAGACGGAAAACCTGGACATTGGCCCTGGCCGGGGCAAGCGCGCCCCTGGCCGCTCTGCTCACCTTCTCCCCCGCTGCTTATCCGCAAACCCAGAACATCTGTGAACGGCTGGATGCGTTGAACGATGCAGGGACAGTGTGTGATCTTTCCGGTAAAGGGATCAAGTCGCTAAAAGCCGGTGACTTCAACGGGCTCTCCAAGGTACGCATCCTCCATCTTCATAACAATGCCCTCACCACCCTGCCGGACAATGTCTTTTCCGGGCTGTCCAGTCTGGAACAACTCTATCTGGGACCATACACTAATATCCCAACAGGTAAGGGTGGTATGTCGTATTGGACGAGTGGTAATCCCCTGACAAGCATATCGGCAGATGCCTTCAGTGGCCTCTCGAAGCTAAAACATCTCTCTATGATGAATCATAGCCTCACCAGCTTACCCGAGGATGTCTTCGATGGACTCTCCAATCTAGTAGGTATTAGTCTGTACAATAACTACGGGTACAGTCATGGCCTCACCAGCTTACCCGAGGATATCTTTGATGGACTCTCCAATCTGAAACACCTGTCTCTGCATGGCAATCAACTAAGCAGCTTACCGGAGGATGTCTTCGATGG
>JAPOTR010000025.1:0-19561 GCA_026709085.1 Cyanobacteria bacterium MAG CAR3_bin_5 | reverse complement strand
ATCGGCAGATGCCTTCAGTGGCCTCTCGAAGCTAAAACATCTCTCTATGATGAATAATAGCCTCACCAACTTACCCGAGGATGTTTTCGATGGACTCTCCAATCTAGTAGGTATTAGCCTGGGCAATAATAGCCGCTGGTACAATAATAACCTCACCAGCTTACCGGAGAATATCTTCGATGGACTCTCCAATCTGGAAGACCTGTCTCTGCATGGCAATCAACTAAGCAGCTTACCGGAGGATGTCTTCGATGGACTCTCCAATCTGGAAAACCTGGGTCTAGGAGTTAACCATCTTAAAAGTCTGCCAGAAGATGTCTTCAATGGACTCTCGAATCTTAAAAGCCTCTATCTGCAAGATAACAAACTAACCAGTCTACCAAAGGATATCTTCGATGGACTCTCGAATCTTAGATGGATCATGCTGAACAATAATAAACTGACCTGCTTACCGGAGGATATCTTCGATGGACTCCTGAATCTACGTTCCGTAGTTGGAGGAGATCTGCCGCATTGTGAGCAGCCAACTCTACCTTTGCCGGTGGTATCATTTGTGCCGTCGTCACAGAGTTATGGGGAGTGGTCGGGCATGGCCAACGTGGAGGTAAGGCTGGACAAGGCCCCGGCCATGGACTTGGCAATCAGCTATACGGTGGGCGGCTCGTCGGCGGAGGCGGGAACGGACTACGAGACGTTATCAGGCACGGTGACGGTGGTAGCAGGATCGACCAGTGCCGCCATCCCTGTGGTCATCATCGACGACAGTGAGAAGGAGGACGTGGAGATCATCATCCTGACGTTGGCGGATGGCGCCGACTACGACCTGGGCACGGAAACAACGCTCACGCTGACGGTTATCGACGACGACGGTCCGACGGTGTCTTTTGCCGCAGGGAGTGAGACCGTGAGCGAGGCTGTGGGAAGCCATAAGGTGGGGTTGACGTTGAGCACGGCGCCCACTTCGCAGTTGACGATCTACTACATGGTGAACGGCACGGCGACGGCCGGGACGGACTACACAAAGTTATCGGGATCAGTGGCGGTGGCGGCAGGTAAAAGCAGTATTGATATCCCGCTGGTGATTACGGATGACGATATCCACGAGTCAAGCGAGACCATCACTCTGACGTTGACGAACGGCGTGGCCTACACCCTGGGCGCGACGACATACACGTTGACGATCAAGGACGATGACAAAGCCGGCGTGAAGATAAGCGAGAGCCATGGGAGCACGATAGTGACGGAGGCGGCTGGTGCGGGCCGCACCGATAGCTACACGGTGGCGCTGTCCAGCCAGCCCAGCGCGGACGTAAGCATCAGGATCGCTTCTGCCACGCCGACAGCAGCGCAGGTGCATGGTCCGGGCGGCACGGCAGGCAGCACGGCTACCCTCCGCTTCACACCGGGGAACTGGTCGACGGCGCAGACGGTGACGGTCACCGGGGTGGACGACAACGTGGAAAACGAGGAGCAGAGCGACAGCGAGGCTGTGGCTCTGAGCCATCGCAGCGCCAGGATCAGCCATAGCGCCGTCTCGGATGATGAAAACTACGACGGGATCGAGATTGCCGGTGTCGTCGTCCAGGTGGTGGATGATGACGCGACCACCCTGTACGATAGAAGGGCGGCTGCATCCCAACAGCTCACGGTGTCGCTATCGGCGGAGCAGGAGGCCATAGACGAGGCCAACGGGAGGATGAGGTTCACCATTTCCCTGAGTCGGGCGTTGGCCGCCGGCGAGAGCGCGACCGTGCCGTACACCGTCACCGGTGGAACGGCAGGCGATCACTGGGACATCCGCTTCCTCAAGAAGGCCAACGGTGCGGGTGTGGAGCGCATGGGAAGCGGCAAGAACGGTGCGGTGAAGTTCAGCGAAGGAGGGCAGCGGGCCACGTTGGCCCTGATCGGGCGACCCGATAGCGACAAGGCGGACCGGCCCATCGCCATCGCCTTCGGGACGGGCAAGCGTGCGCCGAGCACCAACGTGGCGGGGGGCATCATGCCGGCGGGTGATCCGCTGACGGTGACCATCGTGGATTCGGTGGAGTTGCTGGTTGCCCTGTCGGCGGAGCAGACCACGATCAGCGATGGCAAAGGAGCCAACGGGAGGATGAGGTTCACCATTTCTCTGAGTCGGGCGTTGGCCGCCGGCGAGAGCGCGACCGTGCCGTACACCGTCACCGGTGGAACGGCAGGCGATCACTGGGACATCCGCTTCCTCAAGAAGGCCAACGGTGCGGGTGTGGAGCGCATGGGAAGCGGCAAGAACGGTGCGGTGAAGTTCAGCGAAGGAGGGCAGCGGGCCACGTTGGCCCTGATCGGGCGACCCGATAGCGACAAGGCGGACCGGCCCATCGCCATCGCCTTCGGGACGGGCAAGCGTGCGCCGAGCACCAACGTGGCGGGGGGCATCATGCCGGTGGGTGATCCGCTGACGGTGACCATCGTGGATGGGGATAATGCGGCGCTCTGGGTGGCCGACGCGACGGTGAAGGAGGATGCGGGGCTGCTGCGCTTCAGCGTCCACCTGAGCGCTCCCTTGCAGAAAGTGGTATCGGTGTCCTACCGAACCCGGGAGGCTACCCCGGTGTCGGCCCAGGAGGGGAGGGATTACGAGGGGGCGAGCGGCCGACTCGTCTTTCAGCCTGGCCAGCGCAGCAAGCAGGTGCCGATCACGATCATCGACGACGTCCATGACGAGGGGCGGGAGATCTTCGAGTTGGTGCTGTCCAACCCGCAGAGGGTGAGGATTGCCGATGGGGTGGGGATGGGCGCCATCGTCAACAGCGACCCCATCCCTGCTGCGTGGCTGGGTCGTTTTGGCAGGACGGTCTCTCAGCAGGTGGTGGATGCCCTGAAGGGGCGGTTCAGCGCCCCACCGGGGGATGGGCTGAACCTGACGGTGGCGGGGGAGCATCTCGGTACTATGCCGTTAGAGGAGAACGAAGGGGCGCTGCGGAAGCTGTTGGGATTTGAGACTGTGAGCGGTGAGCAATTGGTGGCGGACTCCTCCTTCTCCTTCTCCCCCCAAGCAGTAGCAGCAGGGGATGGCGGAGCAGGAGGTGGGGGGCAGTGGTCTGTGTGGGGGCAGGGTGCGCTCTCCTCCTTCAGTGGACAGGAGGACGGGCTCTCCCTGAACGGGGACGTGAGCACCGCCCTCGTGGGAGCGGATTGGCGTGCGGGGCGGTGGCAGGCGGGTGCGGCGCTATCCCGCTCCTGGGGCAACGGCTCTTATGAAGGAGAGGGTGATAACGGTGATGACGGCCGCATCAGCGCCACCCTGACCGGCCTGTTCCCCTATGGCCGCTATGCCCTCTCCCCACGGCTGGGTATGTGGGCCACCGGGGGCTACGGCTGGGGTTCCCTCACCCTGAAGCCGCAAGGGGATAGTGGGGAGGAATTGGATACGGACGCCAACTTGGTGATGGGGGCGGTGGGGCTGGAGGGTGTGCTGCTGGACGGTGGAGCCGATGGGATCACCCTCACCACCACCACCGACCTGCTGAGTTTGAAGACCGTCTCGGCGGAGGTGAAGGGGTTGAAGTCTTCAGCAACCAGTATCTCGCGGCTGCGGTTGGGATTGGAGGCCACAAGACCTTTCCCCATGGATAACGGCGCCGCGCTGCTGCCCTCGTTGGAGGTGGGTCTACGGCAGGACAGTGGGGATGCAGAAACCGGCTACGGGGTGGAAGTGGGCGCCGGTGTTGTCTGGAAGGATGCCCAACGGGGCATCAGGGGCGAGGTGAAGGGGCGCACCCTCTTGACCCACACGGAGGAGGAGTTCCGCCAGCAGGGCCTGGCCCTCTCCTTCGCCTGGGACCCGTCCCCATCCAACCGTGGCCCGTCCCTCTCCATGGATCACACCATGGGCGCTGTCGCCTCGGGGGGTATGGACGCCCTGCTCAGTCCGACTGTCATCCAGGGGTTGGATGCGCCCGATGGCAGCGGGCAGCACTTTGAAGCGGAAGTGGCCTACGGCTTCCCCACCGCCAACGACCGCCTCACCATGACGCCGGAGGTGGCACTGGCTCTTTCCCCCACCAGCAGGACCTATGGCCTCCTCTGGTCGCTGGCGCCCTATTCCGAGCAGGGTCAGGGGGAACCATGGGAAATCGCACTGGAGGCCGAACGGCAGGAAAGGAACTCCGCAACATCCCCTGTGGATCATTCCCTCACGCTCTCCTTCTCCCTCGCCTTCTGATTCCCCCTCACGCCAATCACACCAAGGGGCTCCTCCACCACAACCCTGATCCTGGTTATCTACATCCACAGTGTTGCGTAACCGCTTGCGCTCTTGTTGATGCCCAAGCCCCCAGGGACCCTACAAGAACCCTCTACAACCGTACCACCGCTGTGCTCACGCCTTTGCTGTCTACTGTCCTCCTGGTTGCTACTCTCGTCTTCTCATTATGAGTCCTGAGCCTAAGAACCCTGAAGGAGGCCGTCCATGGCTGATGCAGCATCCGGTGTCGTGATTCCCCCACCAGGGGGAGAGCAACACGGCATTGCCCGCCTGCTGGATGCCAATTTGAACCGGGCCCGGGAGGGTCTTCGGGTGGTGGAGGACTGGTGCCGCCTGGGGCTGCAACGGCCGGATCTGGTGGCCCAGCTCAAGGACTACCGCCAACGCCTGGGCCAATGCCACTCCTCATCCTTGAAACAAGCCCGCCACGCAGCCTCCGATCCCGCCACGGGATTGGGCCACCAGGCCCAGCAGGAGCGCGCCACGCCACAGCGGGTGGTGGCCGCCAACTGCGCCAGGGCGCAGGAAGCCTTGCGGGTGCTGGAGGAGTTCGGTCGCCATGGCGCTGCGGATCTGGCCGCCACTGCCGCCGCCATCCGCTATGGCCTCTACGACCTGGAAACAGCCCTCCTGGCCAGCCAGGAGCGCCACAACACACTCCGCCAAGCCCGCCTCTACCTCGTTACCCAGCCGGCGCCGGAGTTGCTGGGGGTGGTGAAGGCCTGTCTGGAAGCGGGCTTGCAGTTGGTGCAATACCGGGAGAAGTCCCCCCGGCATGGTGAAGACGGGGTGACGGATCAGCAGCGCTTCCGCACAGCCACGGCACTGCGGCAACTCTGCTGGGACCATGGCGCCCTGTTCATCGTGAATGATCGTGTGGACTTGGCCCTGTGCGTGGAGGCTGACGGGGTACACCTGGGGCAAGAGGATCTTCCGCCGCCGGCGGCCCGTCGTCTGCTGGGGCCTGAGCGGCTCATTGGCCGTAGCACCCACTGTCTGGATCACTTGCGCCAGGCCGTTGCCGACGGCTGCGACTACGTGGGTGTGGGGCCTGTCCATGCCACCCCCACCAAACCCGGCCGCCCGCCTGTGGGGCTGGATTACGTGCGCCAGGCAACGGCCTGCAGCCCCGTTCCCTGCTTTGCCATTGGCGGGGTGGATCCACGGAATGCCCACCGGGCCATGGGAAGCGGCGCCCATGGCGTGGCGGTGGTTCGCGCCCTGATGAGCGCTTCGGATCCCGGCGCCGTTACCCGCCAACTGCTACAGGTGATCGAGACCGCTTCGGCGCCTTGCCGATGAGCACTCCGGTCACCATTCGGGTCAACGGCCGGGCCGTGGCGGTTTCATCCGGTCGGATGCTGACCACCTGTCTGGAGCGACTGGGTTACGACCTTCGCCTGGTGGCCGTCGAGTTCAACGGCGAGATCCTCCACCGGCAACACTGGCGCCACACCAGGATCCGGGAGGGAGACGTGCTGGAGGTGGTCACCATCGTTGGCGGCGGCCTCTCTCCAGGCCGGTGGCGCCGAACCTGAGAAGGGATTTCCCACCTTCAGCACGGACAGAAGGTCAATACACTATGAACAGCGTGCCTGAGCAACGGATGAACATGAAGACCCCCGGAACCTGGCGGCGGCGCCTTGCCGCGGTGCTCCTTCCCGTCTTGATGGTGGGCCTGATGGTGTTTTCACTGCCCCAGCCCGCCGATGCCGCCCGCGGCGGCCGGTTGGGTGGCGGCAGCTTTGCTCCCCGTTCCCTGCCCAGATCCGGGGGCAGGGGTTTCGGGGGGGGTGTCAACCGTGGCGGCAACTTTGGCGGCGGCGGTTTCTTCCCCTTCTTCTTCTTTCCCGTCGGCCTTGGTGGTGGCCTGTTCGGGATGCTCATGCTGTTTGCCGTGGTAGGCCTGCTGCTCAACGGCTTCCGCAGCGCCCTGGGCAGTGGCGGAACCATGGGCTCCGCCAACAACGCCATGGCCGAGCGGGACGGCCCCGCCACCATTGCCCAGGTGCAGATCGGGCTCCTGGCCAGCGCCCGGCAACTGCAGCAGGACTTGCGTCAACTGGCCGCCACGGCGAACACCGGCGCCGCCACAGGTCTTCAGCGCCTGCTGCAAGACGTCACCCTGGCCCT
This sequence comes from Cyanobacteria bacterium MAG CAR3_bin_5, assembly GCA_026709085.1. Taxonomy (GTDB): domain Bacteria; phylum Cyanobacteriota; class Cyanobacteriia; order PCC-6307; family Cyanobiaceae; genus Synechococcus_B. Next base: position 13,185 of record JAPOTR010000025.1, on the reverse strand, counting down.
GCTGCGCAATCCCGAATACTGGGTGTACGGCAACGGGGAGGCGGGGCAGGTGGGCTTCCATGTGGCCGAGGCCACCTTCAACCGCCTCTCCATGACGGAGCGCAGCAAGCTGGATGCCGAGACCACCATCAACATGGCGGGCCAGCGCAGCCATGGGGATGCCGGTCAGCACTCCAATGCCAGTGAATACATCGCGGTGACTCTGCTTGTGGCCAGCCGCAGCCCCATCCGGCTCCCCAAGGTGGCCACCACGAACGACCTGCATACGGCCCTGCGGTTGCTGGGATCGATTCCCTCGGGAGATCTCCTCAGCCTGGAGGTGATCTGGCAACCTGACGGCAGCGGAGACGTGCTCAGTTCTACGGAGCTGGTCACCCTCTATCCGGAGTTGCAGGCCCTCTAGGCCCCCACCGAACCGCCCCACCCCGTGCCAGGATGGATGCCGATCAGACTTCTCCTGTGGCCAGCGAGTCCATGCAGCACATTCTTGTCAGTGCCGGTGTTTGCCTGTCCTGCCTTCTGGTGGCGCTGGTGAGTCAATGGCTGACTCCGGCGCCAGGCAGCGCCCAGTCGTTGACTGCGGGTCAGCCTGTGGCGGCGACCCCCCAGGCGCCAAGCGCCAGCCCTGCCAGCGCCCGCTGGGAACTGGACCCTGACGATCCCAACCCCACCCTGTTTGCCATGGCCAGTGATACCGGCGCCAAGGAGGAAGGGGCCGTTGCCCAGGCCACAATAGATGATCGCCAAGCTCAAGACACCTCCCAGGATCCGCCCATGACCGTCACCCCCTCAGGCCTGAAAATCATTGACGTGCAGATTGGCACGGGCCGTGAAGCTGTCGCCAACACCAACGTCACGGTCCATTACGACGGACGTCTGGAGGACGGCAAGGAGTTTGACAGCAGCCGGCGCCGTGGTCAACCCTTCCAGTTCCGGTTGGGTGGCGGTCAGGTGATCAAAGGCTGGGATGAAGGCCTGGTTGGCATGAAAGAGGGGGGCAAGCGGCAACTGGTGATCCCTCCGGAACTGGGTTATGGTCGGCAAGGGGCCGGCGGCGTCATTCCCCCCAATGCCACGCTGGTGTTTGATGTGGAGTTACTCAGAGTGGGGGGCTGAAGCTTCTTCCCATTCGAAGAGTGCCTTGGTTACCGCCCCGTGGTTGGGAAGCCAAACTGAACATCCTCTGAGAATTCTTAAGGGCGCCACGAAAAATGCAGGTTTCCTTGGGGCTCTACATACGTGGTTGGACGATTGAAGGAGTGTGGCCACCCTGAGTCTAGCGACAAGACAACCGATGAGAGACCACATGAGCATTCCCGAGCTCTACTGCCGCTTCCCGACAGAGGAAGTCTGTGCAGAGTTCATTGTTCAAGAACGTTATCCGGCAGGGTAGTGAGGGCGGCCAGCAGCGGCAAAGCGAGCAGTGCTCCGGCAAATCCGGCGGAGCGGGAAGGTGCATTGCCCGGGGAACGGTCGGATGGGGATGGGTGAAGGCTGAGACCCCGCAGCCATGGGATCCTCTTCAGGGCCGCCTCCAATGCAGACACAGGGGGCCGGTAGCCTGGATATAGCAATCTCCCGATCAGAGGCGGTCCAATCGCACCAACTCGGCAAAGCTGGGGGAGGCGCTGCGCAACTCCTCAAAGCGGCCGGAGGCCTTGACGCAACCGTTGGCGAGTTCATGGATCCGGTCGCAGCGGGCCACGGTGGCCAAGCGGTGGGCGATGATCACCGTGGTGCATTGCCCACCCACCTGATCCAGCGCCTGAATGACGTCGCTCTCGGTGCGGTTGTCCAGAGCGCTGGTGGCTTCATCCAGCAGCAGAAACCGGGCGCGACGGTAGAAGGCCCGCGCCAGGGCAATCCGCTGCCGTTGACCGCCGGAAAGCTGGATGCCGTTCTGGCCGACGAGGGTTTGCAGACCGGCGGGAAGGCCGGCCACAAGCTCCGTCAACTGGGCGGTGGCGACCGCCTCCTCAACCCGGTCATGATCAACGGCCTCCGCCTCCACTCCGAACGCCACGTTCTGCTCCACGGTGCCGTCCAGCAACTGGATTAACTGGGGCACGTGGGCGCAACTGACCTGCCAGGCGGGCCGCTGCTGGCCATCCAGGGGCCGGCCATCCAGTTCCAGGGCGCCCCGTTGGGGCTGTAGAAGGGCCAGCAAAAGATGGCCGGTGGTGGTTTTTCCACTGCCGGTGGCGCCCACCAGAGCCACCCGCGACCCCACGGAGATGGTGAGATTCAACTGCCGCAGCACCCAGCCTGAATGATCCCGTTGATCGTCTGCAGCGTCCAGGCGCCGGTGTCGTCCATACCCGTACCACACGTCACGAAGACCAATGGTGTGGCGCGGAAACACCGCGTCGGGAGACGGCACGCCGGGGGAGGTGATGGTGAGCCGTTGACGGGGCAGATGGAGCAACTCCACCACCTTGTCTACCATGGGCAGACTGCCCCGCAGGCTGATCACGGACGAGAACACGTCCTGAAGGGGGGGCATCAGCCGCAGTCCTGCCAGGGCCAGGGCGGCCAGGAAGGGAATCACCTGCAGCACCTGCTCCAGGTCGCCCCGCAGCAGCGGGGGAAGGGCCCCAAGCCCGAAAATGAGGGTGATGCCCAGGGGCTCCACCAGTAGACGGGGGAGTTGGGGGAGGGTCGCCAGTTGCCAGGAATAGCGCCGGGCCTCATCCACGGATTGCACAAACTGCTGCTGGAAATAGGGCTCCTGCTGGGCCAGTTGAATGTCCCGTACGGAGTTGAGGGATTCCAGCACCAGACAGGTGGAGCGCTGGGAAAGCTGAACCGTCTTCCGGGCGGCGCGGCGCAGGTAGGGGGTGAAGATCAGGGAAGTAGCCAGGTAGGCCGCCACCAGCAGGATCACCAGCCCTGCCGCCAACCCCCGCCCCACCACCAACACGCCGATGGAGACAAACACCAGCGTCAGACAGGCCCCCACCAGGCGCAGCAGGGGATAGATCACCTGCACGCATGCGGCTTGCACGTTACCGGTGATCAACGCGGTAAGATCACCTGTTCTGGTCTGGAGGTGGTAGGCCAACTCCTGGCCCATCACGTTGGCGTAGATCCGTGCGGACAGGTCGTGCCAGATGCGGGCCGTGAGCTTTTGCTGGCCCACTTGCAACCCCAGCTTGCTCAGGGAGGCCAGCCACACCAGCAGAGTGAACAGGCTCACGAGCCAGAGGGTCTGGTCATGGAGAGACCCCCCGAACACCTTGATGCCAGGCAGTTGATTGGGAAGGGGAACATCCACCAGCGCCGCCATGAGCCGGGCCAGCAGAACCACCATCACCAAGTCAATGAGGCCGGTTACCCCGGAGAGCGCCAGCAGAGCCATCAGGGCCCGGCGGCGGCGGCGCGGCAGGGTCTTCAGGATCCGGAGCAGTTGCTCGGCGGTGGCGCCTCTGCGCCGCAACAGCTTCCACAGAGGACCGGCCTGGGGAGAGGGGGCAGACAAAGAATCAGTTGGCCTCTGCTAGGAAGTGGGTGAACATGCCGCGAGTCCAAGGTTCCAAGCACGGCTTCCATGGTAGACCCGGGTTCCGGTCGGGGGAACCGGAGGGGAATCACCATACCCTGGTATGGGGCCGGGCTGAGCGCCAGCCTGTCAGCCGGGCGCGCCGCTGGAGGGGCCACCGAAAGCCCTCCAATGGGGCTCACCCCAAGAAAGTCAGTCCTGGAGAGGGTTGCGTATGGACCAGCCAGCTTTCCCAGGACGGGGAGGTTGACAATCTTCGAGGTGCCCCTTAGACTTGATTGAGAAACTTCTGAACAGGCCCTCCTGTCATGAATTTGGAGCTTGATGAATCCTGTGGCTACTGGAAGGTGGAAAGCAACCAGTTTGAATACTGGCTTTTGAGACGTTCCCCAGCTTGCCAACATCCCCCCCCCCCCTACCGCCATGCCCCCCCAGCCCCGGACCCACTCTGCACCAGAACAAACGAACTACAGCCCCCCCCCCCCCCCCCGCAAGGAGAAGGAGATTTTCCAGAAAGTCCCTATCGCTAGTCACTATTGGATTATTTCCTGCTGTTGCCCTGGCGCCCATGGGGGGCGTTCTGGCCAACGACTTGAATCTGGATCTTGATTCCGTCCAGGAGTATTCCGTCGCCCAAGGCGCCAGCATCCAGGACTTTTCCGACGTCTACCCCACGGACTGGGCCTATCAAGCTCTGGCTGAACTGGTGGAGACCTACGGCTGCGTAGGCGGGTACCCGGACGGCGCCTTCCGCGGTGAGCAGCCCATCACCCGTTACGAGATGGCCGCCATCCTCAGCGCCTGCCTGGAGTCCATGTCCGCCAAGATGGACATGATGGAGGACTCCATGGAAAACATGGAAAACATGGAGATGCTGAAGGCAGAGTTCAGCGAAGAACTCATCGCCCTGAAGGGCACGGTGGACGATCTGGAGGCGAAGGTGAGCGCCCTGGAGGAAACCCAGTTTTCCACCACCACCAAGGCGGAATTCGAAATCGCCACGGATTTTGTCTTCTTCTCCGCCGACAACGAAGAGGCTCGGGGGGTGACAACAGGGACAACAGAGGAGGACGTGACAACAGAAGCACTAATATATGGTAACACATGGAATGGCACTAACGGTCAAGTAAACCTGTCTGGCAGACTAGCCTCAGGAGGACAGTATAGTGATTATGCAACTGGTGATACCTCAAATTATTTACTTGTTCCAGTCTATATTGGCAAGGCTCATTCGAGCATCGCTGGCAATGCTCGAATGCCAGATAAGATCAATATGATTGTTGATGCTAATCCAGACACAGCCGGAGTTACAGTCCAATCTTTCGATCCTTTCTCTGATGGAGTTGATGATAATGAGGATTTTTCCGCTGAAAGCGGAATAACAAATATCGTTACTTCTTCGCTTGACGGAAGCAATAATTCTCTAACTAGTATAGATCTAGGAGAGGCAGGAGATAGTGATGTGTCTATAGATTTAAGACTGGCTGTACTAAAAAGGCCTACTCAAGCAGAGGCTAAAGAGTGGACAGCGGCTAACCCAGATGGAGGAAATGGATACACAGACACCGATGATAGCGATGACCAAACACTTCTTACCGACGCTCAGTTACTCGCTACTTCGGCAGAATACCTGAACACCTTAATCGATAGCGTTGTCACGGGGACTAGGAGGACTAGGACTGAAACCCCCTACGGAGAAGACAACTCCGGCCTTGCCCTGAGCAGTTCCGTTGAGATTGCCTTCACAACCTCCTTCACTGGCTCCGATAAGCTCACCTTCAAGCTTGAAGGTGACGTGATGAGCATGGAGAATCACTACCTGGCCCTGGGCAATTTCTACGACGTGGCCGACAACGGCAACGCCAACGTAGAGTTCAGTGGTTTCTCCTATGAGAGAAACTTCGATCTGGGCGTCCCGGTCAAGCTGACCCTGGGCACCGACGTCGACGATCTTGATCCCATTGTAGGCCTGGACACCTACTATGCTGGCAGCGGCTACGATGGTTACGGTCCTGGTGCTCACGGTGACGCCGGCATTGGTTTCAGTACTGCCCTCCTCAATAGTGATGCAGGCACCGTGAACTTCTCTGCTTCCTATGCTGTTGGTGGGGATCATGCCTCAGATCAGACAGGGAACAAGGGTTTCTTCGGTGAAGATACGAACCGCGGCTTCGCAGTGGCTCTGAATTGGGACGGCGCCTTGTTTGGCGGCAATGAGTCGAGGTTCACCGTTGCCTACCAGAACTCACATTTTGAGGAAGTGATGGATGACGCCGGGATGGTAGAGAGCTACGAGCAAACCAAGAGCAAGGTTCACTTGGTGGCAGGCACCTACTTCACCGAGACCATCAGCCTCAGCGGTATCTACAGCTTCGGCAAAGTAGATTTTGCGAAAAGCATATTCAAGGACAACGATCTTCGCCAGTGGATGTTTGCCCTGAACATGGATGACGCCTTCTTCCCCGGTAATTCCGCCGGCATCGCCTACGGTACGCCCGAGTACGTCATGGATGCCGGTGAAGGCATGAATCCAACCAAGGTGCTGGAGTTGTACTACAGCTTCAAGGTGAACGACAACTTCACCGTGCCCGTCTACCTGGACTTCATCAACAACGCTGGCAACTACGAAAACGGCAACGGTACCAGCAAGAACGCCTTCGGCATTGCCGTCCGTCCCACCCTCACCTTCTGATCCCCAGAAGCAACCTGCAATAGAGAAATGACGCCTTCTTCACCTTTGCCTACACTACCAGCCCGTTGAAGAACCCGTGAGCGGCTCGTAAAATGAGTCAACTGCCACAGCCAGGTTGAGGGGCTATCAAGAGGAGACGATTTCTCTGTTCTCCTACGTCTTGATGGAGGACAGGATTCCTGCGAAGCACCCGTTACGGCAGATTCGGTCCCTGGCATATGAGGCATTAAAGCGCCTGGACAGGATCCTTGAGAAGCTGTACGCCGATGCTGGTCGTCCTTCCACCAGAACAGTTGCTGCTGGCGCTGTTGCTGCAAGCCATCTACGGCTTGCGCTCTGAGCGTCTCCTCTTGGAACAGTTGGACTGCAACCTGTTGTACCGATGGTTTGTGGGGCTGGCAGCAGATGACCCCATCTGGCATCACTCCAGCTTCAGTAAAAACCGAGAACGGTTGCTGAACGAGAGGGTGCTAGCCCTATTCCTGGAGACCCTGCTGGGGATGGAGGGGGTCAAACCACTGCTGAGCAACGAGCACTTCTCAGTGGATGGCGCCCTGCTGCAGGCCTGGGCATCTCACGCCTCCCTCAAAGCTGTAGATGCCCAGCACCACCAGGGGCAAGACAATTCCACGCCACCCGCTCCCCCGGCCAGGCCAGGCCAGGGCTTTTGCAACACAGAGACGACTTCAGCAGGGAAGCAGAAGAAGCGTGGCAAGCCAGACTTCCACGGGGAGCGCTTCAGCAATGGCGCCCATCGCAGCACCTACGATCCTGATGCTCGCTTAGCGCGTCGCAGCACAGCGCACCCCGCCTTGCTCAGCTTCTTGGGTCATGTCCTCATGGATAACCGCCACCACTTGGTGGTGGACAGTCGCTTGACACTGGCAAACGGCTACGGCGAACGGGCTGCTGCCCAGGAGATGGTGGCCAATCCGAAGGGGAAGCACCCCAGAACCATTGGTGCTGACAGGGGCTATGACACCAAAGGATTTGCAGGGTTTATGCGCTGGTGTGGCGTCACACCTCATGTGGCCCGGAACACCAAGCGCAAGGGAGGGTCGGCCATTGACCAGCGCACCACACGCCATCCGGGCTACCGCCAATCGCTCAATGCACGACGAGGAATTGAGAAGGTGTTTGGCTGGATCAAGCAGGCTGCTGGCTTACGGCAATGCAAACACCGAGGACGAGACAGGGTGGGTGGGGTCTTCTTGCTTCACATGATTGCTTACGACATGGAAGGTGGCCGTAGCATGAACAGGGCAATCGCTCCCATCGGGCTCTAGGTTGGCACTGGTGGAAACAGAAGCAAGCCATAACATGCCGATGCCCATGCCGCTAACGCTAACGGGGCTCTTGCGCAGCGCTCATGACAACAATCTCTGACGCCCCAGCTCCCCCAAGGGCAAGCTCTATCCCTCCTCACGGGGGGTCTTCAACAAGCTCTTAGGGGTGGGCGCTCGCCGGGAACCGCTTAATAGGGAAACACAAGCACAGCGATGGCATCCACTTCCACCCGGGCCCCTTTGGGCAATGCCGCCACCTGGATGCAGGCCCGGGCCGGCAGCACACCGGCGCCGAACATCTCCCCGTAAAGATTGTTCACCAGGGCGAAGTGTCCCAGATCAGTGAGATAGATGGTGGTGTGCACCACATGGGCGGGGGTGGCCCCTGCGGCCTTGAGCACGGCCCGCAGGTTACGCAGCACCTGGCGGGTCTCGGCCTCCACGTCGTCGGGGAGTCCCACCATGGCGCCGGTTTGGGGATCCAGGCCAATCTGGCCCGAACAATAGATGGTATTCCCTGCCCGCACGGCCTGGCTGTAGGGACCCACCGGGGCCGGAGCATCGGGGGTGAAAATGGCCTCTGCCATCGTGGGGATCGTCAGCGCAGATTCCAGAGTGCCAGATGGGTGTGGGCCATGGCGAACGGGCGCTTTACAGGGCGATGGGCTCCATCCCGCTCACCACGGGCGCCACAGCGGCCAACCCCAACTCCGGATGATCCCCGTGGAGTTGTTGAAGATTCCAACTGTTCTTGAAGAGCAGCACGGGGCGATTCCAGGAATCCCGCACGGCTTTGCAGTTGAACAGTCGTCCCAGGGCCTCCAGGGCGGGCCAGCCTCCTGTCACCCAACGGGCCGTCGTGAATCCCAGGGGCTCCAGGCGGGTGGGGACGCCATAGTCGTGCTCCAGGCGGTGCTGCACCACCTCCAACTGCAACTGACCCACCGCCGCCAGGATGGGATTGCGCTTGCCGGGATCCGTGTCGTAGAGGATCTGCACGGTCCCCTCTTCCCGCAACGCATTTACCCCCTTGCGAAATCCCTTGAAGGCGGAAGGATTGGGGTTGTGGAGCCAACTGAAAATCTCGGGACTGAAACAGGGAATCCCCTCGTATTCCACCTTCCGACCCTGGTACAGGGTGTCGCCAATGGCGAAGACACCGGGATTGTTCAGACCGATCACGTCGCCGGGATAGGCCCGATCCACAACGGAGCGATCCTGACCAAAAAGCTTCTGGGGTCGGGATAGGCGAACAGCTTTGCCGCTGCGGGCATGGTGCGCCACCATGTCCCGCTCGAAGGTGCCGGAGCAGACCCGCAAAAACGCCACCCGGTCCCGGTGGCGCGGATCCATGTTGGCCTGCAACTTGAAGATGAAGCCACTGAATTGAGAGCTCAGGGGATCGATCCGTCCGGCGCTACTGGTGCGGGCCATGGGGGGAAGGGCCAGTTCCAGGAAGGCTTTCAAAAAAGGGTGTACCCCGAAATTGGTCATGGCCGAGCCAAAAAACACCGGCGTGAGATCCCCCTGATGAACGGCCTCCAGGGTCAGGTCCGCGCCAGCGCCGTCCAGCAGTTCCAACTCCTCCAGGGCCTGGTGGAGCAGGTGCTCCTCCACCAGTTCACCGAGGCGGGGATCCTCCACGCTCATCTCCAACTCCCGGGCCTGACGGCCCCGCTCACCCCGCCGGAACAGAATCGCCTGACGGCTGCGGCGATCAATGACGCCACGGAACTGGTCGCCGCTACCGACGGGCCAGTTCACCGGCCAGCACAGCAGCCCCAACTCCTGCTCAATCTCGTCCACAAGTTCCAGGGGTTCCCGCCCCGGCCGATCCATCTTGTTGATCAGGGTGAACAGGGGAATGCGCCGCAGGCGGCACACCTGGAAAAGCTTGCGGGTTTGCGGTTCCAGACCTTTGGCGGCATCCTCCAGCATGACCGCGTTATCCGCTGCCGCCAGGGTGCGGTAGGTGTCTTCGGAAAAGTCCTGGTGGCCGGGGGTGTCCAGCAGGTTGATGGTGTGGGCGCCATAGTCGAACTGCAACACGGTGGAGGTGATGGAGATGCCGCGCTGTTTCTCCAGTTCCATCCAGTCGGAGGTCACCCGCCGCTGCTCTCCCCTGGCGCGAACAGCCCCTGCCTGCTGAATGGCGCCGCCGTAGAGTAGAAGTTTTTCCGTCAGCGTGGTCTTGCCGGCATCGGGATGGGAAATAATGGCGAAATTGCGGCGTCGGGCCACTGCCTGCTCTTGCTCCTGCTGCGAACTGTCCCCGGCTGGCCCGGTTGTGCTGGTCCCATCACTGCTGCCCACAAATCTGCCTGGCGTGCGTTGTCTATCCTGCATGGAAGGGGTGCAACTCTCCACCCCTGATCACCCTGGAATCCCATGTTCAGGCCCGGTTCCAGCACTAGCGGGATGGGCAACAAGTGGGGTTATGGGGCTGCCGAAATCTCGGTGGACCGTGGTTCCGGTTGGAGCAGGTGTTGGGAGGCTGATCCGCCAAGTGATACGGCTCACGCCGCAAGACCAGGGGGGAATCTCCAGCCCGGGGAGTCATATAAGCCGAGGGGAGTGATCCCTCTCGGCACAGTAGACCCGGTTTCCACCCCTGTGATCTACTTCCTTCCTCAGCCACCCCCCGGCCGGGGGAACTCGTGCCTCAGCGGTAGCGAGGGGCTCTGCCGAGGTGGAGAAGGCCTACACAGTGGCGTTGAGCACAGACCCGGGAAGGGGTAACACGGTGACCATCACCAACAGGGACGACTCCGCCGTCTCGGTGGATACCGACACCACCACGGACGGTAACCAGAACACCTTGATGTTCACCCCAGGCAGCACCGGCAACTGAGACACTGTCCAGACCGTCACTGTGCGGGCACTGAGCGACGGGGGCGACCAAGCGGAGATGGTGACCTTGAGCCATGCCGCCACAGCCAGTGGCGGGGATTACCAGGATCTTGCCGACGGCGGGAACGGGACCGTAACCACGGTGGATACTGGCCACGGCGCCACCGGCGCCCCCGCCAGCGTGAGCGTCAATCACGGTGACGACATCGAGACCTGCACCATCGTCCTCCATAGCCAGCCGGGCGGCACGGTCACCATTACCCCACTTCCAGCGCAGTGGGTACCGCCACCGTCTCCGGTGCGGAAGTTGAGGATCGTCGTCTCGTCCGGCGCCTTCTCCAGCCGGATGCCGGTCAAGCCCCGCCACTTCCACCTCATACAGCATATCCTCCATCGCCGGATCACTGACGTTGTAGAAGAGTTGAACAGAATGCAGCCGCAGTATCCCCTCCAGCGGGTAGGGCACTCTCCTCTTCCCAGCACTGGGGTAGTACGGTCTGATCTTCGCCAACAGCTTCTCCCACGGTATCAACATCTCCATCCGCTCCAGAAACTTCTCACGCCCGGTCTTACGCTTCTTGCTCTCCTACTCAAGGTCCACAAAACTCCATCATCCCCCATTCTAATGCCCCCAACGGGCTTGCTCAGAGGCGTCTTGGGCCATTCTCAGGGAAATAAGATGCTCTGGCGATGGGGCGTTGACCCTAGCCTGGACGCAATACATCTACGGGGAGCCACACGTCGGGGACCGGTAGCCGCCAACGGATCAAGGCCGCATCCGCCTTCATTTGCAGCACTTCCCCAGGGCCAAGGAAGATGTAGTCCGGCGGTTCGGGATCACTGGCAGCACGGCTGGAATCCGCCATGTAGCCATGACGGTCCACCTTCACCAGGCTGCCTTTCTTCAGCTTCAGGGGAGGCCGGGCTTTGCTTGCCGGAGACGGAGAGTCTGTCAGCGCCATGGGGTGATCGTGGCAATTCCACCATACTTACTGGCAACTCATCCTACATCCCCTTGGCCCCTGGCGGCCAACCGGCCTCACCCCATTGCCGGAACCGAAGGATCGGGCAGGGTCGTATCCCCGGAGATGGCCGCCCACTCCTTCCAGGCTCAGGACTCATAACCAGAAGATGACGGTTGCGGCGGGGTGGGATACGATAGGATGAGATCCCCTTCTGCCAGGGCTTGGCGGATGCCGTTGCCCCTATGGCGCTCCCCCCTGTCCCTCCTCTTCACCCCGAATTGAGATTAGATCTCTTCCGGCGCCACATTCATCACTGGATAGCTGCCGAAATTCAGCAATTGCTCACAGATGGGATACAGCTTTTGCAAAGCCCTCTGGAAAGGCTCGGCTTGATAGTGACCCTCAACGTCAATGAAAAACACATATTTCCCCAAATCGGTCTTGGCAGGGCGGGATTCAATGCGAGACATGTTCAGGGACTGCTCATGGAACACCTGTAACGCCTCCACCAACGCCCCGGGGCGATCCCGTTGCCGCAGAGCAACACAAAGGCTGGTGATCACGCCGTGGTCCGAGGGAGCAGAGGGGGTGCTGGAGCACAGGGTTGCCGCCACAGGCCGCACCAACAGGAAGCGGGTGCAGTTGTTGGGTTCATCGTTGATGGGATAGGCCAGAACGTTCAGGTCCTGCTCCCTGGCGGCATCCAGGGAGGCAATGGCCCCACGGAAGCGACTCCCCTTCACCATCCGCGCAGCTTCCGCGGTGGACGTGGTGGGCAACTGTAGAGCCTGGGCCAGATGCCTGCTCAGCCATGTGCTGCACTGACCCAGGGCCTGGGGGTGGGAGATGACCTCGCTGATGTCTTCCATGCGGCCATTCCCCAGCAAGGCATGGCGGATGGGCAGCACCAAGCCCCGCGCAATTTCCAGGCCCTGGGGACCATAGGGGTTGGGGGAGCTTGGCGGACAACAGGGAGCGCTCAAACTCCAGAGGGTGTCCAGTGTGGCGGTCACGCCGCCTTGCACGGAATTCTCCACGGGCACCACAGCGGCAGCCACAGTGCCGTCTCCCCCCTGGTCCGCTCCAAGTTGGCGCAACACATGCTGGATGGACAGGCCGGGACGGGGAGTGTGGTGCTGCATGCCTTGGGCCTCAGCCAGTTGGCGGCAGGCCGTCTCGGCATAGGTGCCGGAGGGGCCCAGAAAAGCGATAGAGGGGACAGACAAGGGTGGGGGTGGGATCTCGATTGGCTAGGATCCCATCAACAGTGGCGCCATGGCCATGAAATTGGCCTTCTTGGCCCGACAAAAGCTGGGCCTGGCTATACCAGGGTCTTCGGAGATCCTGGGCGCCTACCTGAAGCAGGAGGAACGGGTGGTCAGGGTCCTGCTGGGCTCCGATGCGCTTCAGGTTCTACGGCCGGCCCACTATCGCTATACGCTTCCCCGGTTCAAGGTGTTTCAGTTGCAGGTGCAACCCATCGTTGACCTGCGCACCACGGTCCTGCCGCAGGAACTGGTCATTCGCTCCTATCAGTGCCGCCTCGATAGCACGGTGCTGGCTGCCAACGACTTTCAACTCCAGTTGGATTCCCGGTTGGAGGTCCGGGGCGACCAGTTGGAGGGAGACGCATCCCTGGCTGTACAGGTGAGCCGTCCGGCGCTGCTGCGCCCGATTCCCCAAACCGTTCTGGAAGGGACTGGCAACCGTATGTTGACCAGTGTCTTGAGCAGAATCAAGGCCAGGATCAGCCGGGAGTTTGTGCAGGACTTCCAGGCCTGGCGCCGTGGCCGTGGGGTGGCGCCGCCGTCTCCGCCTTCCCGGAATCTTCCCCAGAACCCGAGTTGCAGATAAAGAGATCAGGAATAGCGTCTTCGCCGGGTGAACCATTGC
>JAPOTR010000010.1 GCA_026709085.1 Cyanobacteria bacterium MAG CAR3_bin_5 | reverse complement strand
TCGCGGGCGGATCGGCGGCCGCAAGGCGTTTATGCTTCTGGATGCTTCAAGCCAGCGCGCAAAATCCTGGTCTTGCGAGCAATGCCGGAATTGGCAAAACGACAAGGATGAAGCCATATACCGTTCCTGTTTTTGGGCTTCCCCCGAGGATTACATCCATATCGCAGGAGAGCAGGTCCGTCGTGTCGATATCGAGTGGCGCGGATTGCAGGTAGAAGCCTTCGAGAAAATCCGCGCCCACGCAGAAAAAGAGAACACGACAGTTGCGGCCTTTATCAAGAAGCTGCTGGCGAAAACCCTAAGCTGATTTGTTTACTCATCGGTGACATCAATCGGTCTGATGGCAAGGTCAGACCGGGTGTTAGATACAGGCTCTCGAAGGTTTCTTCCTTGCGGCCGACAAGCGTTGCCTGGGCCGATGTGCCAGCGTGGAGCAAGAGGTGGGTGAGACCAAGGCTTTCCGGCAATAGCGGGCCGTAGGGGCGCCCACCTGTTGTGCCGTCGTAAGAAAGGGCAAACGGGACTTGACGCTGCATCAGGTTTTCGAGACCCCCCACCAATTCATTCTGCATCATCTGTTGGTGGTATCGTTTGTCCCGTCCGATGGAGGTGCCGAGATAGGGGGGATCCATATAGAGAAAATCCACAGGTCGTGCATCTGCTGTTGTCTCCAGCCAGTCGCCAACGCGAAACTCAACTCGCCCTCGCAGGATGGACGATACGCCAAGAATCCCAGAGCACATTTTGCCTGGGTGCATACCAAGACGTCGCTTGTCTACAGACTGTGTGAATTGTCCGGATTTATTGAATCTGATCGCATTCTTCACACAGCGACAGATCAAGTATAGTAAATCAACATGATGCCATTTCCTATTGTAGCGATCTCGTATGTTATTAAAGTACTCATTGTCGCCGTCTCTTTGTCCTTCCCATAGAGTTTCATATTGATTTGCGGTCTTTTCTGGCTCATTGACGATGGCGCGGAGAAGCCTGATTATGGGTTCGAAGCTGTCTGCAATTACGAAACGTGATGCACGACGATGGTATGCGGCATAGATTGTCATGGCGGCAGACCCGGCGAAAGGTTCGTAGAGGGTGTGAATCCCCTGCGGAAGATACCGACCAATGATGGGCGCGAGCTTGCGCTTGCTCCCCTGATAGGGAACTGGATGGGGCATTTTCACTTGACCCGTTCCGAAGGGGTAGCAATTCGCGACAGCGTCCATTGGTACTGTTGCAACCCTCAAATGCCCGTTGAGTTTAAGGCCAGGCTCCACACCCGAATGGGCAGAGGCACTCAGCCTTGTCTGTGCCCACGGGCCGGCTATGGTCTTGACAAGGACTCCTTGGGGTAGTGCCCTCCTCCGAAACCGTCGCCATTGCCCTGGGCAGCAATCTGGGGAACTCCCTGGCCACCTTGACCTGGGCTGTGTCAGCCCTCAAACCCATGGCGGCAGGGGGCCTGCTGCGCTGCTCCCCCTGGTTTCGGTCTGCAGCGGTGGGGGGGCCTCCCAACCAGCCGGATTACATCAACGGCGTGGTGCTGATGCATGGCTCCGGGTCCCCCATGACGCTGTTGCAACGCCTTCAGGCCCTGGAGCGGCAGGCGGGCCGCCAGCCGGGACCCCGCTGGGGGCCGCGGGTCCTGGATCTGGACCTGCTCTGGTTTGGCCAGCGGCGCAGCGCCACGCCGGAGTTGTTACTCCCCCATCCCCGCTGGCAGCAACGCAGTTTCGTTCTGGCCCCGCTGGCGGCTCTGGATCCCCATTTGGTGGCTCCCTACGCACCCTGCAGTTGCCGGGAACTACTGTGCAACTGTGCCCCTCCTCATCCTCAACTGCTCTGATACGGTTTGCTCCGGCACGCCTGACTCCATGAACCCGAGTCCAGGGAAATGGTGTGCAACGGGCAACTGTGATCCCTCTACCCACCCATGGCCCCTTCCCCCTCCGAGCCTGCCCAACTGCTGGACACCCTGGCCACGCTGAAGGTGCGCAAGGTGTCCTTTGAGTTGGCCCGCTGGCGGCTGCCCATTGGCGCTGAAGGGGTGTATGGCTGCATTCGCCACCCCGGAGCCTGTCTGGCGGTGCCCGTTCTGGATGACGGCCGTGTGGTCATCCTGCGTCAATACCGCTTTGCCGTGGCGCGGCGGCTTTTGGAGTTTCCCGCCGGCACCCTGGAAGCCGGCGAGCAGCCCCTGGCTGCCATTCAACGGGAATTGGGGGAGGAGACAGGCTTTGCCGCTGACCGCTGGGACAGCCTGGGGCGCCTGCTGCCCTGTCCGGGGTACTCCGATGAAGTGATCCATCTCTTCCTGGCGCGGCAGCTCACACCCTTGCCGGATCCGCCGGGAAGCGACGCCGACGAAGACCTGCAGGTGGTCACCTTGACGCCGGACCAACTGGAGGAACGCCTGGCCAGTGGCGAGGAATCCCTGGACGCCAAGACCGTCACCGCCTGGTTTCAAGCCCGGGCCTTGCTGGCGCGAGAATCCCGGCCATGAATGCCCCATGGCTGTTCTGGCACCGTCGGGACCTGCGTCTGGCCGACAATCTGGGCCTGGCGCAGTTGGCGGCCCGCACCACCGCCATCACGGGTCTGGTTGTGCTGGAGCCCGGCCTTTGGGAGGGGCCGGAGGCGGCGCCGTCCCGACTCTGGTTTCTGCTTGCCAGCGTGGCGGAGTTGCAACAGGCCTGGCGGCGGGCCGGCAGCCGACTGCTGGTGCTGCAAGGAGATCCTCTGCACTCCATTCCCCCACTGGTGGCCCGGTTGGGGATGGTGGGCCTGGCCTTTAACGAGGACGTGGAGCCTGGTCCCCGCCAGCGGGATGAGCAGTTGCAGCGAGTGTTGCAGCGTCAGGGTGTGGCGGTGCAACGCTGCTGGGATCAACTGCTGGCGCCACCGGAGCAGGTGGTGGCCGGCTCGGGAGAGCCCTATAAGGTCTACGGCCATTACCGCCGCGCCTGGTTCAACCAGCCCAAGGCCGATCCGGTGGCGGCGCCCCGGCGCCTCGTTGGTCCCGATGATGGGCGTCTGGCCACGGCGGCGCAGACCCTGCCCCTGCTGCAGCAACTCCCCACCCCGGCGGAACTGGGCTGCGCCTGGAGGGGACGCTCTCCCTGTCGTCCCGGAGAGCAAGCCGCCCGCCAACAACTGGCTGTCTTTGTCGATGGGGCCCTCAGCCGCTACGACCCGGAGCGGAACTACCCCGGGCGCGAGGGAACCTCCTGCCTGAGTGCGGCCCTGCGCTTTGGCGCCATTGGCCCGCGCACCGTCTGGCAGGCATCGGAAGAGGCCATGGCCACCCGGGGCCAGGAGTGCGTAGAGGCCCAGCAGGCCATCACCGTCTGGCAGCAGGAGCTGGCCTGGCGGGAGTTTTACCAGCAGGCCCTGTTCCACTTTCCCGGGCTGGAGGAGGGGGCGTTCCGCCCCCGCTGGCGCCAGTTCCCCTGGCGCAATCAACCGGAACACTTCGCCGCCTGGTGTGAGGGCCGGACGGGCTATCCCATTGTGGATGCCGCCATGGAGCAACTCCTGCAGACCGGCTGGATGCACAACCGCTGCCGCATGATCGTGGCGTCGTTCCTCACCAAGGATCTTATCTGTGACTGGCGCTGGGGGGAAGCCTTTTTCATGCAACATCTGGTGGACGGGGATCTGGCGGCCAACAACGGCGGCTGGCAGTGGAGCGCCAGCAGTGGCATGGACCCTCGCCCTCTGCGCATCTTCAACCCCTCCACCCAGGCCGCCAGGTTTGACGAGGACGGCGACTACATCCGCCGCTGGTTACCGGAACTGGCCTCCTGTGGAACAGCAGACCTGCTCTCCGGCCGGATCGCCCCCCTGGAACGGCAGGGCTATCCGGAGCCCCTGGTGGACCATCGGCAGCAGCAGGCCCGTTTCCGGCAATTGTATGCCGTCCACATCAAGGGCGAGGTCTAGAAGGGCTGGCGACACCCGCCTGGTTCGGGCAGGTTGCAGCAATTAAGGCAAGGAGTTTGACATTGTCGTGCTGCTCAATGTTAAAAACGGTACATGGCCGGACAGGCGTGCTGATTCAGAATTAGAAGAAGGAGAAAGAAAGCAGCGAGAAGAAAATCGTCATGCTGCTCGGCAACTCACAGGATGAAGACTCGTCCTATATCGATGAACTGGAACTCCCAGAGCAGGCGGTCGCCGAGTGTCTCAGCGCGAGTAGAGAAATGCTGCACAGAATCCGCCGGCATGGGGACTTTCAAACAACGCCCCTGGAGTTGGCGTCCCAAGCGATAAAAACGCCACTATCAAAAGGAGAATCCCAAAAGATAGAATCGCCAATAAACAGAAAATGCTGACAGGCAACGAAGCCAAAAGGGCTTCCATGGAAGGGACTTCGAATCCGCCGGGGAAGTCCAGGGGAAAAGGCGTCCTGAAGCCCCTCTGGGGCCTTGCAGGATTCTTTCTCTGAATCCCCATTCATGGCCCAATTGGAGAGAGTGCCTTGGTTCCCGCCCCGCGGATCAAGCCCTTCTTCCCCAAGTCCAGCGTTGTGAGATGTGTGGATGACCGCAAAGGTGCTGAGCGTCATCATCTACGTACTGCGTAATGGCCTGCGCTCTCGCGGATGCCGCGCCTATGGACCCTGCAAAAGCCTCCACAACCGTTTCCGCTGCTGGTGGGGGAAGAGGATCTTCCAGTTGATCTTTACGTGAAAGCGCATCGCAGAGCATGACGGCCTCGTGCGCTTCCATTTCATTGAGGCTGCCTTTGATCTTGGCATGAACATTGTCAAGATATGTAACGCTTCCAAGAGGAGGCCAGAGATTGCCCGTTTGACAGTGCTGGCAGGAAGCTGTGGCCCGCAGGTGATCCGATATCCTTGTGTGACCTACGTGGAGGAGCACCAACCTGGCCAGACCTGGGCAGAACCCCGAGCGCCGCAGCCATTGCCTGCGGGGTCAGGGGCGCACCCCTCACCTTCAAGTCCGATGGTGTCTATAGGAACTTTGGCCCCCCCCTCCGGCACAGGCGTCTACAACAGGTAGAGAGCCTATACTCCTCGTCAGTTGAACGTCGTCAGTTGAACGTCGTCAGTTGAACGTCGTCAAGCTCCTCCATGGACAGGATTTTTCTCTATTGGGACAACTCGAATATCTTTATCAGTGCTCAGGACCTGGCCGCAGAGCGGGAAGGTTGGGGCGCCCGTAGCCGGGTCCGCATCCACTTCCCCACCATGATCCGGCTGGCTCGCCGGGAACGGCCCATCGGACGCGCTCTGGCGGTGGGGTCGGTCCCGCCGGAGTTGCGTGGCGTCTGGAACCGGCTTAGAGCCGAAGGGATTGAGGCGCAACTCTTTGAGCGGGGCCAACTGGGGGGGCGAGAACAGGGTGTAGATCAAGCGCTGCAGACCGCCATGCTGCGTGATACCGTCGATAACAACGGCGATCCTGGCACTGCCGTGCTTCTCAGTGGCGACGGGGCCGGCTTTGACGATGGCTGCGGGTTTCATGCCGACCTGGAGCGGATGCACAGGAAGGGATGGGGGATTGAAATCCTGGCCTGGCGTCACAGTTGCAATCACCGCATGAGGGAGTGGGCTGAGGAAAAGGGGCGTTTCATTGCTCTGGACGACTTTTATTCTTGTGTGACCTATTTGGAGGAGCCCCAATCCGGCCAGCCCTGGGCAGAACCCCGAGCGCCGCAGCCATTGCCTGCGCTGGAATTCTGATCCGCACCCACGTCAGTACCCCAACACCCCGGCCAGAAAACGACCCGGCGCCAGGGCTGCCGTTCCTGCTGCGATGGCGCCAACCATGACGCCTTTCATCAAATTGGCATGGCGGCGGATGTTGTCCTGGCGAATGGCTACTACGCTCCAGCCCATACAGATCAAGGTCCAGAGGGCAAGTCCATGGAGCCAACTCCATCCCCCTGGGGGATGAACGCGGTGAATCAGCAAGGAAGATAGGGTGGCACACAGCATCAGCCCCATCCATACCCGACCCATCAACTGGTGCGACTCCGTGCCCTTCGCCAACAGAAGACTCATCAGACCCAGCCCGATGGCCGCCAAGGCTGTGGTGAGGTGAAGCCAGATGATGGGCATGGAGCCTGAAAAGACCAGCAAGGGAAGTGTAAGAGGTTGCTGAGGGCGTCAGGCTAAACTTTTGATCGTTGGGTCATTCAGATCTATGGCGTGGGCATTCCGCAAGAGAATCAAGGTTATCCCTGGCGTCACCATCAACCTCAGCAAGAGCGGCATCAGCACCAGCGTCGGGGTCAGGGGCGCATCCCTGACTCTCAAGTCCGATGGTGTCTATCGGAACTTGGGACTCCCAGGCACAGGCATCTACAGCAGGGAGAAGGTTGGTGCATACGGCAGGCAAGGGGCTTCCCGCCGAGGGGGGCAACGCAACGACGCCCCAACGCTGGAGCCTACTCAGACGTCACCTGACTATTCCTTCAGGAGTGCAGACCCTCTCCAGGTTACCAGTGAAAGTCTGCTGGGTCTCCAGCAGGCAGTGATCGACGCCAGGCAACAGAGGGAGGAGTTGCTCAAGGACACTGCCTCCATCCGGTACTCACTGGCCTCCCTGAACCGGGTTGCCCTGCTCTGCAGGATCTGCCTGGTCTACTTCCTGGCCGCCCCCATCAGAAGGAGATTTCAGTCAGGCATCGAAGCAAGAAGAGAGGCGCTTCAAGAGGTTGAGCAAGCCATCGAGAACTCATCGGTTAGTCTTGCTATCGCCATGGACGATGACTGTCGTGCTGCCTTCAGGGCGGTTCAGGATGCTTTTGACAGATTGTCCCATTGCCGGTTCGCATGGGACCTTGCCTCCGCCAGCAAGGTGGATCAGGTGCGCTCCAGATCGGCAACACCCATCAGTTTTGACAGATCCCTCACCCAGTGTCACCGCAAGGCGCTGTCTGGCATCACGTCTCCTGAACTGCCCCTCGTCTTCCTGAATCGCAATGGGGCAGACATTTACATCTACCCGGGTTTTTTCGTCATGGACGACTGCCTGGCCAGGCTGGGGATCCTGGATATGAAGGAACTGGAAGTGGACTACACACCCAATCCCTTCATCGAGAAAGAGACCATCCCCCAGGACAGTAAGAGGGTTGGCCAGGTGTGGGAAAAGTCAAACAAGGACGGCAGCAGGGATAGGCGTTACTCGGAGAATCGACAGTGGCCTGTCATGGAGTATGGAGAAGTCACGTTCAGGTCTGGATCAGGTATCTATGAGAAATACCTGTTCAGCGATGCCGAGGCAGCAGAAAGCTTTGTCGATTTACTTCTAAAGTTTAAGAATCTGATTTAGAATCCGTTCTTGTCAAGTCGCTAAATGCCGATGAAATAATACCAATCGCTACTAAGGACAAGTGAATGTGTAGTAGTGAAATTCACCATTTTCGGGATTGTTCACTTTCTCAATGAAGAATTGACCATGATAGAGAGTCAATTTGTTGCCGAAGTCATCATTCAAGGTTTCTTCCAAATCTGGATTGTGAGGGGAGAATTTGGTGAACGGCATGGGATCCTTGACTTTGTTTGTGTACAGGTATACTATAGCACGGATTAGCGGGGTTGTCAAGTATCATATGACACGTCTCACCCATTTTAAGCAAGCGCGGCTTTCAATAGCTCATATGCTTGCATTGTAATGCCAATGGCTGCCAACGGAGGCAAACACATTGCAACTCCCGGTATAGCAAGCGCGGCAAGAGATACTCCAGCGCTTACGCCAACAGCTAATGGGACGTGAACTGCTGTTTTGGATGCAACTTTACTCAATATTTCCATTCTTTCCTTTTCGCTACCGTTGATAAATGCTCTTTTGTTGAGAAGAAGCTCATAAGTTGCATAAATTGCACTTGAAGTAATCCCAACCAATGATGTGTTTGATGCTAAAACACTACGAGCATTTGATGATTTAAGAACAGACTTGAATGCGTCAATGTGATTATGAATCCCAACATTAGATCTTTCAAATGCTGTCATATTGCGAGAACCTCTTTTGATATTATTCTTTCCCACTTCCCAAATCACATTATTGGGATCATTTTTCGATGATGGAGCATTTTTCTGACTTTTAATGTGGGAAAGGTGTTTATCTTTTAGAAAATTCAAAACTGGTTCATTGCCATAAATTTCCAAATTGCCAGGGAGCTTCTCTTTCAGTGCAGATTTGTTTATTCCGTGATTTCTACTGGCATTTTTTAGTTGGTTCACATTTAATTTTGAATTGTTATAGCCATGGAAAGTATTTCTAAATTCAGAATAGCTTGGTTGGCAATTCACATCGCTAACATATTGACATTTATTCAAAGAAATGTCATTTTCGGCAAAAGCAGGGGATACATTCAAAGAAAATGTCAAAGATGCCAAAGCAGCCAAAGTAAAGTAAAGAATGCGTTTCATGGCCAATGGCTATGGGATCCTTGACTTTGTGTGCATATATACACTAGCACACTTTCACTGGTTTGTCAAGTATCATATGATACAAGAACTTTAATTGGATTTAAGGAAGCTACGCCAGTCTTCCCCTGTCCCCGCCACCGCAACGGCAGCAATCACGCGAGAGCACCCAAAAGGGCAAGCCCTGGTTCACGCCAAAGTTTCCATCCCCTGAACCATGAAGTCGAAGTAGGGGGCCGCCATGTTGGCGTCTTCGGTGGAGAGGAGGGACAGGGATGCCTCCTTCAACGTCACCATGGCATCCACCATGCCCGCCATGGGCACCTGGAGGGCGTTGTACATTTCCCGGGCGCCGATCAGGCCCACCTGCTCGATGTAGTCGGTGCTGGCGGCCAGGATGCCGTAGGTGACCAGGCGCAGGTACCAACTGTAGTCCCGCAGGCACTGGGCCCGCTGCTTCTGGCCGAAGGCGTTGCCCCCCGGCGCCACGTACTCGGGCCGCTGCTTGAACAACTGGCGGGAGGCTTTCTCGATGATCTTGCGCTCGCTGCCGGTGAGCACGTCCGCCACCCTGGCCCGGTCGGCGCCTTGATTGAGGTAGGCCACAATGGAGGTGAGTTCGCCACCGGTGGGGTAGCGCAACTCATCGTCGGCCGTCAGGATCACGTCCCGCACAAGGCTCATGGCGCCAAATGGAAGGAATACCAAGCTATCCTCGCCGGGCCTTGGGTTGGGGGCGCCAGGCCAAGGTGTATGCAAGGTGTAATACAGCAGGTGTGCGCAGACGACCCCGGAAGCGCCCTGCTCAGGCCCGGCGCCGGGCCTGGAAGCCCTCCTCCAGGGCGGACAGTACGGTGGCGAGAGCCGCTTCCACCTGGGCATCGGTGAGAGTCTGCTCCCCACGAAACACCAGCCGGAACGCATGGCTGCAGGTGTCGGGCGCCAGGTCTCCCCCGTCAAAGCGGCTCAGGTAGTGGACCGTCTCCAGTAGGGGTTCACCGGCGGCGCGGATGGCGTCCATCAAGGCGCCGCTGCCGATGGCCTGGCCCACCACCACCGCCAGATCCCGCTCCGCGGCAGGCATGAGGGAGAAGGATCGGAAGCGGGGCGCCGGGCCATGGTGTTGCTCAGCGGCGGCCAGGAGGGGCATGAGTTCCGCTTCCAGCAGGAACACGTCCTCCGGCAGGTCCCAGGACCTGGTCACCCGGGGGTGTGCCTGGCCAAACCAGCCCGCAAAGACGCCGTCCGGCAGCATCAGGGCCACCGAGCGGCCGGGGTGCAGCAGGGGCTCAACCCCCTCGGGCGCCGCCATGGGCTGGCGCTGGAACCGAATTCCCAGGCTCACCAGGACCCGCTCCACCGCCCCCAGGGCCTGGTGAAAGTCCAGGGGCGGCGCCTTGCCGCCGTCTTGCCAGAGGGAATGCTGCTGTTGGCCGCAGAGCACCGCCCCCAACCGCTGCTGCTCCCGTTGGGGGCCAACCGTGGAAAACACCTTGCCCACCTCGAATCCCCACAGTCCCCCGTTCCCCTGCTGGGCATTGCTCTGGGCTGCCCGCAGCAGGCCGGTGTACAGCACGGTTCTCAGGCAACTGTGGTCGCTCACCAGGGGATTGGCCAGGGTCAGGGCGCCGGGACCGCCCCGATCAAGGCTCACGTGGCAGAGCTCCTGAAGCCCGGTGGCAACGAGCCGCTGGCGAAGCTGGTGGAGAAGACTCTGCCGGCAGTTGCGCCCACCGGAGGCCAGGGGTGCGGGCAAGGCTGCGCTGAAGCGGTCGTAGCCCACAAGACGGGCTACCTCTTCAATCAGGTCCACCTCCCGGCACAGATCCTGACAACGGCTGGGGGGAACGGTCACCAACCAGCCCTCGTCCGTGGGGGCAAGACCACAGCCCAGGGCCCGGAGACACCCCTCAATCACGGCATCCTGCACGGGCGCGCCGTCGGCCATGGTCCCCAGCAGGCGATGGAGCGCCCGGCGGCGCAGCGGCGCCTGCCGCTCCTCCAGCACACCCGGATGGCAGGCCACCTGCCGTTCAACATATGTCCCCCCGCACAGTTCCTCCAGCAGGGCCACGGCCCGATCCGCTGCCGCCAGGGTTGCCTGGGGGGCCACACCCCGCTCAAAGCGGGAGGAGGACTCGCTGCGCAGCCCCGCCAGACGGGCGGAGCGGCGCACAGCGGTGGGGTCGAACACCGCCGCCTCCAGCAGGATCCGACGGGTCCGGGAGGTGATCTGGGTGGGCGCCCCACCCATCACCCCGGCCAGAGCTACAGGTCCTGCCCTGTCGGCCACCACCAGATGGCCCGCTTCCAGGGCAAGCTGTTGCCCGTCCAGGGTGTGGAGATTTTCCCCCGGCCGGGCAAGGCGCACATGGATGGCCTCTCCGCCGCCGGTCACCCCTTCCCCGTCAAAGGCATGCATGGGCTGGCCGGTTTCCAGCATCACCAGGTTGGTGATGTCCACGGCGGTGTTGATGCTGCGGAGCCCGGCCCGCTCCAGACGCCGCCGGAGCCACAGGGGAGAGGGGCCGATGGTGACGTTCTCGACGGTGCTCAGGGAGAAAAGCCGGCACCCCTGGGCAAAGCGGTTCAGGGCCATGGCGGCCGCCGTCCGCCGGGGCGCCGTGGGAGGGCTGACCGTCTCCCCGCACAGGGCCGCCACCTCCCGGGCAATGCCCACCATGGACAGGCCGTCCGGTCGGTTGGCGGTCACCGCCACGTCCAGCACCACGTCATCCAGCCCCAGAAGGGGGGCCACCGCCGCACCTGGCGTGAGCGGGCCTGTCAGCGGCTGCTCCTCCAGGATGCAGATGCCGGCGCCGTCACCCTCCTGCCCCAGTTCAGGCAGGGAGCAGATCATGCCCTCGCTGTCCACACCCCGCAGCCTGGCGCGCTTGATGGTCAGGTCGATGGCGGGCAGCCGGCACCCGACAGGGGCCACCGGCACATGAATATGGGCCCGCACGTTTGGCGCGCCACAGACAATCTGCAGAGGCTGGGGACCACCCACCTCCACCCGACACAGGTTGAGCTTGTCGGCATCGGGGTGGGGTTCGCAGGCCAATACCCTGCCCACAACAACGTCCGCCAGGGGCTTGTCCAGCTCAAGAACGTCCTCCACCTCCAGGCCGGCAATGCTCAGGCGTTCAGCCAGCAGGGCCACAGGCCAGGGACAGGAAACCAGTGCCTGAAGCCACTGCAGCGAAACTCGCATCGTCCTGTTGCAGACCAGTGGCGATGATCCTACGCAGTGAGGTCCGCTGCCACCGGCCATGGCCAGGGCAAGGTAGGATGTGAGGTTTGTGCAGCTACTGCTCAGCAGTGGAGCAACGTCCTCCCCATGGCCAAGAACAAGGGCGTCCGCATCGTGATCACTCTGGAGTGCACGGAATGCCGGTCCAATCCCACGAAACGCTCAAACGGCGTGTCCCGCTACACGTCCCAGAAGAACCGCCGCAACACGTCGGAGCGGCTTGAGGTGAAAAAGTTCTGTTGCCACTGCAACAAACACACGGTCCATAAGGAAATCAAGTGAGTGCCCTGAAAGCACCACACGTTCCTCTCCCTCCCTTGACCACCTTTCCCTCCTGCCCCCATGGCTCCCCGCTACCGCAAACGTCTTTCCCCCATCAAACCCGGTGATCCCATCGACTACAAGGATGTGGACCTCCTGAAAAAGTTCCTCACCGAGCAAGGCAAGATCCTGCCCCGGCGCATGACCGGGCTCACCGCTCGTCAGCAGAGGGATCTCACCACCGCCGTGAAGCGGGCCCGTATCATGGCGCTGCTTCCCTTTATCAACACAGACGGCTGAAGCGACCGAAGCAACCCCAACCCGCACGGCAACAATCCGTACGACAACAACCGGCCAGGGGCTTTCCACCGGCCCTGCGGGTGCCCATGCAGCGTTTGCGTTCCCTGGCGGGCCAGGACTGCCCTGGTGACGAGGATCGACTGGATCTAACCGGCCTTGCCAGCCTCAGCATCGACGATGCCGGCGCCATCGAAGTGGACGATGCCCTGGCGTTGGAGCCCCACGCCGCGGGGGGTTGGCGCCTGTGGGTTCATGTGGCGGATCCCACGGCGCTGCTCTCCCTCGCCAATCCCCTCGCCATGGAAGCCTGCCGTCGGGGCTGCAGCGCCTATCTCAGCCACGGCGCCACACCCATGTTCCCGGAATCCCTGGCCCAGGAGGTGTTCAGTTTGCGGCCGGGGCAGCGCTGTCGCGCCCTCAGCTTCTGGCTGGACGTGGACGACGACGGTCAGCCCCTGGCCGAGGGCTGGAGCCCAAGCTGGGTGCGGCTGTCCACCGCCGTCACCTACAACGACGTGGATGACCTGCTGAGCATGGCTCCACCGGAAGAAGACAACCTCCTGGAGTTGCACCGCATCACCCGGCAACTGAATCAAGCTCGCCAGGCGGCTGGCGCCCTGTGTCTGGAGCAGCCCGAAGCCCGCTTCCGGCCCATGGCGGGTGGGTCCATTGCCCTTGAGGCGCTGGAGCCCACCCCGGCCCGCCAACTGGTGGCGGAGTGCATGGTGCTGGCTGGACAAATTGCCGGCCGCTACGGTCAACGCCATGGCCTGCCGTTGCCCTACCGGGGGCAGGTGGCCAGCAACTTGCCCTCTTCCCAGGAGTTGGCGGGCTTCTCCCCCGGCGCCGTGCGCAACGGGGCCCTGAAGGCCTGTCTCCAGCGGAGCAGCACCGGCGCCCGTCCCCAACCCCATTTTGCCCTGGGGGCGCCGGTGTACGTGCAGGTGACCTCACCCATTCGCCGTTTTACGGACTTCCTGGCCCACTTCCAATTGAGGGCCCATCACCGTCAGGAGGGGGTCCTGACGGAGCCGGACCTGCAGCATTGGCTGGACCAGGCCTTGGCAGGCATCCAGGAAGCCGGGCAGCGGGCCAAACAGGATCGCATCTATTGGCTCCAAAGCTGGCTGCAGCAGGAGCGTGGTCCCTGGACAGGCTGTTTTGTGCGTTGGCTGCGGGAATCCGAGGGGTTGGGTCTGGTGTGGTGTGGGGACACGGCTCTGGAACTGGCGTGCCACTGTCCCCCCCGGAGCCGCCCTGACGACCTGCTCACCGTCAGTCTGCTGGAGGTGAATCCCGAGCGGGGGATGCTGCGTCTCGAAGCCCGAGCCGCTTAGGAGCCTGAGCCTAGGCTCGCACCAAAGGCGCGGGGCGGATGCTGACTGTCGAGGCCATTCAATTTCGCTACGGAAAACAGTCCGGCCACCAGCCCCCGGCGCTCCGGGAGGTGAACTTTGTGGTGCAGAAGCCCCAGATTGTCGTGTTGCTGGGCCTGTCCGGGTCCGGGAAGTCCACTCTGATTCGCTGTCTCAACGGGGCGCTGATTCCCCAGCGGGGACGGATTCTTTTTCAAGGGGTGAATCTCCACGGTTCGCCCCGCTGCCGGCGCCGTTGCCAACATCAGATGGGCACCGTCTATCAAAACCATGCCCTGGTGCCGCGGCAGACGGCGCGGCAGAACGTGCTGAAGGCCTTTGTCAGCACCCGGCCATGGCTGGCGTCCTTCCTGCCGCCGGGGCCGGGGTTGCAGGAGCAGGCCTTGACCATGCTGGATCTGGTGGGGTTGGGGGACCAGGCGGATCAACGGGTGGACCTGCTCAGTGGCGGCCAGCAGCAGCGGGTGGGCATTGCCCGCGCCCTGGCCAACCACCCTGCCCTGGTGCTGGCCGATGAGCCGGTGGCGTCCCTGGATCCGCAAACGGGACAGGCGGTGCTGGACTTGTTGCGCCGTTTGCAACGGCGCCTGGGGCTGATGGCCATCATCAGCCTGCATCAGCCGGACCAGGCCAGAACCATGGCGGATCGCATCATCGGCATCCGCGCCGGCAACCTGGTATTTGACGCCCCCAGCCAGGCGGTAGACCTGGACCTGCTCAAGGAACTCTACGCTTGACCAGCACCAGTTCGACCACCACCACAGATAGATGAAGCGGATTGCCAGGGTGGTTTGCTGTTGCCTGCTTGTGCTGGCCACGGCCTGCGCCAGCGGCGGATCCCGGGATCCCGCAGCCCGTGAACCCACCGCCGTATCCACCCTGGTGGTGGCCCTCCTGCCTGATGAAAACGCCGCCACCGTCATTCAGGAGAACCAGGGCCTCAAGGCCTATCTGGAAGAGACCCTGGATCTGCCGGTGGACCTGGTGGTGAGCACGGATTACTCCACCATGGTGGAAGCCGCCAGGCGCAACAAGACCCATCTCAGCTACTTCGGCCCCCTCTCCTACGTGATTGCCCGCAGCAGGACGTCTCTGGAACCCTTCGCGGTTCGCAGCAGGAACGGCTCCACCACCTACCAGGCCGTGGTGATTGGCAACCGGGAGCAGGGAATTGACAGCTTCGCCGCCGTTGAAGGGCGGACCGTGGCCCTGGGTGACCCGGCCTCCACCTCGTCCCGTCTGTTCCCGCAACTGCGCTTGGCGGAGGCCGGTCTTCACCCGGACGTGCATTACCAGGCCGTATTTCTCGGGGGCCATGACGCGGTGGCCAAGGCGGTGGAGCGGGGCTTCGCCGCTGCGGGCGGGTTAAGCCGGCCCATCTACGACAAGCTGGTGGCCCAGGGGGTCATCAACCCGGACAAGCTGGTGGTGCTGGGTCACTCCAGGCCTATTCCCCAATATCCCTGGACCATGAGCAGTGGGCTGCCCGAGGACCTGCGCCACGCCGTTCGCCGAAGCTTCTACATGCTGAAGGATCCCGCTGTGCTCCAGCCCTTCCAGGCCGACGGGTTTGCTCCCGTCCAGGACAGCGACTACGACGGCATTCGCCAAGCGGCTCGGGTTCTGGGGTTGTCCCTGGAGGCGCTGGTGACGGATCCCTGAGGCTGGCCGCGCCATGATGCCCCCTGGGGTGCGGGTCCGGCTGCTGCTGCTGTTCATGGGGGCGGTGGTGGTCCTGTCCTGCTGGCAGGTGGGGTTGTTCGATCTGGAACGCCTCTGGCATGGGGCCCAGGGGCTGGGGGAACTGCTGGGGGAGTTGTTTCCTCTGCAGGCGCAACGCTGGCCCCATTGGCTGTTGCCCCTCTGGGAAACCCTCTGCATGAGCATCGCCAGCACGGCCCTGGCGGTGGCGGCGGCGCTGCCCATGGCGTTTCTGGCCAACCGGCGCACGGCCCCCCATGTCTTGATCCGGCATCTGGCCCGTGGCGCTCTGAATCTCCTGCGGGCCTTGCCGGACCTGCTGCTGGCCCTGTTGCTGGTGGCTGCCGTGGGGTTTGGCCAACTGCCCGGCGCCCTGGCCCTGGCCATTCACTCCGTGGGCATGGTGGGCAAGTTCATGGCGGAAACCATGGAACAGGCGAATCCGGATCCGGCGGAGGCGCTGTTCAGCACCGGCGCGGATCGGCTTCAGGTATTTGTCCATGTGCTGCTGCCCCAGTGTTTGCCCAGCCTGCTGGATCTGGTGTTCTATCGCTGGGAGTTCAACATGCGCTCGGCTATTGTGCTGGGGGCTGTGGGAGCTGGCGGCATCGGTACGGAGTTGATCAGCGCCCTGCGGCTCCTGGACTACGGCCAGGTGACGGCCCTGTTGCTGGTCGTTTTTCTGGCTGTTGCTCTGGTGGATCAACTCTCAAGCCGATGTCGGCAGAGTCTCGGCAGATAAACCGACAGAACTGGAACGGATGTTTCCTTGCCAATTCCCTTGCCAATTCCGTGGTTGGCCTCATAAGCTCAATCAATCGTTCTCCATTTGGAGGCATCATGGAGACATCAACCGATGGGCGTTTCCAAACACATGGGTACCTACGCCAGCGGGCGATTCGGTGATGACTCCATTGGTTGGTACCTGAGCAGAATCGGCAGGGAGCCCCTGCTGACCCCCAGTGAGGAAATTCAGTTGGCCCATCAGGTGCAAGCCCTGAAAACCCTGGTGGCAACAGTACCTCTCCTACAACAGACCGTTGAGCAGAGAAAAATTATCCGGGCGGGGAGGCGGGCCCGCAACCGCATGATTGCCGCCAATTTACGACTTGTGTGCAGCGTGGCCAAGAAATATCAGCATCATGGTCTGGAGTTGCTGGATCTGATTCAGGAAGGCACCATGGGCCTGGAACGGGCTGTGGACAAGTTTAATCCCAGCATGGGCTACAAGTTCTCCACCTATTCCTATTGGTGGATCCGCCAAAGCATGGTGCGCGCCATTGACAACACGTCCCGCACCATTCGCCTGCCCATCCACATTGGTGAGAGGCTCACAAAGCTGCGCCGCGTCACCCGGGATCTGTCCCATCGCCTGGGGCGCCAACCCAACCGCCTGGAACTCTCCTATCGCATGGAGATGAGTCCGGAGGAACTGGACGAACTGCTGGCCCAGAGCCGGCCCTGCACATCCCTTGATGCCCATGCCTGTGGCAACGAGGACCGCAGCACCATCGGCGAGTTGATTGCCCAGGCCATGGACCATGAGCCCCTGGACGAGATGGACCGTCATTTGCAGAAGGAACACTTGCACGGCTGGATGGAACAGTTGGATCAGCGGGAGCAGAAAGTTCTGCGGCAGCGCTATGGGCTTGAGGGGGAGGCGCCCCGGACCCTCTCCGCCATTGGCCGTGACCTGAAGGTGTCCCGGGAACGGGTGCGGCAGTTGCAGGAACGGGCCATCAGGAAGCTCAAGGCCTACGCGGTGCAGCAAAAGGCGGCCTGAACCTTTCTCCCGTGGAGTCTCTGCAAGCTTTCGGTGTTGTTGCCATTGCCGGCTGGCTGGCCCTGCTGGCCGCCATGGCCCGGTTGCTGCGGCAATGGCGCCCCGATCAGCCCGAGTGGAGTCGCAAAATCGTTCACCTGGGGGCCGGACTGGTTCTGCCCATGGCCTGGGCCACGGACATCAGTCGCCCCGTTGCCCTGGCCGCCGCTGCCGTGGCCACGGTGCTGACCGCCGTGAACCAGCGCACCCGGATACTGCCGGCTCTGGAGTCGGTCAACCGCCACAGCTACGGCACCGTGGCCTATGGGTTGTCCATCCTGGCGCTGCTCTGGTGGGGCTGGCCCGGACAGGCCGCCATCGTGGTGGCCGCCGTGCTCATGATGGCCTTTGGCGACGGGCTGGCAGGGGTGCTGGGACCAGCGTACTCCTCTCCCGGCTGGTCCGTTCTGGGGCAACGGAAGTCCCTTCTGGGCACCGCCTGCGTGGCCTTGGTGGCCACGGTCGTGGGTTGGATGCTGTTTGACGAGTATCTGAGCCTGGGCCAGCTTCTGGTGCTGGGGGGCGTGGCCGCCGGGCTGGAGCAGATCAGTGTGTTGGGGGTGGACAACCTGCTGCTGCCCCTGGGCGCCGCCGCCCTCCTCAATCAATGGCTCAGCCCTTAGAGAGGGCAGCAGCAGTGGCGGGCATGGCGGTGGCGTCACGCACCGCAGTCGCCAGGACATCCAGCAAGCGGGCGGTGGTGTCCAGATTGATGCAGGCATCGGTAATGCTCTGGCCGTAGGTGAGCCGGGAGAGATCCTCCGGGATCTTCTGGCTCCCCTCCACCAGATGGCTTTCCAGCATCACCCCGAGGATATGGGTTGAACCGTCCCGCACCTGTTGGGCCACGGACAGCAGAACCTCTTCCTGACGGTGGAAATCCTTGCAGGAGTTCCCATGGCTGCAGTCCACCATGAGGCGACGGCGGCAACCGGCCCGCTCCAGGGTGGCCACTGCGGCGGCAACGTCCTCCTTGTGGTAGTTGGGACCTGCGGCGCCGCCCCGCAACACCAAGTGGGTGTCCGGGTTGCCGGTGGTGGAGACAATGGAGGCCTGACCCTGAGTGTTGATGCCCAGAAAATGGTGG